>JAZRSL010000047.1:0-21531 GCA_045651505.1 Candidatus Gastranaerophilaceae bacterium | reverse complement strand
TATAAGAACAACAGAGTGTTCTTGTAAGTTGTGACCGATACCTGGGATGTATGAAGTTACTTCAAATCCGTTAGTAAGTCTAACTCTGGCAACTTTTCTTAATGCTGAGTTTGGTTTTTTAGGGGTTGTTGTGTAAACCCTTGTACAAACACCGCGTCTTTGTGGACATTCCATAAGAGCCGGTGATTTGGTTTTGTCTGTTAGTTTTTTACGTTCAGAACGTACTAACTGGTTAATTGTAGGCATGTTTGTCTCCTTTTACCTATCTTTGTACTACTACTTGCAGAAGTGAATAGCGAATTGTTAATCGTAAATTGATTTTATTCATATTCATTTCGGCATTTGTGGTGATAAACAATCTTTGCTTCTATAAGTACATTCAACTTGTGGTTCTTATTTCGGCTAGGGTTATTTACCCCCACCCTCTGAGCCGTCAAATCCGGCAGAAATTTCGACTAGAGTACTTTAATCGTAAGACGAACATGAATGTGTGTCAATCATGACGAGGTTTTTTCGTAACAAAAAAAGACTTTTGTTAAGAATATAAATGTAAAAAAAACTTGTTTAGTGTATAATTTAGTGATGTAGAGGATGATGAGGAAGAAGTTTTGAAGGGTTCTCGTTTAACAGTTGCTATTTTTATTGCTTTAATTTTAGGAATCTTTGTAGGATGGGCATTTCCAGCATTTGCTTTAAAAACACACGTGCTTGCTGAAGTATTCTTAAGAATGGTGAAAATGATTATTGCACCATTGCTTTTTGCAACTTTAGTTGTTGGAATAGCGGGACATGCTGACCCAAAAAGTCTTGGAAGATTAGGGTTTAAAACGGTTGTTTATTTTGAAATAGTAACAACTTTTGCGCTTATTATTGGTTTAGGTTTTGCAAATTTATTTAAACCTGGCGAAGGAATGATTGACTTTGCCTCTCGTAATATTGCGCTTGGTGATATTGTAAACATGGCTTCAGCTACTCCACATCAATCTTTTGGACAAATGTTTTTGAGCCTTTTTCCAACAAGTATTTTTCAAGCGATGGCTGATGGCAATTTGTTGCAAATAGTTGTTTTCTCTGTATTTTTTGCGCTTGCAATTTGTTCTATTGGCAAAAAAGCTCAGCCAGTTGTTGATGTTTTGAATTCTGTTACAAAAATAATGTTTAAGTTTACAGAATACGTTATGATGTTTGCTCCAATTGGTATTTTTGGCGCAATTGCTTATACAGTTGGAACGAATGGTATTGATATTTTGTTTAATTATGGAAAAATAATCCTTGCTTTGTATGTAGCGCTTGCTGTCTTTGTATTGATTGTATTATTAATAGCTTGCAAACTCGTACATATATCTTTTAGGGCTTTAATAAAAGCTATTCAGGAGCCGGCATTATTAACTTTTACAACGGCTAGTTCTGAAGCTGCACTACCTAAAGCAATGTCTATTATGGAAAAATTTGGTGTTCCAAAATCAATTGTTGGGTTTGTAATGCCTACTGGATATACTTTTAATTTAGACGGTTCAACTTTATATCTTGCCATGGCTGTTTTATTTTCAACTCAACTTGTTGGAATACATTTAACTTTAGAACAACAGCTTGTAATTATGTTTGCGTTAATGCTTACATCAAAAGGTGTTGCAGGTGTTCCAAGAGCTTCATTAATTGTTCTTGCAGGAACTTTGACGAGTTTTAATATTCCTATATTAGGTGTTGCAATTCTTTTAGGAATTGACCAAATTCTAGATATGGGAAGAACTGCAGTTAACTTAATCGGAAACTGTGTTGCTACAGTTGTTATTGCAAGATGGGAAAATGTTTTTGATTATAATAAAATGAATGAGTTTTTAAAACTCAAAAATATTAAAACTAATACATTAGGAAAGACAAATAGTGATGTTAGTTTTAAAAATGATTTTGAAGGAAATATGAAATAGTAAATTATAATGAAAGGGAATTGGTAGAATGGAATACAAAGAAACCTTGAATTTACCACAAACCTCGCTTGAAATGAGAGCGAACGCAACAAATAAAGAACCTCAAACTCAAAAGTTTTGGGAAGATATTAAAGTTTATGATAAAAACTTGGCTCAAAGAGATAAAGCCAATAGCTTTATTTTACACGACGGCCCACCATATTTGAGTTCTGATAAAATTCACATTGGTCACGCTTTGAACAAAATTCTTAAAGATATTCTTATTCGTTATAAATCTATGCGTGGATATTATGCACCATATGTTCCTGGATATGATGCTCATGGTTTACCTATTGAAAACGCTGTTGTTAAAAACATTAAAGGTGGACGCGAAGCTCTTACTCCTGCTGAATTAAGAGCAAAATGTAGAGAATTTGCTCATAAGAACTTAAAAGGACAAGAAGCTGAATTCAAACGCTTAGGTTGCTGGGGTGACTGGGAACATCCTTATTTAACTATTGCTCCCGAATTCGAAGCTGAACAAATTAGAGTATTCGGCGAAATGTTTAAAAAAGGTTACGTTGAAAAAGGTCTTAAACCAGTATATTGGTGTGCATCTTGCGAAACAGCTTTAGCTGAAGCAGAAGTTGAATATGCTGACCATACTTCAACTTCAATCTATGTAAGATTTGCTTTTGAAAAAGAATCGGTTGAAAAAATTAATAAAATCGTAGATACACAAGGTAAAAAAGTTTATGCAGTTATTTGGACAACAACTCCTTGGACAATTCCTTCAAATATGGCAATCAGTATGCACCCAAGATTTGAATACACATTCTTTGATTACAAAGGTGACGTATATGTAATTGCTCAAGGGTTATTAGCAAGCTTTTTGGCTGATGTAGCTTGGGAAGAGGCTGATATTAAAGTTATTGGCTCTTGTGTAGGTCAAGATTTAGAATTATTAGAAACCAAACATCCATTAGTAGATAGAAAATCACCAATTATTTTAGGTGAACACGTTACTCTAGATGCTGGTACAGGTTCTGTTCACACAGCTCCTGGACACGGTCTTGAAGACTACGAAGTTGGTTGTAGATACAATATCGAAGTATTCTCACCACTTGATGCTAAAGGTATTTGGACAGAAGCCGTTAAAGACCCTGATTTAGTTGGGGTTCCATACTATAAAGGAAACGGAATCGTAATAGAAAAATTACAAAACTGTGGTGCTTTGCTTGCTCAACAAGATATTCAACACAGCTATCCACATTGCTGGAGATGTAAAAAACCTGTAATTTATAGAGCTACACCTCAATGGTTTGTTAAGGTTGATAAATTCAGAGAAAAAACTCTTGAAGAAATCAAAAACGTAAAATGGATTCCTGCTTCTGGCGAAGTTAGAATTTCAAACATGGTAGCAAGCAGAACTGACTGGTGTATTTCTCGTCAAAGAGCTTGGGGTGTTCCAATCCCAGTATTCTATTGTGAAGACTGTGGTGAAGCTATTGTTACTGATGAAACTATTAAAAATGTAGCTGATATCTTTGAAAAAGAATCTTCAGATGCTTGGGTAAAACGTACCACAGCTGAACTTCTTCCAGAAGGATTCAAATGTCCAAAATGCTGTAGTGTTCATTTAACAAAAGAATCTGATATTATGGACGTTTGGTTTGACTCAGGTATTACTTGGAGAGCAGTTGTAGAAAAACGTTCAGAACAATTAGGACATACTCCTGTAGATATGTACTTAGAAGGTTCTGACCAATATAGAGGCTGGTTCCAATCTTCTCTATTAACATCAATTGCTACACAAGAAAAATCACCTTATAAATCTGTTTTAACTCACGGTTTCGTAATGGACGGTGAAGGTAAAAAGATGTCAAAATCTATTGGTAACGTTGTAACTCCACAAGAAGTTATCAAAGTTTACGGTACAGATATCTTAAGACTTTGGGCTGCTTCTGTTGATTATAGAAACGATACCAAAATCGGTGATAATATTATTAAGCAACTTGCTGAAATCTTTAAGAAAACTAGAAACACTGCAAGATTCTTGCTTGGTAATATCTTTGATTTCGATCCAGCAGTTGATTATGTAAAATACGGTGAGCTAAAACCTATTGATAAATTTGCATTGCACAAATTAAACAAAGTTATTGCAGAAGTAACAGAAGCGTTTGAAAACTACGAGTTCTACAAATACTTCCAAGCTCTACAAAACTTTGCTGCAAATGATTTAAGCTCATTCTATCTTGATATTGTAAAAGATAGACTTTATACAGCTGGTAAAAAATCACTTTCAAGACGTGCTTGTCAGACTGTTTTATACGAAAACTTACAAGCTCTTGTAAGAGTGCTTACACCAGTTATGCCACACCAAGCAGAAGATATTTGGCAAAACACTCCTGAATGTCAACGTGGTGGTTTAGAAAGTATTCTTCTTGCTGACTGGGTTGAGGTAAATGAAGCTTGGAATAATCCTCAACTTGAAGAAGATTTTGCAAAAATCTTAAAAACAAGAGAAGTTGTAACTCGTGGTATTGAGCCATTAAGAGCTGATAAAAAAGTCGGTAGCTCTTTAGAAGTTGCGGTTTATGTAAAATCAGATGATAAAGAAGTTCTAAACGCTAATGCTAAAGATTTAGCTGATATCTTTATCGTATCTCAAGCTCATATTGCAGAATCTGCTCCAGCAGAAGTTCTAAACGAATATACTGAAGACGGTATCACAGTTTGGGTAACAAAAGCTGAAGGTGAAAAATGCGAACGTTGCTGGAAGTATAGAAAGTTAGGCGAAGTCGCAGGACATGAGACCGTTTGCACAGATTGTGCTAATGCAGTAAATGAATAAAATTGAGAGGTGCTAATTTTGCACCTCTTTTTTTTAACAAATGTAAACTTTTATATTATTAACTAGCAAAAAAATTTATTTTTACGTTTTAAAATAAACGGATGGTTGATTAAATCAAAAATATGGTATAATTAAATAAAACGAATCGAGGTAAAAATGAGTGAAATTAATGGTCCAAACTACAATGTAAATCAAATTAATTTCAAGGGCATTCAAAAACAAAATACTGAAGTTCCTGTGGAAATTGTAGACAGTGTTGAAGTCGCTCCAATGAAGGCTGATTTTTCAGATTCAAAAGCTGAAGCATTAGGTCGTTCAATGTTGTTCAAAGGAGTTGACGGGGTTAATTCTGATTTAAAAGCATTGGTTGAAAATCCTCAAATAGCTGAAAATTCTGATAGAATTTTTGAAGTTGCATATAAATCAGCATTGGAATCTGGAATGGAAAATCCATACGAAGAAGCTGCATCAGCATCTACAACAGCTATGTAGTATGAAATAGGTTTTAGATAAGAGAAAAGGGAGATAGAGTAGAGTATGGAAAATAGTAATAAACCGGTTGTGCATTTAATTTCTAAACCGGAGAATATGCTTAAAACAATTTATACAGCATGCAGAACTTGCTACAGTGCTGATACACCTTTTGAGATTTATAATAGCACTGATGATGAAGAGAAAATGCTTAAGTTAATTGAGCGTGTTATTTCGTCTGGTCATTATTCTACTATTGAGCATATTCAAGTTACTTTTGCTATTTCTAACGTTTCAAGAGCTTGTACCCACCAGCTTGTTAGACATAGACACATGTCTTTCTCTCAAAAATCTCAAAGATATGTTAAAGAAAAAGGACAATTTGATTATTTAATCCCGCCTACAATTGCTAGAAATGAAGAGCTTAAAGCTAAGTTTGAATCATTTATGGGTGAGATTTCAAAACTCTATTGTGAATTTACAGAAGCTGGAATTCCTGCCGAAGATGCTCGTGCTGTGCTTCCTAATGCAGCTTCAACATCAATTGTGGCAAGCTTAAATCTAAGAGAAATGATACATATTGCTAATTTAAGACTTTGTACAAGAGCCCAATATGAAATAAGATGTATGGTTAAAGCTATGTGTGATGAATTGATAGCACAAGAGCCATGGTTAAAAGCATATTTAGTTCCTAAATGTGAACGTTTAGGTTATTGCGATGAAGATAAATCTTGTGGAAGAATGCCTGTAAGAGCTAAGTAGTAAGGATTTTTTAATGAAAAAATTTGGGCTTATCTTATTTTCTATTTTTGTTGTCATGGTCTGCGTTTATTTTCTTCTTTTGCCGCCAAAAGATGAATTTGCAGAGAGTGATTTGTATGATTCAATAATAGCAAGAGGTAAAATAAGGGTTGGCATTAATACTGAGTCAAAACCTTTTAGTTTTATAGATTCTAAGGGACGTATTGTTGGATATGACGTTGATTTGGCAAGGTATGTAGCCCAATATTTATTAAAAGATCCAGAAAGGCTTGAAATTGTGCCAATAACAATCTCTAATAGATTAATTAAGGCTTCAACAGGGGAAGTGGATATAGTTATTTCTACTGTTACCATTAATCCTCAAAGAGAGGCTGTTCTTAGTTTCTCAATACCCTATGATGTAGCAGGCCAATCTTTGTTAGTGCGTTCGAATAGCGCAATTACATCAATAAGTGATTTAGCAGGACAGCCGGTGGGTGTTATTTTTGGAACAACAGCAGAAAAAAACATCAAAAACTTAGTGCCAACTGCTAATTTACGAGGATTTAGAAGTTATGACAATGCATATAAAGCTTTAAAAGCTGGTAAAATAAATGCCATAACATCTGATGATACTCTTTTGAGTAGATTTGCGATTGATGATAAATCTGTTAAATTGTTGCCAAAAAGATATTCATATGAGCCATATGGAATAGCTTTTAAGAAGGGTGAGTCTACAGTTAAACTAAAAGAAAATTTAGATTTTGCAATTCGTGATATGAAACAAAAGAATGTGATTACAAGACTTAGAAGAAAATGGTGTGTAGGTATTTAGGTAAAATTTATGAATAAATATTTTGAATTAAAGATTTCTATAAATCCAGAAATGGAAGAAATTGTGTCCGATATATGTTTTTCTAATTTCGAATGTGAGGGCGTTGTTCTTGCAGAAGAGGATTGGAAAGATTTAGAAATGACTGCAACAACTCGTGGCACTTTGAAAGTATTTTTAACAGAGCTTGCTTCAAATCCTATTGAAGTGCTTCAAACAGAACGAGAGTTGCTTAAGTCTCGTGGTTTTTCTGATGAAGAATTAGGTAGCTGGGAAATTGAGCTTGATGAAAAAGAGAATCAGGACTGGTCAAAAAAATGGAAAGAAAAATGGACTGTAACTCACGTTACTGAAAAAATTGCGGTTGTTCCAAGTTGGTTAGAGTATCAACCAAAAGAAAATGAAATCACTATTACGCTTGATCCAGGATGTGCTTTCGGGACAGGAACTCATCAAACGACTCAATTATGCATGAAAGCGATTGAAAAATATCTTAAAAAAGGTGATTCAATGGCTGATATAGGAACAGGCTCTGGTATATTAGCTATTTGTGCTAGAAAATTTGGCGCAAGCATTGCTTATGGCTGTGATAATGATGAAACAGTTATTGATGTTTGTATAGAAAATGCAGAGATTAATGGAATAAAGGACATAAAATTTGAATTAAAAACCGCTGATTTGCTTACTGAAAAATATGATTTTGTTTGCGCAAATATTTTACACAATGTGCTTGCAGTAATTATGGGTGATTTGAAAAATATAATGAAATCACAAGCTAAAATGGTGCTTAGCGGAATTTTGGATGAAAAAAAGCCTGTTGTACTTGAAGCAATTGACAAACACGGCTTAAAAATTATTGAAACAATTCACCAAGATCAATGGGTTGCTTTTGTTGTTGAAAGATAAATTATTTTATTCGAAATAGTTTTTTGATAAAAGAAGGCTTTTTAGCTGGTAGTTCTTCAACTTTTTTCTCAAAAAGATGGTTTATAGTCATTTTGCGATATTTAGCCATTATTGCTTCTTTCTGTTCAGCTAGCCATTCAAATAAGTCATCTCTTTCTCTATAAAAACGACGCTGAGAAATTTCACCTCTTTCATATTGTTTCTCTAATTTATCATACTCTCTACGAAACTCTTCTTGGACTTTAGCTTTTTCAGCATTCCAAGGATCATCTGGCCATTCATCAGCATCACCAAATGCTGGTCTGGATTGAATTTGTTGTTTGTTAGAATATAAGTTTATAGCTAAAATTTTCATAATATACCTCTTTTTTATTAGTTATAAAACAAATGAAAAAAGTTTTTGCTACTGCCCAGATGTCGAATAGTATAATTTTTACATTTTGTAATAATAAGATTATGTACGATTTTACTTGGTATCAATCATTAATACACCCACCTCTTGCTCCTCCGGCTTGGATTTTTTCGCCAGTTTGGACAATTCTTTATATTACTATGGCGGCATCATTGTTTTTATATGCAAGAAAATATGCTTATAAAAGTAAGGCTTGGGGCTACGTTTTATTTTTTACTCAGCTTTTTGTAAATTTTGCTTGGACACCAGCATTTTTTGGAATGAAAAATATAACACTAGCGCTAGCTATTCTTATTCTTTTGGATATTCTCGTATTATTTACTATATTTGAGTTCGCAAAAGTTTCAAAAACTGCTTCAAGATTACTAATTCCATATTTTATATGGATACTTTTTGCAACTTATTTAAACTTTGGATATTTATTTTTAAATTAATTTATAAAGCAGTATCAAGTTTTATTAGTTCGTAATATAGATCACGAAGTTTATAACTTTGTGGATTTAGAGGTACGTTATTACCAATAATTAATCTTTCGTCTCTATTAATAGCTTTCCAAGTGTTATTATCTCCAGCCGTAGGAGTAAATGTCATACCTGCAAACTTTAATCTTCGAATGTTTTTTTCATTTCTTTCGAAAAGATATCCGTAATTCCAAGCACCAGCTTCAGAATATGAACCTTCAATCATTTGGCCTTTATTATTTAATACTAAGGTTAAAATTTCGCAGAACTCTTTATTTGCATTCCAATCAATAATTTTGTCAGATAAATCTTTTCTTTTAATAGTAATGTTGGTCTTAGCTTCGGTCTTATTAATTGTAAAGCCAACAATATCATCTCCTACAGTTGTTAAAACAGGTTTATTAATTGAAAAATCATTTGGAATTTTTTCCAAAAAAGAGCTTATTTTATTACTTAAAGTCTGCACAGATTTATTTTCCAAAACAGGTTTCTTTAGTTTAACAACTTTAGCTCCAAAAGAAATATCAGAGTTTGTTTTGGTAGGCTCTGTATTATTTCCTCTTTTTATCAATGAATTATTATATGTCCTATAGGGTATTTGGTTGATATTTAAAATCATTATTATAAATCCTTTCCATTTTTTTACATGAAAACACATAATATATTTTTTTGCTAGTGTTTTGTAAAAAAATTTAAAAATTTATTTTTTTGCCAAAATAGATGTGTCTAATTCAGCCATTTCAAAAAATAGGACTTCAAATTTATCTTTATCTACCTGAATTCTTTCGTGTGTAGAGAAGACATTATCTCCTGCTGTTATACGTTTCCAAGAATATTTATCCATATTATCAGGCATATAAAGATTATGTTTATAAAGAATTCTTCTATTATTTTTTGCCAAACGTCTAAAAAGTAAATGGCAACCACCGGCTTCATAATAAACGCCTTCAAGCATTTGTCCTTTTTTGTCTAGAACAATATCCATGCCTTTATCAAATTCAGAAATTGAGTCCCAATTTTTAATTTTATTGGAATTTTCTTTAACTTTAATTGAAATTTTAGCCATCTCGTTATTAGATTTATCTATTATAAAACCAGCAATTCCATTTTTAAAAGGGATCTCTAAGGGTTTTTTTGTGGCAGAAAATTCTGGTAATTTTTGAAACATTGAAATGATTTTATTATTTATTTTTTGAACCTCTGCATCAGCAACAACAGGTTTTCTTAATGTCATTGATTTAAAAGCAATATTATCATTCTCTACGGTGGAAGGTTTATTACTTTTAGAAAAAGTTTTTTTGCTAATAGAGTTTCTATAACTTAACATTGGATTAATATTTAAATACATCACACATTTCCTTTTATTATTTAGAAAAAAAGAGGTTCGATTTTTCGTCGAACCTCTTTTTTGTTTAAAACTTATCGACTACTTTCTTAAGAAATCAGGAATTTGAATTTCAGAGAAAGAAGACATCGTTGGAGCTTTTGGAGCAGCTGTGCTGTTGAAAGCTCCACTGAAGAATTCAGCTGCGCTTATTGAGCGACTTTCAACTTTTTCTTCAATAGGCATTTGTGAACGAAGTTCAAAACCTGTTGCTATAACAGTAATTTGGATTTCGCCTTGTATATTATCATCAACTACTGCACCAATGATTACTCTTGCATCATCAAGAACAGCATCGTTAATGATGTTTGTAGCATCAGTTACTTCGTGTAATGTCATATCAGGTCCACCTGTAATGTTAACAATTACACCGCTAGCACCGTTAATTGAAGTTTCAAGAAGTTGAGAATTGATAGCAATTTTAGCTGCTTCAACAGCTCTACCTTCACCTGTACCACGACCAATACCCATTAATGCAGAACCAGAAGCTTGCATTACTGATTTAACGTCAGCAAAGTCAACGTTAATTAAGCCAGGGATTGTGATGATATCAGAAATACCTTGAACACCTCTTAAAAGAACTTCATCTACAACGATGAATGATTCTTGAAGTGATACTCTTCTATCTACAACATCTAATAATTTATCGTTAGGAATAACAATTAAAGCATCAACAGATTCTCTAAGTTTTTCTAAACCTTGTTGAGCTTGGTTTTGTCTTCTTTTACCTTCAAAAGAGAAAGGTTTTGTTACAACACCAATTGTAAGAATTCCTAAATCTTTAGCAATTTTAGCAACGATTGGAGCTGCTCCAGTACCAGTTCCGCCACCCATACCAGCAGTAACGAAAACCATATCAGCACCTTCAATTGCTTGTGTAATTTCTTGTGCTGCTTCTTCAGCTGCTTTTTCACCAACTTGAGGCTCACCGCCAGCACCAAGGCCATTAGTTAACTTAGCACCAAGTTGAATTTTATTCTTACAAAGTGAAGTGTTTAAAATTTGTAAATCTGTATTCATTAACCAGAATTCAACACCTGTCAAACCTGATTTAATCATTCTATTAACAGCGTTTCCGCCACCACCACCAACACCGATAACTTTTATTTTTGCAGGGTTAACGCCAGGAGCTGGTGTTGCCTGAGTTAAATTATCAGTAGAAGAAAACATTCCAAAAACCATATCATTAGTTGTTGAAGAGCTTTCTACTGGTTTTCCGTAAATATCTGGTCCTAAATTGTCCACAACTTTTCCTCTTTTTTCATAACTATACTAGTAACAATATACTAACATACTATTTTAAATAGAAAAAATTGTAAAGTTTTTTGCCTCATTTTAAGAACTAATGTTAAGATTTTTTTACATGATAAAACCATGTAGGCAAAAGGTTTTGGGGTAAAATTAGCGAAGAGAAAGTGAGTGAGCTTTATTTGCTTCGTAAATAAGTTTTAAACCTTCTAATGTTAAAGAAGAATCTATAGCATCAAATTCTCTTATCATATATTCTGAGATAAGTTTGCTATGGCCGCCAGTAGCAATAATTGTAGCTTTTTCTCCAAGCTCTAATTCACATTGATGGATTAACCCCTCAATAGCGCAAGCTGAACCTCTCATTATGCCTGAAAGAAGAGCATTTTCTGTTGAATTTCCGATAGCTCTTTCTGATTTTCCTGCTTGTATATGTGGAAGTTTAGAAGTGTTGTTACATAATGATTTAAATTGTAGGTTTAATCCTGGCATAATAACCCCGCCAATAAAATTTCCATCTTTTGAAACTATATCAAAAGTAGTGGCTGTTCCTATGTCTACGACAATTAATGGTAATTTATATTTGTTTTTTGCAGCAATAGCGTTTGCAATTCTATCTGCACCAGCTTCTTTAGGATTTTTTATATCAATTTTTATATTACTTAAGCAATTATTGTTGTACAAAAATGTTTCAATTGAAAAAACTTTATCACTAGCATTTTTAAGTTTATGGCTTAGTTCGTCAACAACCGAGCCTATAACACAATCTGTTATCTTGTAAGTCTTAAAAATAGTAGAAAGAAGAATTTCATAGCCTTCTTGTTCTAATTCTCTATCAGAGGCTAGTCTAAAAGTTTCTATTAGGTTATTTTTATCGTATAGCCCAAGTGTTATATTTGTATTTCCAATATCAATTGAAAGTAACATTTTATTCTCCGTAGTTTGCCAAAGTATCATTGATTATTTTTATGATTTCTGAACGATAATTGCCAGGAGCTTTAACCTCGCATAAACTATCATACCTTAAAAGTCTTGAAAGGAGTAAATTTTTATCTTCTCCGATATTTGATACAGTAATTTTTTCTTGTTCTGTTCTTATAAGTTCTTCGTTTTCCCTAAGATTATAGCTTCCAGCTAAGGGGCCGCTTAGTTCAAAAATAGCTAAATTTTGTTCGTAATTAGGTGTTTTAAAAGTTTCATTTAAGATTTCTATGCTTGATATTTTATCGACTGCGATAGATTTTTCTCTATTTTCGTTTTTTATATTAAAATAGGTTCTTTTTTGATGAGTAATAATATTTTTAGGGATACAATCAAAAGTTGTATTGTTTTTTAAACGAAGCTTTATTTTTCTCTCTTCCCGTATTGCTTTTTCAAAAACTTCAAAAGAAAAATTGATAGAATTTCTTTCTAATTTTAGTACGGTTTTATTAGAATATTTATTTAACTTTTCTATAAAAGTGTTAAAACCTTTATTAATTGTTTTAGAGAAAGATTCTCTGCATAAATCTTGCATGTGTTTTAGTAAATCAGCGTCGCTAGTGGATAAATTAAGCCCAAAAGGAAGTTTTGTTACGCAATATTTGTTTTGAATCTTTGGAATTTCTATTCCACAAAACCTACAAGTGTTGATATATTTACTAACTATGCTGTTATTAAATATAGGTTCTTTTTCGTTTTCATTTAATTTAGCAATTATTTCTTGCATTGAAAAATTATCTTCTAATAAAACTTGTAGTGTTTTAAGGACTTGAAGTGATGAAAAATTTTTTTTGACAGTTTGATTAAGTACCATAGATATTTCTCATTTCTTTAAGTTTTTTAATAACTTTGTTTTTAAACTCTTCGGGTTCAATTACTGTACAACAAGCTCCAAAGGATAAAACTCTTTGCAAAGCCAAAAATTCATTATAGTAAGCTCCTTCTACAATATATTCATTATTTGTTATTTCTATTACAAATTCATCTTCGTTTAAATTTTCTAAGTTAAAATCTTTTAAGTAAAATTTAACAACAAATTTTTTTATGTCAGGAGTTCCGTTTTCAATTTTTCTTGATAAAATTCGTAGAATTCTTTTTACATTTAGAACAATTGATTTATGAATAGATTTATCATAGCAATGTAAATACAATTGATCGTTATTAAATACGAGCTTTTGAGCGATAACTTCTTTTGTATATTCGTTATCTTTTTTTGTTTTTTTATAAACTAATTCTAGAGTTTTTTCATATTTACAATCAACCAGAAGCTCTTTTATAGAATCTATAGAATAATATTTGAAAGCAGAAACACCGATAAATTTTTCTTTTATATCTGAATCATAGATATAGTTTGAAATTTTTTGTATTAGTTCATCAAAGTCTAAAAGCATTCTGATATTTGCATCAGCCTTTAGTCTACTATAGACTTTTTTAAAATATCTTATATCTTCATCCGTAATTTTTAAAGAAAAAGGATGCTCAAGTAAAGTATACTTAAAATCATTTTTAGGAGATGGTCTTGAAATTTCACATCCAATAGATTTTATTGTATTTAAATCAATTCTTAAAATGTCGTCAGAATGAGATTCTTCAATAATATTTAGTTCTAAAAAAGCTTTTCTTATTTCTTTTAAAGAACGAGGTGCAGCTATTAATAAACCCAATAGGACAATTGAGCGCATTCCGGTTAATGATATTTGGTTTAAAACGTTTCTTTCTACCGGTCTAAACACAAAGCCTCCTATTTCTAGAGTTATTTACATAAGTTTAGTAAGTATTCAATGGTTTTTTCGCAATAAAATCTATCGGTAGATGAAAAAGGTAAAACATCTCCGCCTAATTGTTTTTTTACATCATTGACGACTTTTTGAACTTTACTTCTAGGAATATAATCTATTTTTGTCACGATAGTGAAAATAGGTAGATTATATGCTTTTACCCATTCTCTCATTTGCAAGTCATTTTTTTGAACATCGTGTCTTGCATCAATAAATTGTATTAAAGATTTTATTTGTTTGCGATTTAGAAGGTATTCTTCTAAATATTTTTGCCATTTTGCTTGGGCTTCTTTTGAAACTTTAGCGTAGCCGTATCCAGGTAAGTCTGCAACCATAAACTCTTCTGAAAAATTAAAGAAATTTATTAAACGAGTTTTCCCTGGGGTGTTAGAAGTCTTAGCTATCTTTTTATTGTTAGCTAAAGTGTTTATAAAAGAAGACTTTCCGACATTTGAACGTCCAAGTAATGGGAATTCAGGCAATGTAAAATCTGGACATTGTGAAAGCTTTTCTGCACTTATTATAAAATTTGCATTTAATTGTTTCATATATTAGCCCTTAATTTTTTCTTTTTCTGATAAATTTTTTGTTTTACTTCGATGCTGAACTAATGACAGTAGATTATATAATTTTTCATTGTTAACAACTGTGATTTGAGTTTTATCTTTTGTTAAACTAATTTCAACAGAAGGTTTGTTAGCAAAAATATTTCCAGTTTGCAAGCTTACTATCTGTATAAAATTATCCCTTAGAATACTTAAAGGTTCTTTTAAAAATGTTTCAAATGTTTTAAATATATCCATCTTCATTACTTCAATCTTGGTCAAAATTATTGTATAATAACAACTGGAAAAAGTAAATTTTAAAAAGCTAAGGTGCGTAATTGGATTTAAGAGAAAAAGAGTTAATAGAAAATTTTAAAACATATTTAAGTGTAGAAAGAAATTTTTCTGAGCACACTATAAATGCATATTGTTCTGATATAGTTAGTTATGTTCTATGGCTTAATGGTCAAGATTGTGTAAAAGTTGATTTTAATAAATTAAGAGAATATTTGTATTTTATTCAAAGGTTTGATTATAAAAAAACAACTATAGCGAGAAAAATAGCATCAATTAGAACTTTTTATAAATATTTATATCGGGAGAGATTTGTTGATACAAACCCGGCAATTTCTCTTTCTGCGCCTAAAAGAGCAAAATCTCTGCCAAAATTTTTGACACCAGATGAAGTTGAGAAAATATTAAATAATGTGAAAATTGATACTCCTGCAGGTTTTAGAAATAGAGTGATTTTAGAATTACTTTGGGCAACTGGCATGCGTATTTCAGAATTGAGTAATCTTAATTTTGGTGATTTGAATTTAGAAGAAAACGAAATAAAAGTTTTTGGTAAGGGTGCAAAAGAAAGAATTGTTTTGGTTTCAGATAGGGCTAAACAATACTTGCTTCAATATATTAATACTGCGAGAAAATTATTGGCTCCTGGCTATGAAATTTCTGAAATTAGAGAAGACTCCCCTGTGTTCATAAATAATACTGCGTATAGGCTTCAAAATAAAACTATAAGAAAAGTTATCCATGAAATTGTTGAAAAGATAGAGTTGCCTAAGAAAGTTACTCCACACGTGTTTAGACATAGTTTTGCAACACATTTGATTGAAAATGGTGCTGATTTACGTGTGGTACAAGAGCTTTTGGGCCATGCAGGAATTTCAAATACACAAATCTATACTCATATTTCTATGAAACACTTACAAGATGTTTATTTTTCATCTCATCCGCATGCGAAATAAAATCTATACTTATAAAATAATTTTTTAAACATGCCAACATCTTTACAAAACTTAATCTAAACTTTGTACCATGTAAACATGCTTGTAGCATGGTTTTGCATGCTACAAACATGTTCTAATCATGTAGGCATGGGTATTTAGCATGCTCTCAATCGCTTAAATTCAATAGATTTCAGCTTTTTAATATATGTAAAAAAGTCGTTACAATTGGTTTTTAATGGCTTGTAAATGCAATCTCAGCCCATATAATGAGAGTATAGTTTTAAAAAGCTACCGAGATTTGGGGAAATCTAATTAACACTAAGATTGTTGTTTTGGAGGAATAAGTGTTTAAAAGTCGTGAAATGGGAAGAGCTATTGCTGTAAAAAGATGGACACCAACAGCATTAGAATGTTATAAGCGTGGTTGCAATTGTGTGGGATGTTTCTATAGCGATTTCTTTAGTGCAACCGCTCAAAAATGCCAAATGAAGGCTGCAGTTCTAGAATTGGTTAGAACAATCGGCACGCCTAATGTAGAATTACCACAAATTATTGAATAAAACACTTTAAAAAAGTTAAAAAATAGTGTACAATAGTAAGGTAGACATTAGGAGGTGTAAATGTATATACACGTAAATGGTAAAAACCTAGAGATTACAGATGCTATTAAAGCTTATGTAAAAGAGAAATTAGGCAAAGTGGTTAATCACTATGACCAAATTACTGGTATGGATGTAATTCTATCTGTAATCAAAAACCCTGCTGCTTCAGGAAAACACATTGCTGAAGTAACTTGCAAAATGAACACAGGTGTTCTTCGTTGCGAAGAATCAGCTGAGTCTATGTATGAAAGCATTGACTTGTTAGCAGACAAGCTTGACAGACAAGTTAAAAAATTCAAGAACAAATCTCTTTATTCTGACAAGACAACTATTCGTAACACAGATGTTGCTGAAGAAGTAGTAGCTGACGAAGAAGAAGCTAAAATTGAGGCAATGGAAAGTTAATTATTTGTAATTGATTAATAAATAATATCGCCGACAAGATTATTCGAGTCGGCGATATTTATTAGAGGGGAAGAAAATAGTATGAAAATAGTTTTGGCATCATCAAATCCGCATAAAGTGAAAGAGATTAATGCGATTGTGCAATCAACATACAAAGATTTAGATGTAGAATTTATTCTTCCTCCTGAAGGTTTTGATCCCATTGAAGACGGTGAGACTTTTGAAGAGAATTCTTTAATAAAAGCTTGTGAAGCTTGGAAATTAGGAAAAACTTGGACATTAGCTGATGATTCTGGCCTGTGTATTGACGCACTTAATGGGGCTCCGGGGATCCATTCAGCTAGATATGCAGATACTCCTCAAGCTAGAATTGATAGAGTTTTATTAGAAATGCAAGGTAAAGAAAATCGTTCAGCAAGGTTTAAATGTTGCATGACGCTATTAAACCCTAAAGGTGAAATCGCATTCTCTTATACAGGAGTTTGTGAGGGTTCAATAATTGATTCTCAAAGAGGTATAAACGGATTTGGGTATGACCCGATATTTTTGTTAAGCAATTCTGATAAGACTTTGGCGGAACTATCTGAAGATGATAAAAACTTAGTCTCCCATAGATTTAAAGCTTTAAAAGAAGTTCTTGATTTTCTTTACAAAAACTAGTGAATTGTAAATTTTTTAATCTTCTTTATATTTTCTTAACATGTTTATGAGATAATGAGGTGTGTGTTATGGAATTTTTAATAGAGGAGTTAAGAATTTTATGAAGAGAATTATGAGCGTAGTGCTTACCCTTATGGTGCTATTTAGCTATACTGGTGCAGCATACGCAATCCAAGAAACAAGAGGCGCTGCGGCAAAATTACAAGCAGCTCCTAACGCTAGAACAATTGAGTTAGCGTTTGTTTTTGACGGTCCATCTGATAAAAATCAGGCTGTTTTAAAAACATTCCAAACTACAATTACTAGATCATTATTACCAGATTATAAAGCTTCTTTCCCTGCGGAATTGATTTTTACTGGTGACTGGACAGAAGCTGGCGCAGCTAAAGTTTCAGAAAAAGCATTAGCATCAAGAGCTACAATGGTAGTATCTTTAGGCTTTATGTCTAGTACATATTACACAGAGAAAAAGAACAAAAACAAATTCGTTGTTACACTTGACCAGTATGGTTTAAGAGATTTAAGCGATGCGTTCTTTAACCCTGTTAAACAATATGTAAATGACTTTGTATTGTTCCAAAAATTAGTACCAAGCCAAACTAAAACAGCAGTTTTGATGAACGAAAGCTTCTACAAAACTCAAAAAGATTGGCAATCAATCATTTCTGGCAAACTTAAAGAAAAAGGATGTGAAACACAAGTTGTTGTGCTTCCTGTAAATAGTGATATCCAAGCTTCTTTAGCAAAAATGCCAAGTGATGTTAACGCAGTATTTGTAACACCTTTATTCAACTTGTCAACTGAACAAAGAAAAGAATTATACTCAGCTATCAATGCTAAGAAACTACCTACTTTCTCAACAGTTGGTCGTGAAGACGTTGATTTAGGTGCTTTAATTGGTACTTCTGCAAGAGAATTAGACAAAAAATTAGCAGAAGCTACTTCTTTCAATATTTATGGTGCTCTTAAAGGCAATAAAGTAAAAACAGAAAAAATTCCATACTATGATGATGAAATCATCTTCTATAACTCAGATACAGGTAATGCTGTAGGTTATAGTGCACCTTTAAGATTACTTAATAACTGTGAAATCGTTTCTAACAAACCTGTTCCTAAATATGACTTAACATATATTATGAACACATTAGAAGCACAAAACTTAGATATCGCAAGAAAGAAACAATTAGTTAATGCTGCTCGCAGAGCTACTACTGGTGCTTATCTAAAATACTTGCCAACTTTAAGATTAGACCTAGGTCACCAATCTTATAATGATAAGTATGCTTTATCATATACAGATGTTCCTACTCGTGTAGGTCAATTTGTAGTTGGTATGGATCAAATGATTTATGCACCGGATTTGGTAACAAATATCATTGTTAAGCATAAAAAGTTAAAATTTGACAAAGCTGAAGCAGTTTTAACTGAAGCTACAATGGGTCATGAATTAGGTAATCTTTATATTGATACTTTGATTTTTGAAAACATGATTAAAGTTCAAGAAGAATATTTACAAGAAACAAGAGAAAACTTAGCTATTGCTAAAGTTCGTATGCAAACTGGCAAATGTGGAACAGAAGAAGTTCTACGTTGGGCTGGTGAAGTTAGTGAAGCTGAAAAGAAATTGTTAGAAATGAAAGCTGACTATAAAAACGTTAAAATTCATATCAACAAAATCTTGTTCAAAGATCAAAAAGAAGTATTTACTTTAAATCCTTTGACAGCTAAAGATCCAGCTTTCTTTACTTCTGAATTACATATCATTAACCACGTAAGTACTCCAGAAAAACTTGCTCAGTTTACTGATATGTTAGTAAAAGAAGTTCAATACTTATCACCAGAAACTGTTAAGCTTAAAGCAGCAATTGCAATGAAAAAAGCAGAAATTTCAAACTATGCTCAAAAATTCATTATGCCAAATGCTAAATTAAGCTTGGAATATGGTACTCAGTTCGATAGAAATGTTCCTTATACAACTGCAGCAGCAAAAAGCTTAATTGGTGCTAACCAATATCAATACGGTCCAACGGCTATGCCATGGTCATATTATGATACACACTCTACTCGTGTGATGGTTGCTGCTCAATGGAAACCTATCGAAGGTGGTACAAAGATTGCTGAAATCGCAAGATGCAAATCTGAATTGAACGAATTAAATATGTACTTAGAGCAAGTTAATACTGAGCTTGAAATGAACGTAAGAAGTGTTGTTAACAGAGCTATTTCTAAATACTTTATGATTGAAAAATCATATAAAGCAATGTTTGCAGAAGCAGAAAACTATCAATTGGTTAAAGCTAGATACCTAAGAGGTGAATCTCCAATTAACCAATTAGTTGATGCTCAGCACTTGTATACAAAAGCAAAAGTTGAAGCTCTAAACTCTCAAAACGAGTTCTTCAAAGAACTACTTTGGGTACAAAGAGGTCTAGTATGTATGAACTGGACAAAAGCTAGCGAAGAAGCTAAGAACTTCATCCACAAAATACCAGAAGTTCTTCCAGCAGTTGAAGATTTCTCTCTATAGAAATCTCAATATAGAAAAGTTAAAAGGTCGGTTTGAAAAAATCGACCTTTTTTATGAAAGTATTTATAAAAATTTAATACCTATTTTTATTGGTTTGTAG
Source organism: Candidatus Gastranaerophilaceae bacterium (assembly GCA_045651505.1). Classification (GTDB taxonomy): domain Bacteria; phylum Cyanobacteriota; class Vampirovibrionia; order Gastranaerophilales; family Gastranaerophilaceae; genus CAG-196. Next base: position 1,485 of record JAZRSL010000047.1, on the reverse strand, counting down.
TACAATTTTTATGTACTTTAGACAAGCAAAAAGAAAGGGGCTATAAATGAGTAATTTAGACAAAATTATGAAGCCGAAATCAGTTGCTGTAATTGGTGCATCAACCAAAGAACACACTATTGGTTCCGACATTATGAAAAGATTACAAGAGTACAAATTTAATGGTAACATCTATCCAGTTAACCCAAAAGGTGGAGTAATCGAAGGCTTACAAGCTTATACTTCAATCTTGGAAGTTCCTGGTGAAGTTGATTTAGCTATCATCGTTGTTAACCAAAAATTTGTTTTAGATACAATTGACCAATGCCACAAAAAAGGTGTTGGCGGACTTGTTGTTATTACAGCAGGTTTTAAAGAAACTGGTAAAGAAGGTGCAGAAGCTGAAAAACAACTTCTTGCAAAAGTTCAAGAATACGGTATGAGATGTGTTGGCCCTAACTGCTTAGGCGTTGTTAATACTCACCCAGATGTTAGACTTGATGGATGTTTTGCTGAAACATTACCAGAAAGAGGACACATTGCATTCGTTTCTCAATCAGGTGCTTTAGGTGGCGGTATTCTTAACATTCTTAAAGACCTTAACCTTGGTTTCTCTCAATTCATTTCTATCGGTAACCAAGCTGATGTTAACGCAGAAACAGCTATGGAATACTGGGAAAATGATGAAGACGTAGACCAAATTCTACTTTACATGGAATCAATTGCTAATCCAGCTAACTTCAGAAAACTAGCAACAAGAATTTCTAAAAAGAAACCCGTTCTAGCTTTAAAAGCTGGTCGTTCAGCAGCTGGTGCAAGTGCAGCTTCTTCTCACACTGGCTCTCTTGCTGGTGCTGATAAAGCAGCTAATGCATTACTTGCTCAATCAGGCGTAATCAGAGAATACTCTTTGAAAAACTTATTCTCTACAGCAAAAGTTTTTGCTAACTGCCCTATTCCAAAAGGAAACAGAGTAGCAATCATTACTAACTCAGGTGGTCCTGGTATCATGGCAACTGACGCTATTTGCGAAAACGGTATGCAAATGGCTCCTATTACTGAAGAAACTAAAGCTAAGCTAAGAAGCTTCTTGCCAGCTGCTGCTTCAGTTAAGAACCCTATCGATATGATTGCATCAGCTCCAATTGAACACTACACTCAAACTTTAGAAACAGTTATTGCTGATGAAAACGTTGATATGATTATGGTAATTTACTTACCATTCTTAGGCTTGAAAGACATTGATGTTGCAAAAGCATTGATGGAAATCAAAGCTAAAAACCCTCAAAAACCAATCATTGGTGTATTCATGACTACATCAAACTTCTTCACTACAATATCTGAAATGGATGTTAATATGCCATTCTTTATGTACGCAGAAGAAGCTGCCGAAGGTTTCTTGAGATTAGATCAACAAAGAAAATGGATTGAAAGACCAGAAGGTACAATCCCTTCTTATAGCGTAGATTACGAAAAAGCTAAATCTATCATTGCTCAATCTATTAA
>JAZRSL010000046.1:0-2187 GCA_045651505.1 Candidatus Gastranaerophilaceae bacterium | reverse complement strand
CCCTCTTTCAATTAATTTCTTGGACGTTTTGGTGGACGGCATCCGTTGTGTGGAACTGGAGTAACGTCATTAATAGATGTAATTTCTAATCCTGCAGTTTGTAATGAACGAATAGCGTTTTCACGTCCTGCACCTAAACCTTTAACAAATACTTCTACTTTTTTAACTCCGTTATCCATTGCAGCTTTTGCAGCAGCTTCAGCACTCATACCAGCAGCAAATGGAGTTTTCTTCTTTGATCCTTTATAACCGATTGTACCAGCAGAAGCCCAACTGATAACATTACCTTCTTTATCTGTAATAGATACTACAGTATTGTTATATGTTGAATGAATATGAGCTTGTGCTTCAGGTATATTCTTTTTAACTTTTCTTTTTCTTCTATTATAAGCCATAATCTTCTAACCTCCTATTTATTATTTAGTAGCTTTTTTCTTATTAGCAACTACTTTACCTTTACCTTTTCTTGTACGAGCATTTCTTGAAGTTCTTTGACCATGAACTGGTAAACCTTTTTTATGTCTAGTACCTTGGTAACTGTTAATTTCCATTTTGTTTTTGATGTTCATTTGAACTTCACGACGAAGGTCACCTTCTACTAAATGATTTTCAACTTCTGAACGTAATTTTGTTACTTCATCATCTGTTAAATCTTTAATTTTTTTACTTCTTTCAACACCAGCTGCGTCACAAATTTGGTTAGCTAAGCTTCTACCAACTCCGTAAATAGCAGTTAAACCTATACAAGTATGTTTTTCTCCTGGTAATTCTATATTCTTAATACGTGCCATATTTTACCTCCTAATTAGCCTTGTTTTTGTTTGTGTTTTGGATTTTCACAAATAACCATTATTTTTCCTTTTCTTCTAATTATTTTGCATTTTGCGCAAATCTTTTTTACTGATGGTCTTACTTTCATAATAATTGTACCTCCATTATTTTTTATTCCATATTATACGCCCACGTGTTAAATCATAAGGCGACAATTCTATAGTAACTGTATCACCTGGTAAGATACGAATCATATTAACTCGCATTTTACCAGAAACGTAGGCTTCTACAGTATGTCCATTAGGCAATTCAACGATAGGTGTTCCACCTTTTAGTATTTCTACTACTTTGCCTTCAACTTCGATTTTTTCTTCTTTAGCCATGTTTCTAATCTCTCCATAACTTATGTGAGTGGTTGGATGTGAATAACCAACTAGTTATTCACATCTTCACTCCCAAGAATTTTTTCTATTTCTTTAAATGTTTCTTCAGTACCTTTGCCTGAATCAACAGTATTTAATACGCCTTTTTTATTGTAATACTCGATTACTGGTGCAGTTACTTCAAAGTAAGTTTTGATTCTAGTGTTCATTGACTCTTCATTGTCGTCAGCTCTTTGATATATTTCGCCACCACATTTGTCGCAAACACCTTCAACTTTTGGTTGGAATTCTGGATTATATACATTGTATATTGCTCCACAATCCTTACAAATTCTACGACCAATAATTCTTTCTTTTAATAATTCTTTATCAATAGTTATATTGATAACAACTCCTAGATCTTTGTTTAATTTTTCTAGAAGGTTGTCATATCCTTCAGCTTGTTCTAGATTTCTAGGGAAGCCATCTAAGATATAACCATTTTCGCAATCTGGTTGAGTAATTCTATACTCTATTGCTTCATAAATAATATCGTTTGGAACAAAAATCCCATTATCGATTAAATTTTTAATTTGGTTACCAAGTTCATCATCAACAGATGCTCTCTCTCTAAGTATATCACCTGTTGAAATATGTGCATAGCCATATTTTTCTTTTAACTTCTTGGCGAATGTTCCTTTTCCAGCTCCTTGAACTGCTAGGAATACTATATTTTTCATTATCTCTTAATTGCCCTTCTATGGCTGCGACTTATTAAACTACTTTCTAGTTGTTTATAAGTTTCTATCGCAACACCAACTACGATTAATAATCCTGTTCCACCAATTGTAACAGCACTAGATAATCCTGAGAAATTTGAGAATATGATTGGTAGTCCAGCAATTATTACTAAGAATAAGGAACCTACGATTGTTAGCTTACTTAAAACATTACTAACGTATTCAATAGTATCATTCCCTGGTCTTACCCCCGGAATATACGCACCACTCTTACTTAAGTTCTTTGACATTTCTTCTGGATTCATTTGTAACAT
>JAZRSL010000045.1:0-39110 GCA_045651505.1 Candidatus Gastranaerophilaceae bacterium | reverse complement strand
GTAACTTCTACAGATATGCAAGGTAATGCTATTGCTTGGGCTACTGCTGGTGCTGCTGGTTTCAAAGGCGCTAGAAAAGGTACTCCATTCGCAGCTCAATCTGCAGCTGAATCTGTAGCAAAAAAATCTATCGACCAAGGTATGAAAAAGGTTGAAGTTTACATCAAAGGACCAGGTTCAGGTCGTGAAACAGCAATCAGAGCTATCCAAGCTGCTGGTTTAGAAATTACATTAATCAAAGACGTAACACCAATCCCACACAATGGTTGCAGACCTCCTAAAAAGAGAAGAGTGTAACGTTTTAATGTAAGGTGATTAATCACCAAAAGAGTTATTACAGCGGGGGCTTGCTTCTAAGCCAAAAGAGCAAACCATAGATGCCCCGCACAAGAAAAGGAGAAAAAGAAATGGCAAGATATACAGGACCAACTAATAAATTATTTAGAAACAAAAAAGTTTCTGATTTATCAAACAGAAAGTTGACTTCTTCAATGAGACAAACTGCTTCTGGTCAACACGGTGCGGTTAGAAAGAAACTTTCTGAATATGCTTTACACTTGGCTGAAAAGCAAAAAATCAGATTCACATATTTAGTAAGCGAAAAACAATTCGCTAAATATTACCATGAAGCTGCTAGAAGAAAAGGCGTAACAGGTACAATCCTTCTTCAACTTCTTGAATCAAGACTTGACAACATTTTATTCAGAGCAGGTTTTGGTATAACTAGAAAACAATCTAGACAAATCGTTAATCACGGTCACGTTCTAGTTAACGGTAAAAAAGTAGATATTCCATCATATTTAGTTAAAGCTGGTGATGTAATTACAGTTAAAGCTAGAAGCAACGATTACTTGAAAAATGTTATGAGCATGATTGATTTATCTTGTGCTCCAGCATGGGTAACTGTTGATAAAGATGCTTTAAAAATTACATTTGATAGAGTTCCTGAAAGAGAAGAACTTGATCCAGAAATCAAAGAACAACTAGTTATTGAGTACTATTCAAAATAGGCTGATAGGAGAGAAAAATATGGAATTAAAAATTAAAACTGTTAATACAATGGCAGGTTCAGATGGTTCGCAATACGGTAAATTTACTATTGAACCATTAGAAAGAGGTTTCGGTACAACTATCGGTAACGCACTTAGACGTGTTTTACTTTCAAGCTTAGAAGGTACAGCAGTAACTTCTTGCAGAATTGAAGGTATTACTCACGAATACACTGCTATTCCAGGTGTATTAGAAGACGTTATTGATGTTATGTTAAACCTAAAAGGTTTGGCTGTTAAAACTGATTCTAAAGAACCACAACATTTAAGAATAGATGTTGATAAGCCAGGTGCTGTATTAGCTAGTGATATCCAATTACCTGCAGGCGTTAAAGTTGTTAACCCTGATTGGTTAATTTGTACAATCGCTGAAGGTGGTTCTTTCCACGCTGACATTATTGTAGAAACAGGTAAAGGTTACATGGCAAACGATATTCCTAGAGGATCAAAATCTGGTGTTGCTATTGACGTATTACCTATCGACGCTACATTTATGCCAATCAAGAGAGTTTCTTACGAAGTAGAAAATACTCGTGTAGGTGACAGTATTGATTTCGATAAATTAACTCTTGAAATTTGGTCAAATGGTACAATTGATGTTTCTACAGCATTAAGCCAAGCAGCTGAATTGTTAATTGAACACTTTGTTCAAATAGCTGGTATTTCTGGTAAAACTATTCAAACAAGAGAAGTTGAAGCAGTTGTAGCTGAAGCTGAAGAAATTGTAGTAGCTCCATCAGCTGAAGAACCTTCAATTACAATTGATGAATTAGAATTATCAGTAAGAGCTTATAACTGTTTAAAAAGAGCAAGTATTAACTCAATGGCTGAATTATTGAAAAAATCAGAACATGATTTATTAAATATTAAAAACTTCGGTAAAAAATCATCTGATGAAGTAATTGAAAGATTACGTCACTTTGGTTTAGACCTAGCTCCAAACCCTGAATTAGATGAAGATGGTATGGTTATCGAATCAGAAGTATAGAAATATAAATAGTAATAATATAAAAAAGGAAAAGCAAAATGAGACACCAAACAAAAAAACATACGCTTGGTAAAGCACCAGACCAGAGAAAGGCTTTGTTGCGTTCATTAGCTACTGAACTTTTCACATACGGTGAAATCAAAACAACTATGGCTAGAGCTAAAGCTCTTCAACCATATGCTGAAAATGTTATCACTCTTGCGAAAAAAGGTGACTTGAACTCAAGAAGATTAGCTGGCAGATACATCTTTGATAAAGAAATCGGTCAATTAATTGATACAGCTACTGGCGAATTATTTGATGCTCCACAAGAGGGCAAAAAACTAGCTAAACAAACTGTTCTTAGAAAATTATTTAGCATTATCGGTGTTAAATATTCTTCAAGAAAAGGTGGTTATACTAGAATCTACAGACTTCCACCTCGTAGAGGGGATGCTTCTGAAATGGCATTAATTCAATTGGTATAATTAATGCGATACGCTCTTGAAGTTCAATACAGGGGTAAATGTTATGCAGGTAGTCAGATTCAGTTCGAAAATGGCGAGCAGATAGCAGAACCAACTATACAAGGTGAACTCGAGAAAGCACTTAGTACTTTGATAAAAAGCGGAGTTTCCGCTGATAATAACAGACCGATTAAAACAATCTTCTCCGGAAGAACTGATAAAGGTGTAAATTCATTAGGACAAGTCGTTCATTTTGATTACGACAAAGATATTGTTGCTTCAAAATTTGTCTATCAAATGAACGAAATCTTGCCTGATGACATTTCAGTTAGTAACTTGAGAATTGTGCCCGATTCGTTTCATGCTCAGAAATCTGCAAAGAGTAGATATTACAGATATGAATTTATAAGTAGACGTTATAAACAGGCGTTTGACGGTGATATCTTAAGAGTTAAATACGAAATAGAAATAGAGCGGATGCAAACTGCTTTGAATTTCTTATTGGGAGAACACGATTTTTCAAGTTTCAAAAGTTCTGGAACGCTCAACCCAAGCAAAGTTTGTTTTATATCTAGAGCTGAAGTTGAAAAACAAGGCGATAGAGTTTTTATTCATATTGAAGGGAATAGATTTCTTTATAATATGGTAAGAACAATAGTCGGTACTCTTCTAGAAATAGAAGGACATAAATTGCCACCTGAGCATATGAAATATGTTCTTGAGGCACAAGACCGTCGCAAGGCGGGTAGAACAGTTAGTCCGTACGGGCTGACTTTGATGAGGATAGATTATCCTTAACAAATTAAGTAATAACAAGAAGGAACAAAGAAAATGGCAAATAAAACATATTCAGCAAAACCTCTTGAAGTTGAAAGAAAATGGTATGTAATCGATGCAGAAGGCGAAATCTTAGGTCGTCTAGCTACTCGTGTTGCAAACATTTTAAGAGGTAAAAATAAACCTGAATACACTCCAAACGTTGATACTGGTGACTTTGTTATCGTTATTAACGCTGAGAAAGTTGTAGTTTCAGGTAACAAAGAAACTGATAAAATTTATTATCACCACACTGGTTTTCCAGGTGGACTAAAATCTGCTTCAGTAAAAGAAGTTAGAGAAAAAGATGCAACTAAATTGATTGAAAAAGCAGTTAAAGGTATGTTACAACACAACACTTTAGGTGCAGAACAATTCAATAAATTAAAAGTATACTGCGGTCCTGAGCACCCACACGCTGCTCAAAAACCAGTAGTTTTAGAAAAGGAGGCTAAATAATGGCTGATTCTAAAGAAATGATTATGGCTACTGGCCGTCGTAAATGTGCGGTTGCAGTTGTTAAATTAGTAAAAGGTAAAGGTAGAATTTTCGTTAACGGAAAAACTTTACAAGCTTATATTGGTAATATGCCAGCTGTTGAAATGATGGTATACAGACCATTGGTTTTAACTGAAAATCAAGAAAAATATGACGTAAGAGTTAAAGCTGTTGGTGGTGGTATTGTTGCTCAAGCTGCGGCTATCAGACATGGTATTTCAAGAGCTTTATTGAAATCAAATGAAGAATATAAGGCTGTATTGAAAGCTGAAGGTCTATTAACTCGTGATGCACGTGTTAAAGAACGTAAAAAATACGGTAGAAAAAGAGCTCGTAAGAGATTCCAATTCTCAAAACGTTAATCTTTTATCAAATATTCAAAAAAAGAGTGTCCTTGTATGGACACTCTTTTTGTTTATTAAGATTATATAGCTTTATTATACTTTATTATTTATGGTAAAATTTTTCTATGAGTGATTTTAAACATTATACTGTAATGCTTAATGAAGCTGTTGATGCGTTAGAATGTAAAGATGGTAAAATATATGTTGACTGTACACTAGGAGGTGGCGGTCATAGTGAATTGATTTTAAAAAGAATTTCGCCGAATGGAAAACTAATATCTTTTGATATTGATGATGAAGCAATAACTCATTCAAAAGAGAGATTAAAAGGTTATAAAAATTTAACTATAGTAAAATCTTCTTATACTAATATTAAAGCAGAGTTACAAAAGCTTGGCATAGAAAAAATAACTGGTGGTGTGCTTTTAGATTTAGGTGCATCCTATCATCAATTAACCAAAGCTGAACGAGGATTTTCTTTTTCTAAAGACGCACCTCTTGATATGCGTTTTGATATGCAAGCAGATTTTTCTGCTTATGATGTTGTCAATTCTTATAAAGAAGAAGATTTAGTGAGAATTTTTAGTGAATATGGAGAAGAAAGATTTTCAAAAAGAATTGCTAAAAAAATAGTAGAAGTACGAGCTAAAAATAAAATAAAAACGACTAAAGAACTTGCAGATATAATTATATCAGCTACTCCAAAGATAAAATCAAATATACATCCAGCAACAAGAGTTTTTCAAGCTATAAGAATAGAAGTAAACAATGAGTTAAAAAATGTAAACAAAGTTCTATCCGATATATTGGATTTATTAGATGTAGATGGTATAATTTCAGTAATAAGTTTTCATTCTTTAGAAGATCGAATTGTGAAAAGATTTTTTAAATATGAAAGTCAAAAGTGCAGGTGCAATGAAATGATTTGCAAATGTACACCGCCAAAGATAGAGTTGGTAAATAAAAAACCTATAATGGCGAGTGATGAGGAGATAAGGGAAAATCCACCGTCAAGGAGTGCAAAATTAAGAATAGCTAGGTGTATTTTCAGGTAGTATGGTTTTGGGAGTAGGTAGTTGGTTTACGCTTTAAAAAGTTATAGCAATAAACAATCTTATAGAAGAATAGAGCGGGATGGAATTTTGGATTCATTTATTAGAAAACTTTCTAATGAACCTACTGCTGTTTACACGACACGCCCAACAGTCCAAAAACCGTTTATTGATAGATCAGTTCAAAAATTGGCTGTTAATAGTATAATAGAAGGGTACTTTCCAAAGGAGAATGTTGTTCGACAAATGGCTATTAAACGTGTTAATAAAATGTTATCAATTATTATAGGATTACTTATTGGGGTTGTTGTAGTAAGTTATTATTTTGTAATTACTTATGAAATGAAATTAAATGATTTAAGCCGTCAAACAGTTATCCTAAACAATGAAAATTCCGACTTGCAAAATCAATTAGATAGCCTAAAATCATTTAGTAATGTTGATAAAACTTTTCAGAAAAATAATATGTTAAAACGCGCTGGACAAGTTATTGAAACTCCAGAAGTTATAGTAGATAGTCAAGAAACAACTTCTATTAAAAAGAACACAAAACGAAAAATATTTAATTATGCAATAGGTTTTTAGTTTATACTAAAAACCTATTTTTTAAGAATCTTATTATTAACCTTTAATATTTAAATTCTTTATTCGTGGATGTGTAACAAAACGTTCAAAAATTGCTACTCCGTTTTTGCCCATGAACTCATCAAATACTATTCGTTTGCCGTCTTTTCTTGCTAGACCTAAAAACTTATCACGAATCTTTTGAATAGTAAAAATAACTTTATTTCCTATAGCTGGGTTTATAAATTCTGTACCTTCAGGTAGAGAACATCTACTATCTAATGCAATATAATCAAATGTATATTTACTTAAATTTGGAACATACTTATTATCTTTATTTACAGAATGTTTTACTGCATCATATTTATCACCTTGCATTTTTGAATAATCAAATCTATGTTGATTACTCAAACCAATCGAATTAAATACAGAAAAAGTTGTATTTCCATAAGCATCTTGCATCATATATGCAGCAATATCTTTATCTATAGATTTTTCGCCAATAATTTTGCCTTTTTCTTTATTATCATATATATAAACACCTGCAGTTGCATAATATGGAGTTCCTCCGTTTAACGCCACTGCACTTTCTCTGCTTCTAATACTCATTGCATCACAGAATCTTTCATAGTAATCCTTGCGAACATCTTTTAACGGACCCTCTTCTAATTGTGCAAATGGTGTAACATTTCTATTTTGTAATGAAATATTTTTTGTTTTATCGTCAAAACCCAAAGCTCCATATATTGTTCTTAAGTATGCAGTAGCAATTCCTGGCATTGCTGATAAGTATGACATATACATAAGAGCTTTTTGCACTGCAGGCTCAGTACTAGATTTAAACATCTTTTTAAGAATTTCATCTTGTTTTTCAAATAAATTTGAAGGTTCTCCATTATTATTTTGTGTATCAATATATTTTGCTTGATTCAAAATCATTCTAATAACAGTTTCAAAATCTTTTGCACCAAACATGTTTTTCCTGTCTGCAACAGCAGGGTCATCGAGAATTGGTAAAGATTTACTAGTTTCTTGAACTGTTTCTCTATTGAATTTTTTTATGAAAGCTTTACCGCCGTTTATAAAGGAGTTGTATGCATCCTTATCAACACCTTCAGATGCTAAAGCTGCTCTTAATAAAGCTGCAATTGCAACTGTATATGTGCTATATTGCATTAAATCATCTTCACCTTGAATAAAATGACCTAAGCGTTCTTTATTTGTATTTGCAGCAGAAGTTCCAGACATTCCCCAGTTGAAATCTCCGTAAACAGTAAAGTTTTTCATTAAATTAGGGTCCTTAGCCTTGTTTATAACTGCATCAAACATCTCTGGAGATAGGCTAAATCCACCCAAATCCATAATTGATTTTAAAGCGCCTTCTAAGGTTTTAAGCTCTGGAATTGTTACGGTATTATAATCTATATTATTGCCTTTGCCAAGGTAATTACCATTTGTTAGGTCTTGAATAGCTTGATTTAATAATTTAATTTCTTTTTCGCTAGCAAGTTCCTTTAAATCTTCATTTACAATACCTTTAAATAAATCGCTCATTGCAACAGCTCTTGAACTTACAGTTTCAAAATATTCAGGATTATCGATATTTAACTGAAGTTCAAGAGGTAATTCCTCGTATTTATTAACATTTGCTAAAATTTGTAAAGCTTTTTCTCTATGAGTTCTGTTATAATAGATATCTAAATTGCCAGCATCATTAAATACGTCAAAGCTATTAAAAAAAAGTCTCATATCTAAAGCCATGCCATGCAGAACACTAGGTTTGTCATGGTTATCAGCAAAAGTGAAAAGATTGCGTGTGAAATCAATACCACGTTCTCTTATCAATTCATGTATTTTTCCAATAAAATTAGAAGGTCTTTCGTTCTCACCTAGTCCCCAACCTGCTTCAAAATCTAGAGCAAAAGTTTTTAATAGATCTGTAAATGTATAAGCATACCCAGCTTCTGAATTAATACCAGTTTTGCTATAGAAAGCTACTAAAGCATCATTTGGAGTTGGATATTTAACTCCTAAAGATTTTGAAATTCCTGGATTATTTGTGTCTCCAATGATAATTTTCATTAGCTTATCTACGTCTGTCATTTCTGCAACAATATAAGCTGTTGGATTAACAGAACGTACACCTTTTACATATTTAGACCAAAAATCTATGCACAAGTCCCAAGCCTCATCAAAAGTCATCTCCCTATTTCTTACAGCATCCATGTCAATTACGTCTTTGGCAGCATCTAGTCGTATCGCTAAACCTAAACCTGCGTTATCAACCATTGCTTCTGAAATGCGAAAACTTAGTGCATTAGTACCTTTTATTTGAGATAAAATAGCTTGAGAAACAAAATTTACATCTTGCTCGCTTAATTTCTTTAGACCTTTATGAATAAGCTCTGCTAAACTTTTTGCTTCTTCTTCTGGGCTCACAGAAACAATACCCAGAGCTTTTAGAGTTGTGTTATTTTTAATCTCTTTATAATTATATGAAATTTGTCCATCAGCTAATATTCTTGGGTTAAAATGATCTCTTGCTAAAGATTTTAATAATGCATATTTAGTGATATTTTTACCAAATAAATTTACTACATATTGGCCATATTCGGTTAATTCTCCTTTTTTGCCAATAAGTTTTTCAGCAGATTCATCGTCAATTTTGTTAATAATGTCAAAAGCAAAGTCCTTTAGTTCTTCGTTAAACCAATCATTAGCTTTTAAATATGTATCTTCATATTTCATTAATAGATGAGGATTACCCTTTTCCATTAACTCAAATCTAGATAAACCTATTGTATCTTCTGTTGTTGCTCTATTAGAGAAATATGATGTTGATAAAATCTGTACAACTTCACTGTTAAACTCTAGAGTGTCAAAAGGCAATTTCATTAGAGCTTTAACAATTTGCATATTCGTAGAAAGTCTACTCATTGGCTCAAGTTCGTAATCCCCTAACAAAACATTTTCCAGTTGTTCTTTAGATAATAAAGCTTCCATTGGTATTTTTTTATCTTTTACTAATTTAGCTATTTCATCAAATGTCGTTGCTTTTTGTAAAATTTGAGCCGTATATAATCTTTGAACATCTTTTGAGGTTTGAGCCCAATAAACTCCAGCACCTACAGACATATCTTGAACTTCCATAGCTCCAGTAATATATGCATTTTTTTCTATATCTCTTGCACCTGGTTCTTCTATTGCTTGATTTAATTTTTCATCATAACTTGAATAGTGGAAGCTTTTCTTAACTAAGTCTGTATTAGCATCCCAAGCTACGAAACCTCCAGGGGTTTTTTCTCCTAGAACAAAGTTCGAAAACTGTGCGATGAGAAGCGTTCCTTCAGGAGAATTTAGTTCTAAATTATTATCAACATCTTTTTTAAATTCAACGAATCGTTCTAAACGGTCTTTATATTCTAGTGGTGAGATATTGTAATAATAAGGTACCATAGTATCGTCGTGAGTGTTAATATCTAAAGCCTCATCGATTCCAACTTTTTTGTATTTAGTAATAAGTTCGTTACTTTTTTCTTGCTCTGGAGTAACTCGAGATTTATCGTAAATTTGTATAATAGTTTCTGCGTTAGGATTATATTCTCTGTTTTTAACTACTTTATTCTTTTCTGCATCATATATGACTGGTGGATTAATAATTTTATGTCTTAAGTTTTCTTTGTTGTTAGGAACAACTCCCAATTTTAAAGGACCATGCTTAATACCATTCATTTTAAACCAGTAATAAGATTGAGGGTTTTTGTCAGCCCATCTCAAAGAATATTTGAAGTGATTGCCTAATAAGCCCTCAGAAGCAACCGTTGCGTCATAAACGTATTCAACACCATAGCGAAAAGCTTCAACTAAAAAAGAGTTATAGTTTTCTGCCGTTCCCATTTGAGGAGCTAGTTGATAATTATTTTCAGCTGAATAACCATGATGAGTCATAGAATCGGCGCCAACTACTGGGTTTAAAAATAAGTGTTTAAATCCTTTTTCACTTAGAGATTTTATATCATATTGAACGCCAGCTAAAGATCCTCCTGGTGTGCTTGAAAAAGTATTTACACTTTCTTCAGCTATTTTTTGTCTTTCATGGCTATAGTCAATTGTGCCGTCTTCAGCATATTGTGCTCCTGGACGGTGAGTTTTCGGCATTATTAACACTGCCGCTCCTTGGTTTAAAGGTGTTGTAGAGTTACGATTTACAATATTTAAATCTGTACCTTCAACATTTCTGACCATGCCAGAATCAAGGACAGGGTTACCATTTATGATAAATCTATACCCAAAAGTTGAATTTTTACCAAAGCCCGCGCTTCTGGTCAAATCAACTAAAGTTCCTTTCTCTCCGTCAAGCAAAACTGTATATGAGTTTTGTTGTGCCTTGACATAACCAGTCGGGTCGCTCTCATTATCTGCTAACTCATAAAATTCTATTTTGGCATTTTCACCCTTTATTTTGGTATAATCAATAGGGAAATTGAATCTTAACAATCTTTTTCCATTTTCATCTATTTCGTGGTTATACCCTTTAAATGTTTGAATTCTCGGGTTGCCAATTTTATTTATAAGCACTATTGTTACTCCTTCAACTACAGATAAGAAAACCCCTAAAAGTTTTTTTTGCTAGTATTCTAGCTTAAGTAAAACATTTTTTACAAAAATTAATATTGTAAATAATACACGAATTTTAGAGTAGAACAATATTACGATAAACATAACTAAATGTCTACATTAGACATCATTTCTACCAGTGTATCAATTGTGTTTTGCATATTTACGCTATCAGAAGTTCTTTGTTGTAGAAAAGCATTTATTTGAGGCATCATTTCGATTGCCGTATCGAGTTTTGGGTTGGTTCCTGGTTGATACATGCCCACGTCAATTAAATCTTTATTTTCTCTATACATAGCAAGTATTTTTCTCATTTTAGCAGCAGCTTCTTTATGTTCGGGGGATGCTATTGCTGACATTAAACGTGAAATACTGCCAAGGACATCAATTGCTGGGTAATGGTTTGCTTCGGCAACTTTTCTTGACAAGAAAATGTGACCATCAGTAATACCACGCACAGTATCAACTATAGGGTCATTTATATCGTCACCTTCCATTAGAACTGTATAAAAAGCTGTAATAGAACCTTTTTCGCTATTACCAGCTCTTTCTAATGCTTTTTGTAACCAAGAAAATATTGATGGAGGATAGCCTTTCATTGTAGGAGGTTCTCCAATTGAAAGTCCAACTTCACGTCCTGCCATGGCACAACGAGTAATAGTGTCTGTCATTAAGAAGACTTTTTTACCTTGATCTCTAAAATACTCACAAACTGCAGTTGCAGTTAGTAAACATTTTTGTCTGATAAGTGGTGGTTGGTCACCAGTTGAGCATACCAAAACAGATTTTTTCATGCCTTCTGGACCAAGGGCATCCTCAACGAATTCTTTAACTTCTCTTCCACGTTCTCCGATTAATGCAACGACGTTAACATCAGCATCAGAATTTCTTGCAATCATGCCTAACAGAGTACTTTTACCTACTCCTGAACCAGCAAATAAACCCATACGTTGGCCACAACCAAAAGTCATACAAGAGTCTATGGCACGTACACCTGTAGAAAACATTTCAGTAATAATAGGTCGTTCAAAAGGGCCTGGTGGAGGGCCTTCAACGTTACGCCAAATTGCTCCAGTTGTATCCAAAGGCTTTCCGTCGATAGGGTCTCCCATTGGGCTAATAAGGCGCCCAAGTAAAAAATCACCAACAGGTATTGTTATAGGTTTTCCCGTTGTTTGAACCAAGCTGCCTTGTCCAATACCAGCTCCGTCGTATAAAAGTAACAATTGTGCGACATCACCCTTGAAAGCTACAACCTCTGCAGGTTTCTTTTCTCCTGTTGCAGCTTCTATATAACATAAATCGCCAATTTTTAAACCTGGAAGTTTTACTTCTACAGTAAGGCCTAAAAGCTTAGATACACTCCCCTTATATTGATACAAATCAACATTAGAAAGTTTTTCTTGTACTTTTGTTTTTAAATTATCTAAATAATCCTGATTTACTCCATCCATATGCTAATCTTAACATATTTAAAGTTTTTTGTGTAGCAAAATCAACTGTATAAACTAAATTTTAGGCATTTGTAACATTTTGTTAATTTTTTACCCATGAAAGGGCAATTTATTTTATTTAGGATTTTTTAATAGTATGATAAATAGGACTAAAAAGGTTTAGTGTATGTATAGTGAAATCCAATTTTTAATCAACAAAATCATAAGATACGCATATTTATTAATTACATATAATTACATTGAAAAAGAGGTTTACGTTTATGAGCAAAATAGCTAAAAAACTTACAGCAATTACTCTTTGTGCAGTATTCACAGCAATGCAGGTCGGTGCAACTACTGTTGATACTGGTAGTGTTGGATTAGGTAATGGTCTGGGTGGTGCAGATATCGCGGGTTATACTGGTGGTTATGCTGGTACTGAGCTTGGTGAAAATTCTGCTACATTGAATTTTAATGGTAATTCTCATGTTATTTGGAACAACTTGAACGTTGGCAAAGGAGAAACATTAAACTTTAATGCTGTTGATGGAAAAACCGGACTTACAGTTGTTAACACTGTAACTGGTGGAAATATTTCACAAATTTACGGTACAATCAATTCAAATGATGGTATTGCAAAACTAATAATTTCTAACCCGAACGGTATGCTATTTGATGGAGCAAGCTTTACAACCGCGGGTGATTTACAATTAACAACACAAGCTTTAGCTGTAAACTACTTAAACGGAAACTTAGATATACAAAAATTAAACCAAGAAGCTGTAGGTGGCATTACAATTTCTAATTCTTCTTTTAATATTGGTGGAGAATTCAACGTGACTGCTCCTTCTGTTAAAATCTTAGGTGGATATATTGGAGCTGACAAAGGCTTAAAAATTGTTACTGCAAACGGAAAAGACTTTTTAGTATGTCCTACAACAAGTGCTGATGAATATCACGAAGCAGTAGTTATGAAATCTGTAAGTATTGATGGTGATGTTCATATTGTATCAGCTCAAGACTTAATTAACCTTGTTGACGGTGGAACTATTAATGGAAATTTAACAATTGAGTCTGATGGTAATGTAGCTTTGAATGCTGGTTTAGAAATTGATCCAGATAAGAGAAGTGAAAAATTTAATTACGATAAAAATAATACACCGTTATTGACAGTAAATGGTAATCTTAAAGTTGAAAATGATGGTAAAATTGCTTACCTAAGAAAAGCTCATGTAAAGGGCAATGTTGACATGTCTAATTCTGGAGGTTTCTTAGAAGTTTCAGATATTACAGTTGATAAAGATGTAAATTTAACAACAACTGTTAAAACAAATGAAGGAGTAAAACACTTTGTTCACGTTGTTGGTGATAATGATATTAAAGGTAACTTAACAGTAGATTCAATGCATAACATTCATATTGGTGGTTATGATTCAAAACTAGAAAATCTTGCAAATGGTAGCTTAAAGGTTGGCGGAACTCTTAAAGCTCATGCTAAAGAAGGTTCTGTGAAAGTTACAGTTGACACTGAAGCTGATAAAGTTGATTTAAAATCAGGAACTTTAAATATTATCACAGATGGTGTTGCTACAATAAAAGCAAATGATTACAAATTTGAAGCAAAACATTACATTGGTGGTGTTGATAAAAAAGAAAATATTATTGATGCAATGGAAAACTATAAGCCATTACCAACAGTAACAGCTTTATCATATTTGAATATTGATGGAGGAAATGTTTCAAAAGTTGTGACTACAGATTCTAATGGTGAAGTTGCTATTCGTTCAAACAATGATATGAATGTAAATGGGATGAACGGTGTTAAAACTGCAATTTTATCTTCCGGAAAAGATATTGTAATAGGAGATGATGTTCACGCAGGAAACGTAATTGTAATGGGTGAAACAAGAAACTTAACAGTTAATACTCCTAAAAATACAAGAGATTATATCTTAAATTACGTTAATATTAAAGATACAAAATGGATTACTGTTGATAAAGATACAACTATTACATACGATATGGCGAATGGAGAAAATGGCTGGAACAAGGGTGTTCAAACTTCTAAAAATACATTCTTAGTTGTTCCTGGTGAACCAGAAATACCAGCAACACCAGATCCTGTAAAACCTTCTATACCAGATGATAATAACGAAAACGTAAAAATCCTTAAAAATCTTGATAAAAATCCAATGATATCTGCTATTGATGCAAATCAAGTATATACACCAGTGGCGTTTGCGGCAGATTTAGATGAAGAAATCGAGACTGGTGTTCGTAAGAACGTTGATGGTTCTGTAACAGTTGTAAGACCTTTTACACCAAATAACTAAAATACAAAATATTAATAAATAAAAAGGGGTCTCTGTTTATTGAAACCCCTTTTTATCTGCTTTACTTTAATTTGGGTAGTATTATAATGAAATAAGAAATGGAGAGAAAAGAGTGATTATTATAGAAAAACCCTATGTATCAGAATTATTAATAGATACAATTGTTCAAAATGATTGGTTAGTTTTAGATAATGAAGTGGTTAAAAATTCTAACGTGGAAGAAGGTGCAATTAGAATAGTTGATGAAGAAACTGCTAAAACTTTTTATAGTAATATTACTAATCCTCTCGTGTATTCTAATTCAGAAAACGCAATAAAATGGTTTACTGCGAATATTCCAGATTCTAATTTTAGTAAACTTTTAAATATGTTTAAAGATAAAATTCTTTATAGAAAAACTTTTCAAGAATTATATTCTGATTTTAAATATCAAGAAGTTAAATTTGAAGATTTAACAAAGTTAAAATTAGAAGATTTAGAATTTCCTTTCGTGATAAAGCCTGCAGAAGGTTTTATGGGAGTAGGTGTTCATATTATAAATGACGATAAAGACTGGAGGGCAACTCTTCCAGCTTTAAAAGAAGAAATGGAGCGTGCTAAAGCTATCTTTACTGAAAATGTAATTAATTCTTCCCGTTTTATCCTTGAAAAATATATAGAAGGAGAGGAATTTGCAATAGATGCTTATTACAATAGTGAAGGAAAACCTGTTATTTTAAATATTTTCCAACATCCGTTTGTAAATTCAAAGGATGTAAAGAATCGAATATATGTAACTTCTAAAGGTATAATTGCAAATTATATAAATAGGTTCACTAATTTGTTAAAACAAATGGGTGAGATTATAGAAATTCGAAACCTTGCTATGCATATGGAAGTTAGAATAACAGCAAATGGGGAAATAATTCCTATTGAAGTTAATCCAATTAGGTTCTCTGGCTGGTGTACAACAGATGTTGCAAAATATGCTTGGGGCATAAACGTATATGAGTACTATTTTAATCAGCTAAAACCTGATTGGAATCAGATTTTACAAAAGGTTTCTAATAGTGCCTATTATTTTTCTATAGCAGAAATTCCAGATGGAGTTGATAGAAATAAAATTAAAACGATAGATTATAATAAATTTTTAGCAAATTATTCAGAAGTTATTGAATTAAGAAGGATAAATCCTAAAAATAATCCTATTTTTGCGATAATTTTTGGTAAAACAAAAGATAAAGAAGAAATCCAAAAAATTTTACAAATAAAAACAAAGGATTATATTACATTATCGTAAGTTTTTTAATTATGTGCTAAAATACTTTTATGGATTTTTTGAGAAATTTGATAAAAAAATTTAGAAAGCTCGACAAGAAGAAACAAGCATATATTATTGTTATCTTATCTGTTATTTTTGTAATGTTTTGGGCTTTTATTTCAGCAGGAATAATAACATGTAATTTTAATCGTTCGCAAGTTAAAGATGCTCAAGACGGTCAAAAAGTTGATGCAATAGGAATTATTATTACAGAGACTAAAGAGGGTAAAAAATACTTTGAAATATATGGAGAAAGTGGAAACTACAGTAATGACCATAGTGTTGCAACCTTAAATAATGTAGTAGGTAATTTTTATAAAAATGGTGAAGTTGCAATGAGTTTTCAATCTTCAAAAGGATCTTATGATGAAAAAGCTGGAACAATTACATTATATGAAAATACGTATATTGTTTTAGAAGATAATACATCTTTGTCTTCAGATAGATTAACTTGGTCTGGTTCAGATAAAGAAACTATTGCAGAAGGAAATGTTAAAATTAAAAAAAGCAATGAAATGTATGCTTTAGCTGATAAATGCGTAATTAGCGCGGGATATGATAAATTTAAAATAATTGGTAAAACTAAAACTCAAATATATGGAAAGCAGGGTAAATAATGAAAAAAATATTGATACTTTCTATTTTAATATTAACTAGTTTAGCAGTTTTTGCTTCAGATTTAATTATTGAATCAAAAACACAAACTTTTTCTGATAAAGAGAAAAAAATAAAACTTGATGGTGGCGTAAAAGTTAAAATGGATAATTTAACTATTGAAAGTCCACGTGCGGATGTTAGTATTAGGCGTAATAATAAATTAGATACAGCGACTTTTTATGATAAGCCATATGCGTTTGAGATAAATGCAAACAAAAAAAGAGAGGTAAAGGCTAATATTTTACAAGTATCATTAATTAATAAAGTTGTAAGAGCTGAAGGTGATACACAGTCTATTATTACAGAAGGTAATACTCCAATAGTTATTATTAATGCAGATGAGCAAGAATATGATACAAAAAGTAATATCATGGTAGCAACTGGCTCTGTTGATATTAAGTATAAAGATATTGAGAGCTTTTCAGATAAGGCTGTAATTATTGCAGATACAAAAGGTGGGGTTAAAAAAATTGACCTATTAGGAAATGCTCGAGTAAAACAAGAACAAAATGTCTCAGAAGGAAATCATTTTATTTATAACCCTGAAACAGAAGAAATGAGTGTTAGTGGAAATACAAAAACTGTAGCAATAACAGACGATGGTAAAAAATTGACTATTCATTCAGATTTTCAACAATATAATAAAAAACAAAATTCTTATATCGGAAACGGGCATGTAAAAATCTGGTTTGAAGATTATTATGCACAAGGTCCAAAAGTTTCAGTTTTTCCTGATGTAAAAACGGGAAAACTTAATGAAGTA
Source organism: Candidatus Gastranaerophilaceae bacterium (assembly GCA_045651505.1). Taxonomy (GTDB): domain Bacteria; phylum Cyanobacteriota; class Vampirovibrionia; order Gastranaerophilales; family Gastranaerophilaceae; genus CAG-196. The sequence continues at coordinate 22,250 of JAZRSL010000045.1, read as the reverse complement.
TATTTTGTAGGCCGTTCAAAGGTTGTTCAGGCGGACAAAGATATTATTGCTGATAAAATTCGTATTACGCTTGATCCAAAAGATTTTGAAGCAGATGGAAATGTAAGAACAATAATTCATAATATTGATACAAAACAAGATGAACTTTAGAAACAAGTCAATTTTTATAAAATAACGTAATAAAAGGAATAAGGTTGTAAAATATGTCAGAGAGAATAGATAAAGCAATGGCTCTATTTAAAGAGCGCAAGTATAAAGAAGCAATCGATGCGTTTAGTGCAGTATTGGAAACGGAACCAGATAATGCAGATGTTTATAATAACTTAGCTGTTGCATACTCTTGTGATGGTAATTTTGAACAAGCAGAAAACTATTTTACAAAAGCGCTTGAACTCGATCCACAACTTGCACAAGCTTATATAAACCTTTCGGATTTATACTATAAGGCTGGCGATTTGGCTTCTGCTGTAGGAACTTTACAAAAAGGAAGCTATGAGTTAGAAGATAACTTAACCATCGCCCACTTGCTTGCAAGAGTATATATTGATGACCAAAGATGGGAAGATGCAATTTTTGAGTTAGAAAAAGTTTTAGACGGTGAGCCAGAAAATTATGATGCTTATTATGATTTAGGCCATGTTATGTTTGAATTGGGCGACTATGAAAGCGCTATTTCTAATTTTGAAAATGTAACTGAATATAGACAAGATAGCGAACTACTTTTCTATTCTCTTGCACAAGCGTATGAAGCTAATAATGAAATAGATAAAGCTATTTCTAATTATTTAAAATCTATTGCTGTAAATGATAAATTTACATTGGCTTATAAGAAAGTTGCGATTTTATTTATGGCTAGAAATGATTTTGAAGATGCTATTGAGTATTTTGAAGAATATACAAATTTTGATATTCCTCAAGAAGAAAAAGATAGTGTAAATAAATTAGTAGAACGAATTAAAGCAAAACAAAATGCATAAATAATTATAAAAAATAAGGTCTGTGAATTTAATTTTTACATGCCTTATTTTTTATTCTACTTTTGTACCGTCTGAATTATATTTTTCTTGAACTTTTTCAACTTTCCTTTTATTTATAGCCTTATTATAAGTTACTGTAATAACCCCATTCTCTAGGGAATCAAAAGCGTTGTTAAAGAAAATTTCTGTCCCATTATCAAAAACCCACCGTTTAGAACCGCCATCTCTAAGATTTTCAGCATATTTTAACTTGACCTTAGGTGGCTCATTACCACTATTATTTATAGCAGATTCAAAGATTTCATCCCAAGCATTACAACCCTCCATTGAATCTTCTTTAATATATTTATTTATAATCGCTATAACTTTTACAAAATTAGTGATATCTAAATTACCAGTTTCATCATATACATTTATATTTTTCACTTCTTCTTGAGCTATTTTAATATTATTATCTCTTTCCTCTTTTTCTCTTTGCATTTTTCGTTGTTTTTCTTCCAACGCCAATTTTCTTTCAGCCCTAGTTTTTGTGTTTTCTAAAACATATTTTAATTCATCGTTGGTTGCCTGATTTAGTCCACCTTTTTCAGAAGAAGTAGTAGGTTTACCATCCATTAAAAAACTTGAGTCGTCAAGCTCTGCATCCATAACTGTTAAAATTACTTTTAATTCTTTTTCGCTAACATTATTTGCATCACCTTCAAGATTAGCAATATACTCTATTTTAGCCTTTGCATTACCGTCTAATTGATTGTATGCTTCAGCAAAAACAGAATTAGTTTTAAGAGCTTCCGTTGAAATTTGTTCCTTATCACCAAGGTATTTTTCAACTTTTGTATCTAAATCTCGTTGATATTCTTCAACAAAAACAGCTGTAGTCATACCAACAATTTTCCCACCTATCGACATTGTAGTTCTTCCTTTTTAATATGTATTACTAAGAAGTATTACGGCATCTTTTTAAAAAACTTTAGGAATAGGATATATTACTTTGTACCATGATCATGCCGTATGGTAGATTTTACAAGGTTTTTAGGTGTATGTAAAAATTTTTACTTTTACTTAATATTTGTCATATTTCTTAATAAAAGACAGTATATTTTGCTACTTAACTACTTTACATTTGTCCCTGTTTATAGTCTAATGTAATTACTGAGGGTTCGGATCTTACCCCCTCTAGTTCATTAGAAAGCGAAATATAAAGCTATTGAATAGCCAAAATGTACAACTAGCCAAATTTGCAGGGTTCTGTTACGGAGTTAAAAGAGCCGTTGAAACAGCTGTGAAATTGAAGTCAGAAAATCCTGATAAAAACATTTATGTTTTAGGAGAATTAATCCATAACACTGATGTTATAAGTGAGCTTGGCAAAATGGGAATAAAAACAATTTATGAAATACCAGAAAAAGGCGAAGGTATTTGCATAGTTCGTAGCCATGGTGAAGCTCCACAGGTTTTTGAAAGGCTTGAGCAAGCTGGTTTTGAAGTTGTTGATATGACCTGTTTGGATGTCAAAAAAGTTCAGCAACGTGCAATTGAGCTAGCTCAGAATGATTATTTTGTAGTGATTGTTGGTAAAGCTAATCATCCAGAAGTTATTGCAATTAAAGCTAATGCTGAGAAGTTTTCAGATAAAGTTATTGTAGCGACTGAAGTAGAAGAAGTTAGGCAATACGAAAAAGAGATTAAAGAACATCAAAAAGTTGGAATTGTAGTACAAACAACTCAAATGCTTTCAACATTAAATAATGTAATAGATTATATAAATTCAGTAGCAAAAGAAGTTCTTATTTATAATACAATTTGCCAATCAACGGCTAAAAGACAGGCTGAAGCAAAAGAAATGGCAAAAACCAGTGATTTAATGATTGTTGTTGGTTCTAAAAAAAGTGCAAATACGACACATTTAGCAGAAATTTTGAAAGATATTACAAAAACTATTCATATAGAAAATGATTCAGAATTAGAATCAAATTTTGATTTTATTAAAAATGCAAAAGAGATCGGAATAACAGCAGGAGCGTCAACTCCTGAAAATATAATAAATAAAGTTGTTGATAAAATAAAGAAAGGAAAATAGAAAAATGACACAATTATTAGACGAATTTGAACAACTTCTAGAAGAAAGCTTTGCTAAATCAAATAGCGTTGCTGACATCGTAGAAGGTACAGTAATCAAAAAAGAATCAGAAGGCTACTTAGTAAGCGTTAAAGGCGCTAAAATGGAAGCTTTCTTGTCAAACAAAGAATTATCTAGCGATGTTGAAGAAATGGAAATTGGCGAAGTTAGAGAATTTTATGTATTAAAAGAAGAAAATAATGAAGATTCAATGCTTCTTTCTCTTAAGAGAATTGCATTCGCTCAAGCTTGGGCTCAGCTTAACGATGCTAAAATTCAAGGTGATACAATCCTTGCTAAAGTTGTTTCAACAGTTAAAGGTGGTGTACTTGTTGACGTAGCTGATCTTAAGGGCTTCATTCCATCTTCTCAATTAAGAACAGGAACTCCATTCGAAGGTCTTGTTGATACAAAAATCGAAGTTAAAGTTCTTGAAGCTGATCCTAAGAAAAACAAACTTATCCTTTCTCAAAGACAAGCTGTTGCTGAACAAAGAGATCAAGTTGTTGACAATGTTCTTTCAACTCTTGAGGAAGAACAAATTGTTTCAGGTAATGTTGTAAGAATCACTGACTTCGGTGCATTCGTTGATATCAACGGTATTGACGGTTTATTGCCAATTTCTGAAATCTCTTGGCAAAGAATTAAACACCCATCTGATGTTTTAACTTTAGGTGATACTATTGAAGTTAAAATCATTAAAATCGATACTGAGCTTAAAAGAATTTCTCTTTCTCTTAAGAGAATGGGTGAAAACCCTTGGCAACAAATCGAAGGTCAATTCGAAGAAGGCCAAGTTGTTAAAGGTACTGTAAACAAAGTAACTACATTCGGTGCTTTCATTAACATTTTCCCTGGCGTTGAAGCTTTATTACCAGTTGCTGAAATGTCTGATGAAAACGTTAATCCATTCAACTTGTTCAAAGTTGGTGCTGAAGTTGATGTATTAATCAAAAAATTCACTCCAAAAGAACACAGAATCGCTTTATCAATTAAAGATATCAAAGCGTAAGTATATTTATGAACTAAATATAAAAGCAAGAGGTGTGACTGAAAAAACAGTCACGCCTCTTGTTTGATGGATAGTTTTTTCTCTGTGTTTTGATAGCAAAATTTATTTTTAGAAGTTTTTATTCTTTTAGAGGTGATAATGAATATTAATTTTCAGAACAATGTATTATTTCAGGCAAAAATCCCAACAAAAAATCTTACTGTTAAACAAACTGATAAAGTATTAAGGAATAATCTTATTTTAGATTATACAGAGAAGGGGGTTTCACCTTTTAAAATAGCAGAAATATTTGATATTAGTTACGATACTGTACATAGAGTTTTAAACAAAATGGGATATAAAAAGATTGCAGTAAAAGTGAGACAAAAAAATATTTTAGAATTATTAATGCAAGGATTTAGCCGAAAAGAAGTTGCAAAAAAAGTAGGCGTGTCTATTTATACTGTTCATAATGTAGCGCACGAAAATAAAACATATCGAGCTTTTAAAAAAATCAGAGATGCTGATATCATGAAACTTTTAGAGCAAGAAGTCTTATGTCGAGATATTGCTAAAAAATGGAATATCTCAGAAGATACTGTCTGGAGAATTAATAAAGCTAGAAAAAAGAATTTATAGAGTTTTAGCCCCTACAGCTTTGTAATAGCTTATGTAATCAACCATGCAGTCAAATTCGCTTGCGTATACCATTTTATTTACATTAAGCAAATTTTCTTCTTTTTGATTCAAATCTAATTTCGCTATAACACCTTCTGCATATTTGAGTTTTGTTAATTCAAAATCTTGTTGTTCTAAAGTTTGAACTTCTTTTTGTTTAGCAAGTTTTTCTTTATCCATATTAATTGAAACTAAAGTATCGTTTACTTCTTGCATAGAAGTCAAATTAACTTTTTCATAATTTCTAAGAGTTTTTTCAAAAGCTATTTTTTTAGATTTTAAATTAGCTTTAATTTTTCCGCCAGCAAAAATCGGATGTAAAAGGCCTCCTCCTAGTCCCCAAATTGCGTTATTTGTTGTGAATAAGCTTCCGATATTTTGAGCATTAAAGAAAACTAAGCCTCCTAAATTTATTGATGGCAAACATTCTTTACGAGCTACTTTTACGTCAATACCTGCTTTTTCTAGCATTTTTTCAGCTTTCAAATAATCAGGTCTTTGCATAATTATTTCAGAAGCAACAGATTCAGGAATATTGCCAGAAAAAGCTAATGTTTTATAATCTGCTCTTGCATATTCCTCTATGTTATTTGGGCTGTCGCCAGTAAGTACTGCTAATTGATGAAGGAGTTTTGTTCTATTTTTCTTCATCTCAGTTAAATTAGTAACGCCGATCACGTAAGATTGGTTAGCCTTAACTAAATCTGAAGTAGAAATTAAGCCTTCTTTGTTTGAAAGTTCCATCATTTCAAAAATTTCTTTTCTGAGTTTTACAATTTTTTCTTGTAAATCTATTTGAGCATCTAATTTAACAATATTGATATAAGTACTTCCAACCGCAGAAGCTATAGAAATGTATGCAGCTCTTTCGTTTAAAATAGAAGATTCCCATAATTTACGAACGGAATTTGTCTTATTGCTGTTTTTTCCGTAAATATCTAACTCCCAGCTTGCAAAAATTGGAAAAGCATAGGAATCATTAGCTCCCATTCCTAAATCTGAATATCCAGGTAAAAAACCTGCAGTTATTGAAGGTAATTGGCCTGAACGTTGAGCTACTACATTTTGATAAAATTCATCGATAGTTAATGATGCCATTTTTAAATCTTTATTGTTTTCGATTGCTTTTATAATATATGAGTTCAATAGCTCGTCGTTAAAACCTTGCCACCAAGCCATATTTATATAATCGAATTTATTTTGAGTCGGCTTAATTTTTTCTGTTTTAATTTGTTTATAATCTATTTTTCTATCTTCTATAGCCAAGGCAGGAACTGTATATGACACAGCAAAAGATGCTATAATGGCTAATGATACTAATCTCTTCATGATAAATTTCTCCAAGTACTTGATTTTTTATAACAACAATGTTAGCATAGATATGTTGCAAATGCAACATGTTGTCGGGGCAACATACTTCGTTTAAATGATTGACAAAGTAGTAAATTTATGACTAGAGATACTAAACATTTTACTGAAACTATTTTTTATCAAATTGAATTGACTGCTCGATATACAAAAATGTTGGGTGTGCAATTATTTGGGAAGCTAGGTATTGGGCTAACCATTGAGGAATTTTCTACACTAGATACAGTCTTGGCTAATGATGGATTGTGTCAACGTGATTTAGCCAAATTGATTTTAAAAGACAGGGCAAATACTGGCAAATTATTGGATTCTTTGGAATCAAAAGGTTTTATAGAGCGAGAATTAACAGTAAAGAATAATAGACCTGTAAAAATCATAAAAATTACTGATTCAGGTAAGAAAATATATAATGACACTTATGAAAAATTAGCACCACATCACGATTTTATAAAAGAAAAGATTAAAAATACTGATTTAGCAAAGGTAGGAGAGCTTTTGCGAGATCTTAGAGAAATATTAGAAGATACGATTGATATAGGAATATAAGGGAAAGAATAATGAGTGAAGAAAAGAATTTAGATGAAAGAAATATACTTCATACAAAGCGTTATTGGGTATTATTAGCTGGCATAGTAGGTATTTTATTGGTTGGATTTTTTGTATTTGAAACAATGAAATATCAATCTACAGATGATGCATATGTTGAGACAACAACGGTTTCAGTTTCACCTAAAGTTTCAGGGCAGATAGTAAGGGTCTTGGTTGAAGATAACCAAGAAGTTAAAGCGGGTGATGTTGTTGCAGTAATTGATAAAGTTGATTATCAGGTTAAATTGGAACAAGCTAATGCTGCATACCAAAAAGCTTTGTTAAATCAACAAAATGCGCACGCTAATTTAAATGCTGCAAATTCTGAAATAGAATTAGCTCAAAAAGATGTAGAAAGATATCAAAATTTGTATAAAGCAGGAGCAGTTTCTAAGCAGACTTTGGATAAGGCAATTACATATTTAGAAGCTGTTTCAGCAAGACAAACCACTGCAGAACAAGCAATTTTTTCAAAAGATCCTTCAAGAGCTGCAAAAGTAGCTGACGCTGATTTGAATGTATTAAAGGCTCAAAAACGTGCTGCAGAATTAGCTCTTGAATATACTGATATAATTGCACCAATTGATGGTACAGTATCTAATAAAAGAGTTGAAGTAGGTATGATGGTTCAACCTGGCTCACCTTTATTTGTTATTGTGCCAAATAATGTTTGGGTGGTTGCCAATTTTAAAGAAACACAATTGGAACATATGAAAAAAGGACAAGTTGTTGATATCAAAATTGATACTTATAAAAATAAGGTATTCAAAGGTGAAGTTGATTCAATACAAAGAAGTTCTGGAGCTAAAGCTAGCTTGTTTCCTCCAGAAAATGCAGTAGGATCTTTTGTTAAAATAGTTCAAAGAATCCCTGTAAAAATTGTGTTTACAGAAAAGATTGATCCAAATGAATATTCAATTATTCCAGGGATGTCAGTTGTTCCTAGAGTAAAAGTAAAATAATTTTTTAAACATATAATTCCATATCATATGGCGAATTTGTAAAACAAATTCGCCATTACTTTAGTATTTTTATAAATAATTAACCCGATTTGGCAATTTTACAAATAGATTTAAGCAGTATTCTATAGTAGACTAGTAAGTAATGAGGATTACCTCAGAGGAGTTTTTTTATGAATAGAAACATTTTTATTGTCTTATTTATTTTTTTAGTTCCACTAGCTTTATATTGGGGACTTGCTAAAAATAAGAGCTTTACAGTTTTGCCAAGTGTTGCTTTTGATGGGCCAGAAATTATAAAATTTTCTTCACCAATGTGCTATGAATGCCAAGAATTAGAGAAAATTTTTGACGAAATTTATCCTGGATACGCAAATAAAATAACTTTGAGAAAAATTGATGTCACTCAAAAAAATAAAGAAACGAGAAAAATGATTAAAGATTACGATATAAAACTAGTTCCTACTTGTGTTTTTAAAAATAAAGATGGACAAATCATTAGAAAAACAGAAGGAATGATTCAGCCTAGGATTTTAGAAAACTATATTAAGGATCAAATCCATGGATAATATAGTTCAAATATTTTCTGATACAAATTCTAGCGCGTGGTATTTATTATTATTTGCATCATTTGCGGGCGGTGTAATTGCTTCAATTTCACCTTGCTCGCTTGCGATGCTACCGTTAATCATTGGATATGTTGGTGGATATTCTAAAGAAAAACCTTTTAGAACATTTTTGCAACTATGTTGTTTTATCTTGGGTACTGCAATTGTATTTACTTTGATAGGTATTGCTTGCGCTTTGACGGGAAATGTTTTTGCATCAGCAATGGGCGGATATTTTACCGTTTTAATAGCATCATTACTTCTTGTTATGGGACTAAAATTGCTTGATATTTTTGATTTTGAAGCTCCTACGATAATAAAAGCAATGCCTATAAATTCTACAAATTCTATATTTGTATATCCAGTGCTATTAGGAATTACTTTTGCTTTGGCAGGGACTCCTTGTTCTACGCCTATTTTAGCCGGCATTATGGCTTTTGCCGCTATCGGTAAAAACTTATCACTAGCTATTTTAATGTTATTTTTATTTGCACTTGGACAAGGCTTAATTCTTGTGCTTGCAGGTTTGTTTACTTCAAGTTTAAAAAATATGCGTGCGCTATCTGCTTTTACGGAAGTTTTGTTAAAATTTAGCGGGCTATTGTTGGTACTTGCATCAGGATATTTATATTGGAAAGCTTTTGCACCGTTATTTTAAAAGCTCTTTTTCTATAATCTTAGCAGCAGTTTGTATAAACAACTCGCAAGGGCGTTCTTCGTAATATTCTTCAGTTCTTTTTGAAGGAGTAGGTTCATCTGCGCCTTCTGGTAAACCTAAGAGCTCTCTGCAAATAATTGTACCATGCTCTTTTTTAAACTCGTTTGCCAAATGCTGTATTAGCTCATAATGTTTGGTTTTAGCTTCGTCGTTAGTTGGAGAAGTGTAGCCTTTCTTTATACCAGCTATAGCAAACATAGAAGATACTGCACCACAAACTTCGCGTAATCTTCCCATACCACCCCCAAACGACGATGATATTTTTAAGGCTGTTTCATTATCAAAACCGCATTCCTTTGCAAAAGCAAGAAAAACCGACTGAGCACAGTTAAATCCATTTTTAAAATTTTCTGTAGCTTTTTGAGAATAATTTTTCATAAAAAAATTTTACATCAAAAAATGAACTTTTTAAAATTTAATTCGTTATATTTTTGTAGAGGGTCAAAAAAGACTTTAATATAGGAGAAATAATTATGACAAATGAAAACAAAATTGAAATTAAAGAAACAAAAACTTGTCTTTGCCAATCTGAATGGTTTAGAAAATTTTTATTAAAAACTTTAGCTGTATTTGTAGGTACTTTCTGTGCGTTGAGCTTGTTTAGCGCATTGCATAAGCCTAAAATGCCACCTTGTCCATACGGAAAAATGATGATGAGACCTCCTGTTCATCATATGCATCATTATAGAGGGCCCGCAAAATTTGAACACTATAGACAATTCAAAAAACAAGAATTTAAAAAGGATTTTGAAAATAAAGACTTAAACAAAAAAGTTTAAAAGTTTAAAAAGCGATTAAGAAATTTTCTTAATCGCTTTTTTGTACTTGAAATTAAAAATTTTTCCCGATAGAATCTTATATCAGCTTATAGTGGGGAGAAATGAGCATAGAAAACACATTAGAAGTAGATTGGAAGCCGAAAGCAAGTCTAAATCTTATAACGATAGCAGTTATGTTAGCAACATTTGTAGAAGTATTAAACACTTCTATTGCAAATGTGGCTTTAAAATATATTGCAGGAAGCTTTTCAATATCTAATGATGAAAGTCTATGGATAGTTACAATTTTTTTAATTGCTTGTAGTGTATTATTGCCTGCAACTGATTGGTGTAGTTCTGTTTTTGGTAGAAAAAAGTTTTTTCTTTTCTGTATAGCGTTATTTGGTGTTTCGGCTACAATATGCGGTCTTGCACCTAATTTTGAAATAATGATTATAGGGAGAATTTTTCAAGGTCTTGGTGGAGGTTGTTTGATTCCTCTTTCTCAAGCAATTCTTTTAGAAAGTTATCCTAAAAATGAACAAGCAAAAGCAATGGCTATTTTTTCATCCGGTATAACTATTGCTCCAATTATTGGACCAATTCTGGGTGGTTGGTTAACTACAAATCTTTCTTGGAACTATGTATTTTTTATTAGTCTTCCTTTCTGTATTGCGGCTTTTATAATGGTTGCGATGTTTATAGAGGATCCTCCATATATTAAGAATGCTGTAGCTAATAAATTTGATTATATTGGAATGCTTTTCTTAATAGTATGGATTGGCTCTTTTCAGGTTATGGTTGATAATGGTCAGAAAAATGGTTGGTTTGATTCTCCGTATATCTTAAAACTAGGAATAACAAGTTTAATTTCTTTTATTTCATTGGTTTGGTGGGAATTAAGGTGTAAAAATCCTTTACTTGATTTGAAAATATTTAAAAATTGGAATTTTACTGTTGGTACAATAATTTTAACAATATTATTTGCAGTGGCATATGGAACAATTGCGATATTACCTCAATTTTTACAGAATTTAATGGGATATGACTCTTTCTTAAGTGGCTTAGCTGCTGGCCCAATGGGAGTTGGTTCGGTGTTAGCTGTTATATTTACTTCTGCAACTTTAAAAACTTTAGGGCTTCGTACACAAACAGTTTTAGGATTAATTATTTTCTCAATAGGTTGTATAATGTTTTCTGGCTTAAATCTAAATATAGCTTTTAGTAATGTTACAATTCCAAATATTATTATAGGTTTTGGTCTGACTGCTGTAATTATTCCTTGCACAACACTTTTATATAGTAGAGTCTCAAAACAAGAAATGACAAATGCTTCTAGTGTGCAAAATCTGATAAAAAATGTTGGCTGTGCTGTAGGAACATCTTCGGTTGGTTTTTTAGTTTCTAGTTTTTCTCAAATATATCAAACATATTTGGTTGATAGAATGACATTGCTTAGTAGCCCGTTTTCTACTGCAATAAGCACAATGTCTGCTAAATTTACTCAAGTGGGATTCGATGCGACTACTGCTATAGGAATGGTTCAAGGTAAAATATATGGGCAATTAATTCAGCAAGCTACTCTATGTGCTTTTATGAATGCTTATCGAATTTATGCAGTTTTAGTTTTATTATTAGTGCCTCTTGTATTTTTACTTAAAAACTTTGAACATAAAGAAGAGTAAAAACGTTTGATATAACTTTACTTTTACTCTTTAAAAGCTATAATGTTATTGGGGTTGAGGATAGTTTATAAATGTTAAAAGAGTTTTTGAAAAAGATTTTTTCTGTTGATTTATTTAATTCAACAAGAGTTGTAATTTATATTTTGGGTATTAGGATTAGATTTATAAAACCAAAATATAAAAATAAAGTAAATGAAGTGAAGAAAAAGTATTCATCAATAACTGAAATCCCAAAAGCGACAGGACTATTAAGAAAGTTTCAAATAGCAAGTCTCAAGTTTTTATTGCAGATTGATGAAATATGCAAAGAAAATGGTATTCAATACTGGCTTGATCATGGTAATTTATTAGGTGCTATTAGACATAATGGATTTATTCCTTGGGATGACGATTCTGATATTGCTATGCTAAGAGAAGATTATGAAAAATTTATACAATTATTTAAAGAAAACCCTAAAAAATATCCAAACATTTATTTGTATTTTGATAATAATGGCAAGAATAAGTGCTTTATAAAAATAAAAACAAAAGAGTTTGATGGAATAGCAATTGATGTTTTCCCTTATGATTTTTATTATAAAAAAGTGAATGATGAGGAAAAAATAGAGTTATCAAATAAAATAAGAAATATTCAAAAGAAAGGCTTCAATCCGCTATTATTTCCTGTTCTCATTTTATCAAAACAAAAAATGAGGAAAATGTTTGTTGATAAAACAAAAGTGTTAATAAACTTGAATAATATTTCGGATAAAGATGCTAAACCTGCAATTTTTGCTGCAATTGATTATCCGCAAAGAGATAGGAATCTTGTTTACGATTATGAAACGGTTTTTCCTCTTAAACAAGTAGATTTTGAAGGATTTAAAATACTCGCACCAAATAATTTTGATAAATACTTGACTCAAAAATATGGTGATTATATGCAAGTTCCTAATGATTGTTATCCTAGACATATTTTTTACGGTAGTGCAAATTTAGAAAAGCTTGATAGATTTATTTCTGATATTGATGTTCCTTGTTAATTAAAAGATATATGTTTAGTGATTTAAAAAATAGTTTTGATTTTTATTTAAGAAATATATTGAATTTTTCTCGAAAAGATTTTGTAGAGAAGGATTCAAGACTTGTTGAACGTAATATAAAAGAAAACCTCTATACAAAAGATATTTTAGAAAAATATTTTAATAAGGTAAAAAAAGAAAATATAAAAGTTTTAGATATTGGATCTAAAAATTGGTTTTATGCAAAAGGAGAGCATGATTTCTTTTCTAGTTTTACGGATAAATTTTTTCTTATGGGTGTAGAATTAGATGCTTATAGATTATATAGTAATTTCTATAATAGATACGAAGTTGCTAAGTACCATATTAAAAATCTAAAAAATACAAAATATATTGCGGGTAACCTTTTAAATATTAAAGAAAAATTTGATTATATAATTTGGTTTTTACCTTTTGTGCTTATTGAACCTCATAAAATGTGGGGATTGCCTAAGAAATATTTTTACCCAGAAAGGTTACTTAACCACGCTTGGAGCCTACTTAATGAAAAGGGTGAAATGCTTATAATAAATCAAGGAGTATTTGAAGCAAATGCTCAAAGAGAGCTATTAGAAAAAAATAATATCAATTATGTGGATTTAGGCGAAATTACAAGTGATTATTTTCAATATAAAAATAAACGTTTTGGGTTTTTAGTTAAAAAATAAAAGTTATCTTTAACTACCTCGAAAGAATCTTTGGTTTGTTCCGCCTTCTCCAACTCTTACTCTTACTGAGCGTAAACAACGAGGGCAACGACCATAATACATTGTTCCAGCTTTATTTTTATATAATCTGCCATATACATGGCAACATTCAAACCAAATTCCTAAAAATTGTCTTTTTTGCGTGGTTTTATTATCTTCCATAGTTTTACTTATTTCTGTTTATTTCGCTTTTTGTTGTTCTTTTTGCAAGTTTGTTGAATGTTCGTAAGTCTTTCTTCTTCTTGAATAATAGGCTCTTTTTTGTAAGGCTTAAAGACGCTTTCTGTTAGGTTTTCCACATAATAGTCATTTAAGTGAGCAAAATCAAACAAAATTTGTCCATCTAAATTATACATTCTACTTACGTGTATTTGTTTTAATAAATCGGTATGTGAACCATTCATAAAGGTTACAAATAGTCCTGCATATAATTTAGTAGAAGCTGATTTATTTCTTAAAACCTCTTCTATTAAATTAGTAGCGGTTTTATCATCACATGTTAAGAATAGTGGAGTAAAGCCATCTACAAAATTGTTAATAGACCAGTTTTTCCAATCTTGTAATTTAGTATCAATAGCATTTATACGGTTAGGGAAAATAACTGCAGTGAGTTCAACTTTATTTGCTCTGCATAAAATGCTTACTTTTTTTACAAAATCAGAGACTTTATTACAACGATAATATTTCCAGTAGTTCCACAATGCATCATAAGGCTTTAATTCTAGAGGGTCTGTGCCATATAAGTCTGCAAATTCATTTCTGGCAAACTTTGTATATCCCCAGCTTGATAAATCGTGATTTGAAAAATTTGAAGAGAGTGTTTGTGGATATCTAATATAATCTAAATTTATTCCATCTGGTTTATATTCTGTAATTATTTCATTAATAAGCTCATATAAGAAAGTTTGCACTTCTGGGTTAGCGGGATCTATAAAATATCCATTGTGTTCAGATATTGAATAAGAAATTGTATCAGAATTTGCGTTTTTCTTTTGGCAATTAGCCCAGTCTGGTCGTTGAGCAAGGATGTACATAGGATTTGTTTCTGGAGATTTATTTCCTACATAAAATGTTTGAAACCATATGTTAACTTTTATTCCACGCTTGTGGGCTTCTTCTATCCATATTTTTAATGGATCAAAACCTAAATAATCTTCATATTGTTTGATAAATCCATAATTTTCCATTATTTTTGAAGGATAAATGGTTTTACCATGATAATACGTTTCTAAGTAGATTGAATTGATTCCAGCTTTTTCTAATGATTCAATAACATCTTCGATTTCCCCTCTTGTAAAATAAGTTGGTCGTACCCAAACTCCTTTTGTTTCTTTTGAATCAAATGGGATAACGGAGGCCATAGCTGAATTAGCAAATTCTATTGCTTTTGATGAATATTTTTGAGAATATTCTCCATTTTTTTCTGCTTTATTAATAAAATCTTTTGCTCGGTTTAATTCTTGTTCTGTTTTTTTTGAGTTATATCCAATATAACTTTGAGTATAGTATGCAATCATATTTTGAACTTCTTGTACTCTGTCTTTTGCTGCAAAAAGAAATGTATCAGAAGTTATATGTGAGGTTATAATTTTCTTCTCTAAATCTAAACTTATTTTAGATCCAACCATAATATTTTCATTAATCCATTTTTTAGCATTTCCGTGTCCACTTATTACAAAACCGTTTGCTGGAATTAGTGAGTCAGCACCACTTAGTGAAGTAACGGTATCTCCAATAACAATTGCTTCTGTGCCGAATTCATTTGTATTTGTTCTAAAACCAAAAGATGGGGTGTAAATAACGAGCTGGTTAGCTCCCCTAATTCCAGGGTAGTTAGCACCTTTTAGGTTTGTTAAAATAGCTGGGTCAACGACGTCAATTTTAAACATAGATTGATTGAATATTATTTCATTGTCTTTTGGAATATATGCTTGATAAGCATCCTGCGCATTAGCTAAAGTGCAGAAAAAAGTAAAAATAAAAAAGATAATTAAAAAAGCTCTTTTCATTTTCTCATTTTGTCCCAAATCTATAATAATTATTATAAGCCTATTGGTGAATTAAGACAACAGTTTTGGGTATAAAATCATACAAAAAAAGGGTAATACAAAAAGCGGGCAAACTTAATAAGTTTACCCGCCATTGCTAAATATTAATATTATTAACTTTAGTTATTACACAGTAGCTAATTTAGCTGCTGATTCAAGCGCTAAAGTAACTGTTGTAATATCACAAACCGATGATGGACCAAAGTATTGAATAGCACCAGGGAATAGGTATCTATCGTTTATAGCCCAATCTTCTCTGTTTGATTCAAGTTTTTTGAAAACAGGTCCATCAAGTTCAACCAAAGCTTTTTTGATTACAGGCTTCATTTCACCGTGACGTCTTTCCATATTCATCATCATTGTAAGAGGAACACCACCAGCGATCCACTGACTAGCTGGAGCAGTCAAGTTTCTTACTGAAGATAAGTAACCAGTTAGACCAAAGTTGATCAAAGCAAAAGCATTGAAGCCTAATGAATAACAGTAATCAGCATCGAAGTTTGAAGGAAATGCACAACGTCCTTCGTAGCCGAAGAAGTGTGATTGTGTAGAGAATTTACCGCTGAATTTTCCTTCTTTCTTCATAGACGCTAATTTTTCTTCAATCATAGAGATTAAAAGTTTTTCAGTTTCGATTTTAGAAACTTGTACGTTACCGTGAGGGTCTCTATCCATCAATAATTGAGATTTGATTAATGCTGGTAAAGATTTGAATACTGAAGAGTTTTCGCTAGATAATGTATTTTCAATAATAGCGATTTTTTCAGCATCTGAACCATTAGAGTAAGAAGCATCTTTTTCTAATGATGGCATTATATCGTTTAAGTTAGCAATCATTGATTTTAATTCTGGAACGAATTCAATTAAACCTTCAGGAATAACTGCTATGCCAAAGTTTCTGCCAGCTTCTGAACGTCTTACGATAATGTCTGTCATATAGTCAATAATTGAGGCTAAAGACATTTTCTTTTGTTCAACTTCTTCAGAAATTAAAGTAATGTTTGGTTGGGTTTGAAGAGCTGCTTCAAGAGCTACGTGAGAAGCACTTCTACCCATGATTTTTACAAAGTGCCAGTATTTCTTAGCAGAGTTAGCATCTCTTAAAATGTTACCGATTAATTCACCATAAGTTTTAGTAGCTGTATCAAAACCGAATGAAATTTCGATTTGTTCGTTCTTTAAGTCACCGTCAATAGTTTTAGGACAACCAATAACTTGGATTCCAGCATTGTTAGCAACAAACCATTCTGCTAAAAGAGCTGCGTTAGTATTAGAATCGTCACCACCGATGATTACAACAGCTGATAAATTAAGTTTTTTACAAACTTCTAAAGACCATTTGAATTGTTCTTCTGTTTCAAGTTTTGTTCTACCAGACCCGATGATGTCGAATCCGCCAGTGTTTCTGTATTCATCAATAAATGAATCAGTAAACTCTACATATTTACCTTCGATAATACCGCTTGGGCCACCTAAGAAACCGTAAAGTTTGTTAGCTGAATTTGCTTGTTTTAAAGCATCATATAAACCTGCAATAACGTTGTGTCCACCAGGAGCTTGGCCACCTGAAAGGATAACACCAACATTTCTGATTCCTGAAACTGATGAATCAGAAGATGTTTCAAAAGTTACAGTTGGTTTTCCATAAGTATTTTTGAATAAAGCTTTAATTTCTTCTTGGTTAGCAACAGATTCAGTTGCAGAACCTTCTTTTGATACTAAATGATTGATACCATTTGCCAAAGAAGAAGGCAATTTAGGTTGGTATTTCAATCTTTCGATTTGTAATGGTGATAAGTTTGTCATGCTTTTTTCCTTTCTTCTTAATGCCTAAATTATACATTAAACAAGAGGAAAAAGCATTTTAATTTTATTATGTATTTAAAATTTTCTCTGTTTCAAAACATTCTGTACCAAAAATATTATCTAAATTTATATTTTTTATATTAACAGATTTGAATTTAATGTTATTAAAACTTTCTTCTATGGTTTTTTTGTAACTATCTATATTTTCTGGACGAATTCTCATTTCTGTTAATGAGAGTTTTTTAGCAATTTCTTTTGTTTTAATATTATATCCTTTGTAATTTTTTTGAGAATCTTTAAGTAAGGCATAAAATAAAGTGTTTATATAATGAGGTTTGTTTTTAGATATAAAGATGTTTATTGGAATCACATCTTTTATGAATGGTACAGAATTCATGCAACCAATAATTTCTTCACTGTTTTTTATTGCAATATAAAAATCTTCTGAAAGAGAATTAGCTTCATTTAAAAATCCAGAAAAAATTGATTTAAGCCTTTTTTGAAAAGCTGTTAATGTATGTTCTTTTCTACTTGCTAAAAGATTATGACATTTTTGAATAAAAAATTTATCTGTGTGTTCATCGAGTTTAAATACTTCTACAAATTCTTTTTTACCATTGGCAATACTTCTTTCAGCATTTAAAACTTTGGTAGCTTTAAAATTAGTCATAGGGATTTGTTGTATTTGCATTTTATCACCTTCTTTATACTTAGATAAAATACAAACATATATTTTTTTGCTAGTGGGTGTGTAATAGTAATAAACTTGCCCAAATAACTATAATACCAGCCATTATTCCAGAAATGGCGTAGTGCCAATCACCATATTCATGAGAAAGCGGAAGCAATGTGTCAAATGCTATATATATCATTATTCCAACAACTGCAGCAAGGAAAAAACCAATAAACATATGAGGTAAAAACCAGCTTAATAAACCAAGGCCAATTATAGCGCCAAGAGGTTCTGTCATACCTGTCCAGAAAGAATACCAAATTGCCATTCTTTTCTTTCCAGTTGAATGATATATAGGGAGCGCAACTGCGATACCTTCAGGGATATTGTGTAGTGCAATAGCAATTGCTACAGAAACACCGATAGCTAAATCTTGTGAAGAAACAAGAAAAGTTCCAAGCCCTTCTGGAAAATTGTGAACAGCAATGGCTATAGCAGTAAGGATTCCAGCTCTTTTTATTCTGTGAGTTTTTTTACATTCAATATCGCAACCTTCACCAAGATCTTCTTCTACGTGATCTGGAACAAAAGTGTCGATTAGCTTAGAAATTATTACCCCAGTAATAAAACCTAGAAAAACAACCCAGTGATAATTGTTAGGAAAATATGGGATTAATAAATCTTGCGCTGAATGCATAATTTCAGTTAATGAAACAAAAATCATAACCCCCGCAGAGAAACCAAGCCCTAGAGATAAAACTTTCATATTGTTCTTATTTACAAAAAACGTTATAAACCCACCGATAACCGTTGCTAATCCGGCTATAAATGTCATTAATAGAGGTATTTGCCAATTTTCTAACATATGTCATTCCTTTTGGGAAAATTATAACATAAAGATGTTTATGTTAAATCAGCTTGAACTTTTTTGACGCAAATTAAATCTCTTAATTTACTTATTAACTGAATTCCAGCAGCAGAAATAATAGCTGTTGATATGTATGAAATAATAGATTTTTTATTACTGTTTTTAACTTTTTTAAGCATTTCCTCTGGCATACCAGATTTCTTGGCTATTTTGTTGCCTTTTACACTTGCAATAATTTCTTCGGTTACTTTAGGTATAAGTGTTAAAAAAGTAAGTGCACCACAGTTTGATTTAATAAAATTTGCTATGTTTTGTTTTGAGTTGTCCTCTTTAGGATCTGTGGCTATTGTTATTAATGAAATTAGCGGTACGATAGTTGCTGGAATATTTTTTATCCTTATAAGAGATTTCATTAAAATATTTTGAGAGTTGTTATTCATTTTATGCCCTATCTCATGGAATAGAGTAGAACCCTTTTTTTCAACATTGCAAAGAACAATATTTTTATGGGGGTGAAAGGCAGCATTTGTACCTTCTAGGATTTGAGTAAGTAAGTTTTCTTCACTTAATCTTTTTCTTCGAAGAATCATTTGTGTAATCTTAGTAAACATATTTGGTTTTTGTGGATTTAGGTTTAACTTATATTTGTTAGTAACTTCTTTCATTGTTTCAGGAGTAAAATCCACAATTTCAAATCCATCATTTTTAAGGTTTTGTTTAACTGCCTTTTGTGCGTATTGTAATAAATCTTTCTCGCAAATATTTTTAGAATTCGAAACCCATTTGTATACAGGATGATATAGGGCTCTTTTTAGATAGGGCTCTCCAAACCAAGCTGCTGTGATACCAGATGCATATAGAGCGGGATGTCTTTTTTCGTATTGGCCTTGGGCTGTATTAACGACTAAGTTATTCATTTTACACTCCTTTTTAATATTAAAGCAGAAAAAAGGTAAATTTGCTATTAAAAAAAAGCCCTCAAATGAGGGCTTGGAATTAAGAATAGCTGGAAGTATGAAAAAGATTTAATGATTATATTTAACCTAAATAATGTAAAAAGAACTATTAGTAAGGCAGGTGATTTTATGATTAGACACATAACTATAAAAAAAAATAAATAAAGGTATTGCAAATTTTTTTTCAGCATATTATATTAAATGAGTAGCCGAAATAATTGGTTGCGTTGACAATAAAATATGGGAGCGTAGCTCAGTTGGTTAGAGCGCATGCCTGTCACGCATGAGGTCGCGAGTTCGAGCCTCGTCGTTCCCGCCATTAACAATAAAAAACAGACCTTTAGGGTGTGTTTTTTATTGTCTAATGTATTTTATTGTCTATATATTGTTATAGGGAAACAGGACATTTGATATAAGAAAATTTAATAAAAAGTCAAGTAAACAGGCGATTATAGCCTGTTTTTTAGTGTAGAGATTTTCGTCCGATTTTTTGCACTTTTGTCCCTTTTCTTGCACAAAATTGCACTTATAGGGAAACAGGACATTTGATATAAGGGATTTTAATAAAAATCTAGATAAACAGGCGATTACAGCCTGTTTTTTAGTGTAGAGATTTGCGTCCGAATTCTTGCACATTTGTCCCTTTTCTTGCACAAAATTGCACTAAAAAACGTCACCCTGAACTTGATTCAGGGTCCATCAAGCACAATCACTATACTTCCCCCAGTGCAATAAAGTGCAACTTTGTGCAATTTTATTTTCTCTCACAAAATGAGATACGCTAAATTAACGCTTACATAGATATTTATTATAAAATTACTTTAGGAGGTTTAAAATGGAGACTTTATTAAAAGATAGTAAAAAAACTAGATGGACTGCTCAAAGAATTAATATTTACAGAGATAATTTAAAATTGAAATATGGAACTCCGAATCGTTACCAAGTCAAAAGTAATTTTGGCTATAACATGCAATATCTTGAATATTTACAAAAGCAAATTGAAGAATTGAACTTATCTTCGGTTATCATAACCATGGTTTATAAATCTTATATTATTGTTGCAATGGGTATTATAGAAATGTTATTTGTTTCTCTACTTAAAGCTACAAAAAACTGGAAGACGGTTGATAAAGAATTAGTTTTAACAACAACTTCAAATTTTCAAAAACATGGTAAACAAGAATTACAAACTGTTACCGAAATTTATAAAAAAGTAAAGGCAACTGATGGACATATGGATTTTGAATCTATGATACATAAAGTTGAAAAAAAAGGGTTATTAAATGTTGGACATGGTGTGTATCCAATGCTCAAAAAACTTAAAAAATTAAGAAATAGAGTCCACTTGCAAGAATGTTCCAATTATACCGATCATGACTATAATAACTTTGATTCAATAGCTTTTTATAACATGAAAGAAATACTACATAAAATCATTACTTGCGATGAATTTTGTTATGATGCAAGTTTATATGATTTTCTCTTAAACTAAACACTTGACTTCTGTCTCAAACAGAGTGATGAATGTGTGTGCACAGGCATTACAAGGACTTTGAGACGATGCAAAACCAAATTGATACAATCAAATTCACACCGAAAAAGTCAAAGCAAATTGCACTTGCAAGGCTTGATTTAATCCACAAATGGCTTGAGTTTAGACGAAAAGCAAACAATAAACTCCAAGCTGATTATGATTTTGTGAATTTGTACAACACATCAAATTCGCACTTATTCCAAGTTATAGGCAAAATTTCTGGCGGCTCATTGCATCGCTGGCACGCCATGCTTGGCGGAACTGATGATTATCAAAAGCTACTGCCTCAATACAAATACGCAAGTGTTAACGACTATCGCACTTGCCTTACCGACGAAGAAATCAAAATATTTATGGGCTTGCTTTTGCACCCAAACCGAATTTCTATCGGTAAGGCGACTGCGCTTACAAAATACAAACTGCGTGAGCAAGGGCAAAGCTTTATCCCTGCAGATATCACGTTTCGCCGATACGCAATGTGGTTCAAGAACAACAATTACGACAAATGGGTACTTGCTCGAGATGGCGAAAAGGCTTTGTCTGACAAGGTTGAGCCTTACATAAAACGTGATGCAAGTCTGCTTGATGTTGGCGATATTTTGGTCACAGACGGGCATAAACTAGCGTTTCAGGTGATAAATCCATTTACAGGTAAACCAAGTAGAGCAACGCTTGTCGGATTCTTGGACTGGAAATCAACAGCACTTGTCGGCTATGAAATTATGCTCGAAGAAAATGTTCAATGCATTGCATCGGCACTCAGAAACGCAATTATAAACCTAGATATGATTCCCAAAATCGTTTATCAGGATAACGGTAGAGCGTTTAGGGCAAAATATTTTACAGATGACAAAGGCTTTGGGGAATTAGGGTTTTATGGCTTGTATGCAAAACTAGGAATTGAAACTGTTTTTGCAAAACCCTACAACGCCAGAGCAAAAGTGATTGAGCGATTTTTTAAAGAGTTTCAAGAAGGCTTTGAAAAACTCTTGCCAAGCTATGTCGGCTCGTCTATCGACAACAAGCCTGCATATCTTTTAAGGAATGAAAAGTTACACAAGAATTGGCACTCCGATTATGTTCCGACAATTGACGAGGTGATAAAAATGATTGATATGTGGCTGAATTTCAAAAACTCTCAACCCTGCACAAATGCACCAAATATGACA
>JAZRSL010000044.1:0-3058 GCA_045651505.1 Candidatus Gastranaerophilaceae bacterium | reverse complement strand
AGCATACAATGATTTTGAAAACTGCCCTAATATAAGAACAACACATACACACTTTACTTACGAAATATTTTTTGTTACATCAGGTTGTTTGAAAATTGTAACCAATCATAACATTGTTGAGTATAAAAACTCTATAGTCATTATACCACAAAAATTCAAACATTTTTCTGTTCCTATCAGAGGTGAAAGTTATTGCTTGTTGTTTTCTTTTGATGAAAGTCCAAGCATTGAGGAACGGCTTAATAAAAACGTACTCTCACTACCCATAAATGATGAAATGGTTTACTATGTAAAAAAATTCACCGAGAAAACTTTTGATAGTTCCCCTTCTGCCAGAATAGACGAAAGTGCTTTGGCAAGGCTTATTTTCAACGGTGTTTTTAGAAACATAAAAACAAAGGATTTAAAATTCAATAACAAAAAAAGCCACGCATCGCAACACATAAACGCTATTGAAAGCTATGTAAATAAAAACCTTATGTTTTCAAAACTCACTCTTACTGAAGTTGCTAATGCGGTTCATTTAAGTCCTAAACAAGTAGCACGTATAATAAAAAAAGAATATGGTTATTCTTTCCCTACCCTTATAATAGAAAAGAAACTTGCAGTTGCTACCGTTATGTTAGAAAATACAGATATGCGAATTTCTGAAATATCACGCCAAACCTTTGGCGATAACGAAAAATATTTTTATAGAGTTTTTAAAGATAAGTTTGGAATCACACCATTAAAATACCGAAAAGAAATAAAAAAGGCTCTATAATAAATGTTGGGGTAACCAAGTAGAGCCTACGAAGAAAAATTAAAAATAAAATAAAAAAAGTAGAGCATATTTGGGTAAAATCCGTTAAAATGGAATTGACGAGAAACCATGAACGGAGGACCAAATATGCTCTATAAACATTTTACAGAAAAACTTCTCGGATTGCAAGAGGTAAACATCACAAATATTGAAGAAAATGAAAAAAATATCGTAATATATGCAGAAATGGAACGAAAAGAGCACAACTGCATCTGTTGCGGTACCGCAACAGATGCAGTTCACGACTACCGAGAGCAAGAAATTAAAGATATTCCCTCTTTTGGTAAATTAGCAATTATAAGATTACGAAAACGCAGATATCGATGCCCGAACTGCGGAAAACGCTTTTTTGAAAAATCTGACTTTCTTCCCAAATACGCTAGAAATACAACTAGATTGGTTGCGTATATAATAGATAAACTTCGTGATGAACGTTCTTTTACCAGTGTAGCCAGAGAGGTTAACCTCTCTGTATCTACGGTGATTAGAATTTTTGATGAGGTGTCATATCCTAAACCAGCTTTACCCGAGAATCTATCTGTTGACGAATTTAAGGGAAATACTTGGGGAGAAAAATATCAATGCATATTAACAGATCCGGTAAACAAAGTGGTTTTAGACATACTACCGGAGCGTTACAAACCTTATCTAACCCGCTATTTTAAAGGGTTTTCCAAAGCTCAAAGGAACAATGTCAAATATTTTGTCAGCGATATGTGGCGCACTTATGCGGATATTGCAGATGCCTGGTTCAAAAACGCAACACAGGTGATAGATAAATACCATTGGATTAGACAAGTTGTATGGGCCTTTGAAAAAATTAGAAAAGAAGAACAAAACAAATTAAGTCCTGAACTCAGAAAATATTTCAAAAGGTCAAAATCTTTGCTTATTAAAAGATTTAATTCCCTCAAAGAAGAGCAAAAGCAACAAGTAAATGTTATGTTATATTATTCAGTAAATATTAGCAGAGCTTATTTTTACAAAGAAAAGTTTTTAGAATTGTTAAGCATCAAAGAACCTAAAGCCGCACAAAAAGCCCTAGCAGAGTGGATTGAATATACAGAAGACTGCGGATTATTACCTTTTGAAAAATGCACAGAAACAATGCGAAATTGGTACAAAGGAATTGCTAATTCTTTTTCCACCAGCGTTACGAATGGATTTACAGAAGGCTGTAACAACAAGATCAAAGTCTTAAAAAGGAACGCATACGGATACCGTAATTTCAAACGATTTAGAAACCGTATTTTACATATATTTTCCCATCAAAAACTTAATAGCAAACAAGCAGCCGCATAATGCGACTGCTTGCGTAAATCTTTTTCATTTTAACTCTTTACCCCAACTATTGACAAAGAGCCTAAATTTTCTTTATACTCTGTGGGTGTTACATAAAAATGCTTTTTAAAATTCCTGTTAAAATTTCTAAGGGATGAATACCCGCTTTCAATAGCGCAATATAAAATAGAATTATTTGTATTTTCCATTAAGTAACAGGCGTTACTAAGTCGGTAGTGGTTAATATAGGTGTTGAATGACATACCAACCATTTTTTTAAAAAGCCTTGAAAGATACGAATAATCATAACCCATTTCTTCAGCAAGATTTCGCAAATTACATTCCTTTGCAAAGTGCTTTTCCACATACAAAAACATTTTAAAAAGGGGAGTTTGGTCTTTAATGTTTTTAGATATATAGTTGGCTGTCTTGTTAAATTCCCCGCAAAGCAAATAAAGAATACCTTTCTTTTCGCAAATGTCAGAAGAGGGGGAAAGGTTTCGGCTTAACTTAATTAAACTTTTAGATAAAGTGAATTTGTTGTTTTGCGGCACCTTACCGTTAATTGAAGTTTCAAATGATTTAACTAAATTAGGTGAAAAAATCATAAGAAAATGCTTGCTTTTTTCTTGCGATTTAAAGGAGTGTATCTGGTTAGGGAATATCATTAAAGCCTCATTTTCTTTTAAAATATATTCATTTTTATCTACCGTTATTTGCATTTCGCCCGAAAGTACCGCAACAAACTCAAAACAGCGGTGTAAGTGCAGGGGAAAATTAAAATTTTCACCGTATTCCACCTTTAAATAGTCGGGCGAGCCTAAATGGTTAAATTGATAAAACATTTGTTGGCTCCCTTTAATAAAAGTCAAATTTTGTCCATATATTATAGCATTTGTGGCAAGAAAAGTCAAGTAAAGCGCGATATAATGAAATTGATAATTAATTTGGAGGTTTTTATATGTTGTGGATTTC
>JAZRSL010000043.1:0-7115 GCA_045651505.1 Candidatus Gastranaerophilaceae bacterium | reverse complement strand
AAAGCAACAAAACCTAATCCAACCCAAAGACTTTTTGCGGAAGCCTAACCTTCAATGGTAATCTTGATATGCATACCATCATTTGCATACTGCGTCTTGCATAATCTCATCTAGCACAACGGCAAGCTGGTCATACTAGAGGGCTAATAGCTGCAATTAGGCAGCTAGTCTGCTTTCGCGACCGAAGTTAGCATAAACAACGTTTGATTCAGCGTTTGTTTTAATTTGCTCGTTGATAACCGAGAACAGCGCTCGGACTCGCAACCCGGATTTACCGATCACAGCGTCAAAACCAGTACATCCCCATGATTGTTTTGTTTTTAGGATGTAGACGGCTCTACTCGAAACCTCACCCGAATTTCTAATTTCGTTCCTCATTAAGAAATTCTACCCTCTCCTACAACAGCTTCGCTTTCAGGAGAGGTAAAGCTTTGTCAATACATCCAAATATTAAATCTATTTACTCATTCAATGTGCGTTCTAATAGTATAAGCTATTGTCTATTCTTTTTCAAGCTAATATCTTTTTCTTAATTTGCCATATAATCCGTATTTATTGCCAGCCACTTATATGCTTCTGCAGAGCTTTGCGGAATATCAGTTACAAAAGTTCCACCATATCGCCCTCTGCTAAAAGTTAAATAACCGTCCTCAGCTAAATTATCTAAGGCTTTTTTTACGGTTTTTTCACTTGTGCACAACTCTCTTGCTAAATTTTTTATAGAAGGTAACTTATCACCAATATTGCAATTAGCAAGCAATTGGGTTTTAATCCTTTGCTCAATTTTTTCGTAATAATACATTTCACCTGCTGTATTTGATTCATCAGTAACAACTGTTCCATAACGTCCTCGACGTGTAAAAACAATACCTTCTTTAGATAAATGATGAACAGCATCGTGAATTGTTTTAATACTGACTTTTAATCTTTTCGCAAGGTCTATATTAGCAGGAAGTTTTTCACCAGGTTTCAATTCCTTCTCTATATATTTTCTTATTTTATTAGCCACTTTCTCTACCAATGTCTCTTGTCGAACTACTTCTACATTATCTATTTTTTCAGATAAAACATAGGAATTCTCTACTTTATCAAGAATACCATTGGATACAAGATTTATTAATGCTGTCCTAATTGTTGTACTACTAATACCAGTATATTGCGCTAAACTCCTTGTTGATGGCAATTTTTTACCAACTTCATATCCATTTTCTACCAGAAATTTTTTTATTACTTCTACCGCCAAATCTCTTTTAGAAGTTAGTTTTTCTATCGCTGGCGCTTTTCTATAATCTTTAATGAATGTACCAATCCTTTGTTTTGATTCTAAAAACCCAAAATCTTCTACAACTCTAAAAACATTTTGCATAGTTCCTTGACTTACACCAATATGACAAGCTAAATCGGCTTTAGATGGCATTAAATCATAGGGTTTAATCTTCCCACACTCCAAAGACAAAGTTATCCAATTAATAAGCCATTTAGCAAGCTTATCAACTTTATTTTCACCCAATGCAAAACTATGCACATGTGGTGCCATTTCAGATACCGTTATTTTGTGATAATCAAATTTTTCTTCCATATCCGTTTTTTATTT
The DNA here is from genome assembly GCA_045651505.1 of Candidatus Gastranaerophilaceae bacterium. Classification (GTDB taxonomy): domain Bacteria; phylum Cyanobacteriota; class Vampirovibrionia; order Gastranaerophilales; family Gastranaerophilaceae; genus CAG-196. Next base: position 5,521 of record JAZRSL010000043.1, on the reverse strand, counting down.
ATTATAATCCAAAAATATAAAAACAATCAAGATACATAAAAAATAAGATAGGCTACTTTTGCAACCTATCTTATTATAATCTCGTTAAAGTGCCAACTATTTGCCGTTAACAACTTCTTTGAATTTTTTACCAGCTGAGAAAACAGGAACTGTTTTAGCAGGGATTTTAATTTCTTTACCAGTTTGAGGGTTTCTACCATTTCTAGCAGCTCTCTTACGTGGTTCGAAAGTACCAAAACCAACTAAAGTAACTTTTTTACCTTTAGAAACTGTTTTAGAAACTGTTTCGATTAAAGCTGATAAAACTTCGTTAGCTTCTTTTTGAGTAACTTTAGCTTTTTTTGAAATTTCTTGTACTAATTCTTCTTTGTTCATGATAAAACTCCTTTCTCATTTCTACAAATTCTATTATACAAATAAAAATCAATAATGCAAGCACTTTTTTTATGAAAAGTATTATGATAACTAGCTTCTAGCCATTTTAAGTATATAAACACCAATAGACCACTTTATATAAAAGTGGCCAAAACTCTTATGAATAAAGGGTTACGTCACTCTTCAAAATTTACAATGCTACCACTTTGCTCGTCTCTTAAATCATATGCTTGTTGTATTTTTTCTGTTTGTTGTGTTCGTTTAAGTTCAAGTTTAACTTCTTTCATGCCTTTTTGAAGCATGGCAATGTTATTAAGTTCTATCTCTTTCAATTCATCAAGCACTTTATTTAGTTCTTGCTCTTGCTCTGGAGTCAATTCTAAAAACTTACGCATGCATTTACAATTTAAAAAAACAGCTTCTCTTGATTTCAGCATTGTCAATGCACCGTCAAAATCTTCTATTTCTACTTTACGTCTTATCTCTAATGCGCCATTTTTAAGCTGGTTATATTGCAATATAAGTTGCTCAAATTGCTGTTTATCCTGCATTTTCGTCCCCTAAATTTTGTTGTTGATTTGCGTTATATTCTTTCATTACATCATCAACAGATGAAACACCACTTTGAATATCTATGGCTTTTTGGAAACCCCATCGAATATTCGTTAAATCAGTAATAACCTCTTCTATTAGAGAAACATTTCTTGACACATTTGCTTTTATAAGTTTCATTGCCATTTGATTATATAGTCTAAATAAACGTTTTGAAACATCATTGCCATTTTCTAAATCAATTGTTCTCATCAATTCTCGGACAATCTTTCTTGCGCCTTCAATATTTTTAGCTCTTTCTTGCAAGTTTTTTTCTTCAATGGCACTTTTGGCTTTTTGTAAAAACTGAATTGCTCCATCAAAAAGCATAATCATCAACTTCTCAGGAGTTGCTGTTGTTATGTTATTTGTTTGATATTGTTTTATATATTTATTATAAGGATTTACCACTTTACACCTTTTTGTTTACAAAAATACCTGAAGCCATGTTTAATCTTTTCACAAGTTCTCTTAGTTCATTTCCAGATATTGTTTCAATTAATCTATCCGTTGAACTATCATATAATTCTATTATATCATCTTTTGCATTAAGTTTTACATAAAAATCTTTATTTGGATTTTCTAAGTCCTCAATATGAAACTCTTCTTTTTCAAACTCAGATTCAGATTCCACAAAGCTATCTTCAATATCTTCTTCTTGTTTGCCTTGTTGTTTATTTTTTGGAGCTTCTTCCTCGTCCTCTTTTTCTTTAATCCTTCGGTTAGTACTTGTTGTCTGAACCATTTTAGGGTCATTTGTTGCATCAGCTTGCATCACTTGTTCATTACGGTTTGCAATATCAGCAGAAGTAGACTCTTTAAGAGCCCCGGTGTTTGACATTGATAATCCGTCCATACCCATATATGAAGCTTCCTTTACAAATTTCTACTAATTATATATTATGCTATAATAACCCTAGAGACATCATATAAAAAGGGTAAATACCGTTAAATAATAAGAGGTTGATAATGAGTAAAAGCTTATTTATTGGTTTTATGGAGAAAATGCTTGGTTTTCCTTTATGGATTAAGCAAACAATATTTCTTAACTTATCAAAAGATTTAAACACATATTTGAGTAATGAATTCTTAGATGTTGAAGAAGGCGAACTTTTTCATGTCTACAAACCTTCATTATCAGAATTAGGACAAACCGAACTTTTAACAAAAGAGTCTAAATTCGATGAAAGCATATACTCTTTCTTAAATTGTTGTTCAAAGGGCATGTCATTAATTGAAATTGCTATTGAAAATAATTTTACAATGGAAGAAGTTTCAAAAGCTTTCACTTTTTGTAAAACTTCAGGATTTTTCTCAACAAAAATACCTAAATTTGTAAGTGCAATCGCTGGTTTTATTGCGGGTAAATATAGAACCGGTGAATATTTTATCCGCGCTGGGAAAATGACAATTGAACAATTAGATGAAGTTCTTAATAAACAACAAGAAATGAACGAAGCAGGAAAACACGTTTTTATTGCAGAATTAATGGTTCAAATGGGTTTTGTTAGAGACATCGATGTTAAGAGTATTATTTTTATGAAAGAAGAAGCTGGTAAAAGATTCTCTTTAAACCCAGAAGAAGTTCCTTCAATAACTCTTGAAAGAGAAAGTTACGATATAAGAGTTGAAAATGCAAGACTAAAAGAAGAAAACGAAATTTTAAAACAAAAAATGGATGCTCTTCTAACTTTCATTAAAGAACATAAAAAATAAAAAATCGGATTAAATCCGATTTTTTTATTTTATAACCTCAAACAATGCATTAACGACATCTGGGTCCCATTTTATAGAGGCCTCCGACTTCATAATTTCTAAAGCGTCTTTTTCCGTCATAGCCTCACGATAAGATCTATCAGAGGTCATAGCTGTAAAAGCATCAGCTACCGCAATAATTCTTGAACCAAATGGTATAGAATTACCTTTTAAACCTTCTGGCTCACCACAACCATCCCAACGTTCTTTGTGATAATGAATATAAGGTATAACTTCGGACAAGAAGTTTATATTCATAAGTAAATTAACACCAACATTTGGATGGTTTTGTAATCTTTCCCATTCATCTTTAGAAAGCTTACCTTTATTAGTAAACAACGATTCTGGTAGTGTTATTTTACCAATATTTTGTAATAAACCAGCATAGTAAACTAAATCTGTTGTTTTTTCATTCAAGCCTATTTGACGACAAAGCTTTTTAGAAAGCTCTGCTGTACGTTGAGAATGAGCAACTTTATATTGCCCTTTTTCATCCACTGCTTTAGCTAAACGCTCAACAAAAGCTTGTTGATTTGAACCCAAATCACCAATTAAAGCTGTTAATTCAGCTCTCATATGCTGCAATTCTTCAACAACAACGTTTTCTTCAGCAATCAATTCTTCTGCTTGTTCTACAACTTTTTGCAAATGCATCGATGTACCAAAAAGTCTTGCTATTGTTTCCAATAAATTCATATAAGCTTTTTTAATACTTTTTTCTTTATAGTTTTCTATAACAATAACCCCAACTACGTGAGCATTATTATGCATTGGTACAATAGCTAATGATTTAACGTCATATTCTTTTAATTCATATTTAGGTACAAAATTATCTATTGAAGCAATGTCCTTTATTTGCACCTTTTCTAAAGTATTAAAAGCCTTTACAACAATTGATTTATCATCTTTTGAATAACCCAATTTTTTTGAGTAAATATCTTCTTCAAAATCAATTGATGAACCTACAAGGCCCAAAAATTTTTCATTAAAATTCAAACCTTTTGTAAAATCTTTTGTTAGGTAGATATGACAAGCATCAACATCAAGAATTTGCGTCAATGTTTTTGCAATTGAATTATATACAACATATTCGTCTTTAGAATCAAATCCTAAAACACACAAAGTATTATCCAAAGAATATATTGAGACAAGCTCTCTTAATTGTGATTTTAATTTTGCAATCTTATCCTTAGCACTTTTGCCAATTTTACTTGCTAGTTCCTCGGTAATTAAGAATTCAGAAACAAAATCACCCATGTTTAACGCAAAAATTTCTTCAAGAGGATCATTTTCCATAATATCCAATGTCCTTGAAAATAATGATGCTCCAATTTCTTCTTTATCAACCATTTTATTTCTACCTATAAAAATCTATCTTATATTTCTTATAACGGCACTTTTTTTTAAAACTTTAATTTTTTTTTAAAATTTTATACTTTAGTTGGAGATTTTTTATACAAATGTACTAAAACTAAGGTTTTTAAAGGTTAATAAATATTAACATTCAACCCCATTTAAAACAAAATAACAAACTCGCCAGTAAATAAATTTACTGGCGAGCATGCTATTTTATTTAATCTTGCGATTAAGGCGACTACATCATGCCACCCATTCCACCCATGCCAGCCATTGCTGCTGACATATCAGGTGCTTTTGATTCTTCTGGAATATCAACTACTGCAGCTTGAGTTGTAAGAAGCATAGAACCTACAGATGCAGCGTTTTCTAAAGCACTTCTAGTAACCTTAGCTGGGTCAACAATACCAGCCGCAAACATGTCAGTATATCTTTCTAATAAAGCATCATAGCCAAAAGCTTCACTTTCAGATTTAACCATGTCAACTACAACATCACCTTTAGCACCTGCGTTTGATGCAATTGCCTTTAAAGGTACATCAAGAGCTGACATTAATATTTTATAACCACTCTTTTCGTCGTCAGAGTTGAAAGTTAAAGAATCTAGTTTTGATTCAAGAGCTTGTTGAACTCTAATTAAAGCAACACCACCGCCAGGAACAATACCTTCTTCATTAGCAGCTCTAGTTGCGTTTAGAGCATCTTCAATTCTTAATTTTCTTTCTTTAAGTTCAATTTCAGTAGCTGCACCAACTTCGATTACTGCAACACCACCAGAAAGTTTTGCTACACGTTCATTAAGTTTTTCTTTATCGTATTCGCTATCAGAAAGTTCAATTTGTTTTTTGATTAAAGCAACCCTTTCTTGTACAGCTTGACGAGTTTCATCACCAACAACGATAGTTGTTTCGTCTTTAGTAACTGTAACACGTTTTGCAAGACCCATCATTTGAGTTGTAATATTTTCTAATTTAAGTCCTAATTCTTCAGTGAACATTTGACCACCAGTTAAGATAGCAATATCTTCTAACATAGCTTTTCTTCTGTCACCAAAACCGGGAGCTTTAACTGCAACAGCTCTAAGAACTTTTCTCATAGTGTTTACAACTAATGTTGCTAAAGCTTCACCTTCAATATCTTCTGCAATAAGAAGTAATGAACGTCCGTCACGAGCAACTTGTTCAAGAACTGGAACTAAGTCAGCTATTAAGTTGATTTTTTTGTTAACACATAGTACATAAGCATCTTCTAAAACAGCTTCCATTCTTTCTGCATCTGTTACGAAGTAAGGTGAAATATAACCTTTGTCGAATTGCATACCTTCAACAACTTTCAAGTTTGTACCAAAAGATTTGCTTTCTTCAACTGTAATTACACCGTCGTTTCCAACTTTGCTCATAGCTTCGGCAATTAATTCACCGATTTCTGAGTTGTTACCAGCAGA
>JAZRSL010000042.1:0-147733 GCA_045651505.1 Candidatus Gastranaerophilaceae bacterium | reverse complement strand
CCCGTTCCCATCCCGAACACGGTCGTAAAGACTCTTAGCGGTGACAATACTTGGAGGGCCACTTCCTGGGAAGATAACTCGTTGCCAACATCTATTTTAAGAAAAAAGCGAGAATTGATGGATTTCAATTTTCGCTTTTTTATTTTGTTGTAATATTTTGTAATATTATTAAAAAAACTTCTAAAATTTCACCTTTTTTGCTAAAATATCATTGAGAGGCTCTTTAAAATGATGGATAAGAAAAATTTATATATAACACTAGCGATATTATGCACACTTTCAGCTATGAATACCACTGCTGATGCCAAAATGACAAAAGAAGCTCATGCTTTGTATCAGCAAGCTTGTGCTTATGAATATAAGAGTGATTACAATACTGCTATAAAAATTATCCAGCAAGCTTTAGATATAAATGGTGAAGATGCTATGTTATATACGAAAATAGCAGGTTTATATTCTGATGTAGGTGAATATGAAAAGTCTTTATCGGCATATAAAAAAGCGGTTAAATTAAGACCTAGTGATGCTTTTATTTATATAAGTATGGGTAATATTTTGCAAACTATAGGGGATTATGAAAATGCATATAATGCATTTAGACAAGCTCAAACTATTTATCCTGAATACAAGTATAATTATTTAAATATAGCAAATGTTGAATATTTTAGAAAAAATTATAAAAATGCAACAGAGTATTATAATGCTTTTTTAAGTGCTTATCCAGAACATATGGAAGCCAGTGAAAATTTAGCAAATGTTTATTGTTTATTATCGCAATATGATAAAGCTTGTGAGATATATTCTAATATTTATAAAAAATTCCCATCTGCTTTTACTGATTTTGAAAAATATGGTGCTGCGTTATTTGAAACTAAACAATACCAAGCTGCAGCTGAAATGTTAGAAAAAGCCTTAGTATCTAATGAAGATAGTGAATTAATTAATGCAAAATTAGCTCTTACGTATCAAGCTTTAGGTGAAAATGAAAAGGCTTTATCAAAATTTAAACAAACTTTTTTATTAAATCCAAATTTAACTTCATTGAGATTTGATTATGCCAATTTATTAGGTAATCTTAATAGAGATAATGAAGCGATTGAACAATATAAACAATATTTGGTGTTATTTCCAAATGATGCTAATGCATATCGAAATTTAGGTTTAGTTTATAAAAAAATAGATAATAATGAATTAGCATTATTAAATTTTGAAAAATCATATTCAAAAGATTCTTCTAATATTGAAACTATAAAAGAATTGGCATTGGCATATCATAGAAAAAAAGACTATATTAATGCTTTAAAATTTTACGATTTTGCACTAAAAATTGAGCCTGATAATACTGATTTATTAGCAAATAAGGCGTTAACATTGCATGCCATGAATAATTATGTGGCGGCAATTGAAATATATAAAGAGCTTTTATCAAAACAACCAAACGAAAGAATAGAACGAAATCTTTCAGCAGCATCTATTGCTTATGGTTATAATTTATATGATAAGGAAGATTATGGGCAAGCTATTTTATATTTTGAAGATGCTATTGACTTGAATTCTAGAGAGGCTTCTGCTTATTTTGGACATGCAATGTCAAATGCAAAAATGGGATGCTTTGATGTAGCACTTGCAAGTTATGAAAAAGCTGCTATGTTAGCACCAGGTAATATTGAATATGCTACAGCTCTTAATAAGTTTAGAGAAGAAAATTCGCTAACGGGAATGGAATCTGGACAAACTGTAGTTAATTCAAATTTAGAACCTGAATTCAAGATAGTACCACCACCTCAAGAAGATTTATCTATTTATGATAAATTAATTAATGATGGTGATGAAGCGTATAGAAAGCAAAATTATAATGATGCAATTGATTTTTATACGAAGGCCGTAATTTTTACTCCTGATGATAAAATTACAATGTTAAAAATAGCCAATATTTACAAACTATTGGGTAACAATACGAAAGCATTAAGTTTTTATGACAAAATCATAACAATAGATAAAGATTGTACAGACGCTTATTTTAATCAAGGTTTAGTATATGCAAATCAAAAAGATTATTCTGAAGCAATAAAATGTTTTGAGAAAGTTATACAATTGTCTCCAGAAAATCCGTATGCATACTATTCATTAGCTCTTACTTATGAACTAGAGTCTAATGTTGATAAAGCTTTAGAGTACTACTATTTATACATTGGTTTAGAGTCTGATCAAAAAATGCTAAATATAGTTAATAGTAAAATAAAACAGCTAGAGGCTGAAAAAAAATAGATGAAGAAGTTTGTATTTTTAATTATTTTATGTGTGTTTTTATTTTCTGGATGTAAACATGATAAAGGGATAATACTATTTAATTCTCAACCCATAACAAGGGAAAATGTTTTACATAATTCTAAGCATTTTCAGCGTGGTGAGAGAGTTTATTATTTGTTTATTGCACCAAAACGAATGGATAATGATTTTATTCGTGTGCAAGTGTCAAAGATGACAGATAAAGCTCCTTGGGGGGGGTATGATGTATGTAGAACAAAAGATTTTAGGTTAATGAAAAATGAACGTTACTACCATACTGATTACTTTACGCTACATGAAAAAGGACGTTATATAGTGCAAGTTTTTTCTATGGAAGACTTTGTTAGACCACTTTCTGTGGGCGACTTTTATATAAAATAAATATTGTGTATAATAAAGGAAATACACGAGGAGAAAGTATGAGTGAGATTTGTAAGAATTGGACACAATGGTTGAAACAAAACAGGTTTGCAGGGCAGACCCCAGAAATGATCGAACAGACAACTAAATGGCTAGAAGCGGTTAGGGATGTAGTATTAGTATATGCAGATATTAAGCCATATGATGTTGTACTTGATATTGGTACTGGTACGGGATTGTTAGCTTTTAAAGCGCTTGAACTGCAGGAATGTAAAGGTAAAGTTATATTTTCAGATAAATTTCAAGATTGTTTGGATGATTGTAAAAGAATACTTGATGAATCAGGCGTTGTTAGTGGATATGAGATGTTACTTTCACCTTGTGAACACATTGCTTTACCAGAAAGTTCGGTACACAAAGCTTTGATGCGTTCTGTATTGGTGCATATTGTAGACAAACAACCTGCTATAAGTGAGATTTATCGTATTCTAAAGCCTTCAGGAAAGTTTTGTGCATTTGAACCAATTATTCGTTCTAATACAAGATATTGGCAAATTCTTGATCCAATGTATATAAATAAATATGACGATTTTAAACGTGTTGAAAATGAAATAATGGAAAATCCTATGGATTCTTTGTGTAATTTTGACCAAAATACATTAAGGACAAATCTTGAAATAGCAGGATTTTCTGACCCTGACGTTAAAGTTCAAGAGGTAAAGTCAAATTATGTAGTACAAGCAGGTATGGTTTCACAGTGGTTTAATAATCCACCTTCGCCAGGTCAGCCGTCGACTAAAGAAAGGTATATGAAATATTTTGATGAAGTAACTGTTGATAGCTTTATAAATGATGTTCAAAATTATTTAACAGGTAGAGAAATTAGTTTAAAAACAAATGCAGTATTTATAAATGCAACAAAGTAAATATCTACCAGACCAATAAGCTGGTAATTCATTCCAATGGGGCACTTGGAATATTAATATAAGTTAGTAAATAGGGGGAATGTGTCCCACCCAAAGGTTAAACAAAATGCAAACAGCAATTATTATACCGGCACGTTATGGATCTTCAAGATTGGAAGGAAAACCTCTTTTGAAAGCTTGTAATAAACCAATAATCCAATGGGTTTGGGAAAAAGCGAAAACTGTACCTCATGTTGATAGGGTAATTATTGCAACAGATGATGAAAGAATTTTTAATGCTTGCAAAGAGTTTGGTGCTGAAGTAGAAATGACTTCAACTGAGCATAAATCAGGCAGTGATAGAATCGCAGAAGTTGCAAAACGTCACCCAGAAATTGGCTATATAATCAATCTTCAAGGTGATGAGCCTCTTATTGAACAAGCTAATATTGAGCTTGTTATAAAAGGTGTTCTTTTTGATGAAAAAGCTGATATTTCAACTTTGGTAAGAGAAATTAAAGATATCAAAGAAGCTGAAAACCCAAATTTAGTTAAATGCGTATTTGATGTAAATAATTATGCAATGTATTTTTCACGTTCAAAAATCCCATATGAAAGGAATGAAGGTAAAACTAAATTTTATGGGCACTTAGGAATTTATGGTTTCAAGCGAGAAGCTTTATTTAAAATGACAGAGCTTCCGCAAGCTCCTTATGAAATGGCTGAAAGCTTAGAACAGTTAAGAGCTCTTCAAAATGGTATGAAAATAAAAGTTGGAGTTGTTGAAAATGTACCAGTTGGTATTGATACAATGGAAGATTTTGAAAAATTCAAAGCTATGGTAGAGAAGTAAAATGAATTTAAAAACAGAAATTACAAAACTACATTATGACAAGAATGCTAAGGGCTCATTTTTTTCTTTGCTCAAATTTTGTTCTGTTTTCTATGCTATAGGCGTTGATTTTAAGAACTTTTTATACGACAAAAATATAATAAAACCTAAAAAAGTTAATGCTTTTGTTATATCTGTAGGAAATTTTACAACTGGTGGTGTTGGAAAAACTCCAGTCGTTGCTGAGTTGGCTCGTTATTTAGTTGATAAAGGCGAGCGTGTTGCAATTGTATCTCGTGGCTATGGGGGTAAATTAGATAACAAAAAGGTAAATGTAATTTCTGATGGAATTAATCTTTACTATAAAGCTGATATGGCTGGAGATGAGCCATATTGGTTAGCGGTTAATCTTAATATGTGTGCAGTACTTACTTGTTCAAATAGATATAAAGCTTGCCAGTACGCCATTAAAGAGTTAGGTGTTACAAAAATAATTCTTGATGATGGTTTTCAACACAGAAAACTTCATCGTGACTTAAATCTTGTTCTTGTTGATTCAGAAAAAATGTTTGGAAATGAAAACTTACTTCCGGCAGGACCTCTAAGGGAAAAAATAGATTTTACTAGGGTAAATAAACTTTTAATTATAAGCAAGAATATAGAACACTCGAAAGCTGAAAAACTTGCTAGAATAATGGAGAAAAAGCAAAAAGTAAGCACATATATTGTAAAAGTTGAGCCAGATTATGTTTATAATATTATTTCTGGTGAGCACCTTGAAAAAGGGTCAGAAGTCACTGCATTATCTGCAATTGGTCAGCCTGAACAATTCTATGCTTTTTTAGAAAACGATTATAAGATTAGAGAAAAAATAACATTTGATGACCATCATCAATATACGTTAGATGATATTAAAAATATAGAAGGAAATATAATAACAACAGAGAAAGATGCTGTTAAATTGGCTCTATTAGGTCAAACAAGTATTTATGCCTTAAAACTTAAAACTTTATTTGATGTGGAAAAAATCGTGTTATAATGTTTACAAGAATAAAGTAGCCGGATAATCGCGCTTTTAAAATTTTGAAAAGTGAGGAAAGTCCGTGCATCCAAGGACAGACCGCCGGAGAAACTCCGGACAGCGTGAGCTGGTGGATAGGACCACAGAAAATATACCACCTCTTTTTTAGAGGAACGGGTGCAACGGTGAGGTAAAAGCTTACCAGCAACATCGGAAGGTGTTGGCTAGGCAACCCCCGGTCGGATGCAAGATTGAATCAAGCGTTTGAGGTGTCCGCCGAGCTTGGAAAAATCGCTAGAGACTTGGAGCAATCCAAGTACCAGATAGATGATTATCAAGTAGCTAAATGCGAAAAACAGAACACGGCTTATGAGCTACTTTATTCTTTTTATTTATATAAAAGAGAGCTTTTTTCTTATTTCTTCTGCTGAACCATCATATCCCGCTCTACCCATTAATGCGTATGTGTAATTTTTTGATTGCTCAACTCCAGGTTGATCGTATGTATTTATATTATACAACTCACCAATAATCGCAGTTTGGACCTGTAATGTGTAGAGTAACTGTGCAATGCTGTATTCATTAATTTTATCTATTGTAATTGTTAATGTTGGACGAGAACAATCTGCTAAAGAGACTTTAATTGAATCAGCTTCAGCATTTAACAAATCATTTATTGTTTTACCACCTAGGTAGCCAACACCGGTGTATTCAAATATTTTAGGAATTTCTAATTCTGTATCAAAATTATTAATTCTAATAAAGGTTATTAATTTGTCGTTTGGCCCTTCATTAAATAATTGAACTAGTGAGTGTTGATCAGTGGCTCCCAAAGCTTTAACAGGTGTTAAACCAACATTTATTTTATTGCCATCCTTACTGTATTCTTTGCCAAGAGATTCTGCCCAAACTTGTGCAAACCAATCTGTTATATATCTTAGCCTACTAGAATAAGGCATCATTACAGAAAGTCTTTTGCCTTTTTTAATGTCCATTAAATAATGAATCAAAGCACTTTGGGCAGCAATATTTTGATAAATATCAGTGTTTTTTAAAGCTAAATCTATGTCCTTAATACCATTAACCATCATATCAATGTCAAGGCCGACTAATGCGAAAGGCAGTAATCCAACTGCTGAAAAAACAGAAAATCTACCTGTAATATCATCAGGAATATAAAATATTTTATAACCTTCTTGGTTTGCTAGTTGTTTTAATATTCCCATTTTTTTATCAGTTGTAGCTACGATATGTTTTCTATAATCATCACCTAATTCTTTTTGCATTAAATCTTTTAATATCATATACTGTGACATTGTCTCAGCCGTATCACCAGATTTTGTAATCACGTTTACTAATGTTTTCTTTAAATCTAATACTTTTAGCAGGCCATTGATAGTATCCGGATCAATATTATCTATGAAAAATATTCTAGGGTAATTATTTCGTTGTTCTGCTGTTAATAGATTCCAATAAGGTTTTAATAATGCTTCTGTAACGGATAGACCACCTAAAGCAGAACCTCCAACTCCAAGAATTAAGACATTTTCAAAACGGTTCCTAACCATGGATGCAAATTCTTTTACGTACCATACAGTTTCTTCGTTGTAACCTAAATTCATCCATTGTAGCCATTGGCCAGGTTTATCTTTTCTTTGATTTAAGCTAGTAATTATGTTTGTAATTATGTCTTTGTACTGTTCAAATTCTTCTTTAAGATTAAGTCCGTGTTCTGAGCCTATAACTAAAGAATCTGAGTTTTTGCAATTTAGCTTAATCATTCTTTTTATAAACCTTTCTAATAATTTAATGTATAATAATTGTACTATTTACAATTATTTTTTCAATACTATAGCTCTTTTTGTTTACTGTTAATGGATAGTTTTTAAATTCTTGTTTTATTCTTAGCTTCATTTGCTCGTTTTTTTCGACGCATCAAATCAACAAAAGCTTCTAGTCTTGTGATATATCCAGCTTTACCAGTTTGTTCATCCATAATTAATGCTAATAGTGGAATATCGTGTTCAGTTCTCATTGTAGGGAAGATATTTTGTGACATAATTTCTGGCATGCAGGTAAAAGGTGAAATGTGTATAATACCATCTTTTCCTTTTTTATCTGCAAAAACTACGTCTGAAATACACTCTAAAGCGTCACCACCAATATCTCGCATTAAATAAGGCTTAGCCATTCTTTCCGCTCTTTGTAAGTGTGTTTCTTTATTCTGAAAGGCTTTCGGGATAATAGCATCTTTTAAGAAGCTTCCAACAGTAAGGCTCCTACGAGTTTGAACTCCCATTCTGCCTAGTTCTCTTTCAATATTTTGATTAGAGAATTCATCATTTACTAAATATATTTCACCAGTCAAATCAACGTGAAGAACTTCTCTGTTTTCATCGATTTCTGTTTTTTCAATTTCTTTTAAGGCTAATTCATAGGCTTTTTTTAGCTCTGTAGTAGATTCTACTTTATCAATAATTTTTAAAGCTTTTTTGTAATTCTTTTCAGCATCCCCAAATCGAATTTCTCGAGCTCTGTAGTAGGATAGAGCTTTGTCTAAATCATCTATAGCAAAGATTTTACGCATTGTGATATTAATTGCACGCATAATTAAAATGGGGTCATTTTTACCAGAGATATCTCGTAAAAAGTTGTACAAACCTTTGATTCCATCATACAGTGAAAGCTCTATATAATTAGCTTTGTATCCTAAATCTTTAAGCGTGCTATAAATATTATTTCCATATTCGCCAAGTCTACAGATCCCTGGAGAAGTAATCATAGCAACATAATCCGCCCCACCCTCAATAGCTTCAATAAAATTGCCCAGTATTAATTTATAAGGCAAACAAATTGCTTCAGGAGAATTTTTGGTCCCAAAAGAAAGTGTTTTTTTGCTTGTATAAGGTGGAATGTAAGGCTCAATACCAATTTTTCTAAGCCCAGCAGCCCAAGCAATAGAAATAGTTCCCATATGCGGAAATGCAACTTTAATTTTTTTCTTTTTAGTCATTAATACTCCTCTTTTTTATTCCCTCTCCAAGGAGTAGGGTTGGGGAGGGGTTAACCCTCTCTGTTCAAAAATTATTATACTTCAAAAATTTTTTATTGTATAATTCTACCTATGGGGAGAATAGTTCAACTATCAAAACACGTAATAAATCAAATTGCGGCTGGAGAAGTAATTGAGAGGCCTTTTTCAGTAGTGAAAGAGCTTGTTGAAAACTCAATAGATGCTGGCGCAAACCGTATTAGTGTTGAGGTATCAAACGAATGCAGAGATTTAAGAGTTGCAGATAATGGCTCAGGAATTCATCCTGAAGATATCTTGTTAGCATTTACAAAACATGCAACGAGCAAAATCCAAACTGGTGAAGATTTATTTGATGTTAGAACAATGGGCTTTAGAGGTGAAGCTTTAGCAAGTATTATTTCGATTTCAAAACTTACTTGTACTACAAGAACAAAAGATTTCGATTATGGTACAAAAGTTGAATGTCAAAACTCAGAAGTTAAACAAACCCAAACCGGCTGTGCAGTTGGTACTATTATGGAAATAAGGGATTTGTTCTACAATTTGCCAGCAAGGTTAAAATTTTTAAAAAGTCCTAAAACAGAATTTGCTTATATTAGCGAATTTATGCAATCAATAGCGTTGGTTCATCCTGAAATTTCTTTTGAACTAAAGTTTAATGGAAAAACAAGTTTCAGAACAACTGCTCAGAATGAGCAAATTCAAACAATTAAAGAAGTTTTTTCGCCAGATGTTGTTTCTAACTTAAAACCAGTTTTAAAAACAGATGCGCTTTCAGGATTAAAGATTACAGGATTTGTGAGTACTCCTGATTATACTCGTTCAAGCAAAAAAGATTATTATTTATATGTAAATTCTAGACTTGTAAAATGTCCAGTTTTTCAAAAATCAATTGACACCGTCTATAAAAATTTAATCGGAAGTAGATATCCTTTTGTAGTGCTTAATCTAGAAATACCTCCAGCGGATGTGGATGTAAACGTGCACCCTACAAAAAAAGAAGTTCGTTATAAAAATCCTAACCAAATTTTTAACTTTATTTTTTCATCTGTCGACTCAGCATTAAAATCAATTATTGAAAAAGAACGCCCAGCTTTTATTGAACTGTCTAAGCCAAGTATTCAGGAAGAAATCAAAGAAGTAGAAGCCTATGTTTCAGATGGCGCATCTATTTCTGAGATTTTTAATAAAAGCTATGACGAAAAACCAACGGTATCAAGACCAAGCTTGGAGATTGTTAGACCAGAGGTAAAACCTGCTCCAAGAACAGTTTCTGTACCAGTACAATCAAAGCTTATTGAAGAGCCTGAGTATAAAATTGAGGATGTGATTATAGGTCAATATAAAAAGACTTATATCTTGATTGAGAAAGAAGACGGACTTGAAGTTGTTGACCAGCATATTGCAGATGAAAGATATATTTATGAAAAGCTTAAAAAGTCTAAAAATATTGATTGCCAGCTTTTATTTATCTCTGATGTAATTGAAGTATCTGCAATAGATAAAGCTTTATTGGAATCTAATAAAGAAAAATTATCAAAATTTGGATACGAAATAGATTTTACTTCTGATACAGAAGTTATTTTTAGAAAAATCCCACAATTATTATCAAAAGTTTCTCCAAAAGAAATCTTAGCTGATATTCTAGAAAATATGCACGGAGATTTAGATAATATTGAAGAGCAAATTTTAATTACAACTTCTTGTAAAGCTGCGGTTAAGGCAAATACTTATCTGAACCAATATCAGATGGAAGAAATAATTAAAAATTGGCGCACGACAGAAAACCCAGAAACATGTCCTCATGGGCGTCCAGTGTCGAAGTTTTTCGAGCACAAAGATTTAGCTAAATTTTTCCAGAGGAATAAATAATTATTAAATTATGTAACAAATTCAGATTAAATACTAAAGTTTTAGTTTTAATTAGCCGTATTACATGGTGGAGAACTATGTATTAAATGGTAGATATTAATGTTAATAAAAATCAGGGTTTAATAAGCGCAATCAAAACTAAGCTTAGTGCAGAAAATATTAGCACGTCTAATATAACGTGGAATGTTTGGATTAAGATTTTAGAGCAAGTAAAAAATGAAAATGAACAAAATAAAGCTGAAGGTAAAGATTTAATCTATTATAAAGGAAGTGATATAAATGGCAGTAGTAAAGATAACTTTATTATTTTTCAAGGTGTAATAAAATTTAGCCAAACGCTTTGGAATAATATTTGTAAACTTGCAAGAGGCGAATCTTTAAATGAAACCCCTGCTGTAAACTCTGATAAAACAGAAAGAAAAGAAGGGAATTCAAATGATATTGCTTTGCAAAATAGAACAAATACTAGTAAAGCAATTAATGCTATTGTTCAAAATCTTTCTGCTTTAGAACTTCCAGCAAATGTTGATAAATCAAAAATTAGAGAGATAGTTTTACGACTTAGTGAGAGAGGGGTTGAATTACCTCAACAAAGTGTTTCAGTTGCTGATATGACAGCGAGCTTGCTAGTTGATTTATTAAAAGAACTTATACCAAATCTAAGTAGAGAAGAAATTAATTATTATGCAATAAAAAATGCGGCTAAATTTGTACCTGATGATACAATACGTGGAAGAAAATGTAGTGATTTAATTAATAATGAAACTATCATTAAAAATATGGTATATGGAGCAACATCAGAAGATGTGCAATTGGATACTATTAATAAATTAAGTCCTAATAATTTTATTAATGATTTAAATGGTATTTCAGAGGTTGAACCAAACGCAGAAATTCGTCAACATGTAGAACAAGCTAGAGATGAATTAGTGAGTGCTTTGCATGGGTTTACGAATATACAATTAGAAACTCTTGGTATTTCACCTGAAAAAAGAGATAGGTTATTAACATATCTTCAAAATATAAAATATGATTCAAAAGGCGAATCAATGTACGCTACTGGTATTTGGATTTGTGTGTCTTCTGAATTAAAAGATTATAAAGACCCAGCCAATATGATAACAATGTTAATGCACGAAGCAAATCATTGTGATGAAATGTTTTTAGCTAAATTTCCTGAAGAAGCAGAGGATAATAATCTAAATTATAGAGATTCTGCAGGAAATCCTGTGAACAAAAATATTACTAATACAAAAGCTGAAGAAAGAGCTTGTGAAAGACTGGGTTTATTAACCGCAGCAATATTATATCCAAATTATAGTAGATATGGTCGACCAGCTTCTGAATATATTGACTCACAAGGAAGACCAACAAAAGCATTAGAAGATGATATAAATACTTGGGTAGATGGTTATACTAACTATCCAGAGGATTTACAAGGTACACTTGTTGTTGAACACATGTTTCATCCAGAAGAAATACAAGATCTTTCAAATGAGCAAAAGAAACAAAAAATACGCATTGAATCTGGAGATATATTGAGAGTTAATGGTAAGGATTATCCAATAGGTGGAGATGATGGCATAATCTTCAGTCCAGTCGACTCTGCTCCTATATTTCAATTTGTGAGAAATCAAGAAGGTTTAAATGGGAAAATAGTTTTTGATTCCATTAAGCCGTCTCAAGATGAACTTATATTAGTCAATAAACGTATGGGAAATAAAAATGGCGAGCCTTTTGACTATACATCTGGAACAAATGGCATTTCAATTGAATTAATAAAAAAAGATGGAAGTGTATTTAAAGCAAAATTATATCCATAATGTTTAATAATTTATCTATAAAGCTTCAGAAATTCCCCAATGAAGCTTGTTTTTTAATACAGAGTAAAAATTGTTTTTATTCAAAAACGCTAAAACAGCTTTTTGCTTAGAGGCTTCAATAGTTATTTTATCTACACACTGTTCAGTTTCATATCCATCAATTGCAACGGAAAGTAATCTATCAGCAGTTTTTATCGAGATTTTTTCACTAGCTGGAACGACTAGTGGACGAGCATTTAATGTGTGTGGACAAATTGGAACAATCACAATTGCATCTAAAGTTGGATGAACAACTGGGCCACCTGCTGATAATCCGTAAGCTGTTGAGCCTGTTGGAGTTGAAATGATTAAACCATCTGCAACATAGTTACAGACTTCTTTTTCGTTAATTTCTAAATAAAATTTCGAAGTTCTTGTCTGCTCGCAACCTTTTATTACAAAATCATTTAATGCAATTTTATCAATAGAAGTTAACATTAAACGTTCTTCGATATGGTATTCGTTATTAATTATTGAATCTAAAATTGAATTGATTTCTTTATTTACTCCTTGAGATAAGAATCCTAAACGACCAGTATTTATACCCAGAACTGGGGTTTTCCATTCTGAATAAAAACGAGCAGCCCTTAACAGAGTTCCATCGCCACCTATTACAAGGGTAAAATCTCCATAATTTTCCATAGAATCAAGTTCAAAAGTTTTAAATTCAACCTGTTTTTCTACCAAAAATTTTTCGATAGAATTTAAAACTTTTTCATAATCTTTTATATATTTATTAAAAACGACATTAATTTTCATACGTTAGATTATATCATGCAATAAGATTTTGTGATAGTATGGTTATAAGAGAGGTATTTAATATGATAGAAATGAAAGTAATGGGTATAGCGCTTGACGTGAGAACAAATTCTCCAATCGTTGTACTCCATGATTTGGAAAATAGAAAAGCTCTTCCTATTTGGATAGGCTCAGCGGAGGCAAGTGCTATTATTAGATGTATTGAAGGACTTGTTGTTGCTCGTCCTATGACGCATGATTTAGTTACTAATATTATTGAAAAAATAGGTTATAAGCTTGATAAAATTGAGATTAATGATGTGGAAAAAGAAACTTATTATGCAACCTTGTTTTTATCAAAAGGTGACGAAACTCTTGAAATCGATGCGCGTCCATCTGACGCTATTGCTGTTGCAATGAGAGCAGAAGCTCCAATTTATGTTACAGCAAATGTTCTTATGAACGGTTCTGTTTCAACAGATTCTGCTAAAGATGAAGAAGAGGCTCAAGAATTTAAAGATTTCATCCAAAGCATTAAGCCTTCTGATTTTGAAAAATTAATGAAAGGCCGTCACGAAGAGTCTGATCAATAGGGGTAAATTATGAAACTTAATAAAAACTACGAGAACTTAGAACAAAGCTATTTATTCTCTACCATTGCAAAAAAAGTTAGAGAGTATTCTGAGGCTAATCCTGATAAGAGGGTTATTAGATTAGGTGTAGGTGATGTAACAAAACCTCTTTGTAAAGCTGTTATTGATGCGATGCACAAAGCTGTTGATGAAATGGGTGTGCAAGAGAGTTTTCGTGGGTACGGGCCTGAGCAAGGCTATGACTTTTTAAGAGTTGCGGTTCAAAATTATTATAAAAAACGTAATGTTGATTTGGATCTTGAAGAGATCTTTATCTCTGATGGAGCTAAGAGCGATTTAGGAAATATTTTAGATTTGCTAGATAAAGATAATGTTGTTCTAATTCCTGATCCTGTTTATCCAGCTTATGTTGATACAAATATCATGGATGGTAGAAAAGTTGTTTTTGCTTCTGGTAATGCAGAAAACGATTTTCTTCCAGGTGTAAATGATATACCAAATGGAATTAGTCCTGATATTATTTATATTTGTTCACCAAACAATCCAACAGGTGCCGTTTATAACAAAGAACAATTAAAAGGATGGGTAGATTACGCTAATGAGAAGAAAGCTTTAATCTTATTCGATTCAGCTTATGAATGTTTTGTATCAGACCCTGAGCTTCCTCGTTCAATTTTTGAAATTGAGGGCGCGAAGACTTGTGCGGTTGAAATTTGTTCACTATCAAAAACTGCAGGCTTTACAGGAACAAGATGCGGGTACACAATCGTACCAAAAGATTTAGGTAATCTTAATAAAATGTGGTTAAGACGTCAAACTACAAAATATAATGGGGTTCCATATATTGTACAACGTGGTGCTGAAGCTGTATTTACAGAAGAAGGCATGAAAGAAATTGCAGAAAATTTAAATTATTACAAAGAAAACGCAAAAATAATCTCTCAGACAATGGATGATTGTGGTATTTGGTATGTTGGTGGAAAACACTCACCATATATTTGGCTAAAATGTCCTAATAATATGTCCTCATGGGAGTTTTTCGATTTCTTATTAGAAAAAGTGCAAGTTGTAGGAACTCCAGGTTCTGGTTTTGGTAAAAACGGCGAAGGTTATTTTAGATTAACTTCTTTTGGTTCAAGAGAAAACACAATTGAAGCAATGAAAAGATTTCAGACATTATTTAATAAGTAATGAGTTAATCTTTTATTGATTGTATGTGTTCCAGCAAATTTTATTTTGTCCTAAAATTTCATCACACTTTTTGAAGTGATTACAAGTTAAGAAGCCGTTTCTTGCTGAAAAAGGTGAGGGATGAGTTGTGTCTAGAGGGTAAATATTAGGGCAATTGTCAAAGCATTCTCCCACTTTCTGAGCGTAATTTCCCCAGCGCATAACGACGAGTGTTTTATTACGTTTTATAAGAACTTCAAAAATGTTTTTAATAACTGGTTCCCAAAGCTTAGTGTGCTCTTTTAAAAGTGTTTGTTCTTTTCCTTCAAAAGTAAGAGCTGTGTTTAGTAAAATAACGCCTTGTTCCCCCCATTTAGTTAATGTATTTGTTTCAAATTTCCCATTTGGGTAATCTTCTTTAAGCTTTTTAAATATATTTTTTAAAGAGGCTGGGGTCTTTGAAGATAGACTTGAAAATGCTAAACCATGAGCGTGTTCTGCGCTTGGGTAAGGATCTTGACCAATAATAAGAACCTTTGCTTTATCTAATGGTGTTAGTTTTATGGCATTTAAAACATCATTGTGATCTGGTAAAATAAGCCTATCTTTTCGTTTTTCAGAAATTACAGACATAATTTCACGAATAAGGCCAATATCTAATCCGCCATCAATCCAACTTTTATCTATACCAAATGTTTGCATATTGCCCTCTTATATTAATAAAAATTGCCCTCTCCTAAAATAGGGAGGCGAAGATTCATACTTATTTACTTTTCACTAACGCTTTATTAAATTGTTGTTTATAGTAATCCATATTAATATTTAGATTTTCACCAATTTCAAAAAGCATAGTTACAAGTTCTCTATCTGCAGAACAAGTCATATTTTGGATTAATTCTTCTATGTTATTAACTATCTTAGTAAAGAAGTAATTTTGAGCCTCTGCAATGTCAACACTTAGTTCTAGTTTGTTAATACAATCAAGAATTTCTAAAGTTGCTTCTACTTGTTGTAAATCTAGGGCATAAGCTAATCTACTAACATTTTGAGCGATTTTTTTACTAAATATTTTAGCAGTTGAGCTCTTATCTATTTCGATACCAATTCTTTTTGCTTCAAAGTTAATATCAGATGCTTGTTGCAAAATATCGTGGTTCAAAAAGCCTTTAGAATCTACAAAAAGCTCATTAAATTGCTTTGTTAGAACATATTGTGCAGAGATTTTAAATTCATGAGGAATTTCTAATCCTAGGGTTTGCATTTGGTATATAGATCCTTTACCTTCTGAATACATTGATTCATAAGTATTAGCAAAGTTTTGTAATTTACCCTTGAGCATTGTTTGAAGAATTTTACGTC
Organism: Candidatus Gastranaerophilaceae bacterium; assembly: GCA_045651505.1. Lineage (GTDB taxonomy): Bacteria > Cyanobacteriota > Vampirovibrionia > Gastranaerophilales > Gastranaerophilaceae > CAG-196. Next base: position 131,698 of record JAZRSL010000042.1, on the reverse strand, counting down.
TTTCTTCTATAAAGATATCTTTTAACGTAAAATATTCTTTTCCAAAATAACTATCAATAGTTCTTATAATTTCTGTTAAAGGTGAAACTAAATATGTTCTAATAAGTTCTTTTCTAGTTTCTAAGAATGAATCAGAATATTCTTTGATAGCACAGTGGAAATCCCCGCCAGAGAATTGTAATAGTGCAAATACCATATTTGATTTTTCTAAAGTAACTTTAGATTTTACTTCAATATGGCCAATAACCAACTGTGAATTTCCTTTTACAACTCTTTTATAAGAATGTTTTTTAATTTTATAACAATATACATTTTCTTCATCTTCAATATCTGTATACAAAGATGAGATTGCCCATAAACTAACAATTTGTTTCGGTGTAACAATTGAAGGTTTTACAAAACGTTCATAGACATCTTTACCTGATCCAAACTCAGGAAGGTTACTTTTAGCCTCTGATAATATTTCTAAAAATCTTGTTTCAAAATCTTTCTTTGTGAACGTTTTTGCCAATTGCATAACTCTAGCTGCATATTTCATAATTTGAACAGTTTCTATGCCAGAAATCTCAGAGAAAAACCAACCACAACTTGTATACATTAACATTGCTTGTCGTTGAATTTCTAAAAGTTCCATAGCTTGTACTTTTTGCTCAACATCCAGATCTGGTAAGAAAAATTCTTCTTGAAAATTCTTAACACTAGTTTCACTTCTATCTAATATAACGTTAATGTAATTGTTCCTTGCAAGTTCTGGATTTAAGAAATATTTTTTGCCATTTTTCTTATATATAGAAATTGTTTCATCTCTCAAATAATCAAGAGCTTCTCTGAGCGGCTTTCTCCATTTTTGGTTCCAGCCAGGATGGCCGCCAGTAGAGCAACCACAATCGTCTGACCAACGACCAACACCATGGAAACAGCTCCAAGAAGAGACTGGTTTTATCTCTACTTCCCAATTGCTACGATGTTTTTCAAGATATTCTGCATAGTTTGTAACAATGAAGCCCGCTTCTTTAACTTTTAACTTCATCACATATGCTAAAGCCATATCTCCAAATTTTGTATGGTGACCGTAACTTTCTCCGTCTGTTGCAATATTAATTAACTGCGGGTAATCTCTTAATGTTGAGATTCCATCTTTTAAACGATTAATAAACTTGTTTCCATCTTTTAATAATTCATCAAAAGCGACAGATTTAGAAATAGCACCGTCATAAAAGAATAAATCAATAAATTTTCCTGGTGCTGATTTTATATAATATCTATAAGAACGAGCCGGGTCAATGTTTCCCCAACTTACGTCTTGCCAATTTTCTTCTCCCTCTTTTCGGATTCTTTGTGCTTGGTAAGGAGAAAGTATTGTAAATTTTATACCATTTTCAACCAATACTCGCAATGTGTCATCATCAACCGCGGTTTCTGCTAGCCACATCCCTTCAGGTTCTCTTCCAAAACGGTACTCAAAATCTTTCTTACCCCATTTAACTTGAGATTGCTTATCTCTTTCGTTAGCTAAAGGCATTATCATATGGTTATAGACTTGTGCTATGGCATTTCCGTGGCCACTATGTAGTTTTCTACTTTTCAGATCAGATTTTATGATTCTTTCGTAAGCAAGTGGTGCGTTTTCTTCTAGCCAAGAAAGAAGAGTTGGGCCAAAATTATAACTCATATATTCATAGTTATTAACTACATTTAAAATTTGATTTTTAGAATCGACGATTTTTGAAACGGAGTTAGGATTATAACACTCATTGTTTATACGTTCATTCCAGTCATGTGCGGGAAGAGCGCTATCTTGTTGTTCTATAGCTTCAAGCCAAGGGTTTTCTCTTGGCGGTTGATAAAAGTGCCCATGAACAGCTAAATAGATTTTATCTTTATCTTTTTCAAGATTTTTTTCCATATACCATTAAACTCCATTCTTTTTCTCAGGTGCTTTTTTTAGTAATTTTATTTCTTTTACTTCAATCCAAGCGTCTCCTAATGCATCAGAAAAAACTGTACCTGTTATAGAAATTTCGTCATTAGTTTTTAAGTCTATATGTTTTTCAGCTTCTTGACGCTTTAAGAATAATTTCATTTCTGATAGCGGAATGTCATAAGTTGTATCTTCTCTTTTAATTAAAAAAGAAATGTATTCTTCGGAAGACTTATAAGCTGATTTGTAATCTAGTCCAAGAGTTGAAAATTTATCAAATTTACCTTTTATTTGAACCGTTTTGTTTAAATATGCTTTAGGAAAGTTAACTATTGTATGTGCCGATATATATTGATTACTATTTAATGCTGGCGTAGTAATACTTTGTGACACGGGTTCTGCTATAACCTTGTTTGAATAAAAATTACTACCTGTAAGAATGATAGATAGTATCATTACCAAAAACAAGGATTTTATATATTTAGTATTAAACATAAAATCTTAACCTCTTCTTCTCTCTTTATTGTAGCATGTTTTATAGATAAATCAAAAAAATAATTTGATATAAGTCTATATTTCTGGTATATTATATATTATGAAAGATAAAGAAGCTATAATCAAAGAGAGAGAAGGTCGGATTAATCTTTCTCAGTATAAAGATTTAATAGAAACTATATCAAAGGTAGAGTATAAAAAGATTTCTAATCTAGGTTTGATAGAGTTATCTGAAGTTATTAATTTAGCAAATTATACTGTTTATTACTTGGTTAATAATTCTATTAATAAAGAATTGTATAATGAAGCTTACTTAGTTAAAGCTATTAAGTGGGCGATAAGAAATGAAATGCGTCGTAGATATAAGTGGTACACAATGAAGAATCAAGAACCTGAACAAGAAAAGGTTAAAGATGCTGTTTATAAAACAATTCTTTCTATAGAAGAAATGGCTGAGGCAGAAAATCCAACAATTATTAAGGATACTTCTAGGACACCAGAGGAAAAAACTGAAATTATTGAACTTAAAAGAAGGATTCAGGAAGTCATGAAAAAGCTTCCTCAAAGAGAGCAAGATTTAATAGAAGCAAAATATTTTTATGATAAAAAATTGAAGGATATTTCTGTAGAGTTTAATATTTCTCAATCAAGAATTTCAAGAATTATTCAAAATGCTTTAGAAAAAATTAAAAAAGAATTATTAAAACAGGAACAACTTAATGAAAACAATATTTGAGAAAACCAGTGGGGCTGGGGGTAATTTTGTAGGTATCGTTAATGGTGAATGGACGGAATTGGAACAGTTTATTCCATCTGGTTTATTGCGTAAAGATGCAATAGGCTTACCACAGGTTTCTGAATTAGAGGTAATGAGGCATTATAAAGAGCTTTCTGATAGAAATTTTTGCATCGAAAAAGGCTTCTATCCATTAGGGTCTTGTACTATGAAATATAATCCTAAGGTAAATGAACTGTTAGCAAGTTTAGAAGGATTTACAAATTTACATCCTTTGCAAGATGATGAAGATTCTCAAGGTGCTTTAGAATTAATGTATAACCTTCAAGAAAAACTCAAGTATATAACTGGTATGGATGCAGTAACACTACAGCCAGCTGCTGGTGCTCATGGAGAGTTGACTGGCATGATGGTTATTAAAAAATATTTTGAAGACATAGGTGAAATAAATAGAAAAAAAGTTATAATCCCTGATTCGGCTCATGGTACAAATCCTGCTAGTGCAAAAATGTGTGGTTTTGATATTGTTGAGGTTAAATCAAATAATAGAGGACAAGTTGACGTAGAGGCTTTAAAAGAGCTTTTAGATGAAAATGTTGCTGCAATTATGATGACTAACCCTAATACATTAGGAATTTTTGAAGAACAAGTTTTAGAAATTTCTGATTTAATGCATAAAAATGGCTCTCTTCTTTATTATGATGGAGCTAATTTTAATGCAATAATGGGCTGGACTAATCCCGCATTAATGGGCTTTGATGTAGTACATTTAAATCTCCATAAAACTTTTGCTACGCCACACGGTGGTGGTGGTCCTGGAGCTGGACCAGTCGGTGTTGTTGATCGATTAAAAGATTATTTACCAACTCCGATTATTGAAAAAGTTGACGGGGGTAAATATGTAAGAAATTATAACTTACCTAATTCTATTGGAAAAGTAAGAAGTTTTTACGGTAATTTTGGTGTTTTAGTAAGAGCTTATGCATATATTTTAATGATGGGTACTGATTTAAAACTAGCGAGTGCAGATGCGGTATTAAATGCTAATTACCTGAAAGAAAAATTAAAAGATGCATATGACTTGCCATATGATGAACCTTGTATGCATGAATTTGTTTTATCAGGTGAAAAGCAACACCATCAAGGTGTTTCGACTTTAGGAATTGCAAAGCGTTTGATGGATTCAAATTGTCATCCACCTACAGTTTATTTTCCACTAATTGTGCATGAAGCTATTATGATTGAACCCACTGAGACAGAATCAAAAGCTGTTTTAGATAATTTTGTAGACGTGATGTTAAAAATAGCTAAAGAAATTGAAGAGAATCCTGATGGAGTTCTTAGATCTCCACAAAAAACTCCAATAAAAAGGGTGGATGAAACTTTAGCGGCAAGGCAACCAAATTTAACTTTTAAGTAATAACATGTAAATAAAAATAGCCTAGAAAAAAGTTCTAGGCTATTTTTTATTATTATTTCATTAAAACATTAATCTAAATAACAAGAACCTTTTGTTTAATTTTTCAGAAAATTTCTTTAAGTTGTTAACAGTTATTGTTGTATCATTAACGATTTGTTTCAGGTTTTCTTTATCTCCCTTGCCGTTAACTGTTGCTAAAGCTTTTGATACTTCACACATTGTTATATTTAAATTATCTACTGAATCGACAAATTTCTTTTTGATGTTTTCATCTTTTGTCATTGTATTAACTGCAGTAGAAATGTCGTTAAGATTACTCATGACACTATTTAAATCTTCGGCAAATTCTTTAGAATTAACCGCTCCAATGATTGGTGTTAATTGTTTTGATAAATTTGAAATTGCTTCAGTTGTTTCATATAACGCAGGTTTGAACTTTTCATCAGAAACAATGCCATTTAAGTTTGTAGCTAATCTATTAAAGTTATTAGTTGCATCTGTCATCATCCAAACCATAGCATCGATGTCATTTCTAGATGTTTCAATAAGTTTTTCAGCTTTTTCTAATGTTGTAGTTGCTTGAGCCGTTAAATCTTTGAAATTTTCAACAGATTTTGTTAAATCTGTAATCATTTTGTCATTCAGTAATTCATTAACAACTCTATTAGTTTCTGTCAATGATTCTGCTGCTTTATACTGTAAGTCTAGGAAGTCTGCAATTCTCATTGGCTCAACAACTGTATAAGGTGATGTCTGATGCGGATAAGGTAATGGGGTGTTGTCTAATGGCTCTATTCTTAATTTTTTAGTTCCATTATTAACAATAATTTTACCTCTCATAAATTCTGGAATTATTAATCCAGGTAAATCAATATAGTAATCTATTTTATAAGCATAATTTGTTTTTATATATTCTCTAACTGTTTCTGGGACCATTTTGGTAGTCATAATTTGAGATTTTTTGACTTTACCTACGTTGTAAAACTTTTCATCTAATTTGATTTCTACATCTGCATCTTCAGAAATAAGCTGTTGATTGACAACTGGGATATAAATTGAACGAATTTTTGGAGGGGTTATCTCTAAAAATTGTTCCCCGATTAAACCAGATTGTTGTATTGATAGCATTGATGCCTTGGGTATTCTGATTCCTGGCTCTGTTATTACAAATTTTAATTTTACGTAACTTGATTCGTCTTTTACCACAGGTGTAATTTCTTCTACCTGGCCAACTCTAAGCCCCATCATTTGAACACCAGAACCTGGTCTCATACCATTAATATCTTTAAAGTGTACAACAATTCTTTCCGCAGAAGAAAAAGAACGTCCTTTAACCCATAATACTGTGAATAAAAATATTGACAATGCAACTATTGTTAAAACACCAACTTTAAAAGATGAAGAGAATTTCATTTTATTTATAACCTCATAAATTTTTAGTTCATTTTCATAGGTCCGTCAATTGTAGCATTTACGAACTGTTTTGTGTATTCAGTATTTTCCTTGCATAATTCTTCAGGAGAACCCTCAAACACTGCCTTACCATTATACAACATTAAAACAGAATCCGCTGTCCTACGAATTGTTGACATTTGGTGGGTAACTACTATAGAAGCAGCATTTGTTTCGTTTTTTAGTCGAACAATGTAATCTTCTATTAATGTAGAAGAAATGGGGTCTAGGCCGGCTGTAGGCTCATCGTATAAAATTATTTTAGGCTCTGTTACTATTGCTCTAGCAAAGCTTACACGTTTTTGCATGCCTCCAGATAATTCTGAAGGATATTTATTTTCTATTCCAGAAAGACCAACAAGTTCAAGTTTTTCTGCAACAATTTTTTCTAACTCTTTACGAGTATATTTCCCTCTTAAATCTTTTCTTTCTTGAAGAGCGAAAGAGATATTATCAAAAACATTCAAAGAATCAAATAACGCGGAGTATTGAAATACCATGGCAACATCTCCACCAGTTGTAATAACTTCTCCTGAATCTTTTTCTATAAGTCCACTAATTATTTTTAAAACAGTACTTTTCCCGGAACCACTAAAACCAACTATTGATAATATTTTACCCGGTTCTACTTTAAAAGAAATATTGTCTAATATTTTCTTGTTATCAAAACTTTTTGTTAAATTTTTTACTTCTATTCCCATTTGTCTTCTCTTTATTTTTAATGTTATTAGTTTCTAATAAAAAAATGCTGCTGCAAAGATTAAATCAATAATTACAATTGCAACAAAAGACCAAACAACAGCTTTTGTCGTAGCTATACCGACACCTTTGGCACCATCTTTAGCAAGCATGCCGCAAGAACAACTTATTAAAGTTATTGCAAACCCAAAGCTTATGGATTTGAGAATACAAACATTTAAGTCTTTCATACATAAGCCAAACCAAACTGAATCAAAATAAGCTTTATATGAAAGCTCAGACGTTATATTTGCCGCTAATGCGCCACCTAATATGCCAAAAGCGGAAGCTAAGATTACAACGAATGGCATCATTATTGTTCCGGCAATTATTCTTGGAGTGAATAAATATTCAATTGGCTTTACATTTAAAACTTTTATCGCATCAATTTGTTCAGTAACTTTCATTGTTGCAATTTCAGATGCTAAAGAAGAACCTATCATTGAAATTATCGCAAAGCCAGCCATAATTGCCCCTTCTTCGCGGATTGTTAAAATTGCCATAAGCATACCAACAAAATTGCCACCACCTTGTTTTACCATTTCTTCCGCAACTTGCATTGAAATAATAATTGAAGTCATGCCAACTATTGATAGTGTTATTGGTAATGATGAAACTCCAAATCGAGAGCATTGTTCAATGATTTCTCTAAAACTTGTATTATAATTTTTTAAGCCAGAAATAAAAGCCCACGCATATGTCATAATATGTCCAAGGGTTGTGATGAACTCTTCTACTTGCTTTGAGATTAGTTCATAAAATTGATATGTATAAGTATCTTTATAATCAACTCTCATAAGCTTAATTATAGCAAAGATGTTTTTTTTAAGGAAGATATTAATCTATTGACCATTTTTTAGGATCAAATTTTAAGTCAAGAACTCTTAATTTTAAACTTTTTGCATAAGGCTCAAATTTTTTTATTAGCATGATTTTATGTAAACTTAGCTCTTGAGCTACTACTGGGTTTTGACAAGCAACTGTCATTGTGCCACCTGGTAACATCCCATATGGTCTTGATTTACCTTTAAATTTTTCAGGTAAAATAGAGTCCCAAAACTTAAATAAGTTGGTTCTTGTAATAGCTTTTTTTAAATGAGGATTATCCATCATTGAACCAATGATGTCTTCAACTCCTTCAAAATCTGTATAGAGAACTTTGCTCATTTAAACCCTTTGTGTTATGTTGTAAGAATGGAATTTAATTTAGATGATATCATAAAGAACTCGAAAAAGATACTTTTATTAAGCCATGTAAACCCTGATGGAGATACTTTGGGCTCTATGTGCGCAATGTATTCCATGATTTTTAATCGTTATAAAAAAAAGGCTGATATGAGCGTTGTATCCAATATTCCATATAATTATACTTTTTTGCCAAATATTAATTTAGCTCAAAGATATTTTGATCAGTCTCTTGTATATGATTTGGTAATAACTCTTGATGTTGCATCAATAGAACGAGTTCGGGACGCTAAAATTTTCTTTGATAAAGCTAAATGTACTGTAAATGTTGATCATCATAAAACCAATCCAAAATACGGAGATTATCAAATTATTGAACCAGAAGCTAGTTCTTGTGGGGAAGTTCTATATAATTATTTTAAAAAGCATGATTGGGAAATTACTGAAGATGCTGCGATTTGTTTATATACAGCAATAATGACTGATACCGGTAATTTTAGATTTGAAAATACCTCCGCAAGTTCCTTTAATGCTGTTGCTGAACTGGTTGAGAAAGGTGCCAATCCTAATATAATTTATAAAAAATGTTATGAAACAAAATCAAAGAATTTAGTTATGTTTCAAAATTATTGTGTAAATAAAGCTGAGTTTTTAAATGATAATAAAATTGTCTATACAACAGTTTATAAGAAAGATTTAGAAAAATTTTCTGCAGGTGATGATTTTACTGATGGTATTGCAGAAACTCTTCGAGCAATTGATTCAACAGAAGTTTCTTTTGTATTAAAAGAAGTTGAGTCAAAATTAACAAAAGTTTCAATGAGAAGTAAAAAAATCGATGTTGCTAAAATTTGTGAACAATTTGGCGGTGGTGGACATACGTTTGCTGCGGGATGTACAATAAAAGCATCAATGGAAGATTCAATAGAAAAATTATTAAGAGAGATTAGACTGTGAATATCAAAGTTGCGATAAATAATAAAATTAAGACTGTTAAGAGCATTATACAATCTGTTGTTGAAAATGATTTTTTTGGCATGGCATCTGAAATGGGATTTATGCTTTGTATTGGTATTTGTCCTTTTATGTTGTTTTTAACTGCATTATTTGGCTGGATTGGTAAACATTCATTTATGAATCCTATTTTAATTTTTATGAGAAATATTGTACCTTCTGACGCTATGAATGTTATTCATACTGTATTAAATGAAATCTTTTTCTATTCCAAAAGTGGGATAGTTGCAGTAATTGGTTTTGCGATTACATTATTTCTTTCAACAAATACTATGGCGATAGTTGCTAAAGGTTTGAATAGGGCTTATAAAGTTAAAGAAACTCGAAACTTTTTTTATTCACGTTTGTTAGCTCTGGTTATGGTGCTAGTTCACACGTCAGTTCTATTCTTAAGCATAACTTTAATTGTATTTGGTAAGGTAATTGTTAAATTTTTGGTAACATATATCGGCATGACTGAGCATCTAGGAAATGTCATGTTGTTTGTACGTTGGCCGATTGCTTTCTTAACTTTGTTTATTTTAGCTTATTTAAGTTATTATATTTTACCAGATTTATCAGGGCATGAACGTTTAAGGCGCCATAGTGCTTTACCTGGTACTATATTTTTCTGTATATCTTGGTTGTTAGGCTCTTGGTTGTTTTCAATATATATTAATAATTTACATACATATAATTTTGTTTACGGTACAATTGCTGGCTTTGCCATTATGATGATGTGGTTATATTACACTTCAATTCTTATATTAATAGGTGGAGAAATAAACTCTCAATTGTATGACAAACTTGAACGTAAAGAAGAATTAATTGCAAAAAGGCAAGGGTTAAGATAATTTTATTTTTTTAAAACCATTCTAGTAGTTTTATTACCTGTTCTAACAAAGCCCATTTTTTCATAGAAAGGCATAGCAGAAAATTCTGATAGAATCTCAATCGATTTATCGCTATTAAGTTTGATTACTGCCATCACCAAGCTACGACCAACTTGCTTGAAATTCCTAACTATTGCGGAATAGTTTGTACTTGGAGATACTTGTAGGTTCTCAATTTCTATTTTACCATTTTTATTCTTTGTCTGTATGATGCCAAGAATATTGTCTTGATTTAGCTTGTCATAGTTTTCTTTTTGAGTTGTAATTACATAAAAGTGTTCATCTTCAGATGATTTTGTTTTTGCGTATAAAGAATTGAATATTTTTGCTGTATCATTAACTAATGTTTGGCAATTATTCCAGGCACAATTTAAGTTGTTTATTGCTATTAAATCATTTTGTGAGCTTGTTTTTAATTCAGCAAGAGAAACTTTGTAATCATGAAAATTATTGTCTATGCCTTTACGCTGGATTGTTATTGGTTGTATGTATTGTCCTTTAAAATTAATCATAGAAACCTTTGTCTTTTTATGATTAAACCGTCTAAAAAATAAAATTGCTAAAAAATATAAAAACCGTACCACTACCTATCGAAATAAAGAGAGTTTTGTTTTCGATATCATATCCTCCTTTTTAAAGATATAACACCCGTAAGGATTATCTTAGTGCTGCTATGTTCCCATCCTGACACGGTTCGATAGCTTACGCCATTATATTTTAAATTATCAACAGACATAATAACGTCGACAAAATTTCTATACCCCTCACAGTAGGCTCTGCCCCTCGCTAAGCGTTCGAGTCAAGAGATTCGCTAATTCCCCGGGGAGTACGGTTATAAAAATTGTAACACTAAATTTTTTCGTTTACAAGCTTGACTTTTTACAATTTTTTCGCCAAATTATAGAAAAATCATCCAATAAATTATGTTCTGGTTTAAAATCGTTTTTTAAATAAAAATCAAAAGCCGTTGGTACTGACACAGCCTTTATACATTTAATATTCGGCATTTGTTTTATACAATTCAACATAGCAGTACCTATATTTTTATATTTAGGGAAAAGGACCTTATCTCTTATATATTTAGGGTTTGTCTGTAAATAATCTAAATATAAAACTCCGTCAGGTTTTCTTTCAACAAGCGCAACTCCCAATATTTTATTAGCATTTAATTCTTCAAAATTTTGTTTCTGAGTTGTTAGAGCAAAAATTTTAAATTTATCATTGTATCTACTCAAATTATTGTAGATACTTCTCAAAAAACCTGAATCCCAACTCAAATTTATAGATCTCATTGCGCAAATATCAGCTTGATTTTGGGGCTCTAAAACAACAAAAGAAGCCACTTTTACAGAATAGCTTAAATCTCTTTTTAAGTTTTTTTATTGGCGTTGCTTTAATATATAGAGCTTTGAAACTAATTTCCATAGTCAATTAAAAAATCGTAAATAAAAAATTTGCTTTACAATACACTTAATTTTTCATTATTTAGAATTGCTTTTTTCCCTACAGGCAAGGTAATTTTTTTCTCTGCGTGAGTTATTTCAAACCCTCCTACCGTTGGAGGGGTAAATGAAAGAAAGAATTTTTCTAGCCACTCTTTGTTATCAATATTCAAAAAATCACCTAAAATAATTCCTTTACAGTGTCTTCTAAATTTATCAATATTAAATAATTGCGTAAACATTTTATCTATTTTATAAACAGGTTCATTTAAATCTTCAGCAAAAAATATAAAATCCTCATCAGGGATAAAATCCTGTCCACAAAGAGAGACAACTGTGGAAAGATTCCCTCCCCAAAGAATACCTTCAGCAAAACCTTGTTTGTATATCTTTGTGCCAATAAATTCTAAGGGTTTATTATTTATTGCCTTGAAAAAAGATTCTTTTGTGAAAATATTGTCCACAGCGAAATCGGAACAAACCATTGGACCATGATAGGTAATCAATCCACATTTTTTATAAAACATTAATAGTAATGCTGTTATATCAGAATACCCACAAAAAGGTTTTGGGTTAGCTTTAATAATTTCATAATTAATTTTATTGATTAAACGAATTGAACCATATCCACCGCGCGCATTGAGAATTAGTTTTATTTCTTGGTCTTGAAAAAACTCATAAAGAGCTTCTAATTTACTCTCATCGGACCCTGCAAGATAACGCTCTTGGACATAAATGTTTTTAGAGAGCTTAACATTAAAGCCCAAAGCTTCAATATTTTGAACAGCTTGCATAACGAGAGGCTGGTCACATTTACCCCCTAGGGCTATAATTCCGATTGTATCGCCTTGTTTTATCATAGAAGTATTATAGCATAAATAAGCCCCCACCTTAGCTTCAAACTTAAAACTTGTAAACTCTATCTAAAATTGATACAACCCTACGTGCGTAGCACCCTCCCATTATAAAAGAAGAAAATAGATTAACTTTTGTAACGAAATTTATAAAATTAGCAATTTTTATTTATTTTAAGACTTTATATACATGGAAACACATAACATAGGTATGCTTATGGGCGCAGTAAATTTTAATCCTAAATTATACGAACAACAGATCGGTAAATTTGGCGGTTTAACATCAATTTATCCAACCAGAGTTGCCCCGACGGAAACAACTGGTAATCAGTATGGAATTTCGATTCCACAAAATCATTCATATACTAATGATGAAAATGGTAATAAAATTTCATTAGGTCTTGATGGCGTAGGTTTAGCACATAAAGATCCTAAGGAATTTAAATTTCATATGATTGGATAAGAAAATTTTATGGAAAATAAAAAAGACCTCAGGACGAGGTCTTTTTTTATTTAATTTTGTGATATTTACAATAATTAATACTTGGTTTTAATCACATATTTGTGATAAAATGTATACTATACACTTTGGAGTGGGTAGTTGCTAAGTCTGTTTAATATATACAAAAGATTAATAGTGATGTTTATACTGGTTTTTGGACTAGTTACGGTTCATGTGCCGTCTTTTGCTGTAGAGGAAATGACCGAGCAAGAGATTATTGATTCCCAATTAGAAGACGAACCAACTACAAAAATCGAAAATGCTTATATTAATGATATAGAAATTCTAGGTGCAAATATAGTAAAACCTGAATATATTTTAAAGAAAATTGCATTAAAAAAAGGTGTTTTGTATGACAAAGAAGTCATGCAACAAGACTTAAAAACAATTTATAAATTAGGATATTTTACTGAAAGAATGAAGGCTATTCCAGTCAAAAATCCTAATAGAACTATTTCATTAAAAATCATATTAGAAGAAAATGTTCCGGTTACTGATTTTACAATTGAAGGTAATGAAGTTGTTGCAACTGAAGAAATTATGAGATATTTGTTACCTTTAAAAGGTAAACCTCAGAATATTTCTGAAATTAATAATGCTATGGAAAGAATTAATGAATGTTATTATTCTAAGGGTTATATTCTTTCAAAAATTGATACTATTTATGATGATCCAGATGGGGTATTAAATTTAAGCATTACTGAAGGCAAGATTAATAAAGTAATGATTACTGGTCAAGAAAAAACAAAAGAATATGTTATTGAGCGTAACATAATGACAGAACCTGGGACAGTTTATAATGAAAATATAATAAAACAAGACTTAGTAAGGCTTTATTCTACGCAAGCATTTAAAGATGTTAATAGAACTATAGAAGCTTCAGAGGAAGATCCAGATAAATTTGATATAACAATTGAATTAAAAGAACAAAGAACTGCATCTGTATCTGTAGGCGGTGGCTTAGACACAGCGACAGGGGCTTTTGGTTCTGTTGGTATATCTGATAATAATTTCAGAGGGCGTAATCAACGAGTATCTCTAATGGGTTTGGTTGGTTCAGGTATTTTAATGAGCGACTCATCTATAAAAAGCCATATGAATTATCAAGCAGAGTTAAGCTTTTTTGAACCACATTTTCTTAATGCTGACAATTCTTTAATGAGTAAAATTTACTACAGAGATTTTGGTAGTTACCATATTCCGTTAGCGATTGAACGTAGAATTGGTTTTGAGACTACTTTAGCTCATAGACTAAAACACAATCCTCATTTGTCTACAACTTTAACAACTGGTATTGAACATATTCATATGTCAGAAGGTGATAGTAATCGAATCGCACAAATGTATCGTTCTCATGGTTTTGATATTGCTGAGAGACATAAACAACTTGAAGGTGGTTTGTTTTTTAAAATAGCTCCTGGCTTTGCTTATGATACAAGAGATTCAATTACAAATCCACGGCATGGTGCTTTAGCATCAGTTCGTTTTGAAGAAGCTTTTGGTCTTGATGATTTGGGTAAAACTAACGGAAGGCTTATCGGGATGGCAAAAAGATATATTCCTATAGCTAAAAAATCTTCTTTAACATTTACTGGTAGAGGTGGTTTAAAAGTTCACGGTTCAGATATGCCAGAGATTATGGCTTTTAGACTTGGTGGTCCATATACAATTAGAGGTTATAGAGTGAATGGTGTCGGTACTGGTACTTCTTTTGTGATGGGTTCAGCTGAATTAGCTACTCCATTACCATTCTCGGATAGATTTAAAATTAATTTCTTACAGAACTTAAGAGTAACATTCTGGGTTGATGCTGGTAAAGTGTTTGACCCTACAATTTCAAGCTATTTATATGATAGACCTATTCATGCAATCACAGCTGGTATGGGCTTGAAGATAAATATGCCTGGTGTTGGGCCGCTGTCAATTGACTATGGTTTCCCACTTACAAATCCTGGACCTAATGGTTCTGAACATGGATATTTCACCTTTGGTGTTGGTGACATGATGTATTAATATATTTAAATATAGGAGATTTATTATGAAAAATTGGAAATTGGGACTTATCTTAGCTTCTATTATTGCTTTTACGGGCATGGCAAATGCTGCAGGGGTTGGTTATATTGATTATATTAAAGTAATTGATAATTATGATTATGCCAAAAAGGTTACTAAAGAAGTTGATGCAAAAGGCTTGGAAATGCAACAATATCTAGTTGATAAAGAGAAAGAATATAAAGCCTTAGATACACCATTAAAGAAACAAACATTTGAACAAAAAACTGCACAAGAATTTAAGGCAAAAGAACAAGCTTATATTTCTCTAAAGCAAAAAAGAGAACAAGAAGTTTATACTAAAATTCGAGAAGCAGCAAAAGCAGTAATGGTAGAACAAAAGCTTGATGCAATTATGGATCAAAGGGGTGTATTTGTTGGTGGTCTTGATATAACTGATATGGTTATTAACAAATTGAAAGGTGCAAAATAATTATGAGAATAGTTGACCTTATTGAAAAAAAGAAAAAGGGTGAAGTTTTATCAAAAGAAGAAATTAATTTTCTAGTTGACTCTTTGATGGACGGAACAGCTCATGACTATCAAATATCAGCGTGGCTGATGGCTGTGTATTTCAAAAGCTTGACCGAAGAAGAAACCGCTTATTTAACCGAAGCGATGATAAATTCTGGAGAAGTTATTGATTTAGGTGAGCTTACTGATTCTACTGTTGATAAACACTCTACTGGAGGTGTTGGAGATAAGGTTACTATTACATTAATTCCTTTATTAGCTGCAGCAGGAGTACCAGTAGCTAAACTTTCTGGTAAAGGATTGGGACATACTGGTGGAACTATTGATAAATTAGAATCAATACCTGGATTTAATACTCAGTTAAGTATCTCTGACTTGATTGAACAGGTCAAGAAGATTAATGTTGCAATTGGTGCTCAAACACAAAATTTGACACCTGCAGATGGTAAATTATATGCGTTAAGAGATGTAACAGCAACTGTTGATAGTATGCCATTAATAGCATCTTCTGTTGTATCAAAGAAAATAGCGTCTGGCGCAAAAAATATTATACTTGATGTTAAATACGGCTCTGGTGCATTTATGAAAACTCCAGAAGATGCTGTTGAACTATC
This sequence comes from Candidatus Gastranaerophilaceae bacterium, assembly GCA_045651505.1. GTDB lineage: Bacteria > Cyanobacteriota > Vampirovibrionia > Gastranaerophilales > Gastranaerophilaceae > CAG-196. Next base: position 115,927 of record JAZRSL010000042.1, on the reverse strand, counting down.
AAAGCTGATGGTTAATATTGGTAAAATTCTTAATAAATCAATTACTGCAGTTATTACTTCAATGGAAGAACCTTTAGGGAGAGCTATTGGGAACTCTGTAGAGATTATTGAATCTATTGAGTTTTTAAAAGGTAATATTAAATCCGGTGATGTTGCCGATTTGACGTATTCTTTCGCTTCAATTGCATTGTTGCAATTAGGATTATATGAAACTCAACAGGAAGCAAAGGAGGCTTTAAAAGAACTTGTAAAATCTGGTAAAGCATTAGAGAAATTCAAAGAGTTAATTAGCGCTCAAGGTGGAAATTCTGATATTGTAGATAATTATGACTTATTTGAGTTACCTCAATATAAAGTTGAATGTCAGTCTAAGAAAAACGGTTATGTACATAATATTGATGCTTATAAAATTGCATATGCTTGTAAATTATTAGGTGCAGGAAGAGATAGAAAAACTGATCCAATTGACTATAGTGTTGGTATCTATTTAAACAAAAAAAGTGGAGAATCTGTTAATAAAGGAGATATATTATATACAATTTATTCTAATGATTCTGAAAAAACAAAAGTTGCTCAAAAATATTGTGACGAAGCCTTTATTATTAATGAAAGTAAGCCAGCTCATAATAATATGATTTATAAAATCATAAGAGCAGAAGAGGATGATGATGCATAGTAGAAAAGTTCAATACATTATAAAATCTGTACCAACTGAGGATAAGAAAGCATTAGAGGATTTGTTAAATCAAATGTCTAGTGAAGGTTGGGATTTGTATACTATGCATGAAGTTGAGACTGATTCTTCTTTTGATTTTAATTGTATTTTTGTAAGAGAGAAACAAGATGATGATTCAACAAACTTGGATGATGTTGTTAATGTAACTAGTTTCAAATCTAGAATGGAAAAAATGTTAGCATCTCCTACAAGTCCTTATGAGTCTTGTAAGGAAATTCAACTGAAAATTTCTAATCAAAAAGATCGTATAAGAAGAATTAAATCTGAGTTAGAGAATGATAGCTTGTCACTTGATGAAAAAAACAGATTAAATACTCAAATGTCAGATGAATTAGGGCAATTAGATTCTTTAAAACAAGCTCTAATAAATGAAATTTCTCCAGATAATATGTATTCTTCAATCAAAGAAGAAAAATTTTCGATTAAGATTTCTGAAGAATTACTGAAACTTGTTGATTTAGAATATAATAATGGACTTTTATCTGAAACTGTTAAAGTAAGACAAGAGTTAACTGAAAAGTTAGGTTATGTAATTCCACATATTCATTTTAATAATGGAGATGATTTAGGTGCGAATGAATTTAGTATAAATATTCATGATATTGAAGTTTTTCGTTCAGTTGTTATACCAAATTACGTAGCTTTTTATAAAGAGGAATTAAAAGGTTATAAAATCACCGAAGAAGATATAGTGACTATTGATTCTATGACAGGTAGAAAGCTTGTGTGGATTCAAGAAGAAAAGACTAAGGATTTTTGGATAAAAGGTCTTACTGCAGTTGAGTATATTGGAAAAACTATCGAACACATTTCAATAAAGGAAGTTGCAGAACTCCTAGATTATAATGATATTAATAAATATTTAGATATTGTTATTGAGAAAAATTCGTTCCTTGTTGATAATATAATTCCAGAATTTATAACTATAGCAGATTTAAAATATCTTTTAACAGCATTAGTAAGAGAAAAAGTTTCAATTAAAAACATAGCATATCTTTTTGAAAAAATTAATGATTATGCAAATGAGCCAACGAAAGAAGATTTACTAGATAAAATTAGATTAGCTTTTTCTAAGTACATTATAAAAGATTTATCAATTGATGGAGATTTAAGAGTTATTGAGTTTTCAGACAAAACGTTAGAGAAAGTAGATAAATTTTTTGACTCTGAAGAAAGTGGTAATATTATTCGAATTGAAGCTGATGACGTTCAAAATATTGCAGAATCTCTTTTGAAATTAGCGAAATCTAAAAAAATATTAAATCCAGTATTGGTAGTTCCAATAGATTTGAGACACATGTGCTTCGTAATATTGTCAGAATTTGTTCCAAATCTTACTGTACTAGCTTATGAAGAATTAGTTGGAGATACTAATATAAAATTCATTGGCAAAATATAAATTAATATTAAGAAATGTAAATACGAGTTTTGACATCTCTCAAAACCTGTTATAATGCCCTATATGATATGATATGATATGATGGGATGGGGGTAGAGCAATTTGTTAAAAGAAGAATACTTTATATAAATGTAGGTATTTTATTTGGTTAGAAAGGAATTTATATGAGTATTTCTCCAGTTACAATAAATTATTCAACTTGTGATGCAAGCTATATTAAGTATCAGCAACAAAGAAAAAGAAATGCTGGTTTATTATTGATGGGTAGTGGTACATTAGGAGTGAGTGCTGCAGTATTACATTTTACTAAAAGTCCAATTGCTAAAAAACATCCTTGGTTGCTTGCAACAGGTGCCGCTTTAAGCTTATTAGGTACTGTAATTGGGGCAACGGGTTTAACAAGTGCTACTAAAGAAATTAAGAAAGCTGCTTCTAACCAGGAATGTGAGAAAAATAATGATGCTGAAATTGAACGTTCAAAACAAGCAATTAATCATATGATAAATTCAAATCCTATGCTAAATCCAACAGGATATATTTCTCATGCTGCTAATCCTGCATTAGATACTCAGCCTATAGATTCTAGTTCAATATTTAATCTAAAATAAAATCTATATAACTTCAGGTAAAGTTTTTATATTATAGAATAACTGTGCATTTTTTACGAAGAATTCTGGATTTGCACTTACATAAAAATCTTCTTTGCCTACGTTATTTGTTGAATTATTTAATTTTATGTGAGTTTTGATGTATTCTACAAAAATTTCAGCTGGATCAATGAATAACTCTTCAGGTGCATATTTTGTTAATTCTTTGAGCAAATACGGATAATGTGTACAGCCTAAAATTATTTTGTTTGGTGCAAATTCTAACATTTCTTCTAAATGTTGTTTAATATCTTGTGTAGTATTAATCTCTTTAGAATAAACGTTTTCTACTATTGAAACCCAATTTGGGCAAGCAATTTCTTTAACTTCTATTTTTGAATTAAATTTTTGTAATTCTTTTTTGTACGCTCCAGAATTTACAGTACCTTGAGTTGCAAAAACTCCAATTTTACTGTGATTTAGTGATGAAATCACCTCTGCACAACATTGAATAATTGGATATATTTCAAAGTTATATTCGTTTTTAATTGTTTCGTATGCTAACGCAGATGAAGTGTTGCATGCAATAATGACTGCTTTAACATTTTTTGTTTCAAAAAAGTTTAATATATTACGAGCAAAACCAATAAGTTCTACTTGGCTTTTATCTCCGTATGGTAAATTTTTTAAATCCCCAAAGTATATAGTATTTTCAAAAGGGAGTTTTTTTCTAAATTTAGCATAAACTGATAGGCCGCCAACGCCAGAATCAAAAAAACCTATTGGAGAACTACTCATCATTTATACCTCTTAAGATATTCAATAATACCATCTGCAATTGCTTTGGCCGTTTTTTGTTTCCTTGATTCGGTAATTAATTCGCTTCTTTCGGCATCATTAGATAAGAATCCAATTTCACATAAAACAGCCGGTGCTTTTGTATGATTTATAACATAAAATTTCGATTTAAACAAACCTCTATCATTTGAACCAGGTATGTTTTTAATCATATGTTTATGAATTATTTGAGCCAAATCTTTACTGTTATCATGGTACCAGTGTGTTTCAATACCACTAGGATCTTTTGAAACTGCAGAGTTTACGTGTATACTTACAAAAATTTCAGGTTCTTCTTTCTCGTTTATTTCGGCACGTTCTTCTAATGATACAAACGTATCATCATTTCTTACAAGAGCAGTTTTATAACCTTTAGAACGGAGAATGCTATCTACTCTTTGAGTTATTTCTAATGTTATATCTTTTTCGTTAATACCTTCTCTAATAGCCCCGTAATCAGAACCTCCGTGCCCAGCATCTAGCATTATTTTATTTTTAATAACACCTTTTTTAGGTGGTTTTGGAGCACGAATTTCTTCGCTAGCACCTCTTGAGATTGTTATTTTTAATGCCTTGGCATCAACGCTTTGCTCGATTTTTACAATATCTTGTTTATTTATTGCTAAGCCTGCTTTTACTCCGATTTTAGGAAGTAAGGATAATGTAAAGTTTTTATAATAGCTATTCGCAAGTGTTTTTATTAAATCTTGTTCGTTATAGCTTTGTACATTAAATAAAAAGAGATTAAGAGAATTATCCGTGCGTAAAATTGAATGAACGATAGGCTCTGTAAAAGAAAGAATTAGTTCGTTAGTTCTTGTATCAATTCTTCTTACAAAAGCTTTATTTAAATTGGAAACGTTTGACACTAGCGAAGTATGGTTTAATTTATCTGCATTAATCAAAAATAAAGACTGTGAGTCTTGTGAATAAATAGGCAAATACTGTTCTGCATTTTCAGAACTAACAACTATTCTAGCTATATTGTGTTCAAACTGTCCAATTTTAGCTACATCTTTGCAACTGTTATCAGGACATAACTGCAACTCTTTATTTCGAATACTTTTATCTAAAAAAGTGTTTGGTAAATCTATAACAAGTCTTTCAGGATCCTTTAATATGAAATTTTTAGCTGTTGTTATTTGTCCAAGCCCACTTACTAATAAACCATTATTTTTTGCTAAATACTGGTTTATATAATACTTTGTACGAAGTTTTAAATTCGATGATAAATCTACAGAGACAACTGAATCATACTCTTTTCCATTTGTATTTGGTAGTGTTGAATTTTCGAAAGCTCGCTGAATATCATCCATAACATTTTCTGGAGCTTTGATAGTATTATTAATAGGTATTTCTACTTTTTGTATAAATTGTGAATTTGCAACAATTCCGTTATAAACTTGTGTTGACGGCTTTTCATCGTAGATGGTGTTAAAGTAATCATTATTAATGGACAAATTATTTGTCTTGACAATTATATTGCCATCTAGCGTTAATAATTTTATTTTTGAAGTGTCAAAATCTTCTTCAAAAGTTATAACGGCTCTTACAATATTTGGATTTGTTTCAAATTGCGCAAGTCGAATCTCTTTAATAATAGATTTTTCAAAAAATATTTGTTGCTTGTCGCCTACAAGTACTGCATTGTTGATATCAAAATAGATTCTATTAGGGTTCTCTAGCTTTGAATATTTTAAAGGTTGATTTTGAAAATCTTCATTATTGTTTTTTGTTGAAATGTATACGATTGAAGAGGAGTCATCATAATGCATAGACATAACTTTTAGAGGCTCAATCTCCGCAAAAACAGGGGATAAGAAAGCCTGTAAAAATACTAAAAAAGTTACTATATATAAATATATTCTCTTCAAAATACGTATCCTAATAACTTTTGATATTATTTCAAACGTTATTTTAACCAAGTCTTACCACTATTTTAACAAAAAATAAGCTAAAAAAAAAGCACTTTGTGCGAGTGCTTTGTGTACGTATTTTGTGAGTTTTTGAGAAGGAGAGAAATTAATTTTAAATCGATAATTATTAATATTTTAGTAATCTGTCGATTTCATAAACTTTGTATACTAAGGAGTCAGCTTGATCTTTGAACCACATAGCGAAGAGTTTAATTTCATCTCTGAAGCTATAACATCCTGGCCACATTGTGTACATTTTGTAACTCCTTTCTTGTTTGGAAATTTGTTTTTCCTTACATTATGCACTACGGCATTTTTTAGAAAAACTTTAGGATTTTTTTTAATATTGTTACAAAACTTAAAAAAAACGGACTAAAAAAGCCCGTTTTTAGTGAATTTTATTTAAGAACTCGTAAAATCTCTTATGGCTTAGGTTCACAAATTTTAAAATATTAGTCGCTAAGGACAGTTCTGTTATCATCTCTAATGAGTCTTGTAGTTAGAAATTTTGTTAGAAAAGATGATAGCAGTTTGCAAAAATCTTTCATTTAGGTTTGTATTATGCCTAATTGTTGACTGTGGATTTTGTAAAGTTAGGTTTACAATAGCTTTTGCACCTTCGGCGCTAATTACTTCAGCTTGATTGATTCTTTTATCTTTGTAACAGATTTATTGAGGGTTAGTTTTAGGTTCATATCCTCGCAAAAACTCTTCTATATTACCGAAGTTATCGATTTGTTGCGCTAGAACATTTGGAGAAGAGTATCTTAGCTGTGTTATTTTTAAAATTTTTTCAACAACCAATTGATCCATTATAAACATTTTATAAGCTATTAAATCCATTTGTTTTTGTATTCCTTGAGTTCTTTGATAGCCTTCATATCTATTGCATAAATTATTATATCGTTCTGCAAGACTAGGGTCTTTTAAATCTCTTGCTACTATAGCCATTATTGTGTCAATAGTATCAAAATATTCTTCTGCCGAAGCATTTTTATTCATTAAAAGAACGATTTGATCATGGCAAATGTTAAAATATGACTGAAGTAAATTCTCTGTAGTTGCTAGTCTTTGTTCAAAGGCTTCTTTATTATCATTTAATGATTGATAATTCGCATAAGGTCGTTTTTTGTTAGCTTCTTTTATTTCTTCTAAAGCTCGTTCAGTAGCTTGTTCTCCAATTGTAAAATAACGATTTTCTGGGAGCGAAACTTTTTCTTGGGATTCACCTGCGTAATAATCTTTTTTTATTTTCTCTAGTAATTTGCTGACATTATTTGCGTGTATTATATAAGAACTAAATGCTGAACCTCCGAGCTCACCATATTCATCATAAGTTGAATTGATCGCTTGGACAAGAGCTGGATCTAGATATCTGTAAAAAGTTTCTAGCTGTCTTATTGGTTTTTGTGTATTGTGGCTTATATTTGTATAAGCACTTAGTATATTTGCTGTTTCTTTGCTTATAAGCTCTGTTTTGGTTGACTCTTGATGTTGGATTTTATTATTATTTGCAGAAACATTTGTTACTCCTAATGATGCGCTTACTAACATCGCAGTAGCTGCTATTTTTTTTGCAACAGGTGATTTTATTATTGAACTTACTTTCATATATAAGTCTCCTTTAGTTTATTTGAATATGTTTATCGTGAATAATCTTAATAGATACCTTTTTCATCTTCAATATGAACAATATATCTTACAATTGTATTAATATGTTTTTGAGAATTAAGTGGGTCAATTGTTTCTAATAAATCCATGCCATCATACATTCGGCGTAACTTACTGTAAATAATTCGATTTGAAGCAAATTCCTTATATATTAAGAATGTTTTATAAGCTATAATTTCTTCTTTACCATTATTACTACCAGAAAAAGATTTTTCAAATTGTTTAATTTTTTCATTATAATTATTTAAGATAGATGCTTTTTCTTCTGGAAATGCATTAGCTTGTACTAGCATTATTTCATCCAATTTTTTTGAACAGTCTTCAAAACTAGTTTTACCATTTTGAAATAATTCTGCAATTGTTGTCAAAAAATATTCGTTAAGTTGATCAATATTTTGCGAAAGTTCTTGTGCTGTTTGTTTATATGAATTCTTATCATAAGCACTTAGTCTAGAGGCATTATTTTGTTTAGCCAAATTGTAATATTTATCAAATGCTGAGTCACTTTTCAATACATCTTCATTTAAGAGTTTATCAAACATTGAAACCTCTAAAAACATAGCTGTTAAATAATTTCCATATTGGCTACGAATATTTTTTATCTCATTTTTCATTGTAGCTCTTTCGGAAGGAGTTTTAGCAAATATTGACAAATACAAAGCATCTAATCTTTTAGAATCAAAATACCCACCGTAAATGTCTTGTAGCTGAATATTTTGGCTCGCTAAAGCTTTAGCTCCCTCTATACTTACAACTTCAGTCTGATTAATTACTCTATCGTTATTGGTAGTTTTTGCATTTGCTACAGCAGTACCACCTAATACGGCAGTCATCATCATTGCACCTGCAACAGCTTTGCGCATTGGTGTTTTAATTGTATTAGTCACTTTTTGTGTAACTGGATTTTTCATTATTGAACTTACTTTCATACAAATTTTCCTTTCGATATTAATTAAACAAAGGTTATTCATAATCTAAAGGATTACAATTAGAATATGCCTCTTTTAAAGCAGAATTTTTATTTTCATATGATTCTCTTATTAATAAATTAAATAAACCAAATTTTTCTGCCATATGTGTATAGAACATTTTGTCGAGTAAAAAAACTTTATAAGCTATAAATCTAGCTTTTTCCTTTGTATTATTTAGATCTGGTACAACTTTAGTATAAATAAAAATTGCTTTATCGTACTCAGATTTATCAGCCCAATCTCCATCATTTGCTGCAACCAAATCATCTAGTTTTTTATCCCAATCAGCAAAACTTAATTTACCCTCTTCAATGCTTGATTGTATATGTGCAAAAAACCAAGGTTCATATTGTTCATCAAGATATTTTGAAAAAGCATTGACCTTTTTTAGGCAAGTATTATAATCATAAATTCCATTTTCTATTTTTTTAGCTTTTTCATACCAATAGTTCTTTTGTTCAATATCTCCAAGTTCTTGCCAGTTATTACCAGTTTCTCTGCAAGCCTGAGCATCTGCTTTTAAATTAGATACATATTTATTATAATATTTTTGAATTTTAGTGTTATCTTTTAATACTCTTTCGTTAAAGTATTCGTTAAATAAAGAATGCTGCCCCCATACTGTAGTTAAAAAAGTTCCTTGTTTATTATAAGTTTCATCTATAATTTCTTTTAATTGAGCTTTTTCTGATTCAGAAGTATACAATTGCATCATTCTGTTATCTAAAATGGTAAAACGTTCTTTTGTTATTGTTGGCCCCTGAATTATTTGACTAGCTAAAGCTTTTGCTCCTTCTGAGCTAACGACCTCTGTTTGATTAATTGTTTTGTTATTGTTACTTGGTTTTGCATTTACAACACTAGCACCACCTAATACAGTTGTCATCATCATTGCGCTAGCCGCAACCTTACGCAAAATAGGCATTTTAACTATTGAACTTACTTTCATACACACTTCTCCTAAATTTGTGATTGGAATACATTTATTAAATTATAAAAATACTAATATTGCTATGAATTTAACTTTTATATTAAGTTTTGTAACAAATATTTTTGTTATTGAATTTGAGAATAAAAAATATACTTTATATATACGAGGTATATTTATATGTTGCAAAACGTTAATGAAAAAAGAACATCAATAAATTTTAATGGTTCTACAGTACCTGTAATACCTGCTGAAACTAAGCTTAATACAAAAGTTTCAGATAGCTTAGCAGGAGATGTTGCAACTTATAATACTGATGAATATAATACAACAGTTATTACTGAAGACAAAAGTCTAGAAAATAATTTTCTTTCTTTAAAAGAAATTAGTAATACCTTAAATTCACATTTAAATAAATACGGATTCTCTATAAAGGAAGAAAATGTAGAAAGTGTATTAATAGAAGTTTTTGGTTATTTACCTCTTGATATAAAAACTCTTAGCTCTGAAAAATTAAATAATGATGTAAATAGCTATATTTTACCTGCATTGGAAAAAAATAAAAATAACACAAAAGGGTCTTTAGAAGATGTTTTACAACAAGCTAAAGATTGGCATATTGCTATTAAGCAAGGTAAATGGAGTAGTATAGAAGAATATGAACAAGCACAACAACGCGCTATTTCTGAACATGGTAAACCCGAGGGCATTATAGAACGTATTAATCGTGCTACAAGTTATAACATAACTTGTACAAGCGATCGTTCCGTAATTGAAAGTGCAATTACCGCCTATGTTGAATGTGTGGTTCGATGGGCACAAGAAGTTAATGACCCTACCTCCTATATAACAAGAGATTTAGTTAGATTAATCAATAACACTGAGGATGATAATGTAAGAGGCATCTTCTTTGATGTGATTGACCAAATGTCCCAAAATGAAAACTTGAACAATTTAAAAAATTATAACAAGGCAGAGGTTAGCTTAAATACTATTTATGCTACAGTTCGTTCTTATAGAAATATTGATAAACGTTCTGAAGATATTGCTAATCATAATGTGGTTACAACAGTAGCTAGTTTGAATTCAGATGGAGAAAAAACAGCTACAACTATTGCGTATTTAGCAGAAAATATTACAAGAGAAACTGATGCTAGAGCTTTTAATCGTCAAATTGACGAAATAATAATTCCTTTTTGGGAAGAAAATAAAGATGCTTTAAATAGTATTTCTCAAAAAATTGAAGCTGGCAAAAATGGAATAGAACTTAAACTTACTGCAGAAGAACAAGAAGTTTATGAAGAATTTCAAAACAAATGTGTTGCACTAAGAGCTGGTCAAAATATAGGTTTTGCAAATAACGAAAACATACCGCCAGAAATAAAAATACTATTATTTAACGAAATACAAGTAGCAGATACCGATAAAGAGCTGTTACGACGAGAATCTTTAGCTTATACCCAACACTTAATCCAAGAAAATCCAGATATTATAAACATGTCAACAGAAGACTTTGAAAAATTTATGGACGAGGCTACTAATGGTGAATACTCAAAAGCTTTAGATGACCTGAATAATAATCCTAATAAATCATTAAATTCAACAGAATTATGTGATTCTAAGGAGTCTTCTTCTAATTTAGGAAGTAATAATATATCATCTTCTGCGGTGTATCAATATGCTACTGTAGAACAAACAACAACTGGAGCTCTAGGTTTTAAACAAATGACGAAAACTCAACCAGAAATACAAGCTAATATAAACGAACAAGAGAAAACGGACTCTACAGATAATAGATCAAGTGAAAATGAAATTAAAACCGTTGAAGATATATTCAAACGCGGTGATTTATTCAAGAATATTTCTAGTTTTATTAAAAGAAATGGGCTTTTAACTGCTTGTATTGGGCTATTGAATAGTGATAATAAGCAATGTCAAGATTTTGGAGCAAGACAACTTGTTGATCATCTAAGTGACAGTGCTCTTATGGTAGCATTTAAGACTGTGAATAGTCTTGAAGGAAAGTTTGCTTTTATGAAAGAAGCTAGTATAGGTTTATTAAATAAGTTAGAGACTTCAGATTCTTTCACAGAAGAAATTAAAGAAAGAGTGATTGAAAAAAAACAAAAGTATAATAATGAAATATATTGTTAAGTACAAAAAAGACCTCTTTTAAGAGGTCTTTTCTATTTGATTTTAAAGTTGAATTTATTCTTCTTCAGAAACTTCTTCTTCAACTTCTTCTGCAATCATATCTTCTTCATCATACGCTTGTTGATTCATTTCTTCTTCGATTTCTTCTTGGATTTCGTCAGAATCTACAGCACGTTCTTCTACCTCTTCTTCATCATAGTTATAGTTTGAAACTCTTGCAGCTTCTTCATCTTCCATTTGAGATACTGATTTGATATCAATCTTCCAGCCAGTTAATCTGTGGGCAAGTCTTACGTTTTGTCCTTCTCTACCGATAGCTAAAGATAATTGATCATCTGGAACTACAACTAAAGCATCTTTAGTTTCTTCGTCGTCTGTCATGATATCAACTGACACAACTCTAGCAGGAGAAATTGCGTTTACGATATATTCAACAGGGTCAGGAGACCATCTAACGATATCAATTTTTTCGTTTTTCAATTCACCAACGATTGTTTGGATTCTTGAACCACGAGGTCCGATACAAGCTCCTACAGAATCAACTTCTGGATCATTTGACCAAACAGCAATTTTTGTTCTAAATCCAGCTTCACGTGAAATTGATTTAATTTCAACGATTCCGTCTTCGATTTCAGGAACCTCTAGTTCAAACAATTCTCTAACGATTTCTGCGTGAGCGTGAGAAACTATAACTTGTGGTAATCTATTTGTTTCTTTAACGTTTAGAACAAATACTCTGATTCTGTTACCAGGTTTGTAGTATTCTCTAGGAATTTGTTCTCTTTGAGGCATAATTGCATCAGTTTTACCGATGTTTACGATAACGTTGCGGTTTTCAACTCTTTGAATAATACCAGTTGTCAACGTACCTTTCTTTTCTAAGAATTCGTTAAGAATATTATTTCTTTCAGCATCTCTGATTCTTTGTGTGATAACTTGTTTAGCAGATTGAGCTGCGATTCTACCGAATTGGTCTGGAGTTACTTCAATCTTAACTTCGTCATCAATTTCTACTTCGTCATCAATTTCTTGAGCTTCTTCTAAAGAAATTTCTAAATCAGGATCTTCTACGCTTTTAACCACAACTTTTGTTGAAAATACGCCGATTTCACCAGTTTGTTCATCTAAAATAGCTTCAATATTAGCAGCTTCTTTAACATGCATATGTTTTTTGTATGCAGCTACCATAGCGTCACAAAGAGAAGCAATAAGAACATCTTTAGAAATTCCGCGTTCTCTTTCTAGCTCTTCACAAGCTTCAAATAATGCTGTACCAATTTTAATCATGTTTTTCTCCTTATATTAATCAATATATAATTTTGCAGATTGAATGTTAGTTTTTGGAATTAATAGCTCTTGGCCATCTTCAAAACGCAAGAATGTCAAGCCTTCGTTATCATCCCAATCGATTATTTCACCTTTGAAAATTCTTTCAGTCTCACCCTCTAGAGGTGTTTTTAATTTTACACTTACTCTTCTTCCTTTGAAAATAACAAACTCTTTATCTGATTTAAACTTGCGCTCTAAACCAGGTGAAGATACTTCCAAGTAGTATTTTACAGGGATAAGCTCGTCTAAAAAATCATTTAAACTTCTTGTTACGTTTTCACAATCTTCAAGGGTGATGTCGTGGTCATAAGAATAAAGATAAATTCTTAAAAACCATCTATGATTTTCTTTCACAAACTCAATTTCAATAGGTATAAGATTATAACGCACAGCCGTATTTTCAATAACTGGCGTAATCTTTTCTATTATTTCGTGTCTATTTAAGTCTTGTTTCATCTTTTACTTACCCTTTATAAGCAAAAAAGAACGGGGCTTTTGAAAACCGTTCTTTTTTAAGAAACTATTCACAGGAAAATTATAGCAAAATTTTTATACTTTGTAAATCTTTTTATTAAGCTATATGAAGTATTCACCTTTTATTGTTTGTGTTACTATATTTAGCATAGGAATTAATTATGAGGGAAAGATAAATGACTGAACAAATGACAAAAGAACCTATCTCTGCAAGAGATACGATTAGACAAACTAGAATTCAAAAATTAACAGAATTAGCTGATAAAGGGATTAATCCATATCCATATGTGTTTAATAAGAATGCGAATGCAGCTGATTTACAAGAAAAATATAAAGACTTAGAAGCTGGGGTTGAAACAGAAGATGAATATTCTGTAGCTGGTCGTGTAATGGCTATTCGTAATAGCGGTATGTTCATCGACTTAATGGATGTTACAGGTAAAATTCAAATTTTCTCACATAAAGAAAATATTCCTGAAGAAGAAATTAAAACTTTAAAACTTGTTGATATAGGTGATATTTTAGGCTTTACTGGTACAATTAGAAGAACTCCTAGGGGAGAACTTTCAATTAAAGCTACAAGTTTTAAAATTCTTTCTAAATCGCTACTTCCTCTTCCTAATAAACAAATTAGTGAAGAAAAATTAGAACAGTTAAAATCTCATCATACTATGTCTGACACAGAAACAAAATACAGACAAAGATATCTTGACTTAATTGTTAACGAATCTACTCGTGATACATTAAGAAAAAGAAGTTTAATTATTCAAAAAGTTCGTGAATTCTTATATAAACAAGGTTTTATTGAAGTTGAAACTCCAATGTTACATACACAAGCTTCAGGTGCTAATGCAAGACCATTTATGACACACCACAATGCGCTTGATATGGATCTAACTTTAAGAATTGCACCTGAATTACACTTGAAAAGACTTATGGTTGGCGGTCTTCACGATAAGATTTTTGAATTATCAAGATGTTTCCGCAATGAAGGTATCGACACTCGCCATAACCCTGAATTTACTATGATTGAACTTTACCAATCATACGTTGATTATAATGAAATGATGTCTTTAACAGAAAATATGGTTGCTTATGTTGCACAAGAAGTTCTTGGTACGACAAAAATTAAATATGGTGAACACGAGATTGATTTAACTCCACCTTGGGATAGAAAGACTATGATTGGTGCAATTAAAGAATATACAGGTGTTGACTTCGGTGATTTCTATACTGCTAAAGAAGCTTTTGAATCAGCAAAAACATTACATGTAGAAGTTGATGAAGAAATGAATTGGGGACAAATTATAGAAGCTGTATTCGAAGAAAAAGTTGAGCCTCACATGATACAGCCGGTTCACATCATTGATTATCCTCGTGAAGTATCTCCTCTTGCAAAAGTTCATAGAGACAATGATAGATTAACTGAGCGTTTTGAAACTCGTGTTAATGGTTGGGAAATAGCAAACGCATTTTCTGAATTAACAGATCCAATCGATCAAAGACATAGATTTGAAGCTCAAGCATTGGCTAAAGCTAATGGCGATGAAGAGGCTATGGAAATAGATGAAGATTACATCACTGCTCTAGAATATGGTCTAGCTCCAACTGGAGGTATGGGAATGGGAATCGACAGGTTGGCAATGCTATTGACTGATTCACAAACAATACGTGACGTAATTGCATTCCCAACTCTTAAAAAAGTAGAAGGTTAAATTTATGAGGCGGGTTAAATACCCGCCTATTTTATAAAAAATGAAAGAATTAGATTTTATAAAAATTATTCAAAAAGAGACAAATAGTCCGTATTTAGGTGATGACTGTGCTTATTTAAAAGAGATCGGTATTGTTGTTACCCAAGATAATTTTGTTGAAAATATACATTTCAAAAGGGAATGGGCGACGCCTTACCAAATAGGATATAAAGCTGCTGTTGTTAATATAAGTGATGTCTTAGCTTCTGGTGCAAAACCAGAATATATTTCTGTCGCATTGTCTTTGCCAACAGATATTTCTGAAAGCTATTTTAAAGAGTTATATAGAGGTATTGTAGCTGGTGCTCATGGCGCGACTGTTATAGGTGGTGATATAACTGGTAGCGAAAAAATTTGTATATCAATAACTGCTATTGGTAAAACCGATAATCGTAAAATTTCATCAAGAAAAAATGCAAAAAAAGATTATGTTATTATAACAAAAGGTGAATACGGCAAAAGCTCAGCTGGATTATGTGAACTTGAAAAATCTGGTACTAATTATGATCTCATAGAAGCCCACTTAGAACCTAAAATTGATGTAGATTTTTCAGAAGATATCTCTACAAAGATTAAAGTTGATTATGCGATGATGGATACATCAGATGGTTTAGCTGATGCATTATTCCAAATTGCTAAATCAAGCAATGTTAAGATTGTGTGTGATTATATTGATGGCATGTTTGGAGCAGAGGATTACAATTTAGTTGCTGCAGTACCAAAAGATTTTGCAGTTACCTTAAATAATGTTGACATAATCGGGTATGTATCTTCTTTTGACGGTTCTTACTTAGATATTGGTGGTAAAAAATACAAAAATTATGATGAACTAGGCTTATATAATCATTTTAAAGAATAATATTAGCTTTATTTGTAATTATTTTTGGTAATTATTTAACTGGGTAAAAGTTTTATATTGTAAACACTATTAGGTGTTTATGATGAAAAAAATATTTATTAGAGTTCTTATAGTTTTTTGTTTTTTTTACACTGTTCAATGTACTGATTGTGTCATGTCAAAAACTCATAATGCTGATATTTCTAAAATTGAAATGGAATTATTTGGATTTGATTATGTAAGTGATGATTTGAAAAATCGTGTTGCAAGATTAGAAAAATCTGTTTATGGAAAAGAATCTTTAGGGGATTTAAATGCTCGAATAAAAAAAATCTCAACAGATATCTTCTCTGAACAAATAGGTCAAGAAATAACTCCAGTAGAAGATACATTTAGCGAAGAAGTTGCGGATAATACAGTAAATTATCCAATAGTTGATGAGATTGAAATGAAACTTTTTAATCAAACTTATAAAAATAGAGATTTTCATACCAGAATTGTTACTATTGAACGAAAACTATTTAAAAAAATATACGATGCAGAAGATTATTCAATAAGGATGGATCGAATAAAGGCAGAAGTTATGCCAGAACGCTTAGCGCGTGAAAAAGTTTTTGGGTATGACAACAGTGATATGTTAACCCAACAAGCTTTAAGTGGCTTAAATAAAAACAGATTTTCTGGAATGTTTGGTCAAGAAAATTATACTAAACCTTATGCAAATTATGGTGAATATCAAGAATTTACAGGAAGTGCTTCGCCTATTAATCCAGAATCACTCAATGACGAGCTTGCACAACTTGAGTATAATACTTTTGGAACAGAGTTCTCTAATGATGATACTAAAACCCGTATTAAAAGGCTAAATAGTGTGAATAAAGCTCAAAAATCATCTGCAAAATATGATTCTCAGAAGTTTAATCAGAGAATGTCTACAGTTATGGAAATTGGTGCAATGTTGCTCATGATATTAGCAATGGTGCTTTAAAGACCTGTATTTCCTTTTATAATATTTGAAACCCACGGTAAATAACTATAATGCCCTAATCCAGAAGTAATAGTTAAATATAAAATTATGGTTGTTGTAAAAAGTTGTACAATTGATAAATTGAAAAATAAAGCAAGTGGCATATTTATTAAATAAGGTATTGTATTTATAAGAGGTATTTTGTACAAAATAACAAAAACTAATTCACCTAAAATTTTCAGTAGAAAGAATGCAATGGAAATAAAAATGGATTGCATAATATGATACATTAAAAACTTAGTTACATTTTTTTTTGACAATGCAGCTATTATAAGCCAAACAAAACCTACTCCTCCAGCTGTTAAATAAGTAGCTGCAGATAAAATTCTTTCTATAGGATATGGCTTCTTAGATATTTGCAATGACTTCATCCTTTCTATTTTCGGCAATAAAGTCTTCAAGTACTTGTATAAATACTAATTTGTATTCATCATTATCTGGACTAATATTTACCGCAGCCCTATATGAGAAAATTGAACGTTCGATTTCGTTGTTCATATAAAATGTATTTGCAATAAGTATGTAAATACTAGGATCCATTTTGTTAATTTTAAGAGCTTCTCTATACTGTAGTTCCGCTTCTTTATATTTTTTTAGATTTGAGTATAAATTACCCAATAGAATATATGCATTAACTTCTTGCGGGTTTATCTCTATAGCTTTCTTGTATAAATCAACTGCATCTTCTAAATCTTTATTATCTGATTTTGCAATTGCATAGCAGATATAAGCTTTGTAATTATCTCCTTCTAAAGAGATAGCTTTGTCAAAATATTCGTAAGCTTTTTGTTTTTCTTTTAGGACAGACAAAGTGTTGGCAATACACAGTGCAACCGTTTTATTGTCTGGCGCTAAGTCAAAAACCTTATAATAATATTCAAGTGCATTTTTATAGTCATATAGCTTATAACAAACATTACCTAAATCGATTAATGCTGTTAAATTGTTTGCATCGATTGAAAGAGATTTTTCGTAATAAGCTCTAGCCTCTACGAAGTCATCAAAGTCATGGTAGAGTAATGCTATTGCGTTATAAATTTCTGGGTCATTAGAATTGAAATCAAGAGTTCTTGAATAAAAATGTAGCGCTTTAGAAAAATTCTTTAACTCAGCATAGGTATTACCGAGATTATAATAAACAAGATAATTACTAGGGTTTACAATCATTGCTTCGTTAAAATATTTAAGAGCTTTTTTATATTCCTTAGCATAATACCAGATGCTACCAATATTTAGTAGTGTTTGTAAATCTTTAGGATCAAGCTCAAGAAGAGTTTCATAAACTGAAATTACTTTCTCGTATTGATTATCCATAGCATAATATTTTGCTAATTCATGGTAATGGTCTGTATTTTTAGGATCCATTGCCATTTTTAAAACTGTTTTTTCAATAGCTTTTTCTAACTCTTTTTTATCCATTTTTAACTCTCAATCTTCTTTATTTTAAACTTTATATTCAGAATATTCCTCAGATTCTTTAAGCCAAGTATCTCTAGGAACACTAAATGCATGATTCCAGAATTTTTCTATTGCATAAGCTTCTCTATCTTCTTGGTGAAGGATATGAACTACAACGTCACCATAATCTATTAAATTCCAACGGTTTTTAACATCGTTTTCTTTGCCGTGAGGTAGTCTTGAAAAAGTTTGTTTAACTTTATCTGCTAAATTCTCTGTTAAAGCTTTTACTTGAGTATTCGACTGAGCTGAGCATATTACGAAATAATCAGCAAAAGACGAAACATTGCTAATATTCAAAATAGAAATATCTTTTGCAATTTTTTCATCTAGGAATCTAGCTACTATACAAGCAAATTTATATGATGTTAAATCTTCTGACATTAATTCTCTCTTTCTTAAATCATATCAATACGTTTTTGATGACGCCCACCTTCAAAATCTGTATTTAACCAGATATCTACTATATCAAGCGCTAAACCTGAACCAGTAATTCTTTCGCCCAGACATAAAATGTTAGAATCGTTATGCATTCTTGTCATTCTTGCTGTAAAGGTATCTGTACAATGCGATGCTCTAATACCATTGTAACGATTAGCTGCTATTGAAACCCCAATACCTGTGCCACAAACTAAAATGCCTCTGCTATTGTATTCTAAAACTTTTTCTGCTACTGCTTTAGCAATTATAGGGTAGTCACATGAATCAGTGTTATAACACCCCAAATCAGAAACTTTATAACCAAGTTCCTGCAAATGATTTACTATTGCTGATTTTAACTTAAATCCACCGTGGTCAGAGCCAATTATAATTGAATCCATGTTCCCTCTCACGTAAAAATATTATCATATATTTAGGAGCTTCGCAAGGAAGCTCCTCTATAAATACTATTTTAAAGCAACTGTCATATCTGCTTCTATGCAAACTTTGCCGTCAACTGTTCCAACGCCGTGGCATTTGCAAATAGGTCCTTTAGCCTTTACTAACTCAACGTGCATTTCGAATTTATCTCCAGGACGAACAATGTTTTTAAATCTTACATTGTCAACGCCAGCATAAAGTGTTAATTTTCCTTTGTATTCAGGCATGCACATAACAATAGGAGCTGAACACTGTGCTAAAGCTTCTAATTGTAATACCCCTGGCATGATTGGATTTCCAGGGAAGTGACCTTGGAAAAATTCCTCATTCATAGTTAAATTTTTGTAGCCTTTAGAATATTTACCAGCAACGCACTCTGTAATTCTATCTACTAATAAGAATGGGTAGCGGTGAGGAATCATATCCATAATTTGCATTGTATCAAAAGTTAAAATTTCTTCAGTCATTTTTTTTCTCCTTTATTTATAATTTAATCAGTTTACTTTTTAATTGTTTGGCGACTTTGCAATGTACTGCATGTCCGGCTTCTTTTACAAGAATTTGTGCTCTAAGATTTAGTGGAGATACTCCTGTCAAGTATAAATCTCCTAATAAATCCAGAATTTTGTGTTTAATCGGTTCGTGTGTAGAGCGTAATTCTGTAGTGTATCCTACATCTTTAAGTCCTACAGTATTTTCTACAGTTACACCTTTGGCAAAACCAAGCATTTGGTATTTTTTTAAATCTTTATAAAAACCAAAAGTCCTAGCTTCTATAATTTCTTGTATATTTTTAGTATCAAGACTCACCCAACGTCGAGTCAAATCTGGATGATCATAATTAACAGCATAAGTAATTGTTAATTCTTTATCTGGTAAAATAACAAGGCTAGTCTTTCCATTCAAATAATAAACAGGTTCAGAAACCGTATAAAGACTATTATTTGTTCCATCAATACCAGCATTTCTAAATAATTCTACCCAAACTTTTGCACTTCCATCAAAAATCGGAAATTCAGTTTCTGAAAGGTATACGTCAATTGAATCTATCTTGCAAATTGCACAAGCAGCCATGAAATGCTCGCAAAGCATAGCTTTGTACTTATAATCTCCTAGAAGAGTTCTTTGGTCCTTGCTACAGAGAGTCACGCAATGATCTGTTGAATACAGATTGTCAATATCAGCATTAAATCCAGTATCAGCACCTTTTGAAAAAATTCTAATCCTACCACTTTGTGAAGGTTTTATAACAACTTCACAAAACGTATTTTTCATTAAAGAATTTCCTGAAGTTTTGATTTCTGTTTTTATTGTTACCATTTATCTTTATTAAACCTCAGCCATGTCGTGTTCTTCTAGGAATGTTTTTAATAATGGTTCATATTTTTTGAACTTAGTTACTAATTCTCCAGCATCTTTCATTAATTTTAGTTGTTTAATAAATTCTTTTCTTGGAACGGCAGGAGAACCAATTACAATAGATTTTTCAGGGAAGCTCTTAGAAACACCTGCTTGAGCTGCCAAGATACAATCGTTACCTATATTAATGTGGTCAGCAATACCAACTTGGCCTGCAATTACAACTCTGTCACCAATTACAGAGCTACCAGCAATACCAACTTGGGAAACAATCATGCATCCTTTGCCTATGCGACAATTATGTCCAATCATAACTAAGTTATCTATTTTTGTATTGTCTCCAATAATTGTATTTTCAATAGTACCTCTATCAATTGTTGTATTAGCTCCAATTTCAACATTTTTACCAATGATTACAGAACCAATTGAAGGAATTTTAAAAATTACTTGATTAGCATTACCCTCTTTTATTTCACCGTCTTGGCGAGCTTGTTCAATGTTGTTAGGATTTTCTGTTACAAAACTAAAGCCATCAGCACCAAGAGAAACGCCGTGGTGTAAAATACAATCGTCACCAACTTGAACTCTATCACCAATGTTTACTCCAGGGTGGAAGAAACAGTTTTTACCAATAACGGCATTATTACCGATGTAACCATTTGCTAAGATTTTTGTATTATCACCTACAACTGCGTTTTCAGCAATAACTACATTTGGCCCTAAAGAGACATTTTCACCTAATTTTGCAGTAGGATGAACTGTTGCAGAAGGGTGAACACCAGAATTTACGTGAGGGGCTTCATAAAACATTGTAATTAATTGCATCATAGCTAATCTAGGTCTCTCAACTTCAATAGTTGTGAATCCTTCAATATTAACACCTAATGGCACCAAAGCTGCTTTAGCTTTAGTCTGTGAAAGGTTTGCAATTTCGTCTTCTCCTAGAGCAAGAGCTAAAGTATTTTCATCTGCTAATAATGGTGGCGCAATGTTTGTAATTGCTACATCATTAGCTTTTGAAAGCATACCACCTGTTACCTGTGCAATTTGTTCCAATGTAAAAGTCTTCATAATAAACTCCTTATATAATTATTTTTCATTAATCTTTTTTATAACGTTCGTTGTAGATTTTCCTTGAACGAAATCTATGAATTCAACTCTAATATTATTTTTTAGGACTATATCCCTCTCTGGTAATGTTTCTAACGTGTAATCAGCTCCTTTTGTATAAACGTCTGGTTTAATATTTTCCAGAAGCTTCGCAGGAGAGTTCTCATCAAATAATACCACATAATCAACACAACTCAAAGAACTTAATATTTCAGCCCTATCTTCTTCACAATTGATAGGTCTATCATCACCTTTAATTGCTTTTACCGATTTGTCTGAATTAAGCATTACAATTAATTTGTCGGCATATTTTTTTGTTTTTTGTAAATATCTAACGTGCCCGACATGTAAAATATCAAAACACCCATTTGTTACAACAAATGTTTCTCCGTTTGCTTGTCCATTTTTTACAATTTTAATTATTTCTTCTTGAGTTTTTAACATTTATCTCCACCCCAAAGGTTCATTTCAATTAATTTTTTACAAATTCTAACAGTATTCAAAGCGGCACCGATTCTAATATTATCTGCAACGCACCAGAAAGAAATTCCGTTCTTGAATGCTAAATTCTTTCTAATTCTACCAATGAATACAGGGTCTACACCACTAGCATCACGAGTTGTTGGATATTCAAAGCTATCAATATTGTCGATAACTTCTATACCATAAGAATTTTTAAGAATTTCTCTAACTTCTTCTGGTGAAACCTCTTTACCGAATTCTACATCAACAGCTTCTGAGTGGCCGTTAAAGACTGGAACTCGTGCTGCGGTGCAAGAAATTGGTGTTTCAGGTGCTAAGTGAAGTATTTTCTTAGTTTCGTTAACAACTTTCATTTCTTCTTTTGTATAGCCATTTTCACAAAAGACGTCAATTTGTGGGATGACGTTAAAAGAAATTGGTTTTTTGAAACATTTATTTTCAAAATCTTCGCCTTTTAAATTTGCTTCAGTATCAGCTCTAAGTTCATTAATAGCGGCTAAACCTGCACCAGAAACAGCTTGATAAGTTGAAACGATAAGTCTTTTTATTTCAAATTTTTTGTTTAAAGGCTCTAATGCAAGCATTAACTGAGATGTAGAACAATTAGGGTTCGCTATAATCCCCTTGTGTCTTCGTAAATCTTCATCGTTAACTCCAGCTATAACGAGAGGAACGTCTTCTTCCATGCGGAACGCTGACGAATTGTCGATTAATACCCCACCTCTTTTTACAATCTCTGGAGCAAATTTTTGACTTACAGAACCACCAGCTGAAGCTATAACAATATTAATTCCGTCAAAAGATTCTGGAGTGGCTTCTTCTAATGTGTATTCTTGGTCTTTAAATGTAAGCTTTGAACCAGCGCTCTTTGCGCTTGATAAAAACTTAATTGAATTGTATTCAACATTAAGCTCTTCAAGAATTTTTGTAATTTCTCTACCTACAACTCCTGTTGCACCTAAAATTGCTATATTTGGTTTTTTCATTTTTTCTCCTTGCTCCCTCTCAGGATGATGAGGGTTGGGGTAAGCTTATATCCTACTCCATTATATTTTCTAATCCGTATACAAAACTATTATTTTTAGCTACATATCTTGTTGCTAATAAAACTCCACCCATGTAGCACTCTCTATTCATTGAATCATGTCGAAGTGTCATAATTTGCCCATTTGAGCCGAATAATACTTCTTGTGAAGCAATGTATCCTGGCATTCTTACTGAATGAATATGAATGTTATTATAAGCTATTCCTCCACGAGAGCCTCCAATTGTTTCTTTCTCTGGACAATTCCCTTTTGTAAAATCATCATTTACCTCTGACATCATTAAGGCTGTTTTAACAGCTGTACCAGAAGGGGCATCTTTTTTTTGATTGTGATGCAGTTCAATTATTTCAGCATTATCAAAATATTTTGATGCCATTTGGGCAAATTTCATTAATAACACAGCTCCTGTTGAAAAATTTGGTGCGATTAAACATGCTACCTTTTTTTCTTCACTAAGATTTTTTAAATGATTAATTTGTTCATCTAAAAGTCCGGTTGTTCCAATAACTATTTTAATGTTGTTATTTAGACAAAATAAAGCATTTTCGTATATTGAAGCGGGTTGTGTAAAATCAATAAGTATGTCTATTTTAACATTATTTATAGCTTCTTGGATTGTTGAATATTGCCCGTTTGAAATATCAATCTGTGCAACAAGGGCCATATCGTCAGTGTTATTAACAGCTTTAACGACTTCTTGCCCCATTTTACCTTTAGCACCGCATACAGCTATGTTTAACATGAAATGCTCCTCTCTAATCCCATTTTTATAGTATGAAAGTAATTTGAATATGTTTTCTTAACAATTACCCTATAATTATACCAAAAACAAAATCTAACATATACAATACTTTTGGCGATTTTTTGTAAAGATTTGTTAATTTATGTAACAATTTGATATAAAAATGCAATACTCTTTATATTATGTGGAATATGTATATTATAATCTCTTTTCTTTATTTTCTCCTCCACTCCTTTATCTAACGTGAGTTAAGGCCGCAACGAAGCGGCTTTTATTTTTGTATATAGATTTGTAAATTTTTGTAAAACTTTTAAACCTAACCCTAAAGTTTTTCAAAAAAATGTCGATATATAAATTAAATAATTAATAAAAAGGAGAAAAAATGACTGTACCAGCAACAGAAGCGTTTTTAATATATAGAGATTATTACTATAATGGTAACTCTTTAGGAACTTCGCCAAAAGAAATGGCTGAAGTTGTAAAGGAATATGAGGATTTGATTCCAAGATGGCAAAAATGTATTCAAGCTATTGCAGATGATGAGAATAAATATATTGATTTTGATGATTCTGAGTATGCTCAATGCTTAGAAAATGGCCGTAAGGAAGGTGAAAACGCGACAGATGGTTATGAAGGTAAAACTGGTGGTCAAATTGCTGATAGTACTAGTTCAGCAGTTGGTGCTGTAGGTGGTTTAACGTTATCTTTTTGTGGGCAGGGTGCTGTCAGTGCAATGGGAAACGGTGTAACTAAAATTAAAGATTTTTTTGCAAATATTGGCTCAAAAACTGCAGGACAAGCTGCAGGACAAACTGGTAGTAAAGCCTCTGGTGAATGGTGCGCTTGGTTAGCGGCAGCATTAGCCATTGCAACTGCTGTTAAATATTGGATTACGAGACCTAATAAGAAAGCAGTTGATGCATTAAATTCACTTCAGTCAACAATGGCTGAAAAGCAAGGAGAATTATCTCAAGCTCAGGGCAATATGACTAATGCTGGTGAAAAATTAGCCGAAAAAGCAGATGAAGCGTCTACTGCTAATGAAGAAGCTAATTATAATATTGAAGCTCAGAAAACAAATCAAGATTTTTATTTAGTAACTTATAATAAGTTAAAAGCTAAAAGTGATTCAGGAAAAGCTCTTACAAAAGAAGAAAGAGAATTATTTAGATCAGTAAGTAAATATATAAATGATGCGGGGACTAATATAAAATCTATTTCCAAAGAAAATTCAGAGCACTTAGAAGATTTATATTCTGACATGGAAGATTTTGAATTCGACTATGTAAGTGCATCTGAAACAATGGCAACTGCAGAGGGTTTGACTGAATATTCTGCAGGTTTTGATAAAACAACAAAGACCATGTGTTATGTTGAAGCGGTATCGCAAGGGTTAAATGTTCTTTCTGGATTAACTTCTGGATTAAGATTAATTGGGCAATTTCTTAACCCTTGGGCTATAGCAACAGGTATAGCAGCGATGGGGGCAAGCGTTTCTAGTTGGTTTGCGGCTGATGAACAAGTTGATTTTGCTGGGAAAGCCTCTGAAGCAGTAGATAATCGTCTTGCCACAGAGGATGCGAATCTTGCAACACAAGAAGTATATGATATTGAAGCTGATAATTTTGAAGCATACATGGTGGGA
This sequence comes from Candidatus Gastranaerophilaceae bacterium, assembly GCA_045651505.1. Classification (GTDB taxonomy): domain Bacteria; phylum Cyanobacteriota; class Vampirovibrionia; order Gastranaerophilales; family Gastranaerophilaceae; genus CAG-196. Next base: position 90,602 of record JAZRSL010000042.1, on the reverse strand, counting down.
ATCGAGAGTTTAGAAATGGAAATCCCAAAAGATATTGCAACTGTCGATCCTTCAGTTCCAACTAATAAGACAAATCCTGATGACGGAACTAATACTGCATTATTAAAAAAAGATACTGATAAGTAGTTTTTGCGCAATTAAAGTGTAAAGCAATGTTTACTTTGTGAAATAACTGATTTTACGTAGTTATAATATGCGTTAGAAAGACCATATTTTTCAATTTTAGCGAGCAAAGTTTCTTTATCAATAAAACCTTGGTTATATGCTATTTCTTCCAAGCAAGCAATTTTAACACCTTTATTTAATTCCATAGTTTGGACAAATACGCTTGCTTGAAGCATTGAGTCATGAGTTCCTGTATCAAGCCAAGCAAAACCTCTTCCGAGAATTTCTACATTAAGTTTACCCATTTCTAAATATAATCTATTTAAATCGGTTATTTCTAATTCTCCACGCTTTGAAGGTGTTAGTTTTTTTGCGAGTTCGCAGACTTTATTATCGTAAAAATATAGGCCTGTTACAGCGTAATTCGATTTTGGATTAGAAGGTTTTTCTTCTAGTGAAATAGCTTTTTGGTTTTCGTCGAATTCTACTACACCAAATCTTTCTGGATCTTTCACTGTATAACCAAAGACAGTTGCACCGCAGTTCTTATTTAAGGCTTCTTTCATTAATGTTGAGAAGCCGTGTCCGTGGAATATGTTGTCACCTAGAATTAGTGCGACGTCATCATCCCCGATGAAATCTTCTGCAATTAAAAATGCATCAGCAATGCCTCTTTGAATATATTGAATTTTATATGTTAAATTAAGTCCATATTGAGAACCATCTCCAAGAAGTTTGATAAAATTGTCATAGTCAATTTCATTAGTGATGATTAAAATATCTTTAATACCTGCAAGCATCAGTGTAGATAGAGGATAATAAATCATTGGTTTGTCGTAAATAGGTAATAAAATTTTAGAAATCGGTTGAGAAGCTGGGAATAATCTAGTGCCAGCGCCACCTGCTAATACAATACCTTTCATATATCCTCCAATTATTTAAGAAACTCTACTAATATTTTTTCGCTACATTCATATTCTAACAAACATTTAGGGTTTATTACAATCCCTCGATTTTCTTTACTTTTTACAAGAACAACATATGGTACAAATTTTATCCTAAATTTTGAGGCTAAATTGTTTCCATAATTTGTTCCAGAATCAACTTTAACAAATTTACATTCTTTATTATAGTTTGTCATTAATTTTTCATAAATAGGTTCAAATATTTTACAGTAATTACATTTTTGAGCATGTACATAAAGAAACACCTTGTCATGTGTTTTTATAGCATCCTCATATTCTCCGGCAAAAAGCGGTAAACAATTAATAAAAAGAATTATAAGTAGAAATTTTCTTATCATTTATTTTACATTTAAAAATTTGTGTACCTGTGGTATTACACGGACTTTTTTGTATTTTGACAAAAATTTATCCAATATAATTTCTATAACTTCATCTGAAAATCCAATATTATTTCCATTCATTTTAGGTTGAAGAATTAATTCTATTCCATATTTTGCACATAATTTGCATGAATTTTCAATTTCTTCGTCTGTTATGTTGGAGTCAAAAACTATTTTTGCAAATAAGTCTTTATGTGAAACTGCTTTAAAGAAGCTATCATGTTCCTTCCAGTATTCGTTGCAATTAGCACAACTAGGTAGTTTTATATCAGCAGAAATGTAATCTATGTAATCAATGATTTCTTTTACTTCGCCAGCTAATGTTGCGTTTGTTTCTAGGTATACTGGAATTGGACATTTAGGTAAAAATTCTTTCAAAAAGCCGGTGTTTAAAAGTGGTTCACCACCTGTTAATGATACAGAATGACAATCAGTATTATTATTAATAATTTCAACAAGCTCTTCAATATTATATTCACGACTTTGTTCTACTTTATAATCAGTGTCACAATATGAACAATTTAAATTGCACCCACAAAATCGAATAAATAGTTGCTTATAGCCAATATATGGTCCTTCACCCTGTACTGATGAAAATATCTCTTTTATTTTAACTTTATCTGTCATAATCGGTTTCTCTGATGTTACTTGTAGCTATTTCTCTTAATTTTTTGTATAGAGAAATTTCTTCTTCGGTTAAATTTTCTGGAATCTTAACTTCTATAGTAACTATCATATCACCAATTTTTTCATTTTGTACAATACCGCATCCGCTAAGTCTAAATTTTTGTCCATTTTGTGTCATTGGTGCTACTTTAAGATTTATATTACTATTTAATGTCGAAATTTTTATATCAGTACCAAGTATTGCTTCAAATGGACTTATTTCAACTGTTTTTAATATATTAAGTCCATCCGTTTTGTAATTTTTGTCTTCTTTAATCTTTATTATTAGATATAAATCACCATTACTACCACCATTTTTACCTGGTTCACCTTCACTTGCTAAGCGGATTTTTGACTTATTAGTAACACCTACAGGTATTTTAACTGTAAATTTTTTATAGTTTGTTATTTCACCTTTACCCTGACAGTGATTGCAAAGAGTTTCGTTTACAAATTTTCTACCATTACATCTTGGGCATGGTCGAGTTTGTAAAATATTTATAATTTTTGTAGTGCCACTAATTGCTTCTAGTAAAGTTATTTCTATTTCTGTTTGAATATCTTTACCTCGTCTAGGCGCCTTTATTTTTTGTTCTTTTTGGTTATATGTTTTTTTTGAAAAGAAGTTGTTGAAATTAAAACCCTTCTCTTTTTTATCTGGATTTGTTGTGTTTTTTACAGTTTCTTCTTTGTTTACAGAGTTAGATTTTGCATAATTGTAAAAACGCCTAGCTCTATCATATTCAGCTTTTTTATTCTGGTTGGATAGGGTTTCGTAGGCTTCATTTATTTCCTTAAAGCGTTCCATGACTTCTTTTGTATTTCCAGCAACATCAGGATGCCATGTTCTTGCTAATTTACGATATGCAGATTTTATATTTTCGGCTGAATCAAACTCCGCTATGCCGAGAATTTTATAGTAATCTTTGCTCATACTGCATATTTAATTATTTATTTTTAGAAGTCAATATCTAAATAGATATAAAAAGGTAGAATTTTAATTTTAGTTTATTATGAAAATTGCAATAAAAAAAAGAGGGTTACCCCTCTTCTCTTTGGGCGATACGTGACTCGAACACGTGACCCCCACAATGTCGATGTGATGCGCTACCAACTGCGCTAATCGCCCGGGTCATACATGATTATAATACAAAACTTGTTATATAACAAAAACTCTATTTTTGTTGAATGAGATGCTATCTCTACTCGAACATGATATATGGTCATTTTCTCGTCGGCAGAGTCAACTGCGTAATTGCCCTAGCCATATTTAGTTATAATATAAATTTTTATAAAATAAAATGTTTTATATTAAGTTTTATTACAAAAAACGCTAAAAAAGCCTGAATTATTGTAAAAAAATAAAAAAAGCTTGCAAAAATCAAAACAATGTGTATAATGAAGAAAATGAGATGTGTGAATGCCTTTGAGGGCACACATTAGAGAGTACTAGTGTATAGGAGATTTATCATGAACAAAGAAGAATTAGTAAAAGAGATTTCAAAAAAGACTAAATTGTCTCAAAAAGTTTCTTCAGAAGTATTATCAGCTACTTTAGAAATTATCCAAAAAACTGTTGCTAAAGGTAAAAAAGTAACTTTAGTTGGTTTTGGTACTTGGGAAGCTCGTAAAAGAGCTGCTAGAACTGGCAGAAATCCACAAACTGGTAAAGAATTAAAAATTGCTGCAAAAACAGTTCCTGCATTCTCAGCTGGTAAAAGCTTTAAAGAATTAGTAAAATAATTACTTTGTTCGAAGTTTAATCGGAGACGGATTTTAATAAATCCGTCTCTTTTTTATTGTAGCGATGTGTTATAAAAGATCTTTTTGTGAGACTGTTATGCTGTTTGATAGTGGGATTCCACCACTAACAGCAGGTTTGTTAACAATTTCTCCTTGAATGTACATGACTGTAGAGCCGCCACCATCAAGATTCATTGCGTTTATACATCCTAATTCTTTCATTAATTTTGCTAATTCTTCTAAGGTTAAACCTATAGACGCACCTTCTCTACCATCTGCAGTGACCATTATTAAATGGTTGTCTTTTGTATATCCGATTGCTGTACGAGGGTTACGTCCACCTATAGCAGAGAGCCTCTCTTCAGTTGTATCGATGTAGACATTATTGTCTTTTACTAAATATGGTCCACCACTGATTATATGGTTTACATTTTTCCATTCAGGGGTTGTTTTAAAGCTTAATTTGTAATGTTTTGCCTTTGTTATTGGTTCTAAATATTTTAATGGACCAATAATTACAAATCCGTCGCCAGGTATCTCCACACTTTTATCGCTGACACCAACCAATTTCCCCTTTCTTATGACTAATTGTGTACCATATTTAGGAGTAATCGGAGAAGTTTGACCCCAATCTCTCGTATATACAATTGTGTGAGTCGATAGCATTCTGGGCTGATTAATGTTGTCAATTTTAAACCCTCCTTTATTTGTATTTAACTTTATATCTAATTTCACTCTTGCCATTTCGTAACCATTGTTGAAAAAGCCTAACGCAACTCTATCGTATATTGGACCAGTATATATTTTTTTGTTTATCATTAATGTTCCTAACGGGACTCCTGTTTGGGGCTTGAAATAGCCTCCATTAATTGCAACTAATGCATTTCTTTTTTTTGCAATGTTTGTGATTTTTGTTCTGTTTAATAAAGTATCTTCTGCTACACTTGGTTTTATTGTTAAATTGGGATTTATGCTTGTACAAATTTCAACAATATTTAATTTTACAGGTTTGCCGTTATAGTATTTAGTGGTTTTGATATGACATATTCCTTTGTCAATTTCTTTAAATTGTTTTCCTCTATATTTTTGAAACAGTAGTTGCGTATGCTCTTTTTCTCTATTTTCTTGTTCTTCTTTTATATAATTTATGTTTGGTGATATTCCAGTGTTAATTCCTATATTTAAATCCTTGGCTGAGATATTCAAATTTTGGCTAATAAGAATTATAAGTGCAATACTTATCCCTACCACATTCGATGTGGTTTTATCATTCTTAGGGCGGAATAATAACGTTGTATCCATTGTTCTTTACCTGATTTAAGTAAACGGATACCTTTTTTATTTTAGAGTGGGTGGGGAATAACACTCTAGGTGTAAATGTACTTTACTCTTGGTTATCTCTTATGTATACATTACGTCCTACTAATATTATAACATACACTTAATATTGCTACAACCCTTGTTGTATAACCCTTTAGAGTAATTTTTAAATCGTACTTCTTACACTTAATCTATTAAAAAAGTGAATTTTATCAAAATGTTAAGAATAATTTTATTTATGTACAAAATGAGCTTTATATGATATTATTGAAATATAGTAGTAGATAAAATTTTTGAGGATATATGCGATAAAAAGGCTGTTTAAATTTTTAATAGTTGTCTGGTAGGTTACATGTACCAGAATATCGTGTATATATAAAAAAATAGAAAGAGTATAGGTGCTATATGGATAGTGCGTTATTGACTGTTGCAGTAGTTATATCCGTTATACTAGCTGCGGTCATTGCAGTGCAAAAGGTTAAGTATAAAAACCTTGTTGACAAAACAAATCAAAGTATGAAAGACTTGCAAGAAAAAGAGTCTATTATACAAAAAGAGGCGATGATAAAAGCAAAAGAAGCGCTTCATAATGAGAGAGAACAATTAAACGAAGATGAAAGAGAACGTAGAAGAGAGTTTGCTGCAATTGAGACAAAACTTTCCAAGCGAGAAGATTTAATTGAAACTAAGATTCAAGAGTTGACTGATAAAGAGGTTTCTCTTGATAAAATGAAAGATAAAATTATTGAAAAAGAAGATTTGCTTGATGAATTAATTGGCAAAAGTACTGCTGAGTTGGAGAGAATTGCAGGTATGTCTGCAGAAGAAGCAAAGAGAATGCTTTTAGAACAATTAAAAAGCGATTTAGCTCAAGAACAATTGCAGTTAATTAGAGAAAATGAAGCAAAAATAAAAGAAGTTGCTCAAGAGAAAGCTAGGGAAATTCTTTCAACGACTATGCAAAGATGCATGATGGATCAAGTTGTTGAATCAACGGTTTCTGTAGTATCGCTTCCTAGTGATGAAATGAAAGGTCGTATTATTGGACGTGAAGGTCGTAATATAAGAACTTTGGAAACATTAACTGGGGTAGATTTAATTATTGACGATACTCCAGAAGCAGTTGTTCTTTCAGCTTTTGATCCTGTTAGACGTGAAATTGCTAAAGTAGCATTAGAAAAACTTATTCAAGACGGTCGTATTCACCCTGTAAGAATTGAAGAAACTGTTGAAAAATCAAAAGAAGAAGTTGAACGTAAGATAATGACTGAGGGCGAGAATGCTGCTGTAGACATGGGAGTTATGGGCTTAAGTAAAGAGCTTATTAAAAATCTCGGTCGCTTATATTACAGAACTTCATATGGACAAAATGTTTTAAAACACTCTTTAGAGGTTGGACATATTGCTGGTATGTTAGCTGCAGAGTTAGGAGCAAATGTAGCTGTTGCAAAAAGAGCTGGGCTTTTACACGATATTGGAAAAGCGGTTGACCAAACTCAGGAAGGTACTCATATTCAGCTAGGTGTTGAGTTGGCTTCTAGATATGGAGAAAGGCCTGAGGTTATTCATGCTATAGAAGCTCACCATGATGATGTTACTGCAAATACTATTGAAGCTGTGCTTGTAAAACTTGCAGATGCTATATCTGCAGGACGTCCTGGTGCAAGACGTGATACTTTAGAAATCTATATTAAACGTTTACAAAAAATTGAAGAAATTGTTAATAGCTATGAAGGTATCAAACAATCATTTGCAGTACAAGCAGGACGTGAAGTGCGTGTAATTGTTCAATCTGAAATGTTTGATGATTTAGCTTCTCAAAAACTAGCAAGAGACATTGCAAAGAAAATTGAAGATGAGCTGGATTATCCAGGACAAATAAAAGTTACTGTTGTAAGAGAGTTTAGAACAACTGAAATTGCTAAATAGATAGGTGCGTCTTATGACGCACTAATTTATATAATAATTATGGAAAAAAATACTTTAAAAATATTATTCTTTGGTGATATAACAGGAAGACAGGGGCGCAATGCGCTTAAGTCTTTTTTGGCATCTTATAATGATGAAAGTACTTTTGTAATTGCTAATATTGAAAATGCTTCTCACGGATTTGGTTTAACTAAAAAGAATTATAATGATTTAGTTGAAGCAAAGATTGATTGTTTTACTTCTGGAAATCATATTTGGGATAAGAAAGACGTGTACGAATATATAAATGAGACAACTAATTTGGTGCGTCCAATTAATTATCCTGTAGGAACTCCAGGAGTTGGGGGGCAAAAATTTGAGATTAATGGTTTTAAAATAGCTGTATTAAATGCTTTAGGACGTGTTTTTATGCCACCCATTGATTCTCCTTGGCAAATAGTTGTTGAAGAGATTAATAAATTAAAAGAAGAAGGGATTGAGCATATATTTATTGATTTTCATGCAGAAGCAACAGCTGAAAAGATTTGTTTTTCAAAATACTTAGCAAAAGAATTTAATACAGAAGACAATGCTCTTATAAAAGGTTTTTTTGGTACTCATACACATGTTCAAACTGCTGATGAATCTATTATAAATGGTATGGCATATATTACTGATGTTGGGTTTTGTGGCTCAATTGACAGTGTGATTGGAATGGAATATTCTACATCACTTAAACGCCTTTCAACAAGCCTACCGGAACGTTATGAGATTGCAGAAAGCGGTCTTGCTCAGATTAATGGTGTTGAAGTTCTTATTGATAGAACAAAAGCAACATCTATAAAAAGAATTAATGTTTTAGTAGATAATGAAAATAATGAAAAGGAGGCCAGCCTTGATTCAGGTGGGTAAATGTAAGGCAATAGATATTGTCCGACTTTTTTTAGAGATGGAGGTGTGTTATGAGGGGTGATTATCATATACACACAAATTATTCTGATGGAGTTTTTTCTCCAGAAAAAATAGTTGATTTATCTCTGGATGCAGGATTACAAGCAATTGCATTGACAGACCATGATAATGTTTTGTCTTATGAAGTTGCAAAAGAATATTTAAGAACAAAAGAGGTGGATTTAAAATTGATACAAGGTATAGAAGTTAATACTTTGTATAAGGATTATGAAGTTCATATTCTTGGTTATTTCCCTGATGTAACAAAAAGTGATTTTAAAAATCTTTTAAAGGTTCAACAGCAGGCTCGTTCTAAGCAAACAAAAGAAATTCTAGCTCTTTTATATAAAAAAGAAGGTATAAAAATAAAATATGAAGATGTTAAAAACATGGTTGCTGAAGGTGGTAGTATTGGGCGTCCTCATATTGCAAAAGCTATTACAAATGTTGGTGGAACAAGCAATATAATGGAAGCTTATAGCAAATATATTCACAGAAATTCTCCTGTTTATGTTGAAAGAAAGACTGTTTCTCCGTTTGATGCAGTAGAAGTAATATATGATTCAGGAGGAATCCCTGTTATTGCGCATCCATATGATATTGATATTGCTGAAAAATTGATTAAGGAATTAATGAATTGTGGGTTAAGAGGCATTGAAGCTTATCATCGTAAGCATTCACCAGCAATAGTTGAATACTTTTCTTCAATGGCTGAAAATCTTGGTTTGATAGTTACTGGAGGTTCAGATTTCCATGCGCCTAATATTATGAATGGACAAATAATATTGGGTAAAAACTTTATACCAGAATGGATATATGACAAACTATTAGAAGAAAAACGCCGATTAGATATGGCATAGTACTAAGAAAATGGTGAGTTTCATGAAAAAAGGTTTTACTATAGTTGAAGTTTCAATCTTATTTGTAATATTTATAATTGTAACTTTTTTAGTTGCGCCTTTATCACTTGATGATACAAAGCAGGCTAAAAATGCTTCTCGCTGGCGCAATGTTCAAGCTGATTTTGTAAATATTGTGTATTCAATGTCATCTGAAGAAAATTCTGAAGAGACTAATTTAATAGAACGTTTTGATTCTATTATAAATAATGAAGTAAAAGAAAATGTTAAACCATATAAAATACTTTTTATGAACGGAACATACCCGAGCAAATCTTATTTATTTAAGGATTATAAAAAGACTTATTCCAATGCCGTTGTAGCATATAAATTTTACGATGAGCCTGTAAATGAAGCGTTAGGGGTTCTGATGTATGATGTAAATGGTACTGATTCTCCGAATGTTTGGGGTAAAGATGTTTTTGGTTTAAAAATTTATAACGATGGTTTTGAGCCTTTGGGGAAAGAAAATAGTCTAGCAGAGCAAAAACAAGATTGCTCTAGAAATGGCACTGGTTTATATTGTTCAAATTATTATTTGATAGGAGGTAGTTTTGAATAATATTAATAATATTTGTGTTTTTGCATCATCGTCAAATTATTTAGAAGAAAAATTTTATCAAGATGCCAGGGAGTTAGGACTATTAATAGGACAAAATAATTACAATATTGTGTATGGTGGAAGCAAGCTTGGACTAATGTATGCGTGTGCAGGTGCTGTAAAAGAAACTGGCGGCAAGATTATTGGTATTATGCCTGAGAAAATTGCAAATTTTGGATGTGCAAACCCTGAGGACTGTGACGAATTTATATTAACCGCTGGTATGCGAGAAAGAAAGGCTAAGTTAGATGAAGTCTCAGATGCAGTTATAGCTTTGGCTGGTGGGTATGGAACGCTAGAAGAACTAGCTGAAATAATTGTACAAAAACAGCTAGCTTATAATAACAAACCGATTGTGATACTTAATACTGATGGTTTCTATGATAAATTAGTTGAATTCTTTGATGTGATTATAAAACGTAATTTTGCAAACCCTGCTTCAATAAATCTATTTTATATAGCTAAAACACCACAAGAGGCGATTGACTATATAAGAAACTATCAACCAGTTGAATATGACGTAAAATACGTAAAAGCAAAATTTTAATTTTTAAAATAGGCTATGTATTATAAATTCTATCACCAGCATCGCCCATACCAGGGACAATATAGCCTCGTTCGTTAAGGTGTGAATCTACTGCTGCTACAATAACAGTTACAGCAGGGAATTCTTTGAATACATTTTCAATACCTTGTGGCGAAGCTATCATACATACACAACAAATATTTGTTTCAGGAATTCCTTTTTCTACATATAATCTAATAGCTTCAATTAAAGAGTTTCCAGTTGCAAGCATTGGATCTGTAATATATACGTAATAATCTTCCGCAGGTTTATCAACAGGCATTGGGACTTTATTGTAGTACCAAACTGGTTTTAAAGTTTTTTCATCGCGGTACATACCAATATGGCGAATCGCTGCTTGAGGTAAGATATCAACAGCTTCATCTGTAAAAATTAATCCTGCACGTAGAATTGGTGAAATTATTATACTAATATTTGGATTAATAGTTTGTGTTGTAAATTTTGTAAGAGGTGTTTCTACTTCAATATTTGTTTGAGGAAGATGTTTTGTAGCTTCATAAAGTAGAATTCTTGTAAGAGTTCTAGCAGCAAGTCTAACTCCTTGAGTATCAGTATCTTTAGCTCTTAATGTACATAAACTTTGGTTTACAATAGGATTTGAAACTATTTTTAAATTGTTAAACTTACTAATCATTTTTCTTTAACCTCTTTAAACTGTTCATTAAATCTGTAGTGCTTTCTTCAGAGTCTTTTAAAAATTTGTTAGTGTAATGCAAAAAGTTATTAAAATTTTCTGAAGTTGTTATAATATCATCTTTAGTAGATTTGATTCCTGTTTCTTCTAGCTTTATGCCGAATGACGAAGCAGTGTAGCTTATTGAAGCTAGTTTTTTAAACATATCATTTAGTAAGCCTAAAGCATCGTGTAATCTTTTTGGAGGTTCAACTGACAAGACCTGAGAAGAAGTGTGAATATCAACTTTTGAATCAGGTAAATAAAGCTCTAGAGATTTTGAACCTGCCATACCGCTAAATTCTACAGTAATTCTAGATCCATGGGGTATATATATATCAGGATTTGTTAAAATAAATTTAACATAGACCTCATCATCTATTGGTTTTATTTTTGTAACGTGACCGACTTCTATTCCCATCATCCTTACTGGTGAACCCACTATTAGGCCGTCAACATCCTGCAAGAATAGTTGATAAGAATTTTCATTAGTAGCTTCCTTAAAAAAAAGTCCAAGATTATATAACCCCATTATGATTGATATTATAATGAGCCAAATTAAAAGCTCACCTTTGTGTGATATATTAAGAACTTTCTCTTCTGTAATTTTTTTCATATCAAACTTAATTATACAATATTAATAAATTAGTGCCAATTATTAAGAAAAATTATAGGTTTCTTGAGTGGCAAATTGCGATTGCAATAGCATCAATTGTATCATCAAGCTTAGGGAGTTGCTGATTATCTAAGCTTAAGCGCACCATTTGCTCAACTTCTTTTTTATCAGCTCTTCCGTATCCAGTGAGAACTTGTTTTACTTCCATAGGTGTGTAGCTGTAGGCTGGAATATTGTATTTTTCAAGTACTGTCAAAATGACTCCACGAGCTTCTGCAACAGGGATAATAGTTTTTTGATTTTTAAAGAAGAATAATTGTTCTACAGATGCACAATCAGGTTGATATGTCTCAATAATTTTAGAAAGATCATTATATATTTCAAGTAATCGTTTTGAATCATCAAGTTTTTTATCAGTTTGAATAGAACCTGATGTTAATAATTCAATTTTTTTATTTTTTTCTACCCCAATCATACCGTAGCCAACAATAGCCATACCAGGGTCTATACCTAAAATTTTCATATTTTGATTATATCAATAAATAAAAATTCTACAATTATTTAATGACAAATCTTCATTTTCAAGGTATTATTCTTGTTGTTAAACTATTTTAAGGATTATTATAAATGGCACAAAAGGATACAAGAGAATTGGTTATAGGTATACCGAGAGGTATGTCTTATTATGTTAATTATGCCTTTTGGCATGGCTTTTTTGAAGCCTTAGGTTTTAAGATTATTTTATCTGACCACACAACAAAACAGACGATGTCAGACGGTTCTGCGCTAGTAGTTACAGAAACTTGTTTGCCAATAAAAATTTACTTAGGTCATATCCTAAACCTAATTAATAAAAAAGGTGTTAAAAATATTTTTGTACCTTCATTACAATCGGTTGCACCTAAAATTTATAACTGTTCAAAAATTAGAGGTTTACCAGATTTAGTAAGAAATGTGGTAAAAGGTGATTATAACTTGATTGAAGCTACGCTTGATAAATCTGCAAAAAAACAAGGGTTATATGAGTTCTTGCAAGAAGCTGTAAAACCTTTTGGGATTACAGATGTGGAAAAAATCAAGCTTGCTTCAAAACAAGGCTGGCGTGTTTATAATAACTTTTTAATGATGATGCGTGCAGGGTTAAGCTATGAAAAATCTTTAAAAAATGCTCTTAAAGGAAAAATTGTAGTTGAAAACCAAACTGAAACTGCGCCTATAAATGTCGCATTAATATCTCATGGCTATAATATTTACGATGATAGAGCTTGTATGAAAATTTTTGAGAAGCTTGAAAAAATGGATGTTAAAGTTTTTACCTCTTTACAATTAACTGAAGAGCAAATGGAAGAGGGTGTGCAGTCTTTTAATCAAAAACGTTATTGGGCTAATGAGTACGAAATGACAGGTACTGCGGGACATTATCTCAAGGATAATAAAATTGACGGTATTGTTACTCTCAATGCTTTTGGTTGTGGGCCTGATTCATTAATGATTGAACGAATAATGAGAAAAGCAAAAGAACTTGGTAAACCGATGTTATCTCTAACAATTGATGAACATACAGGAGAAGCGGGTTTTATTACTAGATTAGAAGCCTTTATTGATATGTTATATCGAAAAAAACGCACGCAAATAATAAATGATGCAAATATAGAAGAATTATTTATCCCACAGACGAATATATGTGAACAAGTATTAAAGAATAGTTAGCCAGTAAAGAAGACAAGCGAACTAGATTATTGAAAGATAAGCAGAAATAAGTCATTCCCTCTCCTCGTGAGGAGAGGGAAGTGAGAGGTGTTTTTTATAAGAAGTCTAGAATGTAAACTTCATTCCTCCCCAAAGTGGAATGAATAATTGTTAAATTTTGTAACAGATTTATCAACTACTGAAAATAGCGCTTTTTTATATACTTTATATATATGTAAGAACTAAAAGTAAGAGGTAAATACTATGTATAGCAACTTTTCAATGTTTAACATGATGGGTATGAACTATCCTTATATGGGTACTGACTGCTATGGTAAACAACCATCTTTTGGCGAAACATTGGCACAAGGACTAGTGTATTCTTTTGCAAATACTGGAATGGGTGTTATTAATAGTATTTTTAATGGAATGTTTTCTGGATTAAATGGCTGCATTTCTGGAGCTATTGGTGGCGGCGGTGGAGGTGGGTCTTCTGCTAGTGCTACTGGTAATGGCGGAAGTGGAACTACTGCAAGTAGAACTCAATATAGAGCAATAGATGCAATTGAAGCTGATATAAATGCAGCATTAGCCCAATTAGGTTCTAATGTTAGTTTAGATAATTATACTCAATATGAAGTTGAAACTAGCTATACAGAGCGTGTTACTACTGCCGAAGCTGCTTTAGCTACACTAGAAGGCAATGATGCTGTTCCAAAACAAAATGGTGATTCATTTACTCCAAATTATGGCAAAGCTTCTTTAACTGAGGCGCTGGCAGAATATCAAAAACAATTAACAGCTGCTAGAGCTGAAAGAGATGCGGCAATACAAGCAAGAAATGCTAGAATTGAGCAGATACAAGAGTTAAAACAAGAAATTACTACTTTAAGAGAAGAAAAAGCAAATACTGAAGCTGCACTTGAAGCTGATCGAGTAGCAAATCAGCAATTTATAAATGATATTAGAACTCGTGGTACTATTGAGGAAAACCTTTTTACAACGAATAGTGATGTTACTACTGTTAGTAGAACTGCCGATGAGATTACTATGAAAGAAGCTTCTCAGTTAATAGATTATTATATAAAACATAATAAAAGAGATAAACTGTCAACAGTGGATGGTGAATCAATTGAACATAAAAAAGCGGAGTCGATTAGAGATTTCTTTAAATCTAATTTAGGTAATTTTGACAATAGAATAATGAACCGTTATGGAGATGCAATTCGTTTAATTGCTAATGATGATGCAGATAGATATGGTATATTATAGAGTATGTTTTAATATTAATGAAGTCGTGCTTAAGTTTGCTAAGTACGACTTTTTTATAGAAGGTATGGATACCGTGCAAGTAGTATTTTATTAAGTTATTTCTATCATTCATATTTATGCTATAATTTATCCAAAAGGGAGATATGAATATGATTAAATCTATAATTCTTGCTGCGGGTAAAGGTACTAGAATGAAGTCTGATACTCCAAAGGTTTTGCATAAAATTTTTGACAAAACTCTTGTTGGTTATGTTATTGACGCAGTTAATAAAACAGGTTTGGTTGATGAAAATTTTGTAATTGTTGGCCATCAAGCAGAAAAGGTTGAAGAATATATAAATAATACTTTTTCAAACTCAAGATGTGTGCTTCAGTCACCTCAGCTAGGTACAGGTCATGCAGTAAGTATGGTGCTTCCTTATTTAGAAGATTTTGTGGGTGAAGCTATTATTCTTTGTGGAGATACTCCTCTTATTACAGAAGATACATTGAAAGAGTTTGTAGAAGCTCATCGCTCTAAGAATTCTGATCTTACAGTTATGAGTGCTATTTTCGAAAATCCTACAAACTACGGAAGAATAATTAGAAACCCGGACGGGTCTCTAAATTCTATCGTTGAAGAAAAAGATGCATCTCTAGAGCAAAAAACGGTAAAAGAGGTAAATGCTGGTATCTACTGTTTGAATTGGGCTAAGATTAAACCAGCTTTTGGGCAATTAAAAAGCAACAACGCTCAAGGAGAATATTACCTAACTGATATTATTAAGTGGGCGAATGAGCAAAAACTTAATGTTAATGCTTATATTTTGAAAGATAATAATGAGATTTTCGGTATAAATTCAAAGGCTCACTTAGCTGAAGCTACTAAGATTCTTAATCAGAAAACTCTTCAAAAACATTTAGACAATGGAGTTACTATAGTTGACCCTTCAGCTACTTGGATTTCTCCAGAAACTGAAATAGATGCGGATACTATTATTTACCCATCTTGCTATATAACTGGTAAGAATAAAATTGGTAAAAATTGTAAAATTGGGCCGTTTGCTCATCTTAGGGGTGATGTTATTCTAGAAGACAATGTTAAAGTTGGTAATTTTGTTGAGGTTAAAAAGACTACTATTAAATCAAACACAAACGCTTGTCATTTATCTTATCTCGGTGATAGCGAAATTGGTTCAGAGGTAAATATTGGAGCTGGAACAATTACGGCTAACTACAATCCTTTAACAAAGGTGAAATCTAAGACAATAATCAAAGATAAGGTTAAAATAGGCTCTAACTCCGTACTTGTTGCTCCTGTTACAATTGAGGAAGGGGCAAATGTAGCTGCTTTGAGTGTTATTACTAAAAATGTGCCAGCATGGGCATTAGCGTTAACAAGAGCTCCATTAAAAGTCTTAGAAAACTGGGTAAGCGGTAAGGGGTAAATATCGGAAGCAAATGCTCGTTATTTCTATTAAAAATGTTCTGTAATTTATCAAGGACAAATATTATTGTCTACTTTAGCTAAATATGGTATTATTAAGAAGAGCTTTATTAAAAAAAGAGAGGGTTTAATGTCGCTAGAGAATTTCATATATGAATCTATAGATGGAATTTTTGGGAAAGATTATGAAGAAGCAAAGTCTCGCATAATAAAACACAAAGAAATTTATAACGATGATACTGCAATATGTTTTTCTCTTTTGGCTTTGGGAGCTTTTGTAAGAAAACAGTATGACGAATACTATCAACTTATGAAAGATGCTCAGTTCTTAGTTGAAAACAATAAAGACAATACAACCAATATTTTGCACGAACTTGTTCTTGGGTATATAAGTTTTACGGAAAAAAATAGTTCCCTATATTCAATCAATTATAATAAAGCGCGTAAACTGGCTATTAAGACTCAAAAAACTCAGTTTTTTGAAAGATTAACTACATTACTCAAATGTCCTCCAATTACACACTTAAGTACACATGCACACCTAAAAGATCCTTTAATAGCTTTAGTGAAAATTGGTCAAGCAGTTGCTGCTGAAAAAAATATTGATACTTTAATAAGAACAATAGCAGAAGAGACAAAAGAAGCTTTAAATGCGGATAGATGCACTGTTTTCTTATATGATAAAGAGCTAAATGAGCTATATTCAAAAGTTGCAACAGGGTTAGATGATGTTAAGGAACTAAGAATCCCTGCAAATGAAGGTTTGGCTGGTCATGTTGTTCAAACTGGTGAGACAATAAATATCAAAGATGCTTATAAAGATTCAAGATTTAATAAAAATGTTGATAAAAAGACTGGCTATAGAACCAAAACGATTCTTTGTATGCCTATAAAGAATTTTAATCAAGAAATCATAGGTGTATTTCAGGTTTTAAATAAATTTGACGAATCCTTTACTATCGATGACGAAGATTTGCTAGTAGCAATTGCGTCTAGTGCTGGTATTTCACTTGAAAATGCAAGACTTTTTGAAAAACAAAACTTGATGTTAGAAGAACAAAAGCTAATGTTAGATAGTTTTATTGAAACCTTGGCTTCTTCTATTGACGCTAGAGATAAGATAACTTCAGGTCATTCAACAAGAGTTAAGATGTATTCTTCTCTGATTGCTCAAGAGTTTGGAATGGAAAAGAATGATATTTCTATATTAGAAAAAGCAGCTGCTCTTCATGATATTGGTAAAATTGGGATTAGAGATTCAGTTTTGCAAAAGGAAGGTAAATTAACACCTGAAGAATATAAGCATATTCAAGAACACGTGGAAATTACGCATAATATATTAGAAAAAATTCACATGTCAAAAGATTTTGAACAGATTGCTGAAATTGCATCTTCTCACCATGAGAAGTTTGACGGCTCTGGATATTATAGAGGGTTAAAAGGTGTTGACATTCCTTTTGGAGGAAGGGTGTTAGCAGTTTCTGATGTCTTTGACGCTATAACTTCTAAACGTCACTATCGTGATAAAATGCCTATTGAAAAGGTTATTGATATTATTAATAGTGGTTCTGGTAATCACTTTGACCCTTTAGTGGTTGAGAAGTTTTTAGCTATTAAACTTCACAAAATTGTACAAGTATTTTTAACTGAAAATACTATGATGCAGTTAGATGACGATGATTGTGCCACTTTGGAAAAATATAATTTATTAGATTTGTATTATTCAATTATAAATAATTGTAGTAATATGTTGCTTCAAGTGTTCAATAAGTATTATGTAGGTATTGATTTAGAAAATGAATAAGATTACTCGTATATCTATAAAATTTTTAATAATTTTATTGTCATTATCACCAGCTTTTGCTGCTAGTGTACAGGAAGACAAACCAGTATATCTAAAAGCGGAAACTAATTTAGCTAATGAATCGACTGTATTTAAAGATAATTTTATAAAGGCTAAGTATTCGTCTGCAGAAAATAGATTTATACAAGGGAATATAAAAGCTTCGTACGATGATTTTGCAAGTATTGTATCAAGAGTAAGTCATGACGACTATGTTTTATTAATGTATGCAATAAAAATGTCTGAGTACGGCTTTTTTGATTTGGCAGAAGAATTGTTCAATAAGCTAGATTCGAATCTATATACTGAAAACTACATTAAGGACATAAAGAATTTTTATTATCCATCTGGTATGGCTAATTTTAAGGATAATATTTATTTTGCAGATGCTTATGCAGGAATTGTGTATAATAATTTAGCTATTGAGACAACTTCGGAATTGTTAAGTACTCCTACTGTTGACGAAAGTGATTATAAAAATTACTTAATAGCATTGGGGTATTATAAATCAAACAATTTATCACAAGCGTTGAAGTATATTAATAATGCAATTATTCAAAATAATAATAATGTTAATTATAAGGTTTTAAAAACTAAAATATTAGCAGATTCTCAAAAATCTAAACAAGCTTTAAAGGTTTTAAACGAGATTAAAAAGGTCGAGTTTTTGACCGTTGATTTTCAAGATAAAATTCGTTGTATAGAAGAATATGTTTTGTATAAGCTTTCTAAAGAAGAACCGATAAAAGACTATCATTTATCTTATTATTATCATTTACAAGAAAAGAGTTTGTTAGCGACAAAAGTTTTACAATCCTCTATTTTGCAAGCAAAAAATCATTCTTCGAAAATTTTTGGCTTGTTATCACGTATTTATTATGAAAATGATGAATCTTTAAAAGCTCAAGAATTTGCAGAAAGAGCTTATAAAGAAGATGCAAAAAATTATATGGCATTGTTAACGCTTGCTGATTTATGCTACGAAGAACGTAAGTATGAAGATGCATTAGAATATTATCTTAAATCTAAAAAGGTTGGTAAAAATGAATCTGCACCAATTGTAGGTATTGCGAATTCTTATATGGCGTTAGATAAATCTAAAAAATCGAAAAAGCTATATGAAAAAATGTTAAAGAAAGATTTTTTAAATGAGGAATTATTAGTAAGTTCTTTAAAATTATTTCCACAAAGGGCGGATGAATACTTACCTTTAGTTGCATCAATTGATATTACTAATAATGAAGTTTGGTTAGCTTTAGCTTATAAAGCAATTAAAGATAAAAATTATGTGATGGCTGAAACATATTTGAAAAATTCTTATTATATTGACGAAAACAACTTTAAATATTATTATTATTTAAGCTTAGTATTAAAGGCAAGGGGAGAAATAGAAAAAGCGAAACAGTCTTTAGTCAAATGCAGTAGGCTAAATTCTGAATATGTTTCTATTGTAAATCCAGAATAGGATTGGTTATGAAAAGTAATATCTTAATTGTAGAGGATCATGAATTAACTAGGTTTGGTTTAAAAACAGCTTTTGAGGCTTGTGATTATATTGATGTAATCTATGAAGCAGAATCTGCAGAATCAGCTTTAAATGTTCTAGAAAATAATCAAGTTGACTTAGTTATTATGGATTTAGGTTTGCCAGGAATGAATGGTATTGAAGCGACCAAGCAGGTTAAACAAATTAATGCCGATACAAAAGTTATTATTCTAACTTCTCATAATGATGTTCTAGAAGTATTGAATAGTCTTAAAGCCGGAGCTAATGCTTATTGCTCAAAGGAAATTAATCCAAAAAGATTAACAGAAGTTGTCCAATCAGTTTTAGATGGAGCTTCTTGGTTTGATCCTAGTATTGCGCATATTGTTTTAGATGCAGCATCGCAATTTCAGCAAGAAGAAAAGACAAAACCTGAAAAAGATTACGGTCTTACTTCAAGAGAAGCTCAAATACTTAAACTTATTACTGAAGGATATAGTAACAATGAAATTGCGAATCAACTTTTTGTAAGTATTAATACTACAAAAGCTCATGTTGCGAGTATTTTACAAAAATTAGAAGTTGATGATAGACTTCAAGCTGCATTAAAAGCTTTGAAAGAAAGATTGGTGTAATATGGGTGGTTTAGCTTCAATTCTAATAGTAGATGATAATCCAAAATTTTTAGCTGATGCTCTTCCAATGTATGGTTATGACGTTAATGTGGCTGAAGATGGTATTGAAGCTTTAAAAATATTAAAAGATAATCCTGATTTTGACTTGATTTTACTCGATGTAATGATGCCAAATATGGATGGTTGGGACACTTTAAAAGCTATTAGAAAAAACAAAGCTACTGAATTTATACCTGTAATTATGATTACAGCTGTGAGTGAAGACCAAAAGGTTGTCTCTGGACTTAAAATAGGAGCGGATGATTACATAGTTAAACCTTTTATTTTACCGAATCTTTTGGCTAGAATTGAAGCTGTTTTAAGAAGGGTTAATTGGCAAAAGGAAGCTCAGCCAAAACAAGAAAAAACTATAAATAAAGATGTCAATATTGATGCGTTGACACCAAAAGAAAAAGAAGTGCTAGCATTAGTAGCAAAAGGTGCAAGTAATCAAGAGATTGCGGATAAACTTTGTGTTAGAGATGTAACTGTTAAAACACATTTAAATAGTATTTTTAAGAAATTAAAAGTCAGCAATAGAACTCAGGCTGTGCTGTTGGCCATGCAAATAGATTTAATTAATTAGGAGAATATAATGTTATCAAAAGAAGATTTAGCAAATTTATTAATATCTGATGTAAATGCATTTAATTGTGAAGTAGATGGTAAACCAATTGACTTAAGTGAAATGGATTTTTCTTCTGCAACTATTGAAGGAGCAGTTTTAGATAATGTTGATTTAACGTCTTCGTCTTTTGCTGATTCTCATTTGATTGATGTTAAATTTCTAGGTTGTGACTTAACTTCTGTTGATTTTAATAGAGCAAATTTGGCAGAATGTGCATTTAATGAATCAATTTTAAATGGAACTGACTTTAGTTATGCTAAAGTAGATTACTGTAATTTTGCTGATGCTGATTTAGCAGGTGCAATCATGCTTGATGCTGATTTTACTAATTCAGATTTTTCTGCGAGCGAAAATTTAAATGCTTCAAGGTTTGATGATTCAACTATATGGCCTGATAATGAGTATCTTCCAGAAGATTTTGACTCTAGTTATGCGGACGACTTATCTTCTCTTAAAGACGATGACGATGATTATGAAGTGTCAGATTATTAATCTATGAATTGTTCAATATTAGTATTTTTTTGACGGACTTCTTTATAGTTTATTTTGCGTGCAAATCTTTTTAATTGTTTTTGTATGTTTGTTTTGTCACATTCCATTTGTACGTATTTTTCGCCAGAATAAACTTCTTTCATACCCCATAGTTTATATTTTTTAACAGGATCTCCAATGCTATTTTTTATCGCTTCAAGTTGTATCCTGTTAGCATTTGCCTTATTAGAATCTAAAAATCCTTGATACAATAAAGTTTGACCTACTAAATTTGTGGTTTTATTTGTATCAATAGGTATTGAAACCAAATCTAATAGGCTTGTTGTTTTACCAGGTCTCAAAGCAAATAGACCACAAGGTATGTTGTTATGAAAAGCAACATATGCTGTATTAGAAATATCCATTGCACTAAAAACAGTTGCTTTAAAAATATCTTGGTAAAGTTTTTGCTCTTCATTACTGACTTTAGGTAATAATCTCTTAAAATCAATACTTTTTAATAATTTTTTTAAAAAATTTATATCAGATTCATTTATTTTATATATGTCAATATGCGTAGTAAGACCTTGGTAGATGTTTTTTACCTTGGCAACCTTTTGTGCTTTAAAATTTGGTATGTTATAGTTAGTTCTTGAATTGATGTGCATAATATTTTAATGTAGAAAAAGGTTTATATTTGCTCAATTGTTACAATTTTTTTACATTAATACTTGTAAAAAAAAAACGTTTAATGTACACTAGAATTACACTAGATTGCGGGAGACTGTCTCCTAATTCATAGATAGTAATAATAGAAGGAAAATATAATTATGGCAAAACATTGTGAAGTATGCGGAAAATCAGCATTAAAGGCAGCTAAGTTAACATTCTCTCATAAACAAATTGTTAAGAGACAATCTCCAAATCTTCAAGAGATTAGAGTTAATGTTAATGGACAAGCTAAAAAAATGACAGTTTGTACTTCTTGCTTAAAAGCAGGTAAAGTTCAAAAAGCTGTTTAATTTTTTAATTTATTTATTAAAAAAAGAGTCTTGTTTTTACAAGACTCTTTTTTTATTGGATTTCAAGTTATTGAACGGATGTTACAACTTTATCAATTAAGCCATATTCTACAGCTTCAGCTGCTGATAAATAGTGGTCACGTTCACAGTCCTCTTTTACTTTATCAAAAGTTTGTCCAGAATTTTCTGCCATGATACCAATTAACATGTCTTTCATTCTTAAAATTTCTTTAGCTTCTAATTCAATATCAGTAGCTTGTCCTTTAGCTCCACCTAAAGGTTGGTGAATCATGATTCTAGCACTTGGAAGAGCCATTCTCTTCCCTTTAGCGCCAGCTGATAAAAGGAAAGCTCCCATTGATGCAGCTTCACCCAAACAAATAGTTTGCACATCTGCTTTGATAAGATTCATAGTATCATAAATTGCCATGCCAGCAGTAATTACACCACCTGGCGAATTAATATAAAGCATGATATCTTTTTCTGGATTTTCACTATCTAAAAGTAAAAGTTGTGCGACAACAGAGTTTGCAACTTCGTCATCAATTTCTGTTCCTAAAAAAATGATACGTTCTCTTAATAATCTTGAAAAAATATCAAAAGAGCGTTCCCCTCTGGATGAAGATTCAATTACTGTAGGAACATAACTTAAAATTTTTTTCATATCTGTCATAAATCTCTCCTTTTAATAAGTTTATAATATTATATTTTATTAAATAAGGCAATCAATAAAACGATTGAGATTTCTATATTTATAAAGAAAATTAATTATTATTTAAGGAGTTCTCCAAAGCTTTTTCTAGAACTTTTATTTTTGACTCTAATACTTTTACTTTTGCCGCATTTTCATCAGAAGATAAGGCTTCTTTTTCAAGCTGTCTTTTATAAAGACCTATTTTTTTGTTTTTGACTAAAACAACAATATTCATTAAAAAAATACCAACGAATATACCAATAAAGAATGTAATTAATAATTGCATTGTAAAATTTATATTTAAAAACCAGTTAAACATAATTTAGCCTCCATTATTATATTACAATAAAAAGGTATTTTATGATAGAATAGTACTATAATCCAACTAGGTAAATTAAATGGGTGATGAAGATAAACAGTTTGATGCCACACCTCAAAAGCTTGAGAGAGCAAGAAAGGAAGGGCAAGTTGTAAAATCAAAAGACGTGTCAACAGCATTGTCTTTGTTGGTTATGTTTACTTTTATTAATATGATGGCTCCATTTATTTGGCAAGCCATTGTTGGTCTGTTTAGAACCCTATATGAACAAATTCCGAATCACACTTTAGAAGAGATAGGTTTGACCTATGTTTTAACTGTAACATTAATACCAACAGTAATGATAATAGGTTCTATTCTTTTTGTTGCTGCGTTTATTGCTATATTAGGAGATTTCTTTCAGGTTGGTCCACTTGTAGCGACAGCCCCTTTGGTACCAAAATTAGATAAGCTAAACCCAACGAAATATTTTAAAAATTTATTTCAAGTTAAGACTTTGTTCGAGTTAGGTAAAAATATTGTTAAAGTTTTAGTTCTTGGCCTTGTTGGTTGGAGTGTATATAGTGAACACTTGCCGGCTATTTTAGGTCTGGCTGCAATAGATAATAATTTTGCTGTAATGATAGAGTTTGGCAAATTAATTGTTGAATTTATTTATAAAGCTTGTATTGCATTCTTAGTTATTGCAGCAGCTGACTATGGAGTTACTAAGTGGAAATTTTTAAAAGATCAAAAAATGTCTTTTAAAGAAATTAAAGATGAGTATAAAAACTCTGAAGGAGATCCACATGTAAAAGCTGCTTTAAGACAAAGACGTATGCAAATGCTTCAAAGAGGTGCTATGGATTCTGTTCCTGAGGCTGATTTTGTTGTTAGAAATCCAATTCACATTGCTTGTGCTATGAAGTATGATGCTGAAACTATGCAATCTCCGACTTTAACATGTAAAGGCTCGGAACTTATAGCGAAGCAAATAATAGAAATTGCTGAGAATCATAATGTTCCAGTTGTAGACAATCCTCCTGTAGCCCGCGCATTATTTAGAATGGTAGATTTAAATCAGCAAATTCCACCTGAATTATATAAGGCGGTAGCTGAAATCTTATTATTTGTTTACGGTTTAAAGGCAAAGCAAAATCCTAATAAATAACTTCTGAGAATTCAACTATTTGTATTAGTTATAATGCTTGAAATTTTTTAAAAATCAATGTAATATTAAGTAAGGTTAGTTTAGATAAAAGAAGATGGATAGTAAAACATTAATTAAACAATACGTTGGTATTGTACAAAAAATAGCTAGAGTAGAGCATCGACGAATTCCAAATCATATGATTGAATATGAGGAGTTGGTTAGTATTGGGATTATCGCTATTCAAACTTTAATAAAAGATAAGACAGAAGAACAGCTTGAACGCTATAATGAAGCTTATATAGGAACAGCTGTTCGTTGGGCTATTCGTAATGAATTAAGACACCGTTATAAATGGTATACATTAAAACATAAAAAAGAAGAAGAGGGAGATGCTTATATTTCTGATGTAAGTGATGATTCTAACTCTGAAGACATGGGTTTCTCAATATCTCCTGCAAAAGTTAGAGAAGCTGTTTATGAAACAATTTTATCTATTGATGGACTTGCTGCAGCAGCTACTGACAATGCATCCCCTTTTGATTTTATAAAAGATCCTTCTGCGATGCCTGATGAGAAGGCTGAGATTGTAGAAATGAGCCGCTTAGTTAAACAGGCTATAGCTAAATTACCTCAGAAAGAAAGAACTGTCGTAGAGTATCGTTTTTATCGTAATATGCAAGCAAAAGACATTGCAACTACTGTTGGACTTTCACCTTCAAGAATAACAAGAATTATTCAGTTTTCGTTGAATGAGATTAGGGAATATTTAAAATCTCGCGGCAGAGAGGATTATTAATATTTAAATATTTCTATATGCGATAAGTATTCCACCTGGAACATCTACGATTTCGTATTGGAAATCATCATCAGCGTCAACCGCATCAATAAATGTTTGAACTTTTTCGGCGTGTGAAGTTATATTATCAGCTATTATTAAAGCTTTATTTGTTAGGTGCGGTTTTATTAATTCAAAATATTGTACGTATTCTCGTTTGTTAGCATCAATAAATACAAAATCAAACTTTTCATTTGCAGGAAGAGACTTTATTACATCGCAAGCACTACCTTGAAGTGGTTTGATAATTTTGTTTGTACCACATTTTTTAAAGTTTTCAATTGCGACACTTTGTCGTTTATCATAATATTCAATTGTGGTTAATTTACCACCAGTCTCAAGCAAAGCTTTAGAAATCCAAATGCCAGAATAACCGTTAGAAGTGCCTATTTCTAATGCATTTTTAACGTCCATCATTTTAATAAACATATTTAATAGAACACCTGTTTTCCTAGGTATATTCCAAAATTCTTTTTGTGTTTTTTCTAATTCTCTTAAAATATCTGTCGTTGTTTTGTCAAAAATTATATCCATTTATCCTCTAATCAAATAATTGTACTTTATCAGTAATAATAACTTCTTTTAAGGGCACATTAATACCGTATGTTTTTATAACCTTGGCTTTTTCTAAATCAAAAATAGTGTATGTGTGCTTTTTTATATCCGAAATAACAGCAATGTTTGTATTATAAATTTTATTAAATCCGTTAGAAAAACCTTCAGTGCTTAATGAAATGGTTTCTACTATGCTATTGTTTGTAGTATCAACTTTCTGAATAGAGTTAGCTTGTGCTCCTAATATATATAAATATCTATTATGTATTTGCATAGCTGTTGGTTTATTTACAGTAGAAAATTCTTTAACTAAGCTTAATGTTGAATAATCAACTACTGCAACTCGGCTTTTTGTTCTACTTGAGATATATAAATGATTATTCGTGAATGCTAAAGAAGAAACGTTAGGGAATTTGCCAATACTTTTTAATAAATAACCATTTTGAATTTCTACTGCCCAAATTTCATTTTTTAGCTTGTCTACATAAAAAAGTTTATTATCTTCTAAAAGTAGCTTTTCACAGTAGCCATTAACTCTAATTTTTTGAGTTAACGTCATATTATTTAGATCTATAACAAAAATCGTAGATGCTCTAGGAGCGGTTACGTATGCTTTGTTGTTTTTATAATCAATTAATATTTCTTCAGGGAACGCTGATAAGTTTATTTGTTTAATATATCTAGAATCAGCAACTGATATAATATCTAGAAACGGTCTTTCAAAAGAAGTCACTAGAAGAAATTTCCCTTTATTAATAGGAACTACTTGTATTGGTATTGACTTTTGAGCTAAAGCATATTCTGGAGATGCTTTGCCTGGTTTTAATACTTGAACATTTTTAGAGTAATTTGTTGTTACAAATAATGTTTTGTCCTTAAGCTGAAAAATTGTACTTTGATCTGCTATTTTATCATACTCAGATAAAAATTCTTCAAAACTTTCTTTGGTATTAATTTTAATAATATCTTCAGCCTTAGTATCTATTTTTAAGTTCCCAATTATACCTTTAATATTTTCTGGAATTATTAAACCACTAGGTACTAGCATATCTTGTGGTAGCAATCCAGTTCTTACTTGTAATGGAGGTGTTGTGAGGTGTAAAACTGTTTTTTGCCCTTCTGAATTTGTTAAAACCTTCATTAGTACAAAATCATTGTTAAAAATTGCAATATCAGGCTTTTCACTCAATTTTGTTTTAGCAGGAAAACTTTCTTTTATGGCAATCTCTTTTACATCAGAAAATAATGAAGGAAATAATGGTAGATAAATTGTATTATCCGGTAAAATTATTACACCATCAAATCTTATATCTGCACCAGGAATTGAATTGTTGATATAATCTTTAACATCATCTGGAACTTTGGCTGCAAATGTAGCTAAAGATGAAAAAAGAATTAGTCCAATTGTTAATAAAATCTTATGCAAATTAGTTCTCCCAACCTTCAATAATATTTTATCATAATATTACTTATTTAAAAACACCTTTTATTTTTTCTTTTAAGCCTTTATTTGAATCTTTTTTTGAATCAATTTCGAATAATTTTTGATAAAGCAGCTTTTCTTCATTTGAAATATGTTTTGGAATTTTAACCTCAACAATAATATTATGATCGCCCCTAAATGTTGGTTTAGAGATATTAGGTACACCAGCATTTTTGATTTTAACAATTTCATTATGCTGTATTCCAGACGGTATATTTATTTCTTTATCGCCATCCAAAGTTTGTATTGTAATCTGATCTCCTAATACAGCTTGCGCTGGCGTTATTGTAAGTTTAGTAAAGACATCCATACCATCCCTTCTATAGTAATTTGAAGGTTTAACGTGAATTACAATATATAAATCTCCAGCAATTCCACCATTTATGCCAGCATCGCCTTCTTGTGATAATCTCATTTTTGAGCCATTATCAACACCAGCAGGGATTTTTACATCTAGTATTTTTTCAACATTTTTGCGCCCTTTGCCGTTACAGGATGGACACGGGTCTGTTATTATTGAGCCCTTACCATTACAATGTGGGCAAGTGACGACTTGAGTAAATTGTCCAAGTACTGTCCTTGTTGTTTGTTGGATACTTCCACGTCCACCGCAAGTTTTACATATTTGAGGTTTAGAACCACTTTTAGCACCAGTTCCATTACAAGAAGTACAAGCCTCTAGGTGGTCAATTTTAATTTCTCTATTCAAACCAAAGACTGCATCTTCAAAATCAAGTTCTATATCTAACCTTAAATCATCACCTCTTTGTGGAGCATTTGGGTCTTGTCTTCTATTTCCCCCAAAGCCAAAACCACCACCGAAGAATGAGTTAAAGATTTCTTCAATGTCTCCAAAACCATTAGCAAAAGGCCCTTGGGTGTTAAAGCCAGCGTTACTTAAGCCTTCTTCTCCATATCTATCATATGTTGCCCGCTTATCATCATCCATTAAGGTCTCATAAGCTTTACCTAATTCTTTGAATTTTGCTTCGGCTTCTGGAGCTTTATTTATATCAGGGTGCCATTGGCGAGCCATTTTCCTAAAAGCACTTTTTATTTCATCTTTACTAGCGTTTTTGTCAACGCCTAATATTTCATAATAATCAACCATTGCTATTCCTTTTTTATACGACTTTTGTAAAACTTCTATGGGGCTGTTGCTACATTAACCAATGTTGGGCGCAATACTTTATCACCCAGTTTATATCCTTTTTGAAGCTCAGAAATAATTATATTTTCAGGTTTTTCTTCTGTAGGAGTTTGCATAACAGCTTCGTGTAAATTAGGGTCAAACTCTTCCCCTTCCGCTTTTATTTTTTCTAGGCCAATTTTTGATAAAACATCATTAAAATTTTTATAAGCCAATTGGTAGCATTCTTTAACTTTATCACAATCTTCAACTGCTTCTATGGCTTTTAGACCTCTATCAAAATTATCTAAGACTTCAATTAATTTCTTTACTGTATTTTCTGCACCATATTTTAGTAAACTTTCCCTTTCTGATTCTTGGCGTTTTCTAAAATTATCAAAATCTGCAGCTAATCTAATATATTGATTATTTAATGTTTCATATTTTTCTTGCCATTCGTTTTTTTCTTCAGAAACGGGTTCTTCAACTTTTTTATTTTCTACTTCAATGTTATTTTCTTGGTTTTCATCGGGTTTCTGATTATCTAAATTTATATCTTCACTTGTATCAACGGCTTTTTTGAATGGATTTTCCATCTTGTCTCCCCTTATAAATTGTATTTTATCTCATATTATTATATTATAAGCCCTCAAGTTTATTATTCTATTAATATTTATTTTTTTTTAATGATTATTAACAAAAGAGGAAGCTAATTAGCTTCCTCTTTTGTCTATTGAACTCTACAGTTGCCGTATTCGTCGCATTCTCTAGTTTCATAAGTGTCGCAATGATGTATTGTCAAAGCTGTTATAACTGCACTTATACCAACTAATGTGTAAAAAATGCGTGATATTAATGTCATGTCTCCAAATATAGCAGCTACTAAGTCAAACCCAAATAAACCAACGAGTCCCCAATTTAAGGCCCCGATTAATGTTAAAATATAAGCTGTAAATCTGAGAAAATTCATTATTGACCTCCTTTCTTACACTCTTATTATTACCCACCTTTATATAAATAAATTACCAATATTGCTTAAGAATATATGTTGATTAATTTGTAAATTTTTGTAAATAGGAAAATATATTAACAACTTATTTTTTATTGGGTGTAAGATAAGAAAAGGTAGTGAAAGGTTTGTTATGAATAATCTTGTTGAGTTTACTGATAGAGAACTTGAGATAATTAGAAAAGTTTCTTTAGGAAAAAGTAATAAAGAGATTGGTGAAGAACTCTTTATTTCGTTTCATACAGTAAAGGCTCATCTAGAAAATATTTATGATAAAATTCAGGTGCATAATCGTATTCAATTAGTTGTATATACTTTTAAAAATAAGATAATTATGTAATTTAAATATATTTTCTATTTTGTAATTCATCTGGTAAAAACTGTTGGTATTCATCTGGGTGATCATGTGAATATTTATAACCTTCTCCAAAACCATATTTTTTAGCATCAGCATAATGAGCATCTCTTAAATGCATTGGAGGAGGAAAGTCTAAACCGCTTTCAATATCCGCTATAGCCGAATCGATTGCACAAATTACTTTGTTGGATTTAGGAGCATTTGCAACGTATATAACTGCATTAGCAAGTGGAATTCTGCCTTCTGGTAGGCCTATTATCTCAACTGCTCTATAAGCATTTACTGCAATGTTCATTGCGTTTGGATCAGCAAGTCCAACATCTTCTGCTGCACAGACAATTAAACGTCTTGCGATAAACCTGGGATCTTCGCCTGCTGTTATCATTTTTGCTAAATAATAAATTGCAGCATCAGGGTCTGAACCCCTTAAACTTTTTTGAAAAGCCGAAGCACAATCATAATGTTCTTGTGTAGAATAACGAGTATTTCTTCTTTGTGTAATATTTTCTAATATTTCTATAGTTAATTTTCGTGAATCTCCAGAGAAATTGCTTGCAAAATAGGAGTTCTCGACAAGGTTTAATGCACAACGTGCATCCCCTCGAGCATTATTTACAATGAATTTTATAACATCTTCTTCATACTGTATCGGCTGATAATTTTTTTCTAAATATTCAAATCCTCTATTAATAATCTTTGCCATACTAACGTCATTAATAGGATTAAGTCTAATTACTTGAACTCTTGAAATAAGAGCTGGTACGACCTGAAACGATGGGTTTTCAGTTGTTGAACCAATTAAAAAAATAGTTCCGTTTTCCAAATGGGGTAGAAGTGCGTCTTGCTGGGTTTTTGAATATCGATGAATTTCATCAATAAATAAAATTGTTTTTTGTCCAACTCTTAGAGCTTCTCGTGCTTTTTCTACAGTTTCCTTAATTTCTTTTATACCAGACGACACTGCAGATAGTTCTATAAACTGAGCATTTACCTGTGAAGCAATTAATCTTGCTAAAGTTGTTTTACCACAACCTGGTGTTCCCCAAAAAATAAGTGAAAATAATCTCTGTGTTTTTAATAAATTTAAAAGAGGAGAATTAGGAGCAACAACATTTGATTGTCCTAAAAACTCTTCTAAAGTTTTTGGACGCATTAGCTCTGCTAACGGCACTTGCTTATTCATATCCTCTAATTGTGTAAATAAGTTCATAAAAACATTTTATCATAAAGTGGTAAATATTTACATTAAAAAAGCCTCTTATGAGGCTTTTTTAATATTCTTTGTTTATTTTCTTTAAAATAAAATCTAAATCTTTATCACCACGCCCAGAAAGATTTATTAAAATTTTAGAATTTGGGTTTTGTTTAGCAAGTTTAATACCATAAGCTACGGCGTGTGCACTCTCTAGCGCTGGAATGATACCTTCTATTTTTGAAAACT
This sequence comes from Candidatus Gastranaerophilaceae bacterium, assembly GCA_045651505.1. Taxonomy (GTDB): domain Bacteria; phylum Cyanobacteriota; class Vampirovibrionia; order Gastranaerophilales; family Gastranaerophilaceae; genus CAG-196. Next base: position 59,723 of record JAZRSL010000042.1, on the reverse strand, counting down.
CAAAGAATGCATCGATAGCTTCTTTATCATCAATCGTTGTATATTTAGCTCTGCCAATTTTATTCAAATGGGCATGCTTTGGCCCTACACCTGGATAATCCAAACCACTTGCTACAGAATAGGCGTCTGCAATGTTTCCATTCTCATCTTGTAAAAACATTGATTTAAAGCCGTGCAATTCACCCTCTCGTCCAAAATTTATACTTGCTGCGTTATCACCTAATTTTTCGCCTTTTCCTAATGGTTCAACTCCAATAAGTTTCACTTCTTCATCATTTAAAAAGCCATTGAAAATACCAATAGAGTTTGACCCCCCACCAACACATGCTACTACGTAATCAGGCAATACTCCAGCTATATCAAGCAGTTGTCCTCTTGCTTCTCTACCAATTACTGATTGAAAATGTTCAACTATCATAGGGAAAGGATGTGGACCAACAACTGATCCTATTGCATACATTGCACTTTTGTATTCTTTACAATAAGCTTCAAAAGATGCATCAACAGCTTCTTTAAGAGTTTTAGTACCTTTTGTTACTGGTATAACATTTGCTCCGAGCATTTTCATTCTTGAAACATTGGGGCTTTCTTTAATCATGTCAACTTCACCCATATAAACATCACACTTAAGCCCAACTAAAGCTGAGGCTGTAGCAATTGCTACACCATGTTGACCAGCACCAGTTTCAGCAATAAGTTTTGTTTTACCCATTTTCTTTGCCAAAAGAGCTTCTCCTAAGCTGTGATTAATCTTATGAGAGCCGGTATGATTCAAATCTTCACGTTTTATATAAATCTCAGCACCATATTTTTTAGATAAATTACGAGCATAATATATAGGACTTGGGCGACCAGCAAATGTTTTTAAAAGTTCATCTAACTCAGCAATAAATTCAGAATCGTCTTTAATCTTTAAAAATTCTTCTGCAATTTTTGTATATTCAACTTTTAAGTCCTCTGAAATATACTGACCACCAAAATCACCATAAAACCCTTCTTTGGTTATTTTATATTTATTGTTCAAACTCATTAGTAATCTCCTTTAATAAAGTTTTTGCAAGTATTGAGTTTTTATCCTTAAGAATTTTAGAACCTCTTGTTACTTTGCACAAACTAACTTGTAATGTTTTTGCAATATTTCTTTGAGATTCTCCAGCTTGTAGCAATTCTAATATTCTCCATCGCTTAGATAGTGTTTCTATTTCTGATTTTGTTAGAAGTTCTTTAAAAAAACACTCAAGTTCTGAGTCAGAATGCAAATTTTTTATAAGTTTTGTAATTTTTTTTATTTCATTTATCGCCATGTTTGTTTCTCTCTATAGAAACATTTTATCTTAAAAGTTAAGATTGTCAATATTTTGATTTTTATAAATATATCGATATAATAGTAATATGAAAAAAATATTAACTTTATTAATTTTATTCAGTTTTGCTCTACCTTCTCAAGCTTGGTTTTGGGACAGGAAAGATAAACTTCTAGAATCTGAGTTACAGGGTAAGGGGTATGCTGGTGAGTTGCCTAATTTAAATAGAAATAATTTTAAAAAAGAGCAAAAAGTTGTAACTCCGATTTTTGAATCCCAAAAAGGCTTTGATGATCCAGCTGAATTAAAGCCGGTACCAAGGGAAAATCCGGCTTTTGTTGATATAATTTCAAAAAAAAGTAAAGTTTCTAGATATGTTATTGACGCTAATGAAATCATACCAATAATTGAAAATTTAGTAGATTGTATTGAAGCAGAGGCTGGAGTTCAACTTTTTGTTACTCGCGCAAATGTTTTAAGTATGAATATAGATCATTTGGTTAGAAAATATGAAGGTCAACCAGAGTATTATTATGAATCATTTAAGAAATTAATGGAAATTAATGGTTATGTAAAATCGATTTCTCAACTAAGAAAAGAAGCTTTGACTTATCAGAGATACTTATCCTATCAAACAACGGGTTCTATATATAATCCTGAAAATATTAATCAAGAATTACAATAGCTTTTAGAAGAATTAAATGCTACAAGTATCATATTAAAAGAAGAAGAATAGTAATAATTGTTAATGAGTATTAGCAACTTGTACTTGTAGATATAAACTCTTAGTGTTACTATTTCTATATTAGGAGTGAGTATATGCAAAAAATACTATTTATTATTGATAAGGTCGAATTAAAATATTTTGAGTTTAATAACTTGGTAACAAATTTTTGGTTAATTAAAGAATTTTTAGAACGTGGTAATGAAGTATTTATAACTGTAGCTCAAAATTTTTCTCTTAAGAATAAAATACCTTATGTTAAATGTTATAGAAGTTATTGTGACAATGGTAATATCTACTACGAAGAAGATAGTCTCCTTGAAAAAAATGTTAATACTTTTAACTTAGTCATGTTTAGACCTGATCCACCAGTTGATATTGATTACATTAATGCTACTTATATTTTTGATTTTGTTGATACAAAAGTCATTAATTCACCAAAATCTATTAGAAATTTTAATGAAAAATTACACAGTTTATATTTTAGTGAATATATGACTGATGCTATAGTTAGTGCTTCTATAGAAGAAATTGAATTGTTTTTAAAATTAAAAAAACAGATTGTATTAAAACCGCTAAATAGGTGTTTTGGCTCTGGAGTTATGTATCTATATGATGGTGATCCAAACACAAGAACTATAATTAATACTCTTACAAATAATCAAACCACGTATGTTATGGTTCAAGAATTTATTTCTGAAGTGAAAAATGGAGATGTTAGAGTTTTAACATTAGGTGATAAGGTTTTACCATACTCAATAAAAAAGTTACCAAGTAAAGATGATTTTAAATTTAATACACATAATGATGAGTTTTTAGTTGTATCAGAGCTTACTCAAGAACAATTGAGTTATTTTGAACCTGTAGCTAAAAAATTATACAGTTTAGGTATAGAACTTGCAGGGTTAGACGTAATTGATCAAAAAATCATTGAAGTTAATGTAACAAGTCCATGTTATTTTATAAAAGAGATTAATAACATTTATGGGGTTAATATTGAGAAGCTTTTGGCTGATTATATATTGACGCCAAGCTTGTTATCATTATAAAAATATTGTATAATTACTTTAAATGATGTATTTAGAGATTTTTTAATCTAATGTATCATGCGATTATTACTAAATTAAGAAGGGTGTTATGACAAAGAAAGCTTTAATTTTTTTAATGTCAATATTAATTTTATCAAATACAATTACAGTATTTGCCAAAGGTAATTGTACAACGGATTTAGCAGAAGCGATAAAAGTGTATAAAACAGGTAATTATTCAGAATCTTATATGAAGTTTTCTGAAATGGCTAAAAAAGATATTGGCAACCCTGTTGTTTATTATTATTTAGCAATTTCTGCAGCACAAGTTGGTAAAAATGAAGAAGCAATAGCGAATTACAATAAAGTAATTACGTTGTCTCCACAAGGTACAAGTTTATATAGATATGCTTCTAAAGGGAAAAGCTGTCTTGAATCTAAAGGGAAATGTACTGACGGTGATGTAGATAGTAAATTGGATTCTTTTATTATGAATAATTCTGGTAAAAGATTTTCTGATGAAGTAAAAGCCGATTTTGAAAGACTTAAAATAGAAAATCTTATGCGAGAAATGAATCGTTCTAATAATATTGAACCTCAGAGATTTAAAGAATACAAAGATTTTTCATCTAAATTAGATGTTAAATCTGAACCTACAAATGATGAAATTGTTGCGGCATTGAGGGTATTACAAAATGCTGGTTTGACTGGTTATATGAACCATAATCTCTCATATACAGGATCTGAGCAACAATTTAATTCAATATATGGGTTAATGGGCGAAAGTTCTCTTAATCCACAACTTATTCAGTCTATGTTAACAAATAATATGTCATTAGGATTTTAGGAAATGAAGATTAATACCGTTAGATTTGGTGAAATAGAAGTTGATGATAATCGTATTTTCGATTTTAAATTGCCAATAATTGGCTTTAATGAGTTAAGTAAGTTTGTAATTTTAGATTTAAATAAAGATAACTTTTTTAAGTGGTTACAATCTGTTGAAGATCCAAGCTTGGCTTTTCCTGTTGTTTCAGTTTTTAGCATGAACGTAGATTATTCTATAGATTTGCCAGATGATGTAATAGAAGCTTTAAAGATAAGCAATGTTGAAAGTTTATTGGTTTTAAACATAGCTTCTATTCCTCAAGATGATCCTCAAGGGACAACGATTAATTTATTGGCTCCAATAATTTTTAATTTAGATGAAAATATAGCTGGACAGGTTATATTATCGGGATCGGGTTATGACATAAGTTTTCCATTGTTTAAAAAAGGTTAGGTAAAAGGTTTTAATATGCTTGTTATTTCAAGAAAAAGTGGTCAAAAAATAATGATTAACGATAATATTGTTATTACTATCGTCGAAGTTAAGAATGGACAATGTAGGATAGCAATAGATGCGGATAAGGATGTTAAGATCTATAGAGAAGAAATTTATTATCAAATTAAATTAGCTAATTTAGTAGGAAAAGATTCAAATGTAGATTCTGTAGATTCTGTTGCAAACCTATTAAAAAATGATAAAGTTAAGTTAAACGATAAAATGGATATTAATATTGAGACTTCAGATATTGAAGTCGATAATACACAAAAAACTAAAAAGATTGTAATTAAAAAACAAAATGTTAGTGATTCATAATTAGGATTTAATGTATTTTTTTAGTAATAATAACGAGCATTTATTTAAGATTTATGAAATTGAACAAGCTTACTTGTCAATCATAGGTGAGGATTTAGATGTTGCTTATAAACTATTTAAAAAAAACGATTCCCCTAGAGGATTATGGGGAAGAGCTTTAGTTTCTATTTTAAATGGTTATGTAGAAATTTTTCCTACATATTTTCAAATTAGAAATTTTTTAGAAATTGATTTAGATTTTTTATTAAAAAATAAAAAGATTGATTATGTTGAAATGTTATTAGGTGCATCTAATATACTTATTGACACTAATCAAGAGACATATAAATATATAGCACGTGCGTTATTTGCTAATGAGTATTATGAATCTGCAAAAGAGTATTTAGAAAAGTCAAAGAACATCTTATATAATGATCCAGAAATGCACTTTTTATTATCAAAGTATTATATCTTAGTAAAAGATTATCTAAATGCTAATTTATCTTTAGATAAATGCTTAAAATATGTTCCTGATTATTACCCAGCCAAAAAGTTACAAGAAGAAATCACCTTATATTTGGCTTAATTAAAACTTTTTAGTATAATAATAGTATGAAGGATAAGAATTTAGATAGATTTGAAATATCCCAAAATGAATCATTCGTTAAAGAAGTTATTGATAATGATAATTTTTTTAATGATGCATCTTTTAAATATGAGTATAAACAAAGAAATGCCTCTGAACCTATAAAAAGATTAAATGATTATGACTTTAATCTTTTGAAAGAAGATGCTTATAAAGATATAACAGATGATGTTTTTAGATTAGAATATAAAATATCCAAAACGGAAGAAGAGTTAAAGCAGATTGATAGTCAAATTTCTACAGCACAAGAAATTTCTGATAAAGTCTTATTAGAGGATTTGTATTCTAGAAAGCGAGTCATTGAAGATGATTATGAAGCTTTACTTGCGTTATACAACGATAAAAGTATTTCAACCAAAATAATTGAAGCTGTTTCTGGGGTACTAGGGATAAAATTTAAAAATTATTTTAAAGAATTTACATCTAAATATTCTGTGTTAACTGATAAAATAATATCAAAATTACCTGGCCGTTTATCTTCAATAATTGAACTTAAAAAATCGTTAAACAAACTTGAAAATATTAATAGAAGTGTTGATGAATTAATGTCAATGAATGTTTCTCATTTTGAAAATATTAACAAATATGAGCAACTTTCCAAATACATTATTAGAGCAAATTCTATTCAAGCAGAGATTAATCATTATTTAAGATAAAAGAGCTGATTTATACTAAAATCAGCTCTTTTATCGTGTAATCTATAACACAATACATACCATAGTATATATTAAACTATATCAAAATAAAAAGAAAAGTTTTATTTGTATTATTGTTACAAATTTTAACTTAGTGATTTAAAACTTGTTTTTATTCGTGATAAAATATTTTTTATGAAAAGAAAACCAGTTGTAGCAGTAGTAGGAAGACCAAATGTAGGTAAATCAACTTTCGTTAATCGCCTTGTAGGAAAACGACAGTCGATTGTCGACGATTTACCAGGAGTTACAAGAGATAGAATTTATTTTGACGTTGAATGGCAAAATAAACAATTTACTGTAATTGATACTGGAGGGATTATACCTGGTGATGATGATGAAATAATGATTTCAATATATGACCAAGCTAGGATTGCTTGTGAAGAAGCCGAAAAGATAATATTTTTAGTTGATGGAATTGAAGGTGTAACGCCTGTAGATTCTGACATTGCTAATATTTTAAGACAGTCTAATAAACCTATTTATTTGGCTGTAAATAAAATTGATTCAAGCAATCAAATAACTATGTTAAGCGATTTCTATTCCTTAGCTATAGGTGAGCCTATTGCTATTTCAGCGCTTCACGGTTCAGGTGGTGTTGGTGATCTGCTAGAAATGATAACTCAAGATTTTGTTATTGATGAAGAAATTGAAGAGGATTCAACAATAAAAATTGCAATTGTAGGCAGACCAAATGCTGGGAAATCGTCAATAGTGAATGCTCTTCTAGGGGAAAAGCGTGTTATAGTTTCAGATATCTCCGGAACAACAAGAGATAGTATTGACTCTAGGTTAACGTACAATAATCGCGAATTTGTTATTATTGATACTGCAGGAATAAGAAAAAAATCAAAAGTTGATTATGGTGTTGAAAAATTTGCCGTAGACAGAGCTATTCGTTCTATAAGAGAGTGCGACGTAGCTTTAATGGTAATAGATGCTACTGAAGCTATAAATGGTATATCAGATCAAGATAAAAAGATTGCTTCTATTATTACTGAAGCAGGAAAAGGTATGGTAATAGCAATTAATAAATGGGATTTAATTGAAGATAAGAAATCAAATACTATAAATAAATTTGAAAAAATGATTGAACATGAAATACCGTTTTTAAATTATGTTCCTAAAATTTATATTAGTGCAGTTACTCATCAAAGATTAAACGCTATATTTACTAAAGTTGAAGAAGTTTATAATGAATGTATTAAAAGAGTCTCAACAGGACTTCTTAATAAGGTTATAAATGAAGCTTATGCCTTAAACCCACCGCAAACTATTAGAAATAAGCGCTTAAAGATTTTATATTCAACTCAAGCAGCTTCACACCCTCCAATGTTTTTGTTATTTGCAAATAATGAGGATTTGATAAAAGAACATTATAAACGTTATCTAGAAAATAAGCTAAGAGAGGCTTTTGGATTTTTCGGAACACCGATTAGAATTTCTGTTCGTACACGTAGTGAAAAATCTAAACGTAAATAAATTATTTTCTAATTAAAACGTATTGTTCATCTGTAAGTAAATCTGTTATTTTTTTTGCAGAGTCATTATTTATTAAAATTACGTTCGTGAAAATTTGAGTATCGTCATATATATTGGCATTTTTAGCACCAACTAGAACTTGTTGATGAGTGTCCTTAACTCTGCCATTGGTTTGATTTATCTCTGTTAAAACAATCTTTTCTGCAATGTTATCGTCGTCGTAGTTGTGTTTTTTTATGTCAACAAGGTTTAGCCCTGTATTAATATGATCTTCACAAAAACGAATAGGGTAACTATCAATAAGGAATGTACTGTGGTCATAATGATATACTTGTCGATCTGATAAATCTATTACTATTGCTGGATAAACTGTAGTGCCAGCAAGTTTAACTGATGGAGCCATAACTATTGACTCTCTAGTATCTTTTGGCGAACCAACTTGTTCCTTCTTAACAAAAACATCATGGTCTAAACTTGTATCTTTAGCCAATGTTGTTGATGTTGCAAGTAATAATGGTGTTGTTAACGCAATATTTTTAATAAGATTGGGAATTTGTACTTTTGTAATTTTCATTTTAATACATCCTTATTATTTTTCTAACTTGTTCTAATACTTTCTGAGCTTCTTTTCTAGCTCTTTCAGATCCCTCTCTTATTATTTTTTCAACTTCTTGTGGGTTTTCTTCATAATAACGACGTCTTTCTCTTATATTCTCGAGACGTTCATTGATTTTAGCTCCTAATTGTCTTTTACAATCAGCGCAACCTCTTAACCCTTTTTCACATTCACATTTTACTGTTTCTATTTCAGTTTTATTTCCAAAAATTGTCCAGTATTTAAAAGCAACTTCACATTCTGATGGATGACCTGGGTCATCCTTTCTCATTCTACTTCTATCTGTTATAGCTGACATTACCTTTTTAGCCGTAATTTCTGCGGTATCAGATATTTTAATATCATTATTAAAAGATTTACCCATCTTGTTACCATCTAAACCACATATTAATGAACAATTATTTAATTTTGGTTGAGGTTCTACAAAGAAATCTGTTTTGTATACATGGTTAAATCTTCTTGCAATATCTCGAGTTAATTCTACGTGCGCAACCTGATCAATTCCTACAGGAACGCAGTCTGCATTGAATGTTAAAATATCTGCAGTCATTAAAACTGGATAACCCATCAAGCCATAATTAATTTGTGAAGCCATACCTTCTTTTGATTTAAGAATTTTTGCCATATCTTTTAGGGTCGGATCTCTTTCAACCCAATTTTGTGGCGTAATCATACTCAAATATATATGTAATTCAGCAGTTTCTGGAACCAATGATTGAACATAAATAGTAGCTTTTTGCGGATCAATACCACAAGCTAGCCAATCCATAACAACATTCAATACATCTTCTTTCATTGTTTCTGTTTTATCATATTTAGTTGTTAATGCGTGCCAATCTGCGACTGAAAAATAACAATCATATTCATCTTGAAGTCTAACCCAATTATCGATAACTCCTAAATAGTGTCCTAAATGTAATTTTCCAGTGGGACGCATCCCTGACATAATTTTTTGTTTCATTTATAATCCCTTTAACTATTTATATTATATAGAAAAATTTTCAATACGCAAAACTTTTATTTCAGAAGGCTCTAAATCTGTGTATAGAATATTTTTGCGTGTTTTGTAGTTTGCCATACCGTGTATAACATTAAGTCTTTGTTTTTTCTTTAACCCGCTTATTTTTATATAAACCTTTTTTTGAGAATGCTTATTATCAAGGTTACCAATAATAATTATAGTCTCTCCCTGAAAACTTCTTGAATAAGCAAAAACTTTATCTTTATCACTTTTTAAAGGAGTAAATGTCCCCTTTGATATTAGGTTAATATTTTGATTTCTATATTTAAAAGCTTTATCAAAGTTATCTTTAATTAGTGTACTATTGCCACCAGGTTTTCTAGAAAAGTTGAATATATCAAATTTTCCTCTATGTACAAAATAATAATCGTCATCAGTTTCTGTTTGAGGGGCTTTTGTATTTGCCCAAGGGTAGATATAAGTATCACCCGATTGAAAACCGTCAATAATGTAAGGATTGAATGGCAGTGTTGCTTCTAGCCAGCAAATTAAGACTGCAAAATCTTCTCCTTTTAATGTTACAGGACTAATTTCATCATGAGTTATAAATGACAATATAACATTTTTACCATCAGGGTATGATGTTATAAGTTTTTTATTAAACTTAATGTGCTCAAAAAATTCGGAAGAATTTTTCCAGTCTTTTAAATTAAAAAAACTTCCATAATAGCCATCAAAACCAGCTTTTAGTAATTCACTATATGGTGTAAATTCGGCGTATTTTGATGGCGGTTCTCGCCAAGAGTCTGAGGCTTCCGCTAAAAATAAAAAATTAGGTTTTAGTTCTCTTGTATAATTAATAATTTCAACCCAAAAATCATAAGGTTTTATGGTTGCTACATCAGCTCTGATTCCGTCGGCTCCAATTTCTAATAACATATCAATAAACTTTTTATGTACTTCTAATACATCCTGATTGAGATTGCCATTTTTCCCCGTATTCAAAAGCCTTACATCAGTCCAATCAGTTGGAACAATCGAAAGCTGTTTTTTATCTTTAATGAATAATTCGGGATGTTTTAAAAATAAATCATAAGAACCACAACTTGGTAAATCAACTATTACCTTAATTCCACGTTTATGGGATTCTTCTACGAATAATTTTGCCTGTTCAATTGGAGTAAGTTCTGAATTTTTATCGACTAGTTGGGGATTAATAGACTCAAAATCTGAAATAGCATACACTGAGCCAGCTGTGCCAAGAGCTTTTAGTTTTCCAATGGGTGTGATCGGTAATAAATGTAATGTATTAATACTAAGATTCTTTATTTCGTCAAGTCGTTCAATTGCATTAAGAAAGTTTCCGGATTCTTCATTATTATCAATAATCCCATTTCTGTTAGAGTCTTTAGCGTTGAAGTTTCTAATATTAATGGCGCAAATTGAACTTTTACCATTAATAAACATTGACCTTAAATCTTTGTTATCAGCCTGAACTGATAGCGGTAAAAGCGTTGATAGAGCTAATAACAAAAAAAATTTTTTCATATAAAATCCCTTGTTAAAGTATTATTTTAACACATTAATAATACAATCTACAACTTCCTCTGCAGAGTATTTATCAGATAAAAGTTCTTTTACTTCACTTAAACTGTTAATAAAACTATTACGGTATGTGTTATTATATAAAAGCTTTTCGGTTTCAGAACAAATGTTATTAACCCTACATTTGCCTTGAACTAATTCTGAAATGATATTTTTATTAGTTACGATGTTTGGTAAAGAAACATTTTTAATACATCTCACTAGTAGATATATCAAATATATTAGCCAAGGTCCCTTATAGCTAATAAGCATAGGGGTTTGATAAAGTGCTGCTTCTAATGCAACAGTTCCAGAAGCTAGAATTAATGAATCTGAAGTACTCAAAAGAGCGTGATTGTCTCCTTTTATAACTTTAATATCTGTATTTTTAATGTATTTATTGAAAACATCATCACTTAAATTTGGAGCTTGTGATATACAGAATTGCAATTCGGGATGTTTACTTTGTAATTTTTTAGCTGATTTTATAAATGTATTAGCTAAAAAATAAAGCTCTAAAGGCCTCGAACCAGGGAAGATTGATACTAACGGGCGATTTATATCTAATCCATACTTGGCAAAGAATTCTTCTTTGTTTACTTTTGGAGGTAGTTGTTTTATTAATGGATGCCCGCAATAATGAACATCTATACCTTCAGCTTTATACATTTCAACTTCAAAAGGAAATATACAAAGTACTTTATCTACGTATTTTTTTATTTTTTTAATACGCCATTTTCTGCTCGCCCAAACTTGTGGTGGTATGTAATGAAAGACTTTAATACCTTTGTTTTTAAGTTGTTTAGCTATTCTTAAATTAAAAGTTCCATAATCTATTAGTAAAACTAAATCTGGTTTAAACTCTTCTAGGATGTATTTGCAAACTCTTTTTTCTAAGCTTAAATGATCAATAATCATTTTAAAATTGATGCCAAAACCTGACATATTTGAGTGGTCACAAAATATTGTAGCCCCAGCATTTTTCAAATTTTCTCCACCAATACCATGGATTACAAATTCAGAGTCTCTCTCTTTTAGTATTTGAACAACTTTACCAGCGTGCATATCGCCAGAGTGTTCACCAGTAATAATAAATATTTTTTTCATTTTAAACTGCCATTATTACAATATTGTGTTTATTTGCGAATTTAACAACTTCTTCTTGGTCAACAATTATTGTTTCACCAGCCTCTACTGCAATTAAGTCAGCTTTATATTTTACCATTGTTTTAAGTGTTCTTAAACCAATTGCAGGAATGTCAAACCGCTTATCTTGTGCTGGTTTAGCTACTTTTATAACCCTAGAATTTTTCTTAGCAATTTTACAACCACGTTTGATACACTTATCTGTACCTTCAATAGCTTCAACAGCCATAATCATTTTATCTTTAATGACAACCGATTGACCAATATCAAGCTTGCCAGATTCTTTTGCTAGCCAATACCCGTAATTTACATCATTAATTTGGTCTTGTGTTGGTTGTAATTTACCTAAAACACCTGACGGAATCATTAATTTTTTTATGAATAAAGTTTGGTCAAGAACTTGAATACCCTTTTGTTCAAATTCATCTATAATCATAAGCATAACCTTGTCATCATTAAGACGAATAGCTTTCTTAATAAAATCAATAGCTCTAGCATCAAATTTAGGTCGTTTTAAAAGGACTGTTTTATTAACTTTCCCTAAAAAAGTTACTTGTTTGATATTTTCTGCCATAAGTGCATCTTCAATTTTTTGCACTTCTCCAGGGCAAAATGAATACACTTTTGAACAATATTTTTTCAAGAGTTTATAATTATCGTTTGATAACGAAATAGCAACAACTTCAAATCCATTTTCTTTAGCTTGTTGTGCCATTTTAACTGGTAAAAGTCCATCTCCAGCTACTAAACCTTGCTTGTGCTCTAATTCAACAACCATTCTAAATTCTTCTCCTCAAGTATCTATAATAATGATACAATAAACATAGTTTAAATTTAAATGTAAATTTTTGTAACGATTTTATTAAAAAAATTAAAGTTTTAAAAAAAAATGCCGTAATACATAGTAAGAAAAACAAGGAAAAGGAGACCCAAGCTATGGGTATGGCAGCATCACAAGCTAGGCTCTTAGGTTTACAAGCTAGAAGATCAAACTTAGAGTACCAAGCACAACAAATTAACCAAGAAAGAAGTGTATTATCGCAACAATGTACAGCGATGTATAACAGCTTGCTTGCGATGAATGTTCCAACTCCTCCAAGCACAGGTGACTATACAAAATTAGAATATTCTGGTGTAGATGGTGCAACTAGTTTTTCTATAGGTAATGTTAAACCTGATGGCTCTGGCACTTATGTTGTAGAAATTAAACGCTCTGCAACAGGACATAAACTAGAACAAGAAATGGGTACTTATAAAATAACTGAATCTACGCAAAAAACACCTAGTTATGATAATGACGGAAATCTTATGCTTGATGAAAATGGTAATATTATTTATCAAAAATTAGATCAAGAAGGTTATGCAATAGGTGAAAATGGTGAAATTCCGTGTTTGGAATGGGATGTAGCAATGACAGCTCTAGGTGGTATGAGTGCAGAATACGAAAAAGCTTTGAGGAATACTTTTGGAGAAGATGTGGAAACAAAAGATTTTTATGTCTGTATAACTACATCAGAATCAGGTGAACTTATTGCTAAATTTATGAAGAAAGAAGATGTATCAGGGCAAGATAAATTTGCGAACTCATATGAATATATACCAAATGGTGATTTTACTAACTATGAATCAATTCCTGACTGTAAGTTAGAATTTAATGCGCAGGGTATGATTATAAAAATTGGTATTCCAAATCCTACAGGAATCACCTGGGTTGAATTGACTGCTACAAAAGTTACTGACAGTGCTGCGTATGAAGATGCTATGAATCAGTATGAATATGCTCAATATGAATATGATAGAAAGCAAGAAGAAATCAATGCTAAAACTGAAATTATTCAGCAGCAAGATAGAAACTTAGAATTAAAACTTCAAAGACTAGATACTGAAAGACAACAGATTGAAGCAGAATACGAAGCTATAGAAAAAGTTATAAAAGATAATATTGATAAATCATTTAAGACATTTAGTGGTTAATAAATAATGTCTTATAAAAAACTTGTATCCCCTGTTAAGGGAGCACATAGTCGAAACAATAGATCGAGAGCCCCGAAGAGGGGCTCTCTGCTATTTAATTAAAGTTGGTAGTAGAAACTAAAATAATGGCAAAATAATACGTGCGTAGCATCCCAGAAGAGGGGCTCTCTGCTATTTAATTAAAGTTGGTAGTAGAAACTAAGTTTGAATAAGGTTTATAACTACTCTAGGTTTTACTTTTTATTATGTTTATTATAGAATAGCCCTATGAATTTAGATGCCGTAATAGATAGCGCATTAGCGCCGATAGCTGATAGAGTTTCAGGCTTTATATTCTCATATGTAATGATTGGGGATGTAAAGGTTGAATTTTTGGTGTTACTTTTAATCACCGCAGCTTTATTTTTTACTTTCAGAACTGGTTTTATAGGTTTTTGGGGGTTTAAACACGCGGTAAAACTTATCACAAATAACTATCAACATAAAAATACAACTGGCTATCAAAGAAAGAAAAAAGGGGAATTATCTTCTTTTCAAGCTTTGAGTGCGACTATTTCAGCATCTGCTGGTATTGGTAATGTTGCTGGTTCTGCTGCTGCTGTATCAATAGGTGGCCCTGGTGTTATCTTTTGGATGATAGTTGCTGGATTATTTTCTATGGCATTAAAATTCTCTGAAGTTCTATTAGGTGTAAAGTTTAGACAAACTAATCCTGATGGTTCAGTCTCAGGCGGGCCAATGTATTATATTCCAATTGCATTTAAATCTTTAGGAAAATGGGGAGAAAAGCTAGGATTGTCTCTATCAAAAATATATGCAGTTTGCTGTATTTTTGCGATGATAGGAGGCTGGAACCTTTTCCAAATTAATGCAATGACTGCTCAATTTACAGAAGTAACTGGGGGATACAATAGTATATTTGCAAATAATGGCTGGATACTTGGTACAATCGTAGCTGCAATTACTTGGTTTACTATTATTGGTGGAATTAAAGCAATTGGTAAATTCACTTCTAAGGTTACTCCAATAATGTGTTCTCTGTATGTGACCAGTGCTTTTCTTGTTTGTTTGGTTAATATTCATAATTTTCCAGAAACAATACAATTAATCATAAGAGAAGCTTTTTTGCCTAGAGCAATGACTGGTGGTGCGTTTGCTTGCTTACTTTGGGGCTTTAGAAGGGCGATGTTTGCAAATGAATCTGGTTTAGGGACAGCTCCGATTGCATTTAGTGCAGTAAATACTAATAAGCCTGTAGCTCAAGCTTTTATATCAATGCTTCAACCGTTTGTTGATACCGTGATAGTAGGTGTTGCAACAGCTTTTGTCATTGTTGTATCAAAAGCTTACCTAACAGTAGATGGAATTGCTGGTATAGAACTGACATCAAAGGCTTTTGCTTCAATTTGTCCGGCGTATCCAATATTGTTAACAATAATGGCTAGTTGCTTTGTTCTATCAACAATGTTATGTGGCTCTTATTACGGACAAAAAGCGTGGTGTTTTTTGTTCGGAGAAAGTGTTGCTAAAATTCGTATTTTCCAAGCGTTATATTGTTTATGTATAATTGCTGGCTCTGCAATGAACTTTCAATCAATTATAAATCTTTCGGATGCTGTAACACTATTTTTAGCTGTTCCAAATTTAATGGCAGTATTTATATTATCTGGAGTTGTTATTAAAGAATTAAAACGTTATTCTGAAAAATATAATGTATGTAAAAAATTTGTAAAATTTTTATGATGTGATATTATTAATATCCAAACCCAAAAGGAGATGTGTGTATGATACTACCAATTAACAATATTAATTTTAAAGCGTTATGGCAAAAGCCTCATAAATATAGCGCAGAGCAATCTAGAACGATTACTGAAATCAAAGCTAAGCTTGGAGAACGCCCATTTAGTGAAGATTATATGATAGAACCGGGCGCAAAAGAAGATTCTGTTAATTTATACAAATTTGATAATTTAAAAACAAAAAATGGACAAAGACTTTCTTATGAAAAGAAAAACTTTATCGGCACATATAGTCAAACTCATCCTTTTATGATTAAAGATTTAAATGAGTTAGAACCTTTTATGGTTGATGATTTAAATCCGTCAGAAAAGTTTAATAATTCGGAAGAGAAAAGAAATAAAATAGCAACTCTTATATTATTAGGTCTTGGAATTCTTTCAATAATTATAGTTCCACTATTACCTAACAATAAAGCTGTTAATAAAATAAATAAAAATAAAATAGAAAATGTTGTAAAACCTGTTGTAGATTCTTTAGAATTAGCAAAAAAAGATAGTTTAAATCTTATTAAATAAAACTTAATATAAATTTAATTTGCATTAATAGGAGTAAATATTGTAGAATACTCCTATTAATGTTTTTATTGGAGAAAAATATGCCGAAAATTTATTTTGTTGATGTTACTAACCGAGATGGAGTTCAAACTTCAAGATTGGGCTTAGCAAAATTACAAAAAACAATGATTAACTTAATGCTTAATGATATGGGAATTACTCAATCTGAATTTGGTTTTCCTACTACAATGCACGAGTTAAATTATTTAAACGCAAATCTAGAGCTAGTAAAACGTGGCGTAATTACAAAAACAAAATTATCTGGCTGGATGAGAGCAATTGCTAGCGACGTTGAACTTTCGTTTAAAAACTGCCCAGCTTTAGAATATTGCAACTTATCACAATCCACTTCAGAACAGATGATTTTAGGTAAATATTTAGGTAAAAAGACTCTAAATGATATTTTAAAAATGACATGTGAGGCAGTTGAATGTGCTGTAAGCAAAGGCGCTAAAATCATTGGTGTAAATGCGGAAGATGCTTCAAGAAGTGATTTAGATTATTTAATTAGAATCGCAAAAGAAGCAAAAAAATGCGGTGCTCATCGTTTTAGGTACTGCGATACATTAGGTTATGAAGATCCACATACAACTTATACAAGAATTTATCAATTAGCAAAAGAAACTCAAATGCCTATAGAAATGCATTTCCATAACGACTTAGGTATGGCTGTAGCTTGCTCTGTAGAAGGAGCTCGTGCAGCTCTTGATGCTGGTGTTGATGCTTATATTAATACTGCAATTAACGGAATGGGTGAACGAGCTGGTAATGCTGATTTAGTATCTTGTTTACTAGCAACATTAAAATCTGCAGGTTTTAAAAACGGCGAAAAAATAATTGATGAAAATATTGATTTATCAAAAGCTTGGAAACTTGCTAAATATACAGCATATGCGTTCGGACTACCAATTCCGATAAATCAGCCAGCAGTTGGCGACAATGCTTTTGCTCACGAGTCTGGTATTCACGCTGATGGTGCTTTAAAAGACAGAAGAAATTATGAATTATATGATTTCGAGGAACTTGGACGCGGAGAACCAGAAATTATTGAAACAGGTAGAATGATTACTACAGGTGAATATGGTGGAATTAAAGGATTTAGAAACGTGTATGATAAGCTTGAACTAGAATTTCGTGATGAGAATGAAGCTAGAAACATCCTTGAATTGGCTCGTTATGCAAACGTACATACTCAAAAACCTTTAACGGATGATGAATTGAGATTTATTTATCATTATCCTGACATTGCAGCTAAGGTAATGACTGTATCTCCATTCTATCAACCAGCTGGTGAGCTTGAAAAACGTCTACAAATAAGGGATGCAAAAGAAACATTTAAATAGAAAAAGTCGGGTTAAGCCCGACTTTTTTATGTTACAACATTCCACGAACTCCCAATGAAAACAATAAATTGTTTGATTTGGGTTATTGCAAGCTGTATCGGAGTGTTAAGCAAACTAGCAAAAAAAATAATTAGGTGGTTTAATATAAGTATAATGAAAGGATATATTTTATGTTTTTAACGGGTGGATTACCAACAGATTCTCCAAGTCCAAAAATAGAAAAAGGTTCTTATTCTGAACGTTATCCTTTTCCTGATTGGAGAGGTAACGTGTCTGCAAGAAAATTAATAAAGAAAAAACAATATAAAGGAGGCATGTTTACTCCGTTACCAGATACAAGCTTTTTTGCGATGAGACTTCGTAATCCTGAAGAAGCTATCAAATTGCGTACAGGTGTTCACGGTGGGCTTTTGCCTATACGCAATACTGGCCTTGCATCACAAACAGCAAATTCAAAGCTAGCACAATCAATTCCTGATTCTATAACAATTTCAACTGCAAAAAATATTGAAACAACAGCTAAAAAAACAAATATTTTTAAATCAGTCGTAAAGTTTTTTACAAAGTTATTTAAAAAGACATCTAAAGTATAACCCAAAAGTCGGGTTAAGCCCGACTTTTTTATTTTCTAGATTCACAAACCGTAAACTCATCTAATAAGACAGCATAAACCCTTTCACCACACTTTGCTCTATAATGTAACCCTGGTGTGATTAGGCCAGTTACTAAGCCGACACCTGCACCTACTGGAATACCAATTGCTAAGCCTGTTCCGATTTTAGCAGGATTGGGAATGAATGCAAATCCGACCCCTGCTCCAGCACCAATTGCGCCAAGACCAATTGTTGATAACAGTAGTTTACCCGCCGTCATCCAAGGTCCTTCTTTAAGTTTATAATCGTCTGTAAATGGTCTCGCTTTTATATCAATACAAGTACCATCACAGAATAAAATTTTTCTAAATGCAAGACTAACTCTTGCGTTTTTATTAAAAATCTTTGGTTTTTCTATTTTGGTTACTTCTGCTATAACTTTTGCATTAGCTGGTAGTATTAAAGTTCCCTCACAAGTATAAATAGATTCTGGGACTATAAAGTGGACTATATCCCCAGCTTTTTGGCATTTAGAATAAAATCCGTCATTAAATGCAAACTCTAAAACATTACCCTCCTTAACTATTCTCTGTAAATTATTTATTATTACCTCATTACAAGGTGCTTCTTTATGAACATCAAGGTGCTCAATTCTACAGCAAGGATCACAATCACTTGCCATAATTGGTAATATATTTATTGCCAATAAGCTTGTTAATAAAATACTTGATAATAAACGTTTACACATATCTCCTCCTAAAATTTCATATCTATTTTTTACAATGCGGTGTCAGTATAGCGTGTGTTATTATATTTTTCAATCCTTTTATAATATAATATTTATTATTAAATTTTAGAAAGGTAGCTTTATGTTAAAATATTTTGCAAGTTCATATTTAGTAACGATTTTAGGCCTACTTGGAGCTTATTTTTGGGGAGAAAGAGTTCATCAAGGTACTGGTCTTACCTGCGTATTTATAGCTTTTGTACTTGCAATTTTAGAAGTTAGTTTATCCTTTGACAACGCAGTTGTAAACGCCATGAAACTTGAAAATATGTCAGAAAAATGGCGTCATAGATTTATCACTTGGGGGATTTTAATAGCTGTATTTGGTATGCGTTTTGTATTCCCGTTAGCAGTTGTTGCTATTTTTGCAAAATTAAATATATTAAACGTACTAAACATGGCATTAAATGATGTTAGTCAGTACACACACTATTTAGAGCTAACTCATGCTCCGATTGTAACTTTTGGCGGCGCTTTCTTATTAATGCTGTTTTTAGATTACTTTACAGAAGCAAAAAAAGAAGTTCATTGGATTTCTGTTATAGAACGAAAATTACAGTGCTTATCTTGTGTAAGAGGAGTCTGTTCAATTATTACACTTACTGTTTTAGGTTTATTAATGCTTAAAATTGAACCAGCAATGCAAATGCCTGTATTAAAATCAGGCATTGCAGGAATTATTATTTATTTAATAATAGATGGACTTGCTGAATGGCTTGAAAAAAGACAAGAAGAACGCGCTAAACTATGTGCTGATGCCGTAAAATGTTCTGGACTTATTGGTTTTCTTTATTTAGAACTTATTGATGCTTCATTCTCTCTTGATGGAGTACTAGGAGCTTTTGCGTTAAGTAAAGATATAATGATAATTACAATTGGTCTGTTTATCGGAGCAATGTTTGTTCGATCTCTAACTATAATGCTAGTTGAAAAGAAAACTTTAAAACAATTTATTTATCTCGAACACGGTGCACACTGGGCTATCGGTGTACTAGCCTGTCTAATGTTTGCATCAACTTTTAAACATATACATGAGGTTGTAACAGGATTATTAGGCTTAGGTTTTATAATTAGTGCATTAATTTCTTCATTAAACTATAATAGAGAAAATGGTAATAGAAATTAAAGACAAAAATTTATATTATGTAGGTGGTGTAGTTCGAGATGACATTCTTAGACTGCCAAGTCTTGATGTTGATTTATGTTATGAGGGTAACGCAATAGAATTTGCGCGTTCAAAAGGTTTTGAAATCATAAGAGAAAATCCTGATTTTGGTACTGTTAGAGTACTTATTCAAGGAGAAGAAGTTGATATTGCATCGACTAGAACCGAATCATACCCTAAAAAAGGTCATTTACCACAAGTAGATAATATTGGGTGTAGTTTAAAAGAAGACTTGGCCCGTCGTGATTTTACAATTAATGCAATGGCTAAAAATACAATAACAGGTGAGGTTATTGATTATTTTAATGGTTTGGATGATATAAAAAATAAAAAATTAAGAGTTTTGCATAAAAATAGCTTTATAGATGACCCTACTCGTATAATTAGAGGTTTGAAATTTGCAGTGAGGTTTGGGTTTGAATTAGAAGAAGAAACCAGAAAGCTTCAGGAAGATTATTTATCTAATATAAACTATGATATGTGTTATCATCGTATAAAAAAGGAATTAAAAGAGGCTTTTAACTTGAACTCTCAACAAGCTTTAGAAAAATTTATCGCAGAAGGTGTGTATAATCTCTTAGGTGCAGGGCAAAAAGTTGAAAAAGCTTTGTGCGCAGTAAAACCTTTAGTTGAAGAATATGCTCCAGAGATTGTTTGGCTTATATATTTAGGCATATTTGATTTATCTAAATTAGAATTAACAAAGGAAGAATATGAAATAATTTCAACTTATAATAAGATTAAGAATATTTTTCCTGAAACCAATGTTGAAATTTATAAACTATTTAAAAACTTACCAATTGAGTCTATATTGCTTTATGCAATTCATTCTAACCAAGATATTGCTAAAAAATATTTAACTAAAATAAGAAATATTAAACTCGAGATTAATGGAATAGACTTACGAGTGTTAGGTATTCCACAAGGTAAGTTATATGGCGAGATTTTAGAATATTTAATAGAGCAAAAAATTGATGGTAAAGCTTTTTCCAAAGAAGATGAGATTTCCTTAGTAAAACAAAAATATTTATAATTTTTTTTTCAATATCATCTATTTATTTGATTACAAAACTTAACAAATCAATTACACTTTAAAGTGTTAAATGGGGAAAGTTATGGTTAGATCAAATTTAAAAGAGAAAAAAATAGTATCAAAAGCTAATTTAAAAGTTGTTGATGACAGAGCTATTAAAACAACATCCTATAGTGATATAAATTTAAAAGCCTGGCGAGACTATGACCACGTTAAAACTGATACTTTATGGGAATTTCCAAATCGCTTGAAAGAGGGCGGTCATTCAAATGAATATCATGGAAATTATATTCCACAAATTGCGCAGCAAATTTACGAACGTTATACTAAAAAGAATGATATTGTTTTAGATATGTTCTTTGGTTCTGGAACTTCTGGTATAGAAGCAATTAACATGGGACGTAGATGTATTGGTGTTGAGCTAAAAGATGATTTAGCGGAAAAAGTCTCAGAGAAATTTACTCCAAAACAATTAGTTACAGATGTTAATATAATTTGTGCTGATTCTGCTAGTGAATTAGCAAAAGATAAGATTAAAGCAAGACTTGATGTTATGGGTGCGAAAAAGGCTCAATTATTAATGCTACATCCACCATATGATGATATTATTAAATTTTCTGATAAAAAAGAAGACTTATCTAATTGTGCAACAACTGAAGAATTTTATGACTTATTTGAAAAGGTTGCCAAAAATGGATATGATATGTTAGAAAAAGGTCGATTTGCTTGCTTAATTATTGGGGATAAATACGCAAATTCTCAGCATATACCTTTAGGTTTTGAATGTATGGCAAGGATGAATAAGCTAGGTTTTATTACTAAAGCAATCATTATTAAAGATATGCAGGGTAATGAACGCGCCAAAGGAAAAACAGCTAATTTATGGCGTTATAGAGCTCTTGCTGGTGGTTTTTATATCTTTAAACATGAATATGTTATGGTTTTCCAAAAAGTTTAATCAACTTGGAGGTAGATTTTGATTAAAGAGGTTGAGGCAGGGTTAATAATAAAATTAAAAATAGTTCCGAATTCTTCTAAAAATGATATTATTTTAGAAGAGGGGTTTATTAAAGTTAAAGTAACTGCTCAACCAATAGAAAATAAAGCTAATAAAGCTCTTGTTGAATTTATTTCAAAGCGATTTAAAATACCTAAAACCAATATTGAAATATTAAAAGGTGATACTTCTAAAGAAAAAACTTTATTACTTAAAACTTGTGATATAACTAAACGTCAGGATATAATTTCAACATTGACAAAATAAATTAAAAAATATACTATTAAAATAACTTATGAGAAAGGTTTTGTTATGAATAAACGTTGGTATGATATTGATCCGACTGTAAGTTTAGCAGTTAGTTTAATGCGTAATGCAAATATATTAGTTCAGTATAAATGTGCAGACTTTATTATTAACAAATCAAAAGAAAATGGTATTGATTTATCTGAAAATATACTTACTGATGCTTTTAATTATGTTTTAAGACGTTGGTATGATACAGATCAAAAAATAGCTGAATCTTTTGAATATTTAAAAATGATGCCTATTAATATTCAAAAAGAAGTCTCTCTTGGACTTATAAATCTTTTACAAGAGGAAGAAAATTCTTAATATGGATATTTTACTAAACCCAGCTGTAGTTTCAATTATTATTTTATGTATATTGTGCTTAAAACGTATAAATGTTTTATTAGCGATTATAATAGCAACGTTATTGGCGGGATTTTTATCTGGTATGGATGTTGAACGCATTATGAATGTTTTAATATCAGGTATGGGTGGAAATTCAGAAACAGCTTTAAGTTATATTTTGTTAGGTGCTTTTGCTGCGACTATGGCTTATTCAGGTTTTACAAATATTATTTCTTCAAAAATTCTTCAAGTTATATCTGGAAAAAAATGGATGCTACTATTGATATTAGTTTTAATTTCGATGACATCACAAAATATAATTCCAATTCATATAGCATTTATTCCTATTATAATACCTCCATTATTATCAATTATGAATAAATTAAATATTGATAGAAGAGCTGTCGCTAGCGTTTTAGCATTTGGACTCAAAATGCCATATTTAACAATACCGGTCGGTTTCGGACTTATATTTCATAATTTAATTGCTGATAATCTGATAAGTAATGGTTTAGATGTTGTACGTACTGAAATATGGAAGTATACGGCTATACTTGGTTTAGGAATGATTGTAGCACTTATTATAGCAATTTTTATTTCTTATCGAAAAACTCGTTTTTATGAAGATAAACCTATAAATATAGTAGCTGATAGTAAATTAGAGTGTAGTAAATATACTATTTGTATAGTTAGTTTAGCAGCATTACTTACTTTTATTGTGCAATTATGCACTCATTCATTACCTCTAGGGGCAATTGTTGGATTAGGAACCATATTTACATTTAGAGTTATACCTAAAAACAACATGGATAATATGGTTAATGAAGGAATCTACTTAATGGGTTACGTAGCGTTTGTAATGCTTGTGGCAGCTGGATTTGCGGCTGTATTAAAAGAGTCTGGAGCGATTGATTCACTTTTAAATGCTGTTGTAAATTTATTACCGTCAAATATACTCATAACATCTCTAATAATATTATTATTAGGATTATTTATAACGATAGGTATAGGTTCATCTTTTGGTACCATACCTATTTTGGCTGTTCTTTTTGTGCCTATATGTATAAATCAAGGTTTTAATACACCACAAATTATAATCTTAATAGCTGCTGCAGCGGCTTTGGGTGATGCTGGTTCTCCAGCTTCAGATACAACATTAGGCCCAACAGCCGGTTTAAATGCTGATGGGCAACATAATCATATTTTCGATACTTGTATACCAACATTTTTACATTACAATGTGGCTCTTATAATATTTGCAATTTTAGGTATATGGTTATTTGCTTAGATTATGAACCAGATTGACCATAATTAAGTTCATCTTGAATATTTGATGATAACATTGTCTTCCAAGATTCTTGATATGCTTTCAATTCTTCAAGCTCAGCGCTTGCAGTAGTTATCTCTGTATCAAGACTAGTTTCCCAAGCTGTTAACTCGTCTAATTGCTCTTGAAATTCAGCTGTTATTTTGTCAATTGCTTCCTCAAAATCAGGAATCTCAGTATAGTCTCCATATGCTTCTTGCAATTCTGCATCAGTATTATATAATCCTTTGAAGTAGTCTCTTACTGCGTGTTTTTCAGATGATAATAGTGATTGTAAGTCAGCTTGAGAATGAACTGCTAATGTTTTTTGAGTTTGAAATTTTAGCAAGTCTGCTTCTAAACGAGCTTTCTCTAAGATACCAAATTGAATTGTTTCATGTAAATTTGCTATTGCCATCTTTAATCACCATTTTTTTATCTTACATATTAATAAAAACAAATAATGATTAAGTATTTCAATTTTATATACTATTGTTACAAAAGTTAACAATTATTTTATTAATAATTGTATTTCTTTGAAATTAGGGTGTTTTGAACTTTTTAATAATTGAAATAAGAGCATTTCTGTTGTTATAATGTGAGCTCCACAAGATTTTAAATAAGATAAGCCACTTAGGTGCTCAAATTCATTTCTTGAACCACAAGCATCTTTAATAACTGCTACATTATATCCTTCTTCAATTAACGTTAAAACTGTTTGTAAAACGCAGATGTGTGTTTCTATACCACAAACAAAAATCTGTTTTTTATTAAGTTTTTTTATAGAAGCAATAACAGCATCATTGCTAAATGCGTTAAAATCCGTTTTTTCAAAAATTAAAGGATTATTAGTATTTTGTTTAACATTAGAAAGAGTATCTCCTAACCCTTTTGGATACTGTTCAGTAATAATAGTTGGTATATTTAAAATAGTTGCAGTTTTAGCTAGTATTTCAGAGTTTTTTAATATTGTTTCTTTATTAAATGCAGAATTTATAAGCTTTTCTTGGATATCAATAATTAAGTTTAAAGTATTTTCTTGATTAAATATCATATTCAACCTCTTTTCTGTATTCTAAAATAAATTGTTCCAATAAATCTTGTATTAAACCAATTTCAAACTCTTCTAATTCAAGTACTATTCTTTTTTGATCTAAAATTTTTGAAATATTTTTATAAGTAATATCTATATTAATTTTTGAAAAACCTGAATGTGAAATTTTAAATTCATATATGCTTGAGCGTGTTTTTATAATAAAAATTCCTTGCTTGCTGTTTACATCTTGCTCAATTGATAAATTATTAAGTTTATCTTGAAACTTTTGTTGAATTTGATAAAAAGCAGGGATTAGAGTTTGTTTAAATTTTTTTTCAAATTCAATTTTAAATAATTTAAAATTAGAATTATGTAAATTATTATCAGTTTCAATAGTATTTTTATCGTAATTAATGGACTGATGTAATTTATTTAATATTTCATTTATTAATTGTTGTTTGTTTTGATTGGTTATAGTTGTTATTCCTGCAAATAGCATACCATTAAATTGTTTATTAATTTTAATCCACAGTTTATGTGCATAATTAATATCAATATCAAATAATATTAAAAAATATTTATTTGGTGCATAATTCATTAAAATATCATTTTTACGTATATTGTTTAATATAATTGTTTCAATATTATTAGAGGTCAGTTTAAGCCTACTTTTATCCGACGGAGAAATTGCCATAAAAACGGCCTTTTTCTGTTCTTTTTGTATGTTTTCTAATTCAGAATCAATGATTCTTTCATAATTCAAAAAAACTTCATTATTTGTATCAATTAAATTATTTTTTATAAGTAAATTTCGATATTGTTTATTTTTTTTAAGTAAACTAACTATATTTAATGCAGGAAGAATTTTTGCTCTGAATTCAGAATCAGGCGTTAATAAAGATATAAAATCAATTGCTCCAGCTCTAAAACATTTTTTCATAAACATACTGTCATCATTATATGCTGTAACAATTACGGGTGTGTTCTTAAATAATTTTACTAATTCAATAGCTTTTTCATATTGATTTTCAGCGTTAATTATTAAAAGTGAAGTATTTAGCAAGTGAATTTTATTTAAAATTGATTCGAACGAGAATGTAAATAATTCATCACTTTTTCTAAGTTCTAATTTATTTCTTATATAGTCAAAAAAATCTTTATCATCAGATATTAGAACTATTTTGCTTGTCATATAACTCCATACTATGTAAAATCTGCGATAAGTAGATCAGCTTTTTCTTTAATAGCGTTTCTTAAATCCTCAACATCATCTAAATCAATACCAAGTGTTTTCATAAAATCCTTATCTAAAAGATTTGGATTAAAACCATCTTGCATTAGCTTATCAACAGTACAAACTAAATTACAAGGTACTGGTATAGAAGATAGGTTTGGATTATGGTGATAAGAGACAATATTTGCCAAAAGTATTGGTAATTGCCATCTTTTTGCCAATAGAGAACCTGTTTTTACGTGATCTGAATCAAAAAATTTGCGTTCTGTTTCAAGTATATCAGCCCCTTCATAAACTAGTTGATTAATTCGTGTATAGATTTTAGGATTGCTCATATGAAGGACAATTTTACCAATATCATGCACAAAACCTGCGATAAATGCTTCATCTGGATCCATAATTTTAGTTAATTTAGCTATATATTCGCATCCTGCAGCAACTCTAATAGAATGCTTCCAAAGTTCTTTATCTCCAGAGTTTGTCATCATTGGTTTCATTGCCACTGCTACAATGATATTTTTAACCTTAACCATGCCTAGCAATGATAAAGCAATACTTATAGAACTAATTTGCTGTGAAAACCCATAATAAGCAGAGTTAACAAGGGCTAAGATTTTTATTGTTAATGACTGATCGTACATTACCAAGTCTCCCAGCTCTTTCATGCTAACAGTAGGTTTTTTCATTACGTTGAGAACCTTTACAATAACGCTAGGCATTGCTTGTATATCTTTTATTGAATTTACGAGTTCTATTGTTTTATCCATTTATATACCTCATACTAAACTTGCAAATGTTTTTTTATTGATAATAAGCTACCACTAGCTCCAAATGCTGTACCGATTAATAGTAAAGAAATTACAACAATATTTTGAGCATAAACTGGCGAAGGAATTAAGAAAAACTTATGAATATTAAGTAATAAACCTTGCACCCAGTTAAGTGGTAACACTGCAATTATAGAAGCTACAAACCCATAGAAAGCACCCTGCATAACAAGAGGGGTTTTGATATACCAGTTTGAAACTCCCATTAATCGCATTATTTCAATCTCATCTTTTCTTGATTGTATTACTAATTGAATTGTATTGTTAATTATAGTTACGGTTAATGCCGCAGAAATTATAACAACAAACACCATAGTTGTGTTCACAATATGGGTTAAAAATTGAATTTTCTTTGCTAATTCTTTTGCGTACCCCATATCCTCAACTCCAGAAAGAGCTTTGATTTGATTAAATACTTCTGTTATATTTTCTGGTTTATCAACTCTCACTCTTAAAGTATCTGGTAAAGGATTAGCCATATCATTTTGTAAGCCAAGCTCTTTTCTTAATCCATCCCAAGACTCTTGTTTTGGAATTAAGCGGACATTTTTTACATGTTTAATTTCTCGAACTCTATCTTTTACCATAGTCGAATTTGTATCTTGTTTAAGATATACAGAAATTTCTAATACACTACCTAACTCTCCAGCAAAAGTTGATAAAGATAAGGTAAATCTAAATAACATCCCAAAAATAGTTAAAATGGCTGCCATTGTTGTTATAATAACCAAATTTATTATTCCGGTACGTTTGATATCGTTTACAGCTTCCATTAAAATGCGGTAAGCAATTCTAAGTTCACATAACCAATCTTTTGGTATATGCTTCTTTACCTGTTTTTTTAGTTGTTGCTTACTATTTTCCATAAGTACCTGCCTGAATATCTCTAATGATTTCACCATTTTCAAGAGTTAATACTCTCTTGCGGAATCTATCAACTAATGTATAATCGTGTGTAGAAACTATAACGGTAATACCCCTTTGGTTAATTTGTTCTAAAATTTGCATTACTTCAAGAGAGTTTTTAGGATCTAAATTACCAGTAGGTTCATCCGCAATCAGTAGCGGAGGGCCATTTACAAGAGCTCTAGCAATACTTACTCTTTGTTGCTCCCCTCCAGATAACTCAGAAGGTTTAGCATGGGCTTTATCTAATAGACCTACAACTTTCAATGCTCCAGTTACTCTAGTTTTAATATCTGAAGAGCTAATACCTAATGTTCTTATAACATAAGAGATATTGTCATATACAGTTTGATTTTGTAATAATTTATAATCTTGGAAAACAATCCCCATACATCTTCTTAAATTAGGGACTTTATCTGAAGGTAAATTCGCAATGTTAATACCGCCTATAAGTACAGTCCCAGTAGTAGGAGTTTCCTCTTTATAAAGCATTTTCATTAAAGTAGATTTGCCAGCGCCGGAAGCACCTGTTATAAACACAAATTCTCCAGATAAAATATCTAAATTGATATTTTTAAGAGCATAATTATTTTTATATCTTTTTGTAACTGATCTTAATTGAATCATATAACTTCTTTTATCCTATTTGCAATACTTTCAGCGTCTAATTGATAATATTTTAGCAATTCTTTTGGCGTTCCACTTTGTCCAAAAGTATCATTAACACCTATTCTTAAAACTCTTGTTGGATGTTTTTCTGATAAAACTTCACATACAGTAGAACCAATACCACCATTAATAGAATGATTTTCCACAGTTACTACTAAACCAGTCTTTTTAGCACTGTTAATTACAGTTTCAGCATCAAAAGGTTTAACAACTGGTGTGCTAATAACTTCTGCACTAATCCCTTGTTTTTCTAAAATTTCTGCTGCTTTATAAGTTTCAGATAATACATCCCCATTAGATATTAATGTAACATCTTTTCCTTCTTTTAAGATTACAGCCTTGTTTGGATTGAATTTATAATCTTGTGGATAGACATCCGGTAAGTTATTTCTAGCAATTCTGATATAAACTGGTCCATTAAGTTCTGCAGCATATTCAACTGCTTGTGCGCATTCTTTGCAATCAGCTGGGACAATAACCGTCATATTAGGTAAACCACGCATCAATGAAATATCTTCTAAAGCTTGGTGAGTAGCTCCATCTTCACCTACTGTAATACCACCATGAGTTCCGATGATTTTAACATTAGCTTTTTGATAACAAACAGAAGAACGTATTTGATCATAAGTCCTTCCTGTGGCAAAAACCGCAAAAGTTGCTGCAAAAGGGATTTTGCCTGTTAGCGATAGCCCTGCAGCAGTTGCAATCATGTTTTGTTCTGCAATACCTGTATCAAAAAATCTTTCAGGAAACGCATCAGCAAAGAGTTTTGTTTGTGTAGAACAAGCGACATCAGCATCTAATACAACAATATTAGAGTTTTTAGCGCCTAATTTAACAAGTTCTTTACCAAAAGCTTCTCTTATTGATTTTTTTGTTTCATAATCTATTGTGAGCATACAACCCCCCGTGTTATAAATTATAACATAAACTAAAAAAGAGGGAAATAAAATTTAATTAATTAAAATAATCACAAATCAATTTTTCTTTATGAGGTAAAACTTTTTTTATATTTTCAACAAACTTATTTTTGTTTAAATTTTCAAGATCTTTTTTCATAACAGCTTTCTGTAAGATTAAAGAATTGTATAAATTATCACAAATCTCGTTAGTAGACGTACATTGATCTAATTTTTTGATTTGTAACTCAGTTTGTTGTATTCGTTTTTTTAATAGTTGTTTCTCGTTCATCAATATTAAGAATACCTTCTTTTTAGTCTTAATTCAATCAATCTTTTAGTGGATATGTTGATTATTTATGTAAATTTTTATTACAAAAGAGTAATTAACCTCTTATTTTACTTTTAGGATCTAAGAAATCTCTTATAGCGTCACCTAAAAGGTTAAAAGACAATACTGCTATAAAAATAAGTAAGCCAGGCGTTAATAGCCACGGTCTATAAAGAATATTAGTAAATTCTTGCGCTTCTTTTAACATATTTCCCCAACTAGCATCAGGTTGCTGGATTCCAAGTCCCAAGAAACTTAGGCCAGATTCAGCTAAGATATAAGAAGGGACTGAAAGTGTTATCGCTATAATTACATAACTTGTTGTCTGTGGAATTATATGTTTTAAAATTATCCTTGAATTAGAAGCTCCGATTGTTTTTTCAGCAGAAATAAAATCTTCTTTTTTTATAGAAAGAACCATACCTCTAACAACTCTTGCAAAGCCAGCCCATCCAATTAAAGCTAGTATGATTATAATTAGACAAAACCGTTGTATACTTGTCATTCCAGAAGGTAAAATAGCCGCCAGAATAATTAGAAGATAAAAGCTTGGAATGGCCATTACTGCTTCAGCAAATCGCATCATTATTGAATCAATTATTCCGCCAAAATAGCCAGAAATACCACCATATAATAAACCTATAGGAAAGACTATAAACAAGGAGAGGAATCCTATTGTCATGGATATTCGGCCGCCAAATAATAATCTAGAAAAAACATCTCTACCATTAATATCTGTTCCTAATAAATAAATGTTGCCACCGTTTTCAACTCCAAAAAGATGTAACTTACAAGGGATAAGTCCTAATATTTTGTATTCTTCTCCTTTTGTCAAAATTTTAAGGTAGTATTTTTGAGTTCTATCTTGTTTGTAGATTGTTTGTAATAAACTTGGTTCAAATTCTCTTACGTAATTATAAGTATATGGCCAGCTCAATTTACCATCCTCTGTTATTGTATATATTTTGCTAGGTGGAGAATAAGAAAGATCCCTGTTAGAAAAATATTTACTATAAGGAGCAATAAAATCTGCCATTAGGATTACAATATATAATATAAGCAATATAAAAAAAGCTATTTTTGCAAATTTATCATCAAGTATTTTTTTTATAATTTCCATTTTATTCTGTAATCCTTATTGTTTATTTTTTATTCTTGGGTCGGTAATCATCAATAAAATATCTGCAATAAGATTACCTAGTATTAACAGTATTGTTCCCATCATTAATGAAGCCATAACAAGATTTATATCAGACTTCATAACTGCTTCAAGAACAAGCCTTCCGAGACCAGGATACTGAAATACATATTCTGTTAATGCTGCCCCGCTTAATAGACCCGCAAACTCAAAGCCAAGTAATGTTATCATAGGATTGATGGCATTTCTTAAAGCGTGTTTAAAAATAACTTTATATTCTGTTAAACCTCTTGCTCTAGCGAATTTAACATAATCGGAGTCCAAAACCTCGAGCATATTTGCTCTCATTTGTCGTTGTAAGCCTGATAAAGATATTGTAAAAAGTACTATAGAAGGTAGTACTAGGTGTTTGCATAAATCAATAATCTTACCTATAAAAGACATTTCATTAAAATTATAGCTGGTTAAGCCTCCAACAGGGAATATAGAGGTTTTGACTGCAAAAATAAGTAATAATATAGCAAAGAAAAAAGACGGTATAGCCATTCCTATACTTGCAAGTACTGTTAATAATCTGTCTAATAATGAGCCTTTTCTTATTGCTGAAATTATGCCTAATGGAATACCAACTGACCATGTCATAAAAATTACAATAAAAGTTAATAGTAAAGTGTTAGGAATTCTTTCTTTAAGCTTTGTTGAGACTTTTTCTCCCGCAGAAGTATATCCTAGATCGCCTTTTACAAATGATTTTGCCCAAGATAAATATTGAATCCCTATAGGTTTATCAAGATTAAGTCTTTTAATCTCTTTATCAAGGGTCTCTTGTGAGATTGATGGATTTAGCCTTAGTTCAGCAAGAGGATCAATTGGAGATAATCTAATTATAAAAAAGCTTATTAAAGAAACTATTATCAACAGAGGTATTGTTTGTAAAATTCGTTTGAAAATGTAGCGAAGCATCTCCATTTATTTACCTCCTTTAGGGTCAATATAAATTTCATCGAGATTATATAATAGCCCACTTAAAGGAGTTGGGAATATATTTTGTATTTTTTTTCTAATCGCAGTAATTCTAATAGGTGAATACAAATAAATGATAGGCTTTTGTTCGTATATTATTTCTTGGTATCTATCATAAAGTTTCTTTCTTTCGTTAAAAGTTTGTTTTAACGCTCCTTTTTCGAATATATAATCTAATTCTTTTTCCCAAGGGAGTTTATCGTCAATACTGTAGCCTGATGGACGTTGATTAAATAAGTGTAATGGGCCGTTAGACATCCACACATTTTTACCGTCGTGAGGCTCAAGAGGAGAGCCAGTTAACCCCATAATAGCCATATCCCAATCATTTGTATTTGATAGCTTATTAACAAGAGAATTAAACTCAATAGGCTTAAAATTAACCTTCATCCCTAGGTATTCTAGGTCCTGTTTAATCATTACACCAATAGCTTCTCGTTCTAAAGCACCTGCGTTTGTGTATAAATCAAACTCAACTCTGTTGTTTTGAGAATCATATAAGATGTTATTATTTAGCTTAAAACCATTATCTAAAAGTTTTTTTAATGCCGAATCTTTATCCTGCTTATGACCTTTAATATTTTTATTTAGATAGATTGAATTTAAGCTCTCTGCAGTAAATAAAGGTTTTGCTAGTCCCATTGCAACATTTTGAACCAAGCCGTTGCGGTCAAGCGCTAAATCTATTGCTTCTCTGAAATTTTTATCTCTAAACCATTTTTGCTTATGTTTAGCAACATAGAAATTACCATTTTTATTTTTACGGTTGTTTAGATTGATAACAACAAAAAGAGTTCCTGTATCAGCGCCTAGATTATGGATTTTATAATCAGATTCAGCTTCTTTTTGTTTATATCTAGCGACATTTGCACCCCTAATTGATAATGCATCTATTTCTTTAGCTTCAAATTTTAATATTTCATTATTTGTATCACCAACAATAAGATAAATAAGCTTATCTAAATATGGTAATTTTTGATTCATAAGATTAATTTTGTAATAATTAGGATTTCTTTCAAACACTACCCTTTGAGCCGCAACATATTCTTTTAGTTTAAAAGCTCCATTTGATACAATTTCATTAGCAGGTGTATTTGAATTTAAAAACGCATTAAAAACAGAATCCCCCTTGTCTGAATATGGTTTAAAATAGTGTTTTGGTACAATTGGATAGCTAAGCTGTCTTAAAAAAGGTGCAAAAGGTTCTGGGGTTACAAATTTAACAGTATAATCATTAATTCTATAAAGTTTAGGTAGCTTACCATTAATTACCATTGCGTCTCTAGTTGCAGTATTACCAAGCCCTTTAAAGACCACTTCCCAATATGTATATAGAACATCATCAACAGTTATTGGAGTTCCGTCAGTCCAAGTTAAGCCTTTTCTCAAATTAATTATGTACTCATTTCCCCTTACTGAATAAGATTTTGCAAGAAGTGGTACAACTTCTCCTGTTCTCGGGTCAGTAGTTAAAAGTCCATCGTACATTAAACCTGCCATTGTTGATGATGTCGCATCTTTTGTATTACATGGATTAAATGTTTTTGGGCCTTCACCAATTGTCGAAATTACTAGTTCTCCACCAAAAATACCTATAGGTGCTTGGGATTGTAAGTAATCTATTTCATTAATGCTCTTATTAACATTTTTTGATGGATAATTTATATTTTCAAGTTCAAACTTTGATGAACTAGAAGAATATTCCTCAGGAATATCTTTTCTAATACAAGATTTTAGCCCCATCCCTAATAACACTAATATAAAAATATAAGTTATAACTTTCTTCATAAAAAAAGAATAACATAATTCTATTGAATAAGGAAATAGGGTAATAAGGTGATAATATTATAATATTTGATTTGTAAAGAATTGTAACAATATTATTCAAAACATTAAAGTTTTTAAAAAAAATGCCGTAATACATAATACAAAAGGGACAAAACTAAGGAGTACAGCACAATGGGTATGACGGCATCCCAGGCACGCTTGCTGTGTATAACAGCGAGAATGCATGACGTTGAATACAAAGCTCAATCTTTGCAACATGCTAAACTACAGCTTGCTACGCAGTCTGCCCAAGCCTATCAAGAATATGTTGAGGCTTTGGATGCGGAAACTCTAGTATTACGTGCAATTGATCCTAATAGTGGTGCAAAAAGTTCATTACCAGCTACATTTAATAATTTATGTTCTAAATCTAGATTAATGGCTGCTAATGGTGATGAATATGCTCTTAAAGATGCTCATGGAAGACTTATTGTTGAACAAGCTGTTCATGATGGATATAAAAATTTTATATCAGAAAAAGGAGATAAGACAGCTGAGGCGTTTGCTTTCTATATGATGAATGGCACACTTCCTGAAGATGTAACTAAGGCTGAAAAAGTAATTGCTGAAGAAAACAAAGAAAACGGTTCAAAAGGTGTAATTATTGCGAGAGAAGCTTTAGAACAATATATTAAAAATAATGATACTTCTGAAGATACAAAAGAAATTACAATAGATGATATTTATTCTTATGGAAAAAATGATAGTGAATATCAAAAATTATTTACTAAATTCAGAGAAGAACTTTATAAATCATATAAAGAAGATTTAGGACTAAAAATTAGTGGGCAAGTTACTGGTACACAAGATGATATTGACTTAAAAGATTCTCGTTCTAGTGCGGAATTTGCATATTATGTTTCAATTTATAACCAAATAAAAGCAAATGGCGGTCAAACTATATCTATCAATTCATTTGATGGCTTTGACGGCGATGCTGCTAATGATTCAGATTGGCTTACTACAATGATTCAGTGCGGTCAAATTTCAATCTCAATTATTGGAGAAGATGACAAAGGTGATATGCAGTTTGGCGCAACATCTCCAAGCTCTGATATAAGCCTAAGCTATAATACAACATCTTCAATTGACAGTACTGCTGTTAAAAAGGCGGAAGCTGAATATGAACATAAACTAAGTGAAATCCAAAGAAAAGACAAGAAATTTGACTTAGAATTATCAAAATTAGAAACCGAACGTGATGCATTAGATAAACAACGTGAGGGCTTGAAAAAAGTAATTAAAGATAACGTTGAAAGAACATTCGGTATATTCTCATAAGAATAACAAACATAATTATTAAAATAGTATATGTTTTAGTAGTTATGTGCAAAATTTTATAAAAAACTCCTTAAATTTGAATAAATCCCTTTTCCCTTTTTCCGCTTGAGAGCAATCTCAAGCTTTTTTTTATTAAAAATAATAGAAAGATATATTACTAGACTTCCTGACTGTACCCCTCCTAACCTCCCCCTTTGGGGAGGAATAAAATTATATAAACCAAAAAGCCTGCTGTTGCGAGCAGGCTTTCCGTGTATTATTATAATTATTATCCAAGACCGAATTTCGGTGCTGTATTCTTCGCTTCTTCGCTGAGCAATGATGTATATGTTTCGAGTTCTGCTTTGATTCTTTCGAGTCTTGTTTCCATGTTGACTTTGTCGAGTTCCATCATTGACTCTTCGTATTCCATTGCACCTAGTACAGAATCTTGTTCCGCTGTAATTTGTGCCTCGTAAGCTTCGTACCATATTGAAGCATTTGTTTCGTACTGTTGAGTAGCTGCAGCAACATATTGCTGATTTAGTGAGTTTTGTTGATATGCTAGTTGGTAAACTTGTTGTGCATAGTTATAATCTTGTGCCGAAATGCTATTACCTTGAACACCGAATGTACCATCTTTTAATTTTGTCAAAGAAGTACCATACTGCATGAATAGAGCTGCAATATTAGCAGCATTACTATGTTGCCATTTATATGCTACTGGTTTACCATCAGTACCAGTTACTTGCTTACCTTCTTGATCAGCTTGCCAAACTTCAACGCCTTGTGCCATTGCTTGACACATAATATTTCCAATTGCTTGATTTGCAAAAGCAGAACCTGCAGCTGGATTAAATACACTAGTACCTAACCCATAAGCATTTTGCAACTGAAGTTTAAACATATTTTTAAAATCAGTAGCTTTTTTCTCAGCTTTCTTTAATAAACCTTCATAGTATTTTTGTTTCTTACTTATATTGTTTTGTAGACGATCTAGCTTACTAGAATGGCGAGCAAGCTTATAAGAGAGAGTGTTTTTCTCTCTGGTGAGCTTAAATTTTTGATACATTGCTAGTAAAAGTGCCATTTTTTATACCGTCTCCGTATGCGTTCTTATACTCTTAAATATATAAAGTATTTTCATCTTCAATTATTGCAACAATTGAGTATTTTTGTTACAAAACTTTACATAGTTTCTTACATGTTTTTATAATATAAAATATTTATAATGAAGTATAAGAATTTAACAAAAAATCAAATTTTAATATCATTAGATAGATTAACAAGGTTTAAAGCTACAAGGGAAAAGTATTTAAGAGTTTTTTTAGATGTGCTCTCAAATTGTTTGTTAGAGCCTAAGATGAAAAAAAACGAGCTAGAACAGCTTGATTATTCTGTAATAGTTGATTATGTAAATGAAATTTTTAATTCATCATTAAAAAAATTAGTATTAAATTTTAATAATAAAACTAGTAATAGAATTAATAATTTTATTAGAGAATATGAAAATAGTGTTTTTAGCAATGATGACGAAACACAAACTTTATTAAATAATAATATAGATTACATAAATGCAATTAAATTAATTGATGAAAGCTCACCAATTAATTTAAAATGGCTTAAAGAAATCAATAAATTTGAAGATTTAAATAGTATTACTAAGCTACGAGAAGAAAAATTATTAAAATATCCTATAGCTGAAGTTCTTCTTGTTGAAGGAATTACAGAGGAGATTCTTTTACCAGCATTTTCAAGGCACTTAGGGTATGATTTTTACGCTAAAGGGATACAAGTGATTCCGGCTGGTGGTAAAAATCAAGTTGTTAAAATGTATTATAAGCTATCACAAGAGCTTAAATTGCCAATTTTTGTTCTTTTAGATAAGGATGCCGAGGAAAATATCGCACAAATCAAACCTAAACTTAGGGATATAGATAAGATTCACATCGTATCTTGTGGAGAATTTGAAGACTTATTGTCAAAATCTCTTATTGTTAAAACAATAAATTCTCATTTTGAAAACTTTTTAACTATTAATGAAGACGAGTTGATTTCTGAGCTTTCTACAGCAAAGAAATTAGAAGAGTTATTTAAAACTAAAGGACTTCATGAGTTTAAAAAAGCTGAATTTGCGAAGCTTGTAAGAGAAAATATTAAAGAAAATAGTGATATTTCAGACGAAATTAAGGCTATTATAACCGAAATAACTTTAACGAATAAAAATGCTTGACAGTAAAATATGTTCTTGTTAATATAAGTCTTGTGGTCAGATGACCAATAGCCGAAATGGTAATTGAAAAGTAAATAGTATAACAAATTTTTATAAAAATTTGCGCTTGTAGCTCAGCAGGTAGAGCACTCCCCTTTTAAGGGATAGGTCGCGCGTTCGAATCGCGCCAAGCGCAGATTTTTTTGTTTAATTCTTAACATAAAAATTCTTGTTATTACTGGGTTTTAAGTGTGGTGCGTAAAGATTTATAACGGTTTGTAACAATATAGTTTATAATGTGTTACGTTTTCTGAAACATGTGGAACATAACAATATGAAACATGTATAATATAAACTGTAGGGTCATGATGACGTCGTTAAGAAGAAGAGCAGAATTATATACTTGTGATAGCAAGATCACAGAGCTTGCGATTTTGTGTTGCAAATTTAGCACTGCTCTTAAGAAAGCGGGGTGTAAAGACTTACACTTTCAATCTAGTAATCTCACTTACAAACATGAAAGTGAGGTGTAAAAGATGCTAAGCATTAACACCAACCTCGCTGGACTTATAGCACAAAACAGCCTTACATCAAGCACCGATAAACTCAATCAAGCGATTGAGAGAATGACTACTGGATTTAAAATCAACCATGCAAGCGATAATGCAGCCAATTATGCA
Organism: Candidatus Gastranaerophilaceae bacterium; assembly: GCA_045651505.1. GTDB lineage: Bacteria > Cyanobacteriota > Vampirovibrionia > Gastranaerophilales > Gastranaerophilaceae > CAG-196. Next base: position 21,686 of record JAZRSL010000042.1, on the reverse strand, counting down.
ATAGCAACTAATATGAGCACTAAAATCAATTCTTATCAAGTCGCAGAAGATAATGTGCTTAATGGTATGAATATGGTTGATACTGCAAGTGGTATTCTAGATGAAATAAATGATAGAGTTACAAGATTAAGATACTTACAAGAACAAGCGATTAATGGCACTTATGGTGGAGAATCCCTAAAAGCTATAAATGAAGAAGTAAACTCTCTTGTTGATGAGATTGAAAGATTATACCAAACAGCTGAATATAACGGAATAAAAATGCTCGTCGATACAAAAGAAGATGCTAATGGTAATAATTACTATGAACAAGAAAGCTTTGCTGATGAAAATACTACATTTGAACAACTCCAAATTAGTGCAAGCTCTTTTAATGTCCATTCCCAAGATGGTACTTTGCTCCAAACCTATGATGTTTTAGAAACAGATACTTTACAAGATTTTTTAACCACATTAACCCTTGAGGGCTTTAGTGCAAATATTAATAACGGACAAATTTTAATCTCTTCTAACGACGACAAGTATATAACTGGCGACTTGGCTGATGCTTTAGGAATAGAGACTAAAGGCACAAGCTATGTGGATTCAACCGAACAGAGCTTCAATAATCAGATTCCAGTAACAACTGAATCTACAACAATTATTACTGAAATGACTACAACGACAACCAGCACAACCAACACTACGACTTTGTATGAAACTACAACAGTTGATACAACTACAACAACATCTACTGAAACGATTACTACTCTCTACACTGTTTCGACAGAAACGTTAATGGTTTCAGATACTTCTCCTGCAGCCTATGCTATGAGAAGCGGTGTTGCACCAGCTTCAGGGACAGGCTTTATGCAAGAAATCACCCGTCGAGACACAAGTACAATGACAGCATTGAGTACAGTTGATCCAAATTCAATGATTATTGAAGGTACATATTCTATTTCTACAACAGAGGAGCTTGTGCAACTCGCAGAAATGACAAATAATGGATTATTTTTTGCTTTTTTGGGCGAAGTTGTATTAGCAGATAATATAGATCTTTCTTCAATAGATAATTGGACTCCGATTGGCTCAAATTTTCAACAAGGTTTTGGTGGTAGCTTTGACGGAAACGGGTATGTTATATCCAACCTAACAATTAACAACTCTAGCTTCTCTACTGTTGGCTTATTTGGTTATATAACAGGTAACTTTTCAAATCTAGGGTTAGAAAATGTTAATATTACTGGGGATACTGCCGGTGGGATAGCAGGCTTGGCGTCTGGCATTGTTATGTCAAATTGTTATGTTTCAGGAAATATAAATGGTAATTTAAGTGTAGGAGGACTAATAGGGTGGATCGAGACTATTTCAACTATAACAAATTGTAATGTAACTGGTACAATAGGTGGTAGTTCATCTGTTGGAGGTCTTATTGGAAACGTTACTGAGGGGACCAATATAACAATAACATCTTGTATAATGGAGGCTACTGTATCTGGTAATGAAAATGTTGGTGGTCTTGTTGGACATTACGAAACAGATTGGTCTGAACGTTTTGTTGTTTCAAATACTCAAGTTTTATCAAAATCTCCATCTTTAAATGGTGTATTTTTAGGTAAAAGCGATTCTGAGCTAACTGTAGAGATAATTGATTCAACGTATAACTCATATTATGATGATGCCGGAATTACTTTATGTGGCGGAGTACCTTCTTCTAATATAACTACATCAAATGTCACAGCTGTAGATCCAACACCTCCAGTTACATATACTACTGCAACTGTTGATACAACACTAGCTGAGCTCGGAGTGAGCGGTAGTACAACTATTGTATTACCAAACTCAACAGTCACAATGTCATCTACGCAGACAATCGAAGAGTTTCTTGAAGAAATAAGAAAAGACTCCGCAGTTACAAACGCAGAGTTAGTTGACGGAGTATTGTTGATAACAACTGCTAATGCATCATTGGATTTAACCAGTGGATTTTTATCTGCGTATAATCCAACTCAGTCCTCAAGCACAGAAACAAATACTATTACTACAACTCAAACAATCCAAGTCGAACAAGTAACCGAAACTCCAGTTACAGAGACAATATGGACAACAACAACGAGTGAAACTACTCGAACAGAAACTTTAACGACGACAAATACATTACCTGTAAACGGCTCAACGACATTCGGCGAGCTAAATCAATCTTCATTGAAGGTAACGGTCATCTCTGACGGTACAAAATCTTTTGTGACCTTACGAGCTGATACGACCTTCGACGATTTTTATTCAGAACTTTTATCTTTAGGAATAGAAACAACAACCGATGGGAATACAATTACATTTACAGGTCAAGGCGATAGCTATATCGATTCGGATAATTTAGAAAACTTACTTGGTTTAAGTTCTGTCACTAAAACAATGGGAACTAAAATTAGTAACACCGAATCTGAAACACTTTTTGCTATAGAAAAGATTTTTGGAGTCTATGCACCAGGAAAAGTTTTACTCCAAGTAGGAACAAACGCAAATAGTAATTCACAAATTCAAATGGACGTATCATTAAAGCTACGCGGGATTAATCAACTACGTGATATTGGAAGTGATTTAGAAGCTGATTATTTGAGTTTGATAGATGATATTATATCAACGATTGATGCGAAACAGGTTGAATTCGGTGCAATCCAAAACAGGCTAGAAAGCGCATTGGAAGAGATATCTACCCAATACGAAAACCTTGTTTCGTCGCGTTCAACTATCCGTGATGCTGATATCGCAGAGGTAAGCTCTCACTATATCCAACAACAGATTCTACAACAAGCAAGTGCAACACTAATGGCTACAGCTAATCAAGCACCAGCTATTGCGTTGCAGTTGATATAAGTTTTTTAACGACGTTACAGCAGGTGGATCCTTAACCACCTGCTTTTCTTTATTCTTTTACAGTTAGTGATTCATTTTTAATATAAAATATTTACCCTAAAATTATTAGAGTATCTAAATCTCACACCAAAGATTATTTATGCTAATACCCAAACAAAATTAGGTAATATACCCCAAAGAAATTTAGGTAATAATATATTAAAAGAAAAAGAAAATACTTCTTTCTCAAATTTAAACTGGGTTTTAAGTATGGTGCGTAAAGATTTATAACGGTTTGTAACAATATTGTTTATAATGTGTTACAAAATCCAAAACATGTGGAATTAAGAACATGTTATGGATAACATGAAAGTATAAGGGACACGATGGTATCGTTAAAAATAAGAAGAGCAAAAATAAATATATGTACAACTATGAGAAACCCTCTAGGCATTTTGTGTTGCGGAAGAGTATATTCCTTCATTAACAAGCTTGTAGTGAAAATTTTAGGCGAGAAAGGTGGTGCGCCTTGTTAAGCATTAACACCAACCTCTCAGGCTTAATAGCTCAAAATTCAATGAAAACCAGCACAGACAAGCTTAATCAAGCGATTGAGAGAATGACGACTGGATTTAAAATCAACCATGCAAGCGATAATGCAGCAAATTATTCTATTGTTACTCATATGACTACCAGAATAAATTCATTTTTGGTAGCAGAAGAAAATTGTGCTATGGGTTTAGATATGATTACAACAGCAAGTGAAAGCTTAGAACAAATAAATGATAAACTAATTCGTCTAAGAGATCTGGCAATACAAGCAAGTAACGGAACTTATGGTGAACAATCACTAAATGCGATAAATGCGGAAGCAAATGCGCTTGTCGATGAAATAAATAGAACATATTCAGCTGCTGAATATAATGGAATAAAATTTTTTACAGCAGAAGAAATGAGTTCAGGTGTTTCTACTAGAACCTTTAACATGGCTCGTTCAATGATTACTTATACACAATATGATGATAATTATGTATTAGCAACCATTAAAGGAGATGCTCCAGAGTCGGAAAAAATTACCGTAAGTTTCACAGATGGAACAGTGTTGTTTTCAAAATTTGTTGGTTATTCTGTTACCTGTAATATAACTTGGGCTGATTTAGTAGTACCAGATACTTATACTTGGGATGAGTCGCAAGGGTGTTATCTAGATTCGTCAGGTAATTCTCAAGCTTTAAGAATATTAAAAGAATGTTCAGATGTAGGAGGCTTTTGTTACGATAGTGAATTATCAGTGTATGGTGTTGAAAATATTATAAATATTCCTGATCCTGCACCAGATCCGGATCCACCACCAGGTGGTGGTACTGGGGGTTCAACCGATGGTGATGGGGTATCAAGTCCTACAGTCCCAACATACTCACCAGATTCAATAATGCTTCAAGTAGGAGTAGGCTCTGGCTGGTCATCTCAAATTGGGTTTAGCACTAAGTTTTCGCTTACCGGTATTGAAGAGTTTAGAAATATTGGTATTGATACAACCAGCAATTATTTGAATATTATTGACTCAAAACTTCATGAAGTCTCAGAAAAGCAGACCGAACTTGGCGCAGTCTCAAATCGCCTAGAATCAGTATTAGAAGAAATTGCAACACAATATGGAAACCTCATCTCATCTCGCTCAACATTAAGAGATGCAGATATTGCTGAGGTGTCTTCAGAATACATAAGGCAGCAGATATTGCAACAGGCTTCTGCAAGCTTAATGGCGACTGCTAACCAAAGTCCTGCAATTGCTCTGCAATTGATTTAAAGATCTTCTTATTGAAAATCCAAAAAAATAATAAAAATCTTGTAGACACACAGGTAGAGTACCTTCATTTATTTTGTTATATAATAATAACTATGAAAAGAAGGATTAGTATACTTGGTTCAACAGGCTCAATAGGAAGACAGGCTCTTGAAGTTATAGAAAAAATTTCTGATAAATTTGAGGTAATTGCTCTTGCTGGTGGAAGCAATACTGAATTATTAAATGAACAAATTAAAAAATTTAAACCAAAATACGCATATTGTTCTAATAAAAAGGATTTAGAAGGAGCTGAGTATTTAACTTTAGATGAAATCTGTTCTAATAAAGAAAATGATATTATACTTGTTGCTGTATCAGGTAAAATTGGTTTAAGACCTACAATAACAGCTATTAATAACGGCATCGATATAGCTCTTGCTAATAAAGAAACATTAGTTATGGCTGGCGATATTGTAATGGATTTAGCCAAAAAGAATGGTGTTAATATTATTCCTGTAGATAGCGAACATTCTGCAATACATCAATGTATTAAAGATATTACACAAGTTGAAAAATTAATTATAACTGCTTCTGGAGGCCCTTTTTTACGTAAGTCTATTGAAGAAATGAAAAAGGCAACTGTAGAAGAAGCTTTAGCACATCCTCGTTGGGATATGGGGCATAAAATAACAATTGACAGTGCAACCCTTATGAATAAAGGCTTAGAAGTTATTGAAGCTCATCATTTGTTTAATATTTCATATGATAATATTGATGTTGTAGTACATCCTCAAAGTATTGTACATTCAGCAGTAGAATACAAAGATGGAAGTGTTATAGCTCAATTAGGCTTGCCAAGCATGCACATCCCAATACAATACGCTATAACTTATCCTAATAGGATTGAAGGTATAAAATCAAAAAGTTTTAGTTTTTCAGAAATTGCACGTTTAGATTTTGAAAACCCTGATTGTTCTAAGTTTAAAGCTCTTAATATAGCCTTTGAATGTGGTAAAAGAGGCGGTTCTTGGCCTGTTTGTATGAATGCAGCTAACGAAGAAGCTGTATTAGCATTTTTACAAGGCAAGATTCGTTTATATAACATAATTGAAATTGTTGAAAAAATGCTTGAAAATCACAAAAATACAAATATTCCTAGCTTAGATGAAATTATCGAAATTGATATGTTAACCAGAATTAAGACTCGCGAATTATTTTAGCTATTTTTTCAATATCTGCTATATCGGAGTTAGCAGTTAAAGATATTCTTAATCTAGAAGTGTTTTCAGGTACAGTAGGGGGTCTTATAGCTGGTATATAATAACCTTCTGAGCGTAATTTTTCAGCTACTAAATTAGTTTTATCATTTGAGCCAATAATTATTGGGATTATATGAGATCTTGATATAGTGTCTGGAACAAGTTCATGGGTCTGTTTTGTTAATTCACTTAATTTCATCTTCTGCTTAAGTAAAAAATCTCTTTTATTATTTAATAACCAATTTGTCCAAGAGATATTAATAGGAGGAATCGCAGTCGAAAAAATAAATGATCTCGATTTATTAATGAGATAAGATATTATTTCTTTTTTTGCTACGCAAAAAGCTCCAAATGATCCAAGTGCTTTACCAAAAGTTGCAGTTATTATATCAACATCCTTACCGTATGTAATTCCAGCTAGAGTTTCACCATAAGCACAAAAAGCATGGGCTTCATCAATCATTAATAAGCAATTATATTTGTTCTTTATCTCAATTAACTTATCAACATCAGCAATATCTCCATCCATTGAAAATATAGATTCAGACACAATTATTGCTCTTTTATATTTATTTCTATTTTTTATTAACAAATCTTCTAAATTTTCATAATCAAGGTGTTTATATCTAATAAAATCACCTTCAGAGAGACGCATTCCATCAATAATACTAGCATGATTAAGTTTATCAGAAAAAACTACGTCACCTTTACCAGAGAGAGCCGTAATAACTCCTAGATTACATTGGTATCCTGTATTAAAGATTAATGCAGCTTCTTTATTAAATAGTTTAGTTAGAGTAGATTCCAAGGATAAATATTCTTCAGAAGTTCCACTCAAAAGCCTTGCAGATGCCGAAGATAAATAACTATTATCAGCAAATAAAAATTCGTTTTTTAAGGCTATATTTGTACTTAGTCCTAAATAATCATTTGAGGCAAAGTTAACGTATGTTTTACCTGCTATAGTAATTTTATTATCAAATTTCGTTTCAATTAAAGGAACTTTTCTTAATTGCCCCTTAACTTCCAACTGCTTTAATTCTTCTCTAATTCTTTCCATTATTTCCCTTGTGCTAACACTTTCTTAGCTGTTTCCAATTGTATGTCTGTTTTATTGTTTATAAAAAAGTCAAAATCGTTCCCTATTTCAATATCAGGTTTTATCCCAAGCTTATTAATATCTGTTCCATTAGGGGTTAGATATCTAGCAATAGTTACATTTAAACCTGTTTGATTAGGTAATGGAACAACTTTTTGAACAAGTCCTTTTCCAAATGTCTTTTTACCGATTAACTTAGCCTTTTTGTAGTCTTTAAGCGCTCCAGAGAGAATTTCACTAGCACTAGCGCTTGCACCATTTATTAGAACGACTACAGGTTTTTCTAATAATTTTTGCTCTGCATTAGCTTTAATCGATTTTTTAATACCATCACGATATATTATTTCTACAAGTTCGCCATTATTAATGAATAAATTAGCAATAAATACTGCATTATCAAGCAAACCTCCAGTATTACCACGTAAATCAATAATAATAGAGTCTGTATTTTTTGTATTTTCTAAAGCTTCCATAAATTCTGCAGGAGTAGTACCCCCCATAAAGCTAATTATTTGAATATAGCCTATATGATTGTCTAAAATAGAGCTTTTTACGTTCTTAATTTTAATTTCTTTTCGCTTAATCTTTTTTATTAATTTTGTACCATTTCTTAATACAGTAAGTTCGACCACGCTATTTTCAGGCCCTCTTACTAAATTTGCCACTTCTGATACGTTCATACCATTTGTATCTTTGCCATCTACGGCAATTATAATATCACCTTGTTTTAAACCAGATAAGTCTGCTGGTGTTGAAGGTATAACATTAAAAATCTCTATTTTACCTGAGTTTGAGTAAATATTTACTCCAATTCCGTAAATTTTTGATGTGATTGAAGTTGCTAAATCTTCAAACTCTTTTTTGTTCATAAACCTTGTATAAGGCTCATTTAAACTTGCTATCATAGTATCAATTGCAACTTTTGCGTCGTCATCAGTCTTAATCATTCCTTGATAGTGAGTTTTCCACCTTGACCAATCTTGATTATTTAAACTAGGTTCATAATAGTCTCTAGCTATTATTTTCCAAGTCTTATCAAACAATTTTTGTGGTGTAACAACTTCATTACTATAAATAGAATGCATAGAAAAATAATTATTAGCACGGTTAAACGTATTAATAAAAACGCGATTAAACATAACTAATATTAGTATTAATAATAAAGGTGTTATTAAGGATTTAACTCTCATAAGTTAATTTAACCGCAATTGCAAACTATAATCAATATACTTTTTAATTAATCAAGATGATTAAGATATATTATAGTTACTCAACCTCAAACCCTGGTGAAGTTAACGGTAAATCTTTATATCCATCATTTGCATAAACAGTTTTTTTAATATATTTATTAGTATTATTACCTTTTTCTAAAAGCTGTTTTAATATATTTTCACGAGTAACTAAAGCAGATTCAAGATTATTAGATTCCGGGAATTGTTTTAACATCTCACACCAAACAGTAGCTTCCATAGTCCAAGCATAGGTTTCTTCACTTAATGAATTATACTCATCTTGATGCAGGGCTTCGTGCGCTAAGAGAGCAGCTAAAGCTCCTGGAGGTGCTGTTTCATGCTTAGGATTAATATAAATATATAAACGTCCTTTTTTCTTCCAACCGACAGCATCAAAGCTAGAATAAGCTTCGTTCAATTCAGATAAATCTCTAAACTCAATTTTTATTGGTTTTTGCGTTAAATTATATCCTAAAATAGCTTTTCTTGAAAAGTCTGCAGTAGTACCTTTCATCATATCAAGTGCAATATGAAAAATCTGATATTTTGAAACACTTTTGTACTCCTCTCCTAAAAAATCAACATAATCTGGCGTATATTTTTTAGGTAATTTTACAGAGCCTGGTATTGGTTCAAAGTCAACAGCATTAACTGTTTGACATAAAAATATTGAAAATAATATTAATATTAGTGTCTTTTTCATATCTAGTTCCTTATTAACATTATTATATACTTTTTATAATAAAAAAGTCAAAAATCCTTCTTGCATTATGTCTACAAGCCTGATATAATAAGCTTTATGAGGGATTATGAGTTTTACTACACACAAGATGGTTCGATAGGGTTATATTCACATCAAGATAATGATGTCTACCACTCTAAATTTGGGGCTTTAACTGAGGCATGGGAAAAGTTTATATTACCATCTGGACTTGATAAAAAAATAAACAATATACCTAATATAAGAGTATTAGATGTTTGTTATGGTATTGGTTATAATACTAAAGCTTTAATGAGTTATGTTATAAATAAAAACGAAAAATATTTAAAACAAAAAAGTTTAATTGAAAAATTAAAAAATTTTTATGCAAAAAATAAAGAAAAAAATATCATTGAATCTATAAATAACGATTCGATAGATAGTAATAACATTCTTTTTCAAAAAGAAATGTTATTATCACATAACGAAACGATACAAGAAGATATTATAAGTCGGATTCAAATAGATTGCTTAGACATAAATGAAGAATTAGTAAAAATTTCACCACTATTAAAAACTATAATTACACCACAAGAGATTTTTTCGAGAATTATTCCTCGTTTTTTAGATTGTTTTGATTCATATTGGAAAATAAAAAAGTTTTTAGCTCGAATTTCCTTTATATTTGCACAAAAAAATAAAAAAGAGATATCAGAGCTATTGGATTTAAAATTTAATAATGATTATGACCAGATAGAAAGTGATTATAGAATACATAAATTTGTTAATTATATATTATTAGATGAACTAGTAAGCAAATATAAAAAGGAATATCTTGATACTAAATTAAAAAAAACATTATCAAAGAGAACAAAAAAGAAATTTTTTAATAAACATATGCTTGATTACGCAAAATTTAATCAAATTAGGGGATATAAACTTATATCCAAGTTCGATTTATGCGGCTATTTACATAATATATATTATGACCACTTATCGAATCGCTATAAAAAAGCTAGGTTTAATGATGCAAAAAAACTATTTAAGGTTAATTTCTATGTAAATGACGCTCGTAAAAGTATTTTAAATTTAACTGGACAATATGATTACATATATTTAGATGCTTTTACTTTTACCAAGGCGCCTGAATTATGGACAGTAGAATTTATGGCAGAATTATATAATCGTTTGTCTTCAAGAGGAGTAATAATAACTTATTCAAATTCAGCTTTAGTTAGAAATACTTTTTTAGAAAACAATTTATATGTAGGTAAGATTTTAAATAAAAAAACCGGAAAATTTATTGGTACAATTGCCTCAAAAGATAAATCAATGATTGAACATCCTTTAACTAGTTATGAAATCGGGTTATGCAATACTAGAGCTGGAATTACATACCACGACCCTAGTCTTAACTCTACAAAAGAGGAGATTTTAAAACGTCGTGAAATAGCTTTTAAATCAAGTGAGCTAATGACATCATCACAATATATGAGAAGTAGAACAACTAATAAAGGGGATGACAATGAATAAATATGATATTATCATAGTTGGGGGTGGGACTGCAGGTGTTAGTTGTGCTTGGAATGCAGCTAAACTAGGCTTAAAAACATTAATTATTGAGCAAAATTCATACCTTGGAGGCTCAATCACTTCTTCATTAGTTATTCCAGCCATGAAAACTAGTGATAACGCAATTAATACCGATTTTTTTGAAATTTTATACAAAAATTTGTATGAATTAAATGGTGCTATAACCTATTTTGACGGCAATAAAGGGTGGTTTAATCCTGAATTAACAAAAATTGCTTTAGATATTTTAATGCAGGAGAACAATATAGATGTCTTATTTGAGACTGTTGTTACTGATATAAATCATATAAACAACAAGATATTATCAGTATGTATCGATTCAATAGGTATAAATAATCTTTATTTGAACAAAGATGAATTATCAGCACCTATCGAAACGTTATACTTAGTAGATGCAACGGGTGATGCTAAAATTTGTCGCAAATTAAATTGTGAATTTTTAAAAAATATTTCTAATAAAAAACAACCTAATAGCTTAAGATTTATAATGTCAGGTATTAATATTGATAAATTTAATACCTGGTTATTAGAGTTTGATGCAAATAGACAGGTTACAACTTCCTGTAATGTAGAGGGTAATACATATTTATCTACTGCATACACTTGGGATAGCAATATTCAATGGGCCTTAAAGCCTTTATTTGAGCAAGCTATAAAGGAAAACATCTTAGAAACAGAAGACTGTAATTATTTTCAGCTATTTTCAGTTGCCGGAACAAGTGATTCTATTGCCTTTAACGCTCCTAGATTAATAGGTAAATACAAGAATTCTACAGAAGTATATACAGCAGGGCGTTTAAGTATACTAAGATTGTCTAGATTCTGCAAAAAATACCTTCCTGGATTTGAAAATGCACATATATCTTCTATAGCAAATACTCTTGGTGTGAGGAATTCTGGCACAATAAAGGGAGAGTATGTATTTACACATGACGATTTAATTTCTGGTAAAAAATTTAAAAATCCAGTATTAGTATCAAACTATCCGGTAGACATACATTCAGATAAAAAAGATTGTTCTACACTTGAAAAGGTCATGCAAGAATACCAATTACCACTTGAAACACTACAGGTTAAAGATTGGAAAAATCTTTTTGTTATAGGACGCTCTGTTTCTGTAGATTTTGAAGCTCAGGCTGCCATAAGAATAATACCTTCTTGCTTTTCAATGGGTGAAGGTTTAGCAAAATATCTTGCAAAACAAAAATAATTTATATTTATACAAAATTATTAGTAATAGTATAAATGTACTCTAAAACTTGACAAAAATACGGTATATCAGCATCGCCATTTAAAATGATATCAGCTTCAGCTCTTGCAGGTTTTACATATTTTTCACCAGCACCTAATATATAATCCCAATGCTTCTTAGCGTTTTCTAGGTCTTGATTACGTTCAGTGTATGCTCTTTTAAGAAAACGTTCTCTTCTAGTTTCAATATCAGTTTCTACATAAACTTTTATATCAAAAACGTCTTTTACATCTTTATACATAGAAGCCATACCTTCGACAACCACAACTTTATTTGACTCAATTAATCTTGATTTAGGGATAGAAATTCCAGTACCATTTAATAAATAAACAGGTGTATGTATATTTTCACCTTGAGATATGGAGTCTAGATCATCTTTAAGAATATCAAGTTGAAAATTTTCTGGTGCATCTAAATCATAACCATTATCTCTTAACGCATCAAAAGAACCATATTTACTAATAAGTTCAGAAATATCATTAAAATAATTATCAGTAGTCAATATCGTTACTGGCATATCAAAACCTTCAATAACATTTGCTATAGTCTTGCATATTGTTGACTTTCCGGAAGCTGACTCACCTGTAATACCAATCATAATCTTTTTATCAGGATTTGAGATTAATCTTCTAGTAAAATTTTGAATAAAATCATATTTTATATCAATAAAAACAGGGCTATTAGCTTTACTATCGAAAGCTATAACCTGTTTAAACTTTGTTTGCAAATAAAACGCAAGTAACTCTCTGCCTGTTTTTTGAGAAAAATCCGGCTTTAAAATCTTATCATTGGAGTTTAATTCTTTTTCTATTAAATGGGATAACCCATCTTTATCATCTTCTATCATACTAATTGTTTTCCGATATAATTATTATATCTAATAAAAAATAAAGGTAAAGTAAAATTATGACTCAAACAGTTCACTAATTTTATCTGCAATATCTCTTGGATCAATTTCCATTGTTACTTTATTAATATCTTGAGCCATTTGATATAATTTTGCAGCCTCTACTTTATCTCCTACTATTGAAATTGCCCTTGCTAAATTAAAATGAGCTAAGGCATAGCTTGGATTAGTTTCAACAGCTTTTTTAAATAACTCAATTGCTTTGTTAACTCTGCCTAAATCATCTAAATAAATAACACCTAAATTATTATAAGCAATATCATAATTTTCATTATATTTAATTGCTAGCTCATAGGATTTAATGGCCTCTTCTGTATCAGCTTTACCCCAATATAGAAAGCCTAAATTACAATGAATTTTAGGGTTATGTGGCTGTAATTCTAAAGCCTTTCTATATACAGAAAGGGCATTATTGTAATCTTCTTTATCATAAAAAGCACTACCTAAGTTAACGTAAATATCAATATCTTCTGGAGTTAGGACATATGCCGTCTGATATGCCGAAATAGCAGCATCAGGATCTGATTTATTTTCTTGATATACAAACCCCATCGTTTGAGCTATTACACTAGTCCAAGTTCTACTCGGGTTTAAAGTTATAGCTGTTTGATAATTTGCTATAGCTAAATCAAATTCTCCTTTTATGTAATAAATATTTGCTAAATTAGAATATAAATCAGGTATATTTGGAGCTAAAGAAATTAGTTTATTATAAATTTCAACAGCTTGATTATAATCTCCTTGTTCTTCATAAGCACGACACAGATGTCTATATGCTGCTATATTAAAAGGGTCTAACCATATTGCCATTTTATATTCTGTAATCGCATCTTCGAAATAACCTGTTGATAAATATAAATCACCCAGAACACAATAAAGAGGTGCGAAACCAGGAGCTTTTTCTACAGCATCCTTATATAAATTAATTGCTGTTGAAAAATCTTTAACCTGAACAGCATAAAAACCCTGTAAAAATAAAAATAAGAATTTTAAGTAAAACACAGAGACTACTAACTCTTTTAAAGCTATTTTATCAAATGGTAAAAATAAAACTGCTAAAAACTTTTCCCATCCAGCCTTAATTTTTACTTTAGCGTTCTTAAATGATGATGCATTATAAAGTTTATAAAGCAAATTGTGTGCACAAGAAGCAAATGCATTGCACTGAATTGCAGCAATAGATGCATCTATTGCATCAGTAAAGTGAGCTTTTTTAACAAAAGTTTCTGCTAGCATATAGTAAGCTTCATAATAATCGTTTTTCTTTTCTAACGCCAATGTTAAATAATTTATAGCCTTATCTAAATCACCTTTATGGTAAAAAGCAACTCCTAGTTTATAATATATTGAATGAGAATTAATAAGAGATTCCAAGGCTAATTGATATTCAGTTATAGCTTCATCAATATACTGACAAGCATTATAAATATCTAGGTGCCATTTCATATACAAATCACCTAATCTTAAGTGTAAATCTGGATTCGATGGATCTTTTTGTAAATCTAAACGACATCTTTCAATTTGATCAAACATTTTATTACGTTTTGTTTTCTTATCAATTGTCATACTATTTTCTACTAATTTTTTCATATTAATTCCTAGTCAATATCCTTTGTGTACATATACATATAATACAATAGAGTTTGTTTATCAAGCTCAGTAATGGTAGAAAAATGAAGTGTAAATTCATTATCATATACTTCATCAATTTCTGTTATAACACCAATAAAACTAATTATACCATAGTTTTTAGAAAGTTTTATTTTAGCATTTAATGTGTCATCTAATTTAAAATTTTCATTTGTTGTAAATTTTATATAATCAGAAGAAATTTCAAAAGTTTTGGCATCAATTTGCCTTTCGCCAGAATATAGCTCTAAATGCTCTATCGCTTGTATTTTCGGTAATTCATTTCCAGGAGTAAGTTTTAGAGAATTGTAATCGAGTTCAATCACAAACGAATCTTCTAGTGGAGATGACATTACAATTGTATTAAAATCAATCGTTCCCAATTTTGAAAAAGCTTTAGCGGTTATTTTATTCCCAACTTGAAGATAATTTATATACCTCATAAAATATTGAGGTAGTCGTAATTCAAGCCTATCGTCAAAAATTCTATCAATAACACAAATCATTTCGACCATAGAATTCTGTTTCTGAAATATTAATGTAATCTTCTGCTCTTCCGTAAATAAATCCATAATAACTATTATAAATAATTTTTATTAAAAAAACAATAAGGCCGACTCATACATATAAATTATATTAATACGGTAATTCATCTATAAATGATGGCATTTTGATTGGATTCAAAGGAGTTTCTTTTTGCCTCAAACTTCTTTGAGTATACGATATCCAGTTAAACAAGATAACTGAACTTGGTTTATCAATAACTCCATTAATTATTGAACGAAATTCTTTAGTATTTTTAGAGGATAATTGTGGAAGTTTTTCAATATCTTGTGGCATAATGTAGTATTTATTTTCTTCTCCTGTAAGCATAATCATTAGTTTATTTAAAGAAAAGTCTCCAAAAGCGCCTAAACCTGACATTACTTCATCTGCTAAACGTCCCAATACCAACAATTGAGCATAATCATTATCAATAAAATATTTTCCTTTAATGTATAAACTCATTAAAGGTCCTTGAGTCTGAAGGAAATTAATATTAGCACAGCCATTTTCAATATCGATATCACCTTTTATAAATTTAAACAGACCAGTGTCTTTTAATGTTATCGCCTTAGTCACTATACTTAATGATGTTCTGAGCATATTATCAGCAACAACATTTTGTGCGTATAACAAATGTTCTAACCTTCCTAGTGTTGCCATACGGCCGTTATTAATTATAAATTTTACATTACCTTTTAACGATTTACGATTCAAAATATCTCCAACAATATTTGAATCAAAATCCATCTGCCCACTTATACTATCTTTTCTATTTGAAATAATATTAAATATTGAAGAAGCACTAACTCCACGTCCTTGTAATTTAGAATCAAAGTTATCTTCTCTTAAATTATATTTTATGGTTCCTGCTAAATTCCCATTAAATAATTCTGAAGTTATATTTTTCACTATTAAATCATTATTTTCAACATTAATATCAGATGAAAAAGCTGATAAAAACAAAGGTTTTCCATATAAATTTGCTGTAATACGCTCAGCATAAAACTTCCCGTCTTGAATAACATACGGTATATTCTTAGGTGAAATTAAATCTTTGTACATTATTAATGTTTCAAGATTTAAATGCTTAGATTTAATATTCAAATTTTTTATATTTATGCTTTTAGAAAAATCAGTTGAGATTAAGGAATTTATACTTAATAAATTATCCGCAATTTTAACTGATGGAGCATTTAAAACAACAACATTTTTATTAAAATCTAAAGCGCAATTATTTATAGAAAATTGTGACGGTTTATTAAAGAAATTTTGTAGATTAATTTGCCCAACAATCTCTGGTTTTGTAAAATTACCATTAAGAAAAACATCACCTTTTATTTGGGTTTGTGATTCATCTAAATTTATATTTAACGTTTGAGGAATAAATATTCTAATATTTTTCATCACAGGCTTTGATAAATTTTCAACAACACCTGTCAAAATTAATTTTTTGTATCCCTTCGCATTTTGCTTAATATCATTTGTAAAAGCACCATTAAATGCTTGTAAACTTAAATCTTCCAGCTTTATAGATCCTTTTTCATATTTAGCTGCTAAGTTAACGAGTATTGATTCATCAAAAATAGAATCCTTTCCTAGTAACGTCTGAAAGTTTACTTGCTGTGATAGCTTATTCCCGTTAGAAATAAGTGTAACTGGATATATCTCAGTTGATTTTTTTAACTTTAAAATATCTTTTGAATAAACATTACCTGATAATATGGTGTTGTAGTTAAAATTATTTTTTTGTTTAAAGCAATCACCTTTAAAAATCAATTTAGAATTATCCATAAATATATTGGTTTCAGGAATTCTAAAATTATCATTATCAATATAAACTTTTAGCGTTGGTATTTTTATATTTGAAATTTTTGGATTATTTAATTCTATGCTACCAAAGTTAACAAAACGATCTTTATTACTATCATATTTTATTGAATTAATAGTTAGTTTTGAATCAAAATTTTCAACTTTTAAATCTTCAGCCTGTATATTAAGACTGTGTTTTACATTATCTAGAGTCCCCGATAATGTTGAAACGACTGAACACAATCCGTCTTTAACCCCAAACGCAGCTGGAAATAAGTGCTTTAATTCAACTTTATTCATTAAAAGCTTTAAATCAACTTTTTTATTAATACTTCCTCGCAACATTATTGGCGAATTGTTTACATAACCAATAGCCTTAACAATATTTACAGAATTATTAGAAAAATCAATATCTGAATCAATTCTATTAATTTCTACATCGCTTGCTTTTATTGATGCATTACTTATTTTTAAATAGCCAGATGATTTAATTTTGTTTAAATCCCCTTTAAGATTAAAATTTGCATTTAAAGTTCCCTCAACAGATTTAATATTTTTAAAATTAGAAAAATCTAAAATTATTTTTAGCTTATTATAAAGGCCATTTAGGGCTATTTCATCAGTTTTAACCTTAAGATCAATTACAGGTTTTTTAGAATTGTTAGCCATACCCTCTATATAAATTTTTTGATTAGGTGCTGTATAAATATTTGACAAAACGCTTGCCTTATCACCCCAAAGTGTTACATATGCAAAGCTTTTAGGGTTTTTCTTTGTTGCATCTAAAATTGAAACATTATCAATATTAAAAAAACCTGAGGCTTGAATAATATCTTCTTTATTTTTATATATTTTTAAATCTGCAATTATATCCGAACAAAAGTCTAACTCTTTAATATGTTCAGCTAATTTTATAAAATCAAATTTAATATTTTCATTTAATATTTTCAACAAAGGTATTACTGATATATCATATGAAATTTGTCTTAATGAATTTATATAAAAATCGCCTTTAGTAACAATCTTAAAGGTCTTATATTTATTTATCTTATCTAATTCTAAAAGTGATCCTTTAAAAGTATATTTATTATTTGTATCAACATTAAAGTACGTAATGCTATATTCTTTAACAGTAGCATTAGGCGCGTTGTCTATACCACTTTCTCCTAATTTATCTATAAATTCTTTTAGATATTTATCATTAGAATTTACTCTTACAGTTAGCTTATTAGCCTTTATCTTATTTATATTTGTTTTATTATTAACTAAAACTGACCATGGTAAGTAAAACTTAACATTGTCAAATTGAGCAAATTTTTGACCATCACGATACATTATATGCATTAATGGAGCTTTAACTTTAATATATGGGCCTACTCTAAGAATCAAACGCTCGATATATATATTAATTCCGAGCTCATTTGCAACTTGTTCTTCTATCATAGGAATAAGCCTTGTAGCATTAAATGGAATAAAACACAAAGTTACAAGTATAGTTATGATTGATAAAGTTGCTATTATATATTTACCGTAATTTTTCATATTGCTCTTCTCTATTTATATAAAATATTTTCACCAGTTGATTTGTTAAAGAAATACATATCATCGACAGACAATCTAAGCATAAGTTGGTTATCAACAGGAAAATCTAAAGGAATTTTTGCTGTACAGGTTGAGGAATTAAGCTTAAAGTAAACATTTTTTTCACCACCGCTCATTTCTACGATATCAACATCAGCATATAGATTTTGAGTACCGCATATCATTTTTTCAGCTCTGATCCCAACAGTAAATTCCTTTTCTTCAATAGATTTTGGTTTGTCGAATTCTATACCATTAATAATAAATTTGTCATTTTCAGCAACAACATCGATGAAATTCATTTGGCCAATAAAACCGGCTACAAACTTATTTTTAGGATTATTATATATCATTTCAGGTGTATCTATTTGCTGTATTTGTCCCCCATCCAAGACAACTATTCTATCTCCCATAGTTAATGCTTCTGTTTGGTCGTGAGTTACATATATAAATGTAGATTTTAGTTCTTTATGTAAACGCTTTATTTCTGTTCGCATTTGAACCCTCAAATTAGCATCTAAGTTTGAGAGAGGCTCATCCATAAGAAACACTTTAGGATTACGCACGATCGCTCTACCTAATGCAACTCTTTGCCTTTGTCCACCAGATAATTGTTTAGGTTTTCTATCTAATAAATCAGTGAGATTTAATGCTTCTGCAGCTTCTTTAACCTTTTTATCTATAACGTTTTTGGGATATTTTCTCATTTTTAACCCAAAAGCAATATTATCATATACACTCATATGAGGATATAATGCATAGCTTTGAAAAACAAAAGCTATATCTCTATCTTTTGGATGAACGTCATTTACAACAATATCATCTATTAAAATTTCGCCAGATGTTATTTCTTCTAATCCTGAAATAATCCTTAAAATAGTTGATTTACCACAGCCAGAAGAGCCTACAAGGACTATAAATTCATTATCATTAATTTCTAAATTAATACCATTTATTATTATCTTAGATTTATCATAAGATTTAACTAAATCTTTTAAAACAACTTTACTCATAGCTCCCCTTACGTTAATTTAGTTTTTCCCAGAAGGAATAATGATATTAAAACTTGTATTTTTCAATATTGTTGATTCAACCCAAACATAGCCATCAATCGATTCAACCAAGTTTTTAACACTTGATAAAATAATAGCTCTTAAAAGATTCTTTCTGTTTGTACCATCAATAACTTTATATGGGTCAAACATATTTTCCAAATCTATGTCCGACAACATAAGAGAGGTACTTGATACTGACAATAAAATATAATTATTATCTTTTAAATTTTTTTCTCTAATAAATTCTTCACTTAATAAAGATGCTGAAATAGAAATTTCACCCATATCAACAGATTTAAGAATTACATCTATAATATTTTGTAAGATATTTTTAATAACATTTTCATCAGAAATAATTGTATTTTTAATACTTTCATTAAATTTTGTTGTCCAACGATAATCTTTACCTTTATACAATTGTTCATTAAATTTTATAATAGTATTAATAGTGTTTACTAAGTCAAAAGTCTTAAATTCAGGAGCTTTTAAATCGACTTCTGTTTGCGATAATTCAAGTAGCTTAGTTATAAAATACATTAAATCTGAAGAATTTTTCTTTATAATTTTTATATATTTTTCTTGTTGTTCAGACATTTCTCCACCCAAGCCATCTGCCATTGCCTGAGAGAAACCAACAATTGATTGTAATGGGGTTTTTAAATCATTAGTTAACTTTAATAAAAAAGCATTTTTCTCACGATTTATTGATCTATACTCGTCTTCTTTATCTTTAATTGATTTTGCTTCAGCTTGATTTTTAATATCCCTTAAAGTTATAACAAAACCGTCTTCTGTTTCTTTTGCTGTCATATCAAAAAAAACATCTTTAGCTAACAATTTTACAATAATAATAGAAGAATCCCCTGCTGCAATATGTATCATATTTAAAGCATTTTCTATAAAATCGGAAATATTAGATGTTAGTAAATGCATTTTTGAAGTTTCAAAAATTTCTGCTGCTTTGTCATTAACCCACTGTATCTTACCATCATTTAAGAAAAAGATTGTTGCATCTGGTAAAGATTTCTCAACGTCAATTTCATTAGTTTTAAATAATATTTTTCTTATATCCATTGTTTTTTCCTTTATTTAACAAACTTATTTTATCACAAATTTAAAAGTTAAATGTAAAATTAAAAAAAAATTAACTTTATTAAGAATTGTAATTTTTTGTATTAATATGTATATAAATATAAGGAAATTTAATTATGAAATATAAAGATTATTATGAAACATTAGGTGTAAAAAGAGATGCTACTGATTCTGAGATTAAATCAGCTTATAGAAAACTTGCAAGAAAGTACCATCCAGATGTAAATAAAACAAAAGAAGCAGAAGAAAAATTTAAAGATATAAATGAAGCCTATGAAGTTTTGGGAGATAAACAAAAGCGTCAAAGATATGATAGCCTAGGGGCAAACTGGCAAGGTGGTGCTGACTATACTCCACCTCCAGGTTTTGAAAACTTTAATTTCAACTTTAATCAAGGTGGAGCACAAAGCTTTGATTTTGGTGGTACAGGTGGCTTTTCAGACTTCTTTTCGTCATTATTTGGCGACATGATGTCAGGACAAAGCTCCTCTCATCGAGGTGGTTTTGGGGGGTTCGATTTTGGTAATTTCAATACAAATCAAACCCATAGAGAAACTAATAAAAAATCAGAAAATTTAGACATTACTAAAACTTTAAACATAACTGCACGTGAATTATTTGATAGGAAACCTATTTCAGTAACTTTCACAGAGATGAATAAATGCGGTTTTTGTAATGGTGGCGGATATTGTTCTCATTGTGGAGGTACAGGAATTTTATCAACACCAAAAACTGTTAAAGTTAATCTACCTAAAGATATAGTAGAAGGTAAAAAAATTCGCCTAAAAGGTGAAGGTAAGGTTGATCAATATGGTAATAAAGGAGATTTGTTCTTAATTATACATTTTAAAGATTCTGAATATGAAATAAAAGGTGTAAATCTAACCAAAGATATCGAAATAACACCGCCAGAAGCAGTTTTAGGAACAAACAAAGATATTAAGACGTTGCACGGAAATATTAATATAAAAATACCAGCTGGAGTTTCAACTGGTCAATCATTACGTTTAAAAAAATTAGGATTACCAACTGAAAGTGGATATGGTGATTTAAATGCAAGAATAAAAATCGTTATTCCTATTTATCAAAATAAAGATATAATAGACTTATACAAAAAAATCAAAGAATTGTCTTAATTTGATTTTCGTTAACATGTCTTAACACCTTGCAACTTGCATAAAACTAGTCTAAACTTGAGTTATAAGGAGAGATTGTAAATAAATGTAACAATTTAGGGAAAAATGTGTTACATTTGCTTCTAAATGTGGAATATGACACATATAGAGCAATAATGGAATGTTGATA
>JAZRSL010000041.1:0-5901 GCA_045651505.1 Candidatus Gastranaerophilaceae bacterium | reverse complement strand
AATGTTTCTTGAGCGATGTTTATTGTCAAAATCTAAGAGGACAACTTGTTGCCAAGTACCAAGGTTTAATAAACCGCCCTTTAAAGCTATATTTACTGAACTTCCGACTAACGCTGCTCTAACGTGAGCGTAACCGTTGCCGTCATGCCAAATTTCATCGTGGTGATATTCCATTCCTGTCGGCGCAATTCTCTCAAGAGCTTCTCTTAAGTCCATTACAAGTCCATCTTCGTATTCAATTGTAGTAATTGCTGAAGTACTACCTTGAATAGATACACAAACTAATGCATCTTTTAATGCGTGTTGGTATACACAGTTTTGAACATGTTTTGTTATATCAATAATATCATTGTTCCCCTCTGTATTTATTGTAAATTTTTCATTAATAACAGCCATTTTATAAACTCCTTAAACACTAATTCCCTAATTTTTTGCTTTTTCTATATACTATTACAAAGAAAATAATAATTAAAATACTTACTACTATAATTATCAAATTTAAATATTGTTTAATCATGTCTCCAAAAATCATTAATACAGTACTTACTAGGAAAAACCTGCCTCCTCTTCCAAGTAGGCTAGCACCTAAAAACTTAAACACATTTAATTTAAGAATTCCGCTTGCTATTGTAAAAATATTATATGGGATTGGAGTAAAAGCAGATATAAGTACTGCAACTGTTCCGTATTTTTTATAAAGTTCTTCCACAGCATTAAGTTTTTCAGTTTTTGATTTAAATAAGTGGTTAAATAATGGTCTACCTCCAAAATAACCAAAACTATAGCCAATAAGACCACCCAAAACAGATGCTAGTGTACAAACTAAAGCTATTAGCATAGCTTTTTGTGGAGTAGACAAGCTCATTGCTATAAGAAGAAAATCTGGTGGTAATGGAAACCCTGGTAAACAGCTTTCTATTGCTGCATTTATAGCTAGGCCCTGAAGTCCCATTGATTCAAAAATTTTTGTAATATGTAAAATGAATTCATGCATGCTTAATTAATCTCTCTATACAACGTGCTCGCGTCTTGTACGCTTACATTACCAGTTGGAATTACTAAAACTTCAACTTTTTCAATTCTATTAGAATACTCTATATCGATAACATCGCCGACTTTAAGTTGTTTTGCAGGTTTCGCTGGATTACCATTTACAAGTACTCTACCCATTTCAGAAACAGCATTGGCAACTGTTCGACGTTTTATTAATCGTGATACTTTTAGAAATTTATCAAGTCTCATTAAGACTAGCCCCCACCATAACCTTTCCCCTTGTAGAGGGAATATATTATAATTCTTTTATAACTTCTTTAACCAAAACTTTAAATCTATCTTTAGCGACATTAGCTGCGTGTATTACGTCATCATGAGATAGTGCAACTGTGCTTACACCTGCTGCCGAATTACAAATACAACTAATACCTATTACATTCATTCCTGCCCACTTTGCAACAATAGCTTCTGGAACGGTAGACATACCAACTGCATCTGCTCCAATAATCCTTGCCATTCTTACTTCTGCTGGAGTTTCGTATGAAGGCCCTGTAAATGCCATATATACACCTTCTTGAGTGTCAATTCCTAATCTTGAAGCAGTTTTTTTGACCATTTCAATTAAATTTTGAGAATAAACTTCGCTCATATCAGGGAATCTTAAGCCCAGCTCATTATCATTTGGCCCAATTAATGGATTAACGTTCATATGATTAATATGATCTGTAATAATCATTAAATCGGATGGGTTAAACGCTGGATTAACACCACCTGCAGCATTTGTAAGAATAACGGTTTTTACTCCAAGTTTTTTCATAACTTTTATAGGAAATACAACTTTTTGTATTGGGTGGCCTTCATAGTAATGAAAACGTCCTTGCATCATAACAACTTTTTTACCATTAATTTCAGTAAAAACTAAACGGCTCTTATGTCCAGAAACATGAGAAGTTTCGAAACCAGGTATTTCACAGTATGGTATTGCTAGAGAACAGTATTCGTCAGCAAGTTCTCCCAATCCAGAACCTAACACAATACCAACTTCTGGAGTAAAACCACCTAGTTTTTCTTGTATAATATTTTCTATAAAAGCTACAGATTCTCTTAACATAATAAACTCCTTATCCCTTAAAATGCATATGTTTATTGTATAATAAATATAAAGAAAAGTATAATAAAACTTTACACGCAATTTTTTTATTTTTAAATACTTTATATTATTAGGGTTATATAAATGGCAAGAAAAATCATCCCAATCATAACGGCTAATAGGATGCCAGCTTTGGCAAAATGCAAAAAACCGGTGAAAGAGAATATTTCATTGGTAAAAGAAGTTGGCGAAATATTTAAAGACAGAACTTTATTACAATGTAGTGTTAATGTAAAACCAAGAGGATGGTCAAAAGAATTTTGTGAAATTTTGCCTAAGAATTATACTTATTTAGATTTTAATGGCACAAGGCTCGCTGATAGTGTACTTGAAATAGATTGGCTAGAAACTGCACAAAAAGGCTGCGGAGATGGTACTCGCAAAATACGTGAGATTATTGATTATGCTAGGCGTAATACTGATGGGCGACTTATTGTGACGGCAGCTCAATACGGGGAGCACGATAATCCTTTACTTTTTTATTATAGAAATGGATTAAGAAGTAATGACGAGCGTATTAATAATATTCTTAAACAAGTTAATCTAGGTCTAAGGCCGAAGTCAGATTTACCTAAAAATGCTTTCATGTATTTACCAAAACATTAGATTGTTAAGCTATGTAAATATTTATGTAAAAATAAGCAAAATTTTAAGTTACTGAATCTTATATATAGCGTGTGGTAAAAATGAAAGGATAAAAATATGAAAATTTATAGTTCTGTAGATGCAAATTTTTATACTCAAAAATATACGCAGATGCAAAAACAAAAACAAGTTGATGCAAATAATAAGTCTCAACCACAGCCTCAGCCACCTGTATCAACACCTGCGTTTAAAGGTGCTTTAGGTAAACAATTTTTGGACAGAATTGCTAAAAACAAAGAGGCCACAGCTGTTGTTGCTACTGCTGTATTAGCATCAATTACAGGTTTATTAGGTATCAAAAAGAAAGAAGCAACAGATGTCACAGAAACATTTGTCGATGAAATTAAATATCTCTCTACTCAGAAAACTTCTCTAATCAATGAGAATGCTAATTTAACTCAAAAGTTAGAAGTCAAAAGTAGAGAAATTGAAAATTTGCGCGCTGAAAATTCAGCTTTAATTCAACAGAACAATATGATAATAAAATCAAAAAATACCGAAATCGCTGAAAAAGATGAGATAATTGCAAAATTAGAAAAATATGCGGCTATGGCAAAAATTAAATCAGTAGATGATTTAGGCGTTGTAATGCCTAATCAAGTTTTAGCAGCCTTACAAGAAGCTAAAGAAAATAATGAAGCTGCTCATAAGAGCTTATTTGAGTATGTAATGACAGGCAAAGGACAAGAAGAATTTTTGAAACAAATAGAAAGAAATGAAATTCTTTTAAAAGCAAGAAAAGACGGTATAGATTCTATTCCAGAAGTAAAAGTAGCTATGGAAGAAGCTCGTAATTCAAGACTTGTTACTCAAGGTTTTGACTCATATTTAACAGCGTGTTATATGTTAGCCTCTTGCTTGCGTACAAATACTAATGGACATTATGTTCTATCTCCTGCAATTCAACAACAAGTAATAGACAATGCTTGTGCTTTATTAACTCCGTTACAGAATTCTAAATATACTTATAATTATGATGTTCAAAGTGCACTAAATGAAGTTAGAACTTTCTTTAATAATTTAGATGTTGCTATGCAAAAAGCCAAAACATTAAATAATTATGAATATGTTTCTGAAACTTTAGTTCCTGGTTCAATGGAAAAATCATTCAGAACTTTTAAGGATAAAGACGGAAATTTGCGTGATTATTCATTATACAATTTAGCAAATCAGTATTGGGGTTGTGCAAGAATCAGGACTCCAGAAGGTAAGATAATTTCAGATCATTCTGATTTAAAATAAAAAAAAACTCCTTCAATTTATGAAGGAGTTTTTTTTTAATTTTCTACTATTTCAATACCATTATCTGAAACAAATTGTATTCCAAATTTTGCACGGAATATATATCTAACAGTATTGCTTTGAATTTCTGCCATCATTTTATTGAATAAATCATATGCTTCTTTTTTGTATTCAATTAGTGGATCTTTTTGTCCATAAGCACGTAATCCAATACCTTCTTTAAGCATATCAATATTGTGTAAATGGTCGATCCACTGGTTATCTACAACTCTTAATAGAACATCTCTTTCAAGGCTTCTCATAATATTTTCTTCAACAAAAAGCTCTTGTTTTTCTGTCTCAGGTTCGTATTGTTCCATAATTGAATTATAGAATCCAATAATTTCTTCCTCGTGTTCTTTATAAGCTTTAATCGCAGCATCTCGTAAAGATTCATAGATACGATTAAACCTAAGTCCTTTTATGTCATCAACATTAATATAAGAAAGTTGAGGAATATTAGAATGTAGTTCTTTTATCATGGTTTCTAATTCTGCAGGAATATATTCTTCAGGATTCATTTCTGGTGTAATATAACTCTTAAGAAGTCTATCTATTTCTTTATCAATCATAAATTTAATGTCTTCATTAAGATTTTTACCTTGAAGAACTTTTCTACGTTGTGCATAGAATTTTTCTCTCTGAATATTCATAACGTCGTCATATTGAAGTACGTTTTTACGAATATCAAAGTGGTATGTTTCAACTTTCTTTTGTGCTGATTGAATTTGGCGTGTGATTAAAGACGATTCAATTGCCATATCTTCATCAACATTAAGCATTGTCATTAATGCTGTGATTTTATCTCCACCAAATATTCTCATTAAATTATCTTGTAATGATAAGAAAAATCTAGTTGAACCTGGGTCACCTTGACGTGCAGCACGACCTCTAAGCTGATTGTCGATACGGCGAGATTCGTGCCTTTCTGTACCAATAACATGAAGCCCACCTAGCTCAACAACTTTTGCATGCTCAGATTCTGTTATTTCGCGAGCGCGTTCTAAAGCTTTTTCTTTTAATTCTTCATAATTTGGAGTATCATGAGAAACTCTATTTTTCTCTAATTCTTCTTTTGCAAGATACTCTGCGTTACCACCTAATAAAATGTCAGTACCACGACCAGCCATATTTGTAGCTATTGTAACTGCACCAACACGACCTGCTTGAGCAATAATATAAGCTTCTCTTTCGTGTTGTTTTGCATTCAATACATTATGTTTAACACCTTTTTGTTTTAATAATGCTGAAATATATTCTGATTTTTCAATACTTACTGTTCCCACTAAAACAGGACGGCCTAATTTGTTTTGTTCAATGATATCCTGTACAACTGCATCATATTTGCCCTTTTCGGTCTTATAAATAACATCAGAATGGTCTACACGAATGTCGCATCTGTTTGTAGGTATTGAAGTGACTTCTAAGTTATAAATTTTTCCAAATTCTGCTTCTTCTGTCATCGCAGTACCAGTCATACCCGAAAGTTTTGGATATAATCTGAATAAGTTTTGGAAAGTTATACTTGCTAGAGTTTGTGTTTCGTCTTGGATTTCAACATTTTCTTTAGCCTCGATTGCTTGATGAAGTCCGTCAGACCAACGACGCCCAGGCATTAAACGGCCTGTAAATTCATCTACAATCATAATCTCGCCATTTTTAACAACATAGTCTGTATCTTTTATAAATAATTCTTTTGCTTTCAAAGCATTTAATAAATCATGTGCGTGTTGAGTATTTATATCGAATAAATCCTTACAGCCAATAATTTCTTGGGCCTTGTCAATACCATCTTCAGTTAAAATAACATTTTTATTTTTTTCATCAACTTC
>JAZRSL010000040.1:0-6580 GCA_045651505.1 Candidatus Gastranaerophilaceae bacterium | reverse complement strand
ATACGTATATAATCAAAATAATCAATACTTGTAGACAATTTTCTATCTCCTTATATTTCACCAAGTGTTGTAGAAGTTTCAAAGAAGTTAATATTTAACAACTCTGAATCGATGTCTGATAATGTTCTTTTTGGAGCAGCTTTACGCATATCATCCATATCAGTCATTAAGTCAACTTCAACACCATTTTTCTTCGCAACTGTAATATCAAGTCCGATACTTTGTAATTCTCTTACAAGTACCTTGAATGATTCTGGAATACCAGGTCTTGGAATATTATCGCCTTTAACGATTGATTCATAAGCTCTGTTACGTCCGTTAACATCGTCTGACTTAATAGTTAACATTTCTTGAAGAGTATAAGCCGCACCATATGCTTCAAGTGCCCATACTTCCATTTCCCCAAATCTTTGTCCACCGAATTGAGCTTTACCACCAAGTGGTTGTTGAGTTACTAATGAGTAAGGACCCGTTGAACGAGCGTGGATTTTGTCGTCAACTAAGTGAACAAGTTTTAGGATATAAGATAAACCTACTGCAATTGGTTCATCAAATGGTTCACCAGTTCTACCATCAATTAGGTAAACTTTACCATCTTCTCTAACCCAATCACAACCAGATTCTTTAATACCACGAACCAACTCAGCTCTTGTAGCTATTTCAGATTGGTTATCACCATATCTTTCATCGAAAGAAGGAGCTTCATAGTGTTCTTTAGTCAAGTATGCAGCCAAACCTAATAAGCATTCATAAGTTTGACCAACGTTCATACGAGAAGGAACACCTAGTGGGTTTAATACGATATCCACTGGAGTACCGTCTGGTAAGAATGGCATATCTTCTTTTGGAAGAATTCTTGAAACAATACCTTTGTTACCGTGACGACCAGAAAGTTTGTCACCCACAGATACTTTACGTTTTT
Source organism: Candidatus Gastranaerophilaceae bacterium (assembly GCA_045651505.1). GTDB lineage: Bacteria > Cyanobacteriota > Vampirovibrionia > Gastranaerophilales > Gastranaerophilaceae > CAG-196. The sequence goes on along the minus strand of JAZRSL010000040.1, from coordinate 5,658 downwards.
GAGCAATGTATACTCTAATAACTGTATTAGCCCCTGGTGGTAATTCATCTCCTTTTTCTCTGTCGAATACTTTTACGTCAAGTACTCTACCACCTTCACCGTGAGGAACTCTTAAAGAGTTGTCTTTAACATCTCTTGCTTTTTCAGCAAAGATTGCTCTTAAAAGTTTTTCTTCAGGTGGATGTTCTGATTCACCTTTTGGAGTTACTTTACCAACAAGGATATCATCAGCATAAACTCTAGCACCGATACGAACAATACCGCGTTCATCCAAGTGTCTTAAAGCTTCTTCAGAAACGTTTGGAATTTCACGAGTAATTTCTTCTGGCCCAAGTTTAGTTTGACGAGCATCTATTTCTAATTTTTCGATGTGAACTGATGTAAAGATATCATCATGTACGCATCTTTCAGAAAGTAAGATAGCATCCTCGAAGTTATAGCCTTCCCAAGGCATATATGCTACCAAGATGTTTTTACCTATTGAAAGTTCTCCACAACTTGTAGAAGCACCATCAGCAATTACATCACCTGCTTTAACCACATCACCTTCATTAACTATAGGTTTTTGGTTGATACAAGTATCTTGGTTAGATCTAACATATTTCATTAATGTATGTAAATGTTGTTTACCAGATTGGTCTGTAATGATAATTTCTTCACCAGTAACTCTTGTTACAGAACCGTCAGCTCTAGCAATAACAACCATACCAGAGTCTTTTGCAACTCTTCTCTCCATACCAGTACCTACAACAGGTCTTTCAGTAATAAGAAGAGGAACTGATTGACGTTGCATGTTTGAGCCCATCAATGCACGGTTTGCGTCATCGTGTTCGATGAATGGAATCATTGATGTCGCAACTGAGATAATTTGGATAGGGCAAACACCAACATAGTCAACTTTTGATGAATCACACATTACAAACTCAGATCTATAACGAACAGGAACTTGAGATGCTTTGAATGTGTTATCTGGATTAAGTTGAACGTCAGCTGGAGCACATCTATAGTTTTCATCTTCGTCAGCTGTCATGTAAACAACTTCGTCTGTAACTACACCATCTTTAACCACAAAGAATGGAGATTCAACGAAGCCATAATCATTAACTCTAGCGTGTGTTGCAAGAGAACCAATCAAACCAGCGTTAGGACCTTCTGGAGTTTCTACCGGACAAATACGACCGTAGTGAGAAGGGTGGATATCACGAACTGCAAAACCAGCTCTTTCTCTTTGTAAACCACCAGGTCCAAGAGCCGATACACGTCTTTTGTGAGTTAATTCAGCAAGTGGGTTAATTTGGTCCATGAACTGTGATAATTGAGAAGAACCGAAAAACTCTTTTAATGAAGCTACTAACGGTTTTGTATTCAATAAGTTCAATGGAGTTAATGTTTCAGAATCTTGAAGAGTCATTCTTTCTTTAACGATTCTTTCGATTCTTGATAAACCAACTCTAAATTGGTTTTGAAGAAGTTCACCAACTGAACGAATTCTTCTGTTTCCTAAGTGGTCGATATCATCTAATGAACCTTCATCATAAGTTAAGTTAATTAAGTATTCAATTGAAGCAATAATATCTTCTCTTGTAAGAGTTCTTACGTTATTAGGAATATTTAAGTTTAATTTTTTATTTAATTTATAACGACCTACACGACCGATGTCGTATTTCTTATCATCAAAAAATCTTGATTCAAGAATTTGACGTCCACCTTGAGCTGAAGCAGGGTCACCTGGACGTAATTTTTTGTATAAATCAATTAATGCATCATCTGTAGTTTCAGTTGTATCTTTATCCAAAGTCTTTTTCAAGAATTCAAAGTGTGTGAATAAAGATTCCATTTCAGAAACCGTGATACCCATAGCTTTCAATAAAGTTGTTGCTAAAATCTTTCTGTTTTTATCAATCTTAACGTAAATTAAGTCATTTGAGTCAGTTTCAATCTTCAACCATGCCCCTCTGTTAGGAATCATAGTTGCATTGTATAATCTCTTACCAGTTGGTGAAACTTCTCTTTTGAAATAAACACCTGGAGAACGAACGATTTGAGAAACGATAACACGTTCCGCACCGTTAACAATGAAAGTACCTTTGTCTGTCATTGTAGGAATATCACCAATGTATACTTCTTGTTCTTTGATTTCACCGCTATCACGGTTAACTAATCTAACCATAACACGAAGTTGTTTAGCATAAGTTGTATCGTGAATACGAGCTTCTTCTACTGTGTACTTCGCATTGTCGAACGTGTAGTTTGGCAAGAAGTGAAGCTCCAATCTACCTGTGTAATCTTTAACAGGAGAAAATGCTAATAATTCTTCTTTTAAGCCCTCTTTTAAAAACCATTCAAATGATTTTTTTTGCACGTCAATTAAATCTGGTAAATCGTCCAAACGTGTATTAGGAATACCCATTGGCGTTACTCTTTTCGCATATTTTGTCGACATTAATTCACCTCATCTATTCTAATGATGTACGCACTATATAACTATTTTATATTTTTTCTGTTTGTATTTCGGACATAATTATCCCATGTACATGTTCGCATGTTATACAATCGTACAACATCAAAATACTGAGTCAAGTTAATAAGGGTATAACTTACAATTTTTCAAGATGTTTCTTTACAAAAATTTACAAAAGTTTTGTAATGTTTTGTAAAGAGACTAGGCAATTATTTTATAAAAAAAAACTTGATATATATACGGGACTATTATAAGAGATTTTTGCAGGATTTATTATGGAAAACTTTTTTAGCAATAATTTAAGTTTTAATTTAGGCGCAAATTTGGATATACCTAGTTTTGATAATATTTATTTATTATCTGATTTTAGTCAAAATATGTTAGACCATAGTCAGTATGATTTTTTTCCAATAGAACTGCCTACTCAACAGATTAATCTTCCAACAATGTTTGACTATAACAGTGGTAAACAGTTTTTATATAATTTCAATCTAAACAGCACAAATACATTACCATCAATAAATAAAAGCTTTTTTCAAAACAAAGCAACTAATACATCTTTTAGTGTATCATCAGGTTCAATAAATACAGTAACTTCAGCAAGTTCGACAAATGCTGTATCCGATACTACAAAAACTAGTAGCACATCAAATGGTAAAAGAATATCTAGAAACATGCAGTGGTGGTTAGCCCAAGGATATAATCCTGAAAAAGGCAAACGTTTATGCCAAGCAACAAAAAGACACTTAGATTCAAATCCTAAACAAGCTGATGGTAAAAGAAAAATCAGAGGACAATGCGTTGGATTTGTAAGAAGAGGTATTAATGATGCATTCTACGGTGGTATACAACATTACAGTGCCTTTGAGCGTGCTTGCACTTGCGGTGAAAAATATTTATCAAAAGATCCTAACTTTAAAAAAATTACAGGAATTGATTTAGCGTCAGTAATACCTTCAGAGATTCCAGAAGGAGCTGTAATAATATATCATCAAGGATATTCAAACTCAGCAGCTAGCCAAATAGCAGGACATGGAGAAGTTTCAAATGGTCAAGGAATGGGTTATTCTGATTGCTTAACTTATCTAAAAAACAACAATAAACAAAGAATAAAAGAAATATGGATACCTGTTTAATAAATATAATTAGTGGTATTTAATAAAGAGTAAGTTTATATCTTCTTCTGTTAAATATTGTAATGTTGGTAAGTCATACGGATACATAATACTATCTGGTGATTTTGAATGTTCTAATCCTATTGCATGTCCGATCTCATGAAGCATTACACCATATATGTTTTCAATTGGCCTATAGCCTTCACCATATTTTTTTTGCATAGCAATATCTAGCTCACAATTGTTATAATGCCCAGCGCGCAAAGACATTCTAGCACACCCAACAGCGTACGGACTATTACAATTTGTCACATGATCCACAAAATTTACTTTAATATTTGCATTGCTAGGTTTACTAACAAATTTAAATCTAATTAGCTCATCTGATTTATTTTCCCATTCAATAAAAGCTTTCTGCATGTAACCTGTCATATTCCCATATTCAGGAATATAGACATAAACAGGTTGAGCAACCCAACGAGGCTTTTCTGCAGAAAAACCTATCAAAATTGAAGTTAACAATAGAAAACAAATCAGCAAAAATTTTTTTAACATTTATTTAAAATCTCATGTAAATTTCATCAATATTTTTTAGATAATCTTCTAATCTAAAACACTCAAGAATTTCATCTTCAGTTAATATATTTTCAGTTTCGATTCCAAATTTAAAATTACCGCCATTTAAAGCATTTAGAGCATGTTTTTGAACTATTCTATAAGCATCTTCTCTTGTTAGACCTTTTTCAACAAGTTTAAGCAATACTTTTTGAGAATAAACAATACCGCCATATAAATTTGTATTCTTTAACATATTATCTTCATGCACAACAAGATTTTCTACAACATTTTTAAATCTTGCAAGCATAAAATCCACTAATATCAATGAATCTGGAAAAATTATTCTTTCTGCAGAACTATGTGAAATATCCCTTTCGTGCCACAAATTTATATTTTCAAAGGCAACTAACATATTCGAACGAACGACACGAGCTAGACCACATAAATTTTCACAAAGAATTGGATTCTTCTTATGTGGCATTGCACTAGAACCTTTTTGATTTTTACTAAACCCTTCTTCTACTTCACGAACTTCAGTTTTTTGAAGGTGTCTTATTTCGGTTGCAAACTGCTCAATTAGCCCTGCAATAATCGCTAACTCTGAAATAAATTTAGCGTGTCTATCACGAGAAATAATTTGAGTTGAGATTTTTGCGGGTTTTAAACCCAAATTTTTGCAAGCTATAGTTTCAATGTCGGTTGGTAAATTTGAATAAGTTCCAACAGGTCCTGAAATTTGGCCAACAGAAATTTCTTCTAAAGCTTTTTCAAAACTATTTTTCGCTCTTTCTAATGCATCTAACCAATTAAGAAGCTTAAAACCAAAAGTCATAACCTCAGCATGTACACCATGTGAGCGCCCAATACAAACCGTATTTTTAAATTCAAAAGCTCTTTTTCTAATAACATTAATTAATTCTGAAAGTTCTTTTAAAATTATTATAGATGAATCTTTTATTTGAAGTGCAAAAGCTGTATCTATAACATCAGAACTGGTTAGCCCCATATGAATATATTTAGCATTTTCTGCTCCTACTGATTCATTAACTGCAGTTAAGAAAGCTATTACGTCATGACGTACTTCTCTTTCTATTTCATCGATTCTTTCGACAGAAAATGTGGCTTTATCTTTAATTAAATTTAATGCATCTTGAGGTATTAATCCAAGTTTAGCATAAGCTTCACAAACCGCAATTTCAACTTTTAGGTAATAATCGAACTTTATACCTAAATCCCAAATCTTTTTAATTTCTTCACGCGAATATCTATCAATCATAGGACTATTGTAACATTAAAATAAGGATAAGGAAATAGTTATTAATAAGGGAACCCTTCAACCTTTCCAAATGAGAGGGGAACAAGAGATTTTAAATCAATTGCAGAGCAATTGCAGGGCTTTGGTTGGCAGTTGCCATTAACGTTGCTGAAGCCTGTTGTAAAATCTGTTGTTGGATATAGTGGCTTGAGACTTCTGCAATATCAGCGTCACGAATTGTTGAACGAGAAGAAGTCAGATTATTAATA
>JAZRSL010000039.1:0-21971 GCA_045651505.1 Candidatus Gastranaerophilaceae bacterium | reverse complement strand
GATTTCTTCGCTACAATTTCTGAAATGGAAGTTAATATGCCATTCTTTATGTATGCAGAAGAAGCTGCTGAAGGTTTAGCAAGATTAAATCAACAAAGATTATGGATGGAAAGACCAGAAGGTACAATTCCTTCATACAATGTTGATTACAAACGTGCTAAAGAAATCATTGCTCAATCAGTAAATGAAGGCAGAGATCAACTTACTACTCGTGAATCTATTGATGTTCTTGATGCTTATGGTATCAGAGTTTGTAAATCAGGTTTTGCTACAACTGAAGAAGAAGCTATTACAATTGGTAATTCAATTGGATATCCAGTTGTTATGAAAATGACTTCTAAAACAACTTCACACAAAACTGATGTTGGAGGTGTAAGAGTTAATATTCAATCTGAAGACCAACTAAGAGCTGAATATCAAGATTTAATCGCTAAATTAACTGAAAAAGGTTTAATTGATGGTTTAGAAGGTGTTATCATTCAAGAAATGGTTAAAGGTAACAGAGAAATGGTTTGCGGTATTGCAACTGACCCTCAATACGGACCAATGATGATGTTCGGTTTAGGTGGTGTATTCATCGAAGTTATGAAAGACGTAACATTCAGAATCGCTCCTCTAACTGATATCGACGCTAAAGAAATGATTAAATCAGTTAAAGCTTACAAACTTCTAGAAGGTGCTAGAGGTACTAAACCTGCTCAAATGGAACAAATTGAAGAAACATTATTGAGATTATCTCAACTTGTTAATGATTTCAAATTCATCGATGAGTTAGATATTAACCCATTATTGATTTCTGAAAAAACAGGTGAAGGTATTGCAGTAGACGGACGTATCAAAGTAAGAATGTCTGAAGCTCAAGAAGCTCTAGGATATTGTTGCAAAGACGGCGTTTGCGCTTGTTCATTGTAAAATAATGTCGGGTTAAAACCCGACCTATAAAATATTAAAGTAGGGTAAGTTTTTAAATTTACCCTATTTTTTTATAAAAGAATTTAAATAATAGGTAAGAGTTTCAACCCAACAAAATTTAATTAATAATATAAAAAATAATGGGTTGGGTTTTAACCCGACGAAATTATATTATAATAAAATTATGAATTACAGAAGATTTTATATAGAAAATTCAATGGTCTTTATTACAATAGTAACTTATCAAAGAAACAAGTTATTATTGAATTATACAGATTTAATTAAGAAAGCTTTATTATATACAAAAACAAAATATAAATTTATAATTATTGCATATGTAATTTTAGAAGACCATATACACCTGATACTAAAACCAGAAATAATTGAAAACTATCCCAATATTATAAAGACTTTTAAGACATATCTTTCAAGAAATATCAAGGTGCAAAATGTAAAATTAACAAAGAGTATGCAAAATAAAAATGAAAAAGGTATTTGGCAAAGTAGATATTGGGCTCATGTTATTTTAGATAAAGACGATTTATATAGACATTTAGATTATATCCATTACAATCCGATGAAACATTATAGAATTACACCAAAAGATTGGGAGTATTCATCGTTTAAAACGTATGTTAAAAAAGGTTTTTATGAAGAAAATTGGTGTAATTTTGAAGATAAAAATAATATTAAAGATTTAAATTTTGAATAAATAATAGGTTGGGTTTCAACCCAACAATCAAAAAATAAGTCGGGTTAAAACCCGACCTATTAGCTGCAATTACCAAAATCTACGTTCTTTTATGCCAAGAATTTATTATGATAGCTCGTACCAGAAGTAATCTTGAATCCTTTATTAACTAACTCAGCGGATTTTTCAGTTCCTTCTAGGAAAACAAATCCTCCCTTGTCATTTCCTAGGACATATCCACTTCTTAGATCTTTGTAACCAGAATTATTTACCACACATTGTGGCTTAGGCTTTCCTAAGCCTTGGACTAGATTTGTGCTAGGATTGCCACTTTGGACTTTATATAAATCATGATTTATACCTTGCCATATATTATGATTTTGTTTAGTGTAACCTAATATTTTATGTGCCTCTTTCTCAGGAGTTCTCACTAAAGCATTTGTATATAAGCTATTTGTATGAAGAGTCAAATTGCCATTTGACTCTTGAATTAAATTTTTTGTTACATCATCGCTCCAAAGGAGTTTTTTAGTAGCTTTACCATCTGCTATATAAGAAGAATATGTTGTTATATGACCAGTTTCAAATGAAGGTAAATATCTGCCTGATTTTTTACTAAATATTCTACCAGCTTCAACTGGTGCTTTATATGTACGGTCAAGACAAGCAAGTCCATCTTCAATGTACATTCTTGTAGCCTTACCAGTTGTAGCATCTTTAAAAACAGTTACCATTTCCTCTTTTCCATTTGCAAGTACCCTAGTAAATTTTGTTTTTACCATAGGAACACCATTTTTCATAAAATTAGTTCTAGCTAAATTTTTTACCGTCTGTACGGCAGCTTTTACAGCAATTGTCATAATTTTTCCTCCTATTAACTATAAAAATATTTCCCCTAAGATTTTAATTTGTTGTCTATATAAAGTTTTTTTGTTTTTCTAAATTGCCTAATTTTACTCATGTTTTTACGATTCGTTACAATTAGTTAGCCATAATATTAATAAATAGTATGTTAAACTATTTGGCGAATTACTATAAGCTTTAATATATGAAATATCAAGAACTATTAGCTAAAAACATTAAAGAACTGCGTCTTAAAAATAATTTAACTCAAGAAGTTTTTGCTGAAAAAATTGGGCTTACTACCAATGGCGTTTCTAATATTGAGCGTAATCGATATCAGCCAACTGCAGAAACTATTGATAGAATTTGTAAGGCGTTTAAAATTACTCCTGCTGAGCTATTACTTGTTCCGGCTGACACAAATAAAGAGATTATTGATAATATTGTAACATTGCTCTCAGTTTGTCCAACTAAAAATCTCAAAAAAATCTATGAAATGGTTCAACTAATGGTCAAAGGATAGGGGTAAATTTATTTTTATATTTACTCCCTCTTATCAATTGGAAAAAATTTTGCTAATATATTATAATAATATTCAACCCCCTCCCTAGCCCTCCTCCGAGGAGAGGGAAAATAAGGAGGCTAATGTAAATTTGAGGATGAGGGATTTTTAATGTTTCGAAATATATTTTTAACAATAATAACTTTATGCTTTACAGTATCAGTTTGGGCAAGTGATTTTACTGTTCAAAAACTACCAAATGGACAAACTGTTGTTGTTCAAGAAAACCATAGTAATCCAATCGTAACTATTGATACGTGGGTACGCACAGGATCTATTAATGAAACAGATGCTAATTCTGGAGTAGCACATTTTTTAGAGCATTTGTTTTTTAAAGGAACAAAAAAACATCCAGTAGGTGAGTTTGATAGAACACTAGAATCTAAAGGAGCTATTGTCAATGCAGGTACAAGTAAGGATTTTACACATTATTATATAACTATTCCTTCCCAGTACTTTGATACAGCACTAGAATTACATGCAGATATGCTTACTGATCCTCAGCTTCCTCGCAAAGAATTAGAACTGGAGCGCAAGGTTGTTCTTGAAGAAATTTCAAAAGATGCGAATACTCCATCAAAAAAAGTTTATAATAATTTGAATGATTTAATGTATTCGCATCATCCTTATAAAAGAAAAGTTATAGGCTCAGCTGATGTTATTTCAACAATTAGCAGAGAAGAGATTTTAGAGTTTTTTAACGATTACTACGCTCCTTCTAATATGGTGACAGTTGTTGTAGGCGATGTCGATACTGCTAAGACTGTTGAAAAAATTGCAAAAGCCTTTAATAGTGAATGCAAAAAGCCTGTAAAAAAACATTTTAGAAAAGAGTTTCCATTATTTACCCAAAAACGTAAAATTGAATATTTAGATACCCAATCTGGTTATATGATGATTGGGTTTAGAGGGGCAAATATATGTGATAATGAGGTGTTTGCACTTGACGTTTTAGCTGAGATTCTTGGTGGTGGAAAAACTTCTAAATTTTATAAAAATATTAAAGAGCAAAAAGGTTTAGCCCATTCTATTTCAGCTTCCAATGGTGCTTATAAGGATGATGGGATTTTTTATATAAGTGCAAATTATAATCCTGCGAATGCAAGAAAATTAGAAAAATCTATTTTTGATGAAATTACATACATTCAAAAGTATGGTGTAACAGAAGAAGAATTGTTGACTGCTCAAAAAATTATTGAACAAGATACTTATTATGCAAGGGAATCGACTTCTAATATTTCTTCAGAGTTAGGGTATATTATTTCTCTAACGGGTTCATCAAATTTGTATGAAAACTATATTGAAAATATTAAAAAAGTTTCAGCTTCTGATGTTCAGAGAGTTGCGCAAAAATTTTTGGGTATAAACAAGTCTGCAGTTTCTATAGCTTTACCTAAAAAAATGGAACAAGTTGAGGCTAAAAGAGATATACAACATTCTGCTGAGAAAGTTTCAGAATCAAATGGAACTGTTAAGTATATTATTGATAACAAGTCAACTCTATTAATAAATAAAAACACTAATAATGATATAGTTGCTATAAATATAATAGCTAAAGGTGGTGAGTTTTTTGAAACAAAAATCGGGGAAGGAACATTAGTTGCTGGAACAATGTTAAAAGGTACAAAAAGGTACTCCTCTCAAGAACTTGCACAATTAATGGAAGAAAATGGGATAAGAATTGAGCCATCATGTAGCGAAGATTATTTTACAATAAATGTTCAAACAACAACAGCAAGACTAGATTTAACTTTAGAAATTCTTGATGAAGTAATTAATAACGCTCTTTTTGACGATTACGAAATAGAAAAAAAACGTTCAGAAATATTAAGTAAAATCCGTCAACAGCGTGATGTTCCTATGAATGTTGCACTTGAAGAGTTTAAGACTTTGATATTTGAAAATAGTGTTTATTCAAATACAAATAAAATACTAGAAAAATCTTTACCATCTTTGGTACGTGAAAATATTGTTGGTTATTATAATAAAATTTTTGATTCAAAAAATGTAGTAATATCTGTTAATGGTGATGTTTTAGAAGATATTATGATAAACGCTTTTGGTTCTATGTTTTCTGATAAACAACAGCCAATATTTAATTATAATAATTATCGAGTAACAAAACTTACTTCATCAAAAAAGTTTTCTAAATCGATAAAAGATTTACAAACTGCTTGGTTGTTTTTAGGCTGGCAAACTGGCAAAATAGAAGCTAAAAAAGATTTTGTAACATTGAAGATAATTAATACTATTCTAGGTGGTGGAATGAGTAGTAGAATGTATAAAAACCTTCGTGAACAAGACGGTCTTGCTTATCAGCTTGGTTCAACGTATTCTCCAAAAGTTCTTGGTGGGATTTTTATGACATATATAGGAACAAAACCTGAAACTCTTGATTATTCAAGAGAGAAAATAAAATCAGAAATAGAGCGGTTGAAGATGGAATTTGTTTCAGATTCTGAGCTAAAAGACGCTCAGGAAAGATTGAAAGGAAGTTTTATTGTTGCACTTGAGACTAATTCTGAAAAAGCTTCAGCAATTGGAGGTTTTGAAGTTATTGGATATGGCTATGATTTTATTAAGGAATACGTAAGAATGATTGATGAGGTTACTGCATCTGATATTGTTCAAGTTGCAAATAAATATTTTAATGAAATATATGTAGAGTCAAACGTAAAATAAATTAAAAAATAAAAATTCTAGCTTAACAATTTATTGAAATCTCGCTATTTCAATGATAAACTTTACCCAGAGAGATTTATAAGGAGTAATTTATGGTCTGTTTAACATGTAAGAAGAATGATACAAAAACAATCGCAGAAGCTTTAAAAGTTTTGGGTAAAGAGAATTTAGCATTAATTATTCATGGAAGTAGTTTTCCTGCTAAAGACGGTGAAGATACTGGTTTTGGTTCTTTTAATTCAGAATCTGGTCACGCTTTAATTGATTATGCGTCAAAAATATTTAATGCGATTCAACTTGGACCTGCTGGTAAAACTAAAAGTTCAGATTCTTCTCCATATTGTGGAACGATTTTTTCAGGAAACCCTTTGTTTATTGATTTAAAACAATTAACTGAAAAAGAATGGGGAGAAATTCTTTCAATCGAATCTTATAAAAAAGTTGTTCGTGAAAATCCTAAACAAAATCAAGGAAGAACAGCTTATTCATATATTTCTAAAGCTCAATTGGAAGCTTTGAAAGAAGCTTGGAATAATTTTAAAGGAACAAAACTTCTTAAAAAAGAGTTCGAAAAATTCAAAAAAGAAAATTCTTTCTGGCTAGAGAAAGATTCTTTATACGAAGCTCTTTCAATCGAAAATGGTGGAGATTTTTGGTATATTTGGAGAAATGAAACAGATAAAAATCTCTTGAATCCAAAATCCGAAGATGAAAAAAGTATTTATGAAAAACGTATTTCAGAAATTAAAGAAAAATATTCTGATGAAATCGAATTTTATTCATTCTGTCAGTTTGTTTTAGAAATGCAAAACGAAGCAACTAAAAAGTTTGCGCTTAAAAAAGGTATTAAAATGATTGCTGACAGACAAGTTGCTTTTTCTGATAGAGATGCTTGGGCTTATCAATCATTATTCCTAGATGGTTGGTATTTAGGATGCCCTCCAGATTACTTCTCTAAGAATGGTCAAGCTTGGGGCTTCCCTGTAATGGACCCAGAAAAAATGTACAATGCTGACGGTTCATTAGGTGAAGGTGGAATATTGATGAAAAACCTTTACAAAAAAATGTTTAAAGAAAATCCAGGTGGGGTTAGAATTGACCACATCGTTGGCTTAATTGATCCTTGGGTTTATAAAGTTGGTAAAAAACCAATGTGCGAAGATGGTGCAGGAAGATTATATTCTTCTCCTGAGCATCCTGAACTTTCTAAATACGCAATTGCTCGTAACGAAGATTTAGACTGGACTTTAGAAGGCGATAAAGAAAAACGAGTTAAAACTTTATCAGATGAACAAATCAAACTTTACGGTCGTTTAATTGAAAAAATTGTTATTGGCGCAGCTAAAGAATGCGGTTTGGATAAAAATTCAATTGTTTGTGAAGACTTAGGAACATTAACAAACCCTGTTGCTGCGGTTATGGAAAAATATGAGCTTCAAGGTATGAGATTAACTCAATTTGTTGTTCCTGAAAAACCTGAACATCCATATAGATGTAAAAATATTACAGAAAATGTTTGGAATATGGTTGGAACTCACGACAATAACCCTATCGAAATGTGGGCTGAATCAATGATTAACACTCACGAAGGTTATTTGCACGCTAAAAACTTGGTTGAAGATTTATTTGCTGAAGCTGAAAACAAAGACGATATTATTGTTAGATTAACTCAAGACAAAGATTATCTAACTTTTGTTAAGCTTGTTGAAATATTTGCTTCAAAAGCTAAGAATGTTCAAATGTTCTTTACAGATTTCTTCAAAATAAAAGAAACTTACAATACACCAGGAACTTCTGGTGATCAAAACTGGTCTTTAAGATTACCAAATAATTTTGAAGAGCACGAAACAATCGACTTATCAGCTATATTAAAAGCTGCTATTATTGCAAGGGGTAAGGACTTTGCAACAAAGCACGCTGTTTTAATTGAAAAATTAGGATAGTTTATACAAAAAAGGAAGCCTCAAGGCTTCCTTTTTTGTTACGATGCTTTTTTGAGTGCTCGATTTATTAACAGTTCAAAGTTTTCTGGTAATTGACTGCGTGTATATTCAACACCGTCTTTTACGCATTTAACCATTTCACCGTTACATAAAGTGATGTCAAAACCACTTGCAGAAACAGTTCTTATCTGAGGCTGTGATAGTATGTTCTGAACGGTATTTAATCTAACTTGTGAGGCAGCTTGCGCAGTGGCTTCTGATGTTGCGGGTAGTGCAAGTCTTCCTGTAGTCACTGTTTGTGTTGCAGCAGGCGCTACTGCTGGTGTTGTTATTTGTGAGGCAGCTTGTGCAGTGGCTTCTGAAGCTGCTGGTAGTGCAAGTCTCCCCGTTGCTACTGTTTGTACTGCAGTCTGTGCTGTAGTAGGTGTTGCTGCTGGTAGTGCTGCTGGGCTAGAGGTTTTTGGAGCAGATTTGCCAAACCAGCCTTTTACACAGTTCCAAGCACTCGATCCGTATTTTTTAGCTCCGTCAAATATTTTTGCCAAACCTGTTCCATCACCTTTTTTGAAACATTTATAACCTGCCCAAGCTAAACCAATAACTGAAGCAATTCCTAGAACCCATTTACTTGCTTTTGATTTTTTCTCGGGTTGTTCCTGCTCAATTGCTTTAGCTGCACCTTGAAAACTTGGTGATGTTTGTGTTGGTTCGATTTGTTGTTGTTGAGCAGTTTGTTGTGCTATTTGCGCTTGTTGTTGCTGTTGTTGTAATAATTGGTAATTATAATTTGGGCTATTATATGCTTGAATAAAATAAGGGTCATTGTAACCTAATCCATTCATGCCATACATATTATTGTTTCCATAACCGTAGCCATAACTAAAGCCATTGATTGCACCTGACATATAATCCACCTTTCGTATACCATTAAAATTAACCTTACATATTAAAAGTTTTTTATAATGCAATAATTGCCATGGTTCCAGACTTCTTGTTACAAAACTTAATAATATTGATATTTGGTGTAACAAAAAGGGCGGGCTGGTTTATTAGACCAGCCCGCCCGCTTGGGGTATTTAATATTTTGAGTCTTAAACTTTTATTAAATCTTTTTCTGAGAAATAATCTACAACAGTTTCTAAGACATTATCGAAAAAGAAATCTAGTTCGTTAGAGAGTGATGTATTGATTGATTCCATTTCTTGTGTTTTAAATCTTGATAATAAATCGTTTTCGATACGCATATTATTAATCCTTTCCTATATTTTGTATTTGCTTTTATTTTGCTTACAATTTTTATATCGACATTTTTTTGAAAAACTTTAGTTTTTTTTTAATTATTGTTACAAAAATTTACACTGGTAATTTAATGATGTTTTTTACAAAGTCAACTAATAAAAAACTTGTAATTACAAGGTTTTTATTCTAAAATGTATCTGTAAAAAGCTTTTGATAGTATAAATTTGAGGGGTATCAATATGAAGTTCGTTGTAGGTAAAGACGATTTATTAAATGGAATCAGAATAGTTGAAAGAGCAACTGTTGTTAAAGGTTTACAGCCAGTTCTTGCAAATGTTTTGATTGAGACGGTGTCAGATAATCAAATAAAATTAATTGCAACGGATTTTGATTTATCAATTACAACACTTATTGATGCTCAGATTGAAGAAGAAGGTAAAATAACGCTACCAGCTAAAAAATTAGGTGATATTGTTTCAAGATTACAAGACGAGCTTGTAAGAGTTGAATTAAATGGTTCAACAGCGACTATTACATGTAAGAAATCTAAGTTTGATATTATTGGTATTTCAGCAAGTGAATTTCCGCAAGTTGAAGAAAACATTTCTGAAGAAGATAGTATTGAAATAGAAACAAAGCCTTTTACAAAAGCTATTCGTCAAGTTGTATCTGCTGCTGCAGGTTATGAAACAAATAATCTACTTTCTGGTGTTGTATGTGAAGTTAACAAGAATATCTTAGAAATGGCTGCAACTGACGGGAATAGATTAGCAAGGGTGAGAGAAGTTGTTACAAACAACTCTTCTGATGGTGAAAAGGTTTTTGAGATGCTAATTTCTTCAAAAGTTCTAGCAGAACTTTCAAAAATCTCTTTATTAGCGGAAGCTGATAATATAAAAATTTCTAAAGAAGCTAAAAAAATAGTAATAACTATTGATAAGACAAAAGTTATTACTCGTTTAATGCAAGGTCAGTTTCCAAAATATAATCAATTGATTCCACAATC
The DNA here is from genome assembly GCA_045651505.1 of Candidatus Gastranaerophilaceae bacterium. Lineage (GTDB taxonomy): Bacteria > Cyanobacteriota > Vampirovibrionia > Gastranaerophilales > Gastranaerophilaceae > CAG-196. The sequence goes on along the minus strand of JAZRSL010000039.1, from coordinate 12,093 downwards.
TTTCCCTAAGGAAGCTAAAGTTGATAAAGGTTCTTTAATAGCTGCTCTTGAAAGAGTTGCCGTTATGGTAAACGAAAAGAATAGTATTGTTAAATTTGAATTTGAAGATAATATGTTAAAGCTATCTGGTGATTCTCCAGAAGCTGGTAATTCGCAAGATATTATTGATATCAAATATTCTGGCGAATCATTGGCTATAGCTTTCAATTATAAATTTGTTTTAGAGTTTCTTAAAATAGTTGAGTCTGATGAAATAGTTGTTCAATTGAATACTCCGTTATCAGCAACAGTTTTTGCACCAAGCTCTGAAGAAGATTATATATATCTTGTAATGCCAGTACAGTTAAGAGGTTAATTGTAAATTGGTAGCAAAAAGGACTAATTGCTAAAGGGGAAGTATGATGAGAGGAAAAGCTTTTAAATTTGGTGATAATATTTCAACAGACCACATTGCGCCAGGACGCTTGTTTCACTTGCGTTCAGATTTGCAAGAGTTTGCAAAGCATGTATTAGAAGATGCTGATGAAAATTTTGCAAAAGAAATGCAAAAAGGTGATTTTGTAGTAGCAGGCAATAATTTTGGTCTTGGGTCTTCTCGTGAACACGCTCCTCAAATAATTAAAATAGCTGGGGTCGGAGCTGTAATAGCTAAATCTTTTGCAAGAATTTTTTATCGTAATGCCATAAATATTGGCCTTTTGGCTATTGAATGTGATACAGATGGTATTGATGCCGGAGACGAATTAGAATTAGATATTAAAGAAGGTATTTTAAGAAATATAACTAAGGGCACAACAACAATGATTGAGCCACTACCTGATGTTATGATAAAACTACTTGAAGACGGCGGTTTGGTTGAACATATAAAGAAACATGGAGATTTATTGTTAAATTAACCTCTAGTTAAACTTAATAAAACTTCTTGTGGAATGTAAGTATTTTTTACCCCAGAATCGGTATTAGCAAGGAACAATTCGATTGTTTCCCCTTCATTAATGCCAAGTATGTCAAATGGAATAGAGATATCAATTACGTCATTATATACAGTCTTAATTTTATCTGGATTTGCAAGAGTCCACATATTAGGGTGTAGGCAGCTAGTGAGTCTTATTGGATATAATGTATCTCGAATAAGTGTTAGTGTCATTTCTCTTTCAAATTTTTCACGCAAAATAGGATATTGATTGTCTGTTTTACTAATTAATCGTATATAAGCTCTATGACCAACATTACTAGCATTCCTAGTATAAATATAGAATTGATTTATTCTATCTAAAAAGCTAGATTCGCTAACATTTTTATTAACGTGAAGTCGGAAGTATAAATTTTCATTATCACATCCGTAATAAATTTTATCTACGTTTTTATTTTCCCTAAAAACAGGCCCATCAAGCATGCTAATGCTACCTGAATGAAACCAATCGTCATAGCTTTCTAAAAGTCCATCAAGTCTAGGTGTAATTGATTTTGTAGGGTACTTAAACGGTACATCTATTTTGTTTATTAATGAATTGTTTAAATACTCTGGTGGTTCGACATTTAGAATTAGGTAAACATTTTTAAGGTGTTCTCTAAACATATAGTCAAAGACAAAGTCTTGTCCTGAGTTGTTAGGTTCACCATACCACCAGAACCAATCACTACCCTCAGCGATGAATAATTCTTTGCGAGCATTTTCGATTAAATGATTGTCATCGTTTTCTTTAATAAAGTTGTCTAAAAAGTCTTTAGTATTCTTTAAATAAGACCAAGCTCTATTTTTAGTGCTTTCACCAATCCAATATTGGAAAGTTTTATCAATCCAAGAACCGGGGAGAATTTTATTTATAGCTTTTTTATTTTTATCATTTTCTATATAGTCTGAGATTAAGACAGTTTCTAAAGAATCATCTTTTTCTATAAGAGAATAAATATTTTCTAAGAAATCATATCCATCATTTTGGTAATTTTCCCAGCAATTTTCGCCGTCAAGTGCTATTGTAAGTAAGTGATTATTATCTGGTGAGATTAATAATTTGTTTTGTATAACTTTAATCTTTTCGTATAAATCACCAGCAGCCATTTTAGGATCAATTCCAGCGTATTCAAAGTTTATGAGATTAGGAATAGATCTATCTCTAAAAATGACGTTTATTGGTTTTTCAGATTTTGTTTTATATTCATATACTTTTAGTAAGTGATATGGATCGTTAAGATTACCTTTGAAATCTCTTATAAAATCAAAATTTATTGATTCAGAAAGAATTCCTTCATCAGAAATTGTCCATTGAACTCCTTCTTCTGCTAATAGATTTAGTGATTTTGGTCCAAGACAAAGTTCTGGAGGCCATACCCCTTTAGGGCGGATGCCCATAACTTCTTCTACTCTATCAAGAGCTTTTCTCACTTGTAGACGAGCATCTTCTAGCATTCCTAAAGAATTTGGTAAGCCTTCTGTTGTTATGACTTTTTTAGTGGAAGATTTTACGTCTGCTAGAATTGGTAAAATTGCATGATAATAAGGGCTTGTTGTCATTTCGATTCGGCCCTCATTTACAAATTTTTTGTACGTAGGAATAATTTCACGCATTATATCGCGATGAATTTCCAAAATTTCGATTCTGTCTTCAAGTGTATAATTATATTGTTTTTCCCAAAGCTCTTTTAATCTCGGATACCTTGTAAAATGAGTTGGGTCTATCCAAACAAGGTTAAATAGAGCCATTAAGTCTGAAATTTCTGTGTTATCAAAATCATCAATTGAGCAAGAATCTTTTGCAAAGCGTTTTTGATAAAGGTTTTTATAATTTTCACTTCGGAAAAGCATTGTTTCAAATTTAGGAGAGAAAAAGTTGTTAAGCACAAAAGATTTCTCTTCATTTGTCATTGTATTTACATCAGAAACAGAAAGTTCCGAATGAATATCATGGTATCCATTTGTGTAGTCAATAACAGTGTCCATAAGAGCAGGAACAACGTCGAAATTTAGCTTGAGATTAGGAAATTTTTCTAATACTAGCAACATATCTAAATAATCTTTAACAGCGTGAAGTCTTGCCCAAGGCATTAAATATGTGCCTTCGATTTCATAGACTGGTTGATGCATATGCCAGTAAATTGCTAAAGATAACTTCTTCACATTCCACTCCGTATACTAAAGAGTATACAAGATTTTTGTTTCTTTCGCAAGTTTAAAACTTTTATCCTCGTTATTATTGCTAGTAAAAATTTTACGTGGTATAATTTTGTCAAAGAACAGAGCTTGTGGGAGATATACTTGTGCCTGATGCAGAAGTAAAAAATATAAAAAATTCCAAAAAATCAATGACTGCTCAAGCAAGGCTTATAGTTATGGGGCTTGCAATAAGTACAGCTTTTATTTTAGGTGCAGCTTGGTTTGCTACATGTAGCATTGATAAAAACATGAATTCTGCATATAAAAATTTTGGCCAAGTATTATCAAAGACTTTGGCGATAGAGGGTGTTGAGCTTACTAAAGAAATTCCACAATTGGCAAAATATGATGCTTTGCGTTCAAATTCTGTTTCAATATTAAAAAGTAATGAAGACATTGCTTTTATTGTTTTTAAAGATAACAATTCTAAAACAATTTATTCAAGCAAAGACGATTATCCTGAACAAGCAGAAAAAGCTCGTATTACGGTAAGTTCTCCGATGATAGTAAAAAATTTATCTGATTCAAAAAATGTTGGTTCAGTTACAGTTGGACTATCTGGTAAGATTATGGACAAGGTTTCTGCAACATCAAAGTTGTCTTTAGCCATAGTTTTCTTGCTGGCTTGGTTGGTAATTGTAGGTATTGTTTATATGAACTCTACAATTATAACAACTGAATTACGCAAGTTATATCAAGGTGTAAAAAAGATTTCTACAGGCGAATTTGGTTATAAAATTGATGATAAAAATGTTGATAAAGAAGTAAAAGAATTATACAACGCATTTAACGACATGTCAGAGAAATTGAGTCGTTACAATGAACAAACTATTGAGAGTCTTACTTTTGAACGTAATAAGCTAGAATCAGTACTTATGAGTATCGTAAATGGGGTTGTTGTTTGTGATAACCATGACAAAGTTATTATGGTTAATAACCACGCTAAAAAGCTTTTAGAAGTATCTGAAGAAGATATTTTAAATACTCAAATTCAACAATTTTGTGATTCAAGTGGAGAATTCTGTTTCTCTGAAAAAATTGCTGAATTCAAGGATACACCTATTGAAGAAGACGGAGCTCCAGTTCCATTTAATATTGAAATCGATAAACGTATAATTAGATGTTTAATTTCTCCAATGTTTACTCGTTCTAATTCTTATGTTGGTTACATTATAGTTCTTATTGATGTTACTAAAGATGTTGAAATGGATCAGTTGCGTTCACACTTTATTTCAAATGTTTCTCACGAATTAAGAACCCCTGTTACTGTTTTAAGAAGCTATATTGATACGCTTTATAACTTTGGAAATGATTTTGATTTTAATACTCAAAGAGAATTTATTGGCGTTATGAACCAAGAAATTATACGTTTAAATAGAATGGTGAATGATATTCTTGATTTCTCTCGTTATGAAGCTCAAAATGTGCGTTTAGAAAAATCTAAGCAAAATGTTATGGAAATTGTTGAAGATTGTGTAAATCAGGTACAAGTTCTTGCAAAAGAACACGATTTAACAATTTCTATAATGAAAGAGCCTGATTTACCAGAAGTTTTCTTGAATGTAGATTCAATTTCAAGAGCTTTTATGAATATTTTATCAAATGCTATCAAATATTCTCCAGACGGAAAACGTATTAAAATCCGTGCAGAACGCTCAAGAGACGGAGAATTTGTGGAAGTTAGTGTAGAGGATCAAGGTGCTGGTATTCCAGAAAAAGATCAGAAAAAAGTTTTTGATAGATTCTATAGATGCGAAAATGCTACTCATTCAGTAAAAGGTACAGGACTTGGTCTACACTTAGTTAAAGTTACAATAGAAAAACACCATGCTGGACAAGTTTTCGTTCAATCTAAAGAGGGTGAAGGTTCTACTTTCGGATTCCGTTTACCAATAAATTTACCTCAAGAAGAAATTGAAGAATATATCCCTAAAAACATGCTTCCTGCAGAAAGCGAAGCTTAAGGAGTAGTTAAAAATGAACTACCAAGAAACTATTGAAAAACTTACATCAAACGGAATGTTTTATGTAGATTTAAGCTTGGATAGAATTAAATCTGCTCTGGAAAAACTTGGAAACCCACAAGATGCATTAAAATGTATCCATGTAGCTGGTACAAATGGTAAAGGCTCTGTCTGTACCATGTTAGATAGCATTTTGAGAGAAGCTAACTATAAAGTAGGGCTTTATACTAGTCCGCATATTTATGATTATACTGAAAGAATCAAAATAAATGGAGAAGAAATTTCTAAAGAAGATTTTTCTAAGCTTTTTGAAGAGGTGCATAATCTCGGTATACATTTAACAGAGTTTGAAATACTAACTGTAATGATGTTTTTACATTTTCAAAGAAACAATGTGGAAATTGTTGTTCTGGAAACAGGCTTGGGTGGTAGATTTGATGCAACGAATGTTATCAAAGAAAATTTATGTTCAATAATTACACAAATTGATTTGGACCATACTGATAGATTGGGTAAAACTCGTGATGAAATTGCTTTTGAAAAGGCTGGAATCATTAAACCTAAATGCCCATTGGTAACATCAATGGGATATGAAGAAATTCGAGATAGGGCAGATGAACTAGACTCGTTATTGTTATTTACTTCACCTTATGTCCCTCAAGATATTTTAGAATCTCTTTCCTTGAAAGGTTTGCATCAAGCAGAAAATCTTGCACTTGTTATTACTGCGATTAATTATTTATTTAAAAATATTGATGAAATAGTCATTAAAAGGGGGTTGAGCAAAGTTAAAAATCCTTTTAGGTTTGAATATTTTGAAGAAAAAAATCTCGTTGTAGATGCATGTCATAATCCTAATGGAATAAAGGCTTTGAGAGATAATCTGGATTTTTATTTTCCTAGCCAAAAGCGTCGTTATATTTTTGGATGTTTAAAAAATAAAGATTATGAAAAGATGATGGAGATTCTTTTTGAAGACGGAGACGAAGTTTATCTAAATGAATTTGAATACCCAAATGCTTGTAGCTATGAAGAGTTGAAGCTTAAGTGTCCTGTAGAATCGAAGAAATATCAAGGAGATGTTTTATCTACAGATAAACTGAATATTATATGTGGCTCTTTTTACATGTTAAGTGAATTGTTATCAAAATGATTTAATATAAAAAACAACCTTTAAATACTCTTGAATTTAACTAAATCTTGTTTGCGCATTCTAACATTTTCAGGTGTTACTTCTACCAATTCATCTTCGGCAATATATTCTAAACATTCTTCAAGTGTCATTTCTTTATGAGCTTGCAAAGTTACCATTACATCAGCAGTTGCGCTTCTCATGTTTGTAAGTTTTTTAGTTTTGCAAATATTCACAACGATATCTTGAGGGCGGTTTCCTTCGCCAATAATCATTCCTCTATAAACTTTTGTTTTAGGAGTTACAAAGAAAACGCCTCTGTCTTCAAATTGAGCTAAAGCGTAAGGAATAGCTTCTCCTTGTTCGTGAGCAAGGATTGAGCCACTTCTTTGTTTAGGAATATCACCAGCAAAAGGCTTATATTCGTCAAATGTATGATACATAATACCTTCACCACGAGTCATACGGATAAATTCAGAACGGAATCCGATTAGACCTCTAGCAGGGATAGAAAACTTCATGTTAGTTCTACCATTTGCGTTATGCATTTCCTGCATATTAGCTTTTCTACCAGAAAGACGGTCAATACAAGAGCCTGCGTATTCTTCAGGAACGTCAACAAGAAGGTTTTCAAAAGGCTCTTGCATGTCTTCGCCTTCACCTTTGAATATAACTTCAGGTTTTGATACTTGGAATTCATAGCCTTCTCTACGCATTGTTTCGATTAGAATACCTAAGTGTAATTCTCCTCGACCACTTACTTTGAAGCAATCTGTTGAATCAGTATCTTCAACTCTTAAAGATACATTTTTTTCTAACTCATCATAAAGTCTTTTTCTTAACTGACGAGAAGTTACAAATTTACCTTCTTGACCAGCAAAAGGGCTATCATTTACTGAAAAATTCATCTGTAAAGTAGGTTCGTCAACTTTAATTAGAGGTAAAGCCTCGATATTATTTGGATCACATAACGTTTCACCAATTTGAATATCTGAGAAACCTGCGATGCCAACTATATCTCCAGCTTCAGCAGATTCGATTTCAACACGACCAAGGTCTTTAAAACCGAATAATTTTGTAATTTTACCTTTATTTACTACGCCTTCTGCGTTAATCCAAGCAACTTGATCTTGTGATTTTATAACCCCATTTACAACTCTTCCAATAACAATTCGTCCTACGTATTCGTTGTAATCAAGAGTTGTTGCTCTAAATTGCATAGGCTTAGTTGCATCTCCTGGAGGTTCTGCAATATTTTCCATAATGCAATCAAGTAAAGGAATCATATCTTTTCTTTCATCATCAATGTTTTTAATGGCAAAACCGTTTAAACTACTTGCGTACATATAAGGAAAATCAATTAAATCTTCTCTATCAGTAAGTTCTGTAAATAAATCAAAAACTTTGTCTAGTGCCATATCAGGATCAGCGGCAGGTTTGTCAATTTTATTAAGTACAACAATAATTCTAATACCTAATTCTAGAGCTTTTGAAAGAACAAATCTTGTTTGTGGCATTGGACCCTCCGCTGCGTCAACAATAAGCAAAGCTCCATCTACCATACCAAGTACACGTTCTACCTCTCCACCAAAATCTGCGTGGCCTGGTGTGTCTACGATATTAATTTTAGTACCTTTATAATCGATAGAAATATTTTTAGAAAGGATGGTAATCCCTCTTTCTCTTTCTAAATCATTGCTATCAAGAACACGTTCTTGCATTTGTTGGTTTTCTCTAAACGCACCTGCTTGTTTAAGCATACAGTCAACCATTGTAGTTTTGCCGTGGTCAACGTGTGCGATAATTGCTATATTTCTGATATTTTTTGACATATTAACTTCCAATCTCTAGTGTAAGTTTTACACTTTTAATTTTATTGCCTCAAGCTGAAAATGCAAGAAAATATCTTTATAAAATATCATTTTCCTAGTTCAGAAGCTTTTTTAACAGTTTTTTCTATAACTTCTGCAAATATTTTTTCGGTATCAATTTCTTCCATGACATCAACACCAACACGAGTACAACCACCTTTGGTTGCAACATTTGCAACAAGTTGTTCCATACTAATATCTCTGTTTAAAGCCATTTTTGCTGAACCTATTGCAGTTTGGATACTTAATAATAGAGATTTTTCATAATCTAGTCCTAGTGCTTCTCCAGCTCTTGCGATATCGTTAATTACTTTGTAGAAAAAAGCAGGCCCTGAACCAGAGATTGCTGTGACTATGTCCATTTGTGATTCTTTTTCAATAATAATGCTTTTGCCAATTGTTGAAAAAAGGTTTTCAACGTATGCTAAGTCTTCTTTTGTAGCGTTTTTACCAGAGATTATTCCGCACATACCTTCGTTTACAAGAGCAGGTGTATTTGGCATAACTCTAATAACTTTTGTATTAGCGGGCAAGTTTGCTTCGATGGCTTTGGTCGTTAGTCCTGCTGCAATAGAAACAATGAGTTTTTCGTCGTTTATTTTATGCGAAATTTCTTCTAAAACACTAATTACTTGGTTAGGTTTAACAGCAATAAAAATTACGTCAGATTTTTCAGCTAATTCTAAATTGTTTAAGATAACTCTAATGCCCAAAGCTTTTGATTTTTCTTCTAAGTTTTCTTTTTCTGCTTGAGTTGCAAGAAGGTTTTCAGGGGCAACAATATTAGATTTAAGAAGTCCTTTTATAATAGCTCCAGCCATTTTTCCTGCTCCGATAAAGCCAATGTTATATTTCTTCATAATTATAGCCCCCCTCATGTTGACTAGATAGCATGTTCATGGTTTTATAAGTATATTATATGTAAAATTAGCTGAAAAGGAAATAGAACAATGAGACGTACACTAGAAGGAACAAAAATTAAAAGACAACACGTAAGTGGTTTCAGAGCTAGAATGGCTACTCCAGGCGGTCGTGAAGTATTAAACAGGAGACGTGCAAAAGGAAGACACCAAATTGCTATCTCTGGTAGCAAACGTGCTTAATTAATAAGGTTTTTAAAAGGGTCGGTTTCTTAGAAACCGGCCTTTTTTGTTTTGTGTTAAAATATTGCTATGGGAAGATTTATTGCAATTACTGATATACATGGTGAGCTTAGGAAATTAGAAAGTGTGCTATCTAAAATAGATGTGCGTCAAGATGATACATTTGTTTTTTTAGGTGATTATATAGATCGAGGCCCTGATTCAAAAGGAGTTGTTGAAAAAGTTATAGAAATCAGTGAGCAGTACAAAACTATAACTTTAATTGGTTCTCATGAATATGCTCTTTTGCATGCTGATAAAGATGATTATTATCATTATTTGTTTTGGAATTATGGCGGGCCAGCAACAGTTAAGAGTTATGGCGGTAGATTCGAAAATATTTTAGCAACTCATGGTGATTTTTTTAGAAGTCTGAAATTTTATCATTTAACAGATGATTATTTGTTTGTTCATGCAGGGATTGATCCAAGGTATTCATTAGAGGAACAATGTGAAACAGATTTAGTTTATATAAGAAGTGCTTTTTATAGAAGCAAGCATAATCTTCCTCAAAAAATTATTTTTGGGCATACGGAATTTGACAGTCCTTTGATACAAGATGATAAAATTTGTATAGATTTAGGTTGTGGAAAGTACAAAAATGCAAAACTTTGTGCTTTAATGTTAGATAATGGAAGCGAAGAGTTTGTTTATTCTGATTAAATAAAGCTGTAATCAAGGGGTTTAAATATATGAATATTGCAATAATTTTTGCAGGTGGAGTAGGACAAAGGTTGAATAAATCTGCGGATTCTATACCAAAGCAATTTATAGAAATATATGGAAAACCGATTTTAGCGCATACTTTAACAATATTTCAGAACCATAATGAGATAGATAAAATTTATATTTCAATACTTCCAGAATATAAAGAATATTGTATTAAAATGATAGAAAAATATTCTTTTAATAAAGTTGTAGGAGTTGTTGATGGTGGTGAAACAGCTCAAGAATCAATTTATAACGGATTAAGTTTAGCATATGCTGAAAATCCAAAAGATTCAATTGTTTTAATTCATGATGGTGTTCGACCAATAGTTGAGGATAGTGTAATTTCTGCAAATATAAAAAGTGTTATAGAAAATGGAACTGCTATTACTTCTACTCCTTGTTATGAAACTATTTTAATTAGTTCAGAGGGAAATGTTCCTAAAGAAATACCAATAAGGCGAGAAACTTATGCTGCTCAAGCTCCACAAAGTTTTGTATTAGAAGAAATTTTTGAAGCGCATAATATTATTAGACAAAGAGAAAATAAGTATCAAGATATTGTGGATTCTTGCACATTATATAATGTTTTAGGAAAACAAACGCATTTGGTCAAAGGAAATTTTGGTAATATTAAAATAACAACTCCTCAAGATTTATTTATTTTACGTGGAATTTTAGAATTTAAAGAAAATTATGAATCTTTTAGTTTGGGGACAAAGTAATGTTTGAAATAGAGAATCTCATACAACAAGAAGATTTAGAAAGAATAGCTAAAACAGAAATTTTAGAGCAATTTCGTGATAAGACAATTTTAGTAACTGGCGCAACAGGTTTAATCGGGAGTGAAATTGTATTAGCTTGTCTTTGCGCTAATAGATTAAAGAATCTAAATATTAGAATTATTGCATTAGCGAGAAATGAAGAAAAAATAAAAAATAGTTTTAAAAATGTTATAGAAAATAAAAATTTAGAATTTTTGATACAAGATGTTTGCTCGCCAATAGTTTACGATAAAAAAGTTGATTTTATTATACATACTGCAGGAATGACAAATTCTAAAAACATAATTGATAATCCTCTAGAATGTATGGAAACAACTTTAGAAGGCACAAAAAATGTTTTAGAATTTGCAAAAGCAAATGATGCAATTGTATGTTATTTATCTTCGATTGAAATATATGGAAAAGTATTAAAAAAAGATGTTGCTGAAACTGATTATGGTATTTTAGATTCAACAAATTTAAGAAATGCTTATCCTATAAGTAAAAAATTAGCAGAAAATTTATGTATTGCTTTTTCAAAGAATTATAATGTTAATATAAAGATTGCAAGACTTACGCAAACATTTGGCGCGGGAATTGCAAAAGATGAAAATCGAGTTTTTGCGCAGTTTGCAAAAAATATCATAAATGGTGAAGATATTATTTTGCATACAGATGGTAAATCTTCAAAGAACTATTGTTACATAACCGATGCTATTACTGGCTTATTTACAATGCTTATCAAAGGTTCTTCGGGAGAAGTATATAATGTAGCTAATTATAATAGTTATATTTCAATAAAAGATTTAGCTAAATTACTATCTAATAAATACAAAACATCAAAAGTTAAAATAGTAAAAATTAATGATAATCGTTATCCTGCAACAACTAAAATAAAATTAAATTCTAAAAAACTTGAGAAATTAGGCTGGAGGGCAAGTATAGGAATTGAAGAAATGTTTGATAGATTAATTAAAAGTTTGAAAGAGGCCTTATGAACAATGAGTTTCAGCATTGGTATAATTATTTTCAAACAGAAGATTTTTATAAGAGGCTTAATGAGTTAAGCAAAAAATGTAAAGGCAAAAAAGTTATTTTTTATTGTAATGGAATATTTTTTGAAGCTTTAGAAAGTGCAGTCAATTTATCACAGTATTTCAATATTGTGGGAATTTCAGATATTAGGTATGAAACAGAAAAAAAAGAAGTTAAATTTGATTGTATTTTGCCATCAAAATTAAAAAACACTAAATTTGATTATATTATTATTACTTCGCCTAATCCAAATTTGATTATAAAATATTTTGAACAAAATAAATTATGTACTAAAAATAAAATAATACCATTAATTTTTAATA
>JAZRSL010000038.1:0-147589 GCA_045651505.1 Candidatus Gastranaerophilaceae bacterium | reverse complement strand
TGAGTCCTCTGCGCTACCGCTGCGCCACAGGCCCGTGGCGTCTTATATTAAGTTTTCATTCGCTTGGGCGCTGCGTTAGCGAGGAGTTCCACTCCAGCGCTACCTTTCCTCTCACCGAACCTGACATTTAGTCAGCTTCGTTTCGGCAGAGTGCCACAGGCCCGTGGCGTTGACAAGCCTTATCATACCAAGGAATTAAGAAAAAATCAAGGATATCTTTTATTTCCATTCAGGATAGTAATACACAGTTATAGTCTTGCTTGGTTTTAATCTGGCATGACCTCCCATTATAAAGTTTGTTAATGAACCCGTTGGATAAAGTGGTGTTAATACCCATTTCAGGGGAAAAACCAATAAACTCCTATCTTGTCCAAATAATTCAAAATCGTCCAATAGTTGTCTAGTTTCAATTCCGTCTATTTTGAAATTATTTAAAATAACACTTGCAGGAATACCATTCATGCCCGTAGAAATTATTATATTAGCTTTGGCAGTTGCTTTTGTTCCTTTTTTTATAACAGTTTTATTTTTATAGATGACATCCTGAGATATATAAAGATTTAATTCTTGACCTTCATAAATATCATTTTCATTACCATAGTCTTTAGCTAGTTTCATTTTTATAGGTAGTTTGGTAATGCCACTATAATCATATTCAAGACTTGTATTAGGCACAGGAGAATTAGTCAATGTTGAGCTTGCAAAATCGTCGTTGACGATATTTGCAAAACTCGCTGGTGCAATTATTATTAAAAATAATGTCAATATAAATTTATTCATATTTAATGTTTTTCTTTTTATCTCCGCTAAGAATTTTTTCTTCTAATTTTTTCCTATTTTTCTGTGAAGTTAGTAAAAAATTTTGATAATAGTCGTTGTATAGATAAGAATTATTTTCTATAAAATAAGGATATTTTGTATAAATTCTTTCATAAATATTTGCTAATCTTTTTGAGGTTAAATTATGCGAAGAAAATCTGTCGCCATGTTTTTGAGGACAAGTTTTATTAATGTATGTTATTAATCCAATTGGGTTATATCCGGCTTTGACCATATAATCGACAGCCATTTTATCGAAAACAAATTCATATTTTTTAGGAGCAGCTTTAATTTTTATAGAACTTAGCCAACCATTTGCAAAACCATCATAAGAACGGTATGCAGCTGCTATTTCTCTTGAAACAAAACCTGCAAGTTCATCATCATTTTCTATATATTTATAAATCTCTTCATAGACAACTACTTGGCGTTTGGTTAAGGGTTTTGTACCTTTAATAAGCCCTTCTTTTGATTCATTATCGTATACAAAAACAACTCGTTTGTTTAATTTATTAGAGTTTAATATTTTTGTTCCGGTTTTATTTATACGCGTTTGTATTGTATTTTGTTTAGCCAAAACTGATTCATTAGCTTGTGCGTTTATAAGAGAAAATAAAATTGCTAAGCTTAAAAATAATATTTTTTTCATGCTCTTAACTCCAATAATAAATCTTATTTGAGTGTAGCATAAAACTTATTTTCAAACAAACTTAGCCCTAAAAATTGAACGAAGCTATGATATTTGTACCCCAATGGTCGTGATATCTTTGACCTTCAATAGATAGTTTAATATTATTGCCAAGACCTTGGGTTATACCTGCAAAAACGCCGTAATCAAGTGAACATTTATCACTGCGATAATCAATATTTGCAGATACATACGGATTTGCGTATAAAGTAGTTTTATCAGCTACTTTGTATTTAAAACCAGGTGATAATCTAAATTGTGTTTTATCTACAGCTTCGGAATGTGAGCTTCTTATACGCAATTGCATATTTGTATATTCGTTAAAGCTATATGTTCCTTTACCTTCAAATACTACTCCAGCAATATTTTTTGAATTTGTTGTATATCCCGCACCAAAAGAAACTGAAAACTTTTCAACAGGATTCATTGTTGCACTCATTATTCCAGTAGAAGATAATGAAGGTTTTTCACCTTTGTTATAATCAATGTAAAGTGCTTCGCTAAAATTTCCTTTTACTGCTGGTATAGGCATAAAAAATCCTTTATATCTCTCGTTATATATATAAAGGATTTTTTATTATAAAAATTGTCTATGCTTGCTTATTTTTTTCGAAATTTCGTAATATTTCTTCATACATTTCTCTATCTTTACTTCCTTTAAACTTTTCTAGTAAAGATTCTCGTAGTTCAGGATTTGTTATTGTTTCAGAAAGTCTTAATCCGGCATAAGTTTTCATTTCTGGTGTTAAGAAGTTAAACTTCCACAACAAACGTTCTTGAAGGGCTTCATTGCGAATGTTTGTCAGTTTTCTATATTGTTGCTTAACTTTATTAGAAGGCAATAAATGTACGAAACTTGCTAAATGCTCTACAGTTTCTGGCACAGCATATTTTTCAGCAATCATATAATAATCATAAATTCTTTCAGGAATTATTTCACCTAAAACTGCATTAATATCATCTTGCATTTCCATACTTCCAGCTTTATGTTTTGCTAACAGTGGAATTTCGTTCTGTAAAATTACTTGTGTTATATGATCAACTGCTTCTTCTTTTCCATTTTTAAATTTTTTACTCATAAGTATTTCAAAATATTTTATAGCATCTTCATAAGGTAAATACTTTAATACATATGCTAATGCTCTGTTAATTACAGGACTATTCATTTCTAAACATTTATCAATATAGAAATTTTTATTATCTAAATATTTGATACCTAGAGCTAAACCTGCTTTTTTACCATCAGTATTATTTTTATCTTTGAAACGACTTTGCCAGTATTCAACACGCTCTTTTTGATTCATTTTTTTAAATTTTTCAAGAGTTATTCTTGCTATTTTGCTACTATTTTTTATATGATTAACAACTCTCATCCCGCCGTAATCAAAGTTATAATCTTTAACGTAGTTGTAGTCTTGTTCAAAAGATGTCTTGGTTTTATATTTTTTTTCATCGGTACATTTAATACCATATTTATATTCATCTACGATTCTATTAGGTAGTCTAGTATCTTCATCTAAGAATTTTGTTACCATATATCCTGATCCTAAACTACCAAAAAAGAATTTACCTCTATGGGTATCAAGTCCTTCAACATTTCTCCAATACATTGCACTATTCAATTCTGCAAAACAGCCGTGGCTTTTAAAAGGATGCCAATCTTTGCCTTTAACTTGGTGAAAAACTTTTAAGACATATTCATCTTCATTTTCTCTATCGTAAAGTCCTACAATTTTATAAGCTTTGCCTCTTCCACCTTTTCCAAGCCATCTAAGCTCAATATCGTTAAATTTACCAATGATTTTATGTTTTTGAAAAACTTCAGTTAACATATCATTAACTTCTTGAGGACAGTTTCTTCTGTCTTCATCAAAAATAAAACCTTTTGTCATATCAGGAATATAATCACGCAAAATATTTGTAACTTCATCAAATGTTTTTAATATATCTAGAATGACTTCTCTTCTATTATTTGGATCAATTTTGTTAAAAATATATGCTGGCAATTGTCCGACTACAGGATTTGTTTTTGGTTTAGTGGCAAGAATCTTTTCGATATCTTTTTGACCATCGGTAAAAATTCTTTTTTTCAAAACTTTGGTTACGCCATTAAAATTTAATTGGCTGGTTTGATCTGGCTTATTAATTGCAAAAATTCGCATAATACACACTCCTTAACATCATTATGTTCTTTATAAAATAAGAACAAAAAAAATTTTGCCATTGGGGTTTACATAAATTTACAAACCTCCATATCTTTTTGAGAATGGTTCTTTTGCTTCTGGAGGAAGATACAGCCTATAAGGATTTCCGCCCCAGGTCAAATCTGAATTTTTAAACCCTAGTGCATAATAAAAATCAAAAGATTCTGTCCTTGAAGTTAATTCAATATTTCCATTGCATTGAGCCTCATCGCTTCGTCTTTGTGCAATTTGTAAAAGTCTTGCTCCAATATGCTTGTATTCTTCTAGTCCATTTCTGTAGAAAGGAGTTTTAGGATCAGAATAGTTTCTTAAAATTTCTACATAGACATGACTTGGATCTTGCGGGTATGCTACTTTATCATAATTAATAGCTTTTTTTACTTTTAATTCAATTTCTCCAATTACTTGTTCAGCATTATCTTTTAGAAAAAATATTTCCTTTAAACAATTTGCGTATTTAAAAACATTTAAAAAAACTTTTTCACCATTTGCTTTTAAAACTTCAACATTTCTAATTAGCCCATTTTTTGCCATACCAATATTTGTATGAGTTAATTTTTCTACTGGTATAGATGCTTGAAATGATAGTTTTTTAGGTTTTGAAAAATTACACTTTGGACTTATTGTTTGTATTCTCATAAGCTTTAGAAAACACATAAATTAAAAATTTTGCTAATTAAGCGTGTTTAAGCATAAATTTATTTTTTTCAAACTTAACAAGCCCGTCTTTTTGCATTTTAGATAGTTCAAAACTCATTGCAGAGCGGTCGATATTCAAATAATCTGCTAAATCCTGACGATTAAATGGTATTTCAAAAATATTACTTCTTGCTTTTCTAGCTTCGTTTGAAAGATAAGTTAAAAGTTTTTCTCTGATAGTTTTTTGAGAAATATTTTCTATTTTTTGAAGAAGTTCAATATTTTCTTTAGAAAGGATTTCAAAAAGATTATTAATAAGCTTTTTATGCTTTGTACAAACATTATGACACATCGTTGTACATTTCTCGTAAGTCAAGATTAAAAGCTTAGTTCTTCCAACTGCAATTGCATCTACACTACACTCAACATTTTTAGATGCAACAAAGGCAAGCGCAATATTATCATTTACACCCAATTGTGAAACTATAATTCTTCTTCCCCAATAAGAATCTTTTTCAATATTTACAATTCCGTCAAGTACAAGATAAATATTTTTAACCATATCACCTTGTCTAATAATCATTTCGCTGTCTTCATATGATTTAACTCTTGCATTAAAGCATGTAAGCATTTCTTTTAATTCTTCCTCAGCAAGGCCGAAAAACAATGGCGAGTTTTTTATTTGAGTGTAGTATTTTTCCATCTTCTTTTTCCTTTTCTTTCTAGATTGCCACGGCTCTTAAGAGCCTCGCAATGACTAATTGCTGTCATTGCGAACGTAGTGAAGCAATCCAGTTATTTTATAAGTTTGTAATATAAATCTTCCCAATCTGGATTGATTGACTCTATTAACTTTAATTTGTTTTTTCTAGAACCAGCCTTTATTTGTTTTTCCCTTTTAATTGCTAGTTCAATATTTTCATAAATTTCATAATATCCTAACTTATCAACATTGTATTTACTAGTAAAAGATTTATTTATTTTATTTTTATGTGTATAAACACGTTTAATTAAATCTGATGTAACTCCAGTATAAAGAGTTCCATTTCTTTTATTAAACATTATGTAAATAAAACCTTTTTTATACATTTCCCTTCCTTCTAGATTGCCACGGCTCTTAAGAGCCTCGCAATGACAAATTGCTGCCATTGCGAACGTAGTGAAGCAATCCAGTTATTTTATAAGTTTGTAATTTTCACTTCCGAACTAAATTTATATTTACCCTTGTTGTAATTCCAACAGACTTGTTGTTAAACATAGTGTAATATAAAAATGTAAAAAGTAAAACAAGGTTTTAAAAAATGGTTACAGCACAAGAACAAAACTTAATAAATCTTTTGGATGGCTACGTTGAAAAGGGAGGACACCATCTAAATGTGAACGTCTTTAATAGGGATACTCTACTCGATGCTCAGGCATATCCGGAAAAATACCCTCAACTGACAGTGAGGGTATCCGGATACGCAGTAAATTTTAATAAATTAACAAAAGAACAACAAGATGACGTAATTTCTCGCACATTCCATAACTCATTGGGGTAAGGAGATATGTGAAAACTTTATTTCCTTATCTCCCTTTCCTCTATAAAAATTTTAATATTTTGACTTCCGAGACTGCCCAAGCGGACAAACCAGAAAAGGTAATCCGCTTTTTTGTTATTTGCGTTAAATGTAAAAGGGATAAACCCCTCATCCTGTTTTTAATTTTCTCATAGTTCAAATTGAAAACAGCCCTCTCTCAAGGGGCGAGGGGAGGAATAAAAAAAGGAGATTAAAATGGCATTTAACGCATTAAAAGAAAAGGGTTTACCCTTAGAAAAACAACTTAGAAACTGGCATTTAATTGTAAGAGAGCCTTATAACAAAACTGAGGTTGATTGTTATTCAAGAACACGCCAAATATTGATGAATGGTATTGAAGTTGAGGCTTGGAATTTTAAACACGCATTCTCTCGTTTTTGTCCAGATCCCGATGATTGTAAATTAGTTGCTATGACTCGTAGAATTGAAGACCAACAACAAACTACCATAAACTGGCTTGCCCCAAAAGATCAGTCTGTTTTAGAAACTACTTTAGGCTATGAACAAGTAGCAGTTGATTTAACGGCTTGGCTTGCTCAAAATGAGCCTGATAAATATGTTAAAGAAACTTATGATTTCGGTCTATTAGAAGACTTTGACCACTTATATCGTTATGCTCAATGGGCTTATATGGAAGAAGGAATTTGTCCTAATAATATTGTTCAGGCTCAAACTGACATTATCGTAGGACGTCCTACACAACACCACCATAATTGTAATGCTTTAAGAATGAGAAGACCTTATGATAAGTTAAAAACTGCACCTCAAACCAAAGTTAATTTGATGACTTTAGTTTCAGCTGAGCAACAAACTCATAATTATTATGCAGAACACGGTTTCTGCTACGGAAATCATGTATTAAGAGAAACATATGCTGAAATTAAAGACGTTGAAGAAGAACACGTAACAATGTACGAGTCACTTATTGACCCAACAGAAAGCATGTATGAAAAACTTTTACTTCACGAGTTTACAGAAGTTTGTAATTATTATACTTGTGTTGAAGATGAAGTTGATGAGCGTCTTAAAAAGATTTGGGAATTTATGCTTGATGTAGAGCTTGGGCATTTACAAATTGCTTCTGAGCTATTCAAAAAATACGAAAAACGTGACCCAGAAGAAGTTATTGGTGAAGATATTATTATTCCTTGCAGATTTACTTCTCAAAAAGATTATGTAACCAAAATTTTAACTTCTCAGGTTAATAAACGCTTAGGTACAAATATGGATTACATGAATATTGATGAACTTCCAGAAGATTGGGTAAGTTATGATATCCAAAGAAAAGCGAGCGAATTAGGTTCGCCTACAGAATCTACAATATCAATTATTTCCGAACACTTAGGCCGTGATATTGTGAAAGCAGATAAAAAGTTAATGGATAAAGAAGTTGAACTTCTTGAAAAAGGACTACAAGATGAAGCGCTCGCTCCGGATACGGTTTATCCAGAAAGTTTACAAGAAATGATTGATGAATATGAAGAAAGTCAAAAGATTAAAGAAAAACTAGAAGACGAAATTTATAGTTAAAAATATTTTTTTCTAGCCTCCACTTTTTAGGGGGCTAGAAAGATATTTTTTAATAGAATGTTAAATTTTGTTAAGAAATTTGGATTTAACCGCAAAAATATTTTTTATAGCCTTTAGACATGTTATAGAAGTTACTTTATAATAGAAGGATTTAATTATGAACACAATATCACCAATTTCTTTATCTTATGGCTACAAAAACTATAATAAGCAGATGTCTTTCAATGGTGTAAAAGAGAAAGCAATGACAAAAGTTGCAGAAGGAGTTAAAAAAGGTTTTGATGCGTTGCCTGCAGCAAATGGAGTTGTAATTCCTAAGGCTGGTGCTAAAACTTTAAGAGAAATAAAAATTCAAAAAATCAAAGATTTAGAGAAAAAATTGGGTGAATATCCTGAATTTATTAAAAAAGGGCCTTTGAATATAGCAAATCCTGATTATTATGGAATTAAAACTGCTATTCGTGAGTTGGAAAACGAAATATTAAATCTTAAATAAAGCTATAAATATTTTATTTAATTGGTAAATACATTGGGTCAGAGCTCCCTGACGCAAAAGGTATTCCTTTTTTAAAATAATCTAGTATTTCTTTTGCTCCTCGTTCTGTGGTGGAAGCTAGACCGCACTTTGCGTAAAACGGGCTTGGGTTACATATTTTGTTTTCTGGTTTTAAAACTAAGCGGCCTCCGTATTTTTCTTTGGCAATTTTAATAATTTCTGCCATAATATTTCTTCCTGTTCCTTTGCCTTTAACATCAACACTAAGTCCTTCGACAAAAAGATAAGGTAAGACATTACCGTTAACATCAGTATAACCGCTTAATCTTGCGAGTATATCTGTGCTTACAGCAGAATTTGCTGCAGTTCTTTCTGTTAAATGAACATATGCATCTCTTGTTTTAAATGGAATTTTTTTCGGTAATATTTTTTTAGCTTTTTCTTTAGCCGCTGCTGAAAATTCAACAACATCCCTTTCTAGGGTATGTAGTTTTATACTACTACTACTACTTCTTCTTCTAGTCATGTAATCTTTAATTGCGTTAATTTTAGAAGAATTATTTAAAACGATATTTTTTATTCCGTTCATAAAAACCACCTTATGAGTTCTACTATTATATAAAAGTTTTTTTTAAGATAAAATTTGCTTTAAAAAGAAATATTTTGTAAAGTTTTGATGTTTTTTGTAACAAGTTAAAAACAGGAGGTAAGGAACATCTCTTGTTCTCGTTAGTATCTACCTAACAAAATAAGCCGATGGAACTAAAGTCCAACGGCTTATTTTGGAGCGGGAGACGAGGCTGTCTTGACCTGTTCGCGTTGAACGTGTCTACGGTTTTTGCTTCAAAGAATTTCATTCTTTTCGCAAAAGACCTCCGCACTCCGCTCACAGGTCGCTCAAACTCGCGTGTCGCTCGTTCTCAAAACCCATTTTCAACAAATTAAAAAGGACTAGAATAAATCTAGTCCTTTTTAATTAGCGGGAGACGAGGCTCGTCTTGTATTTGCTTCACGCTCGCAAAGTTTCCCAATAGAACCTTCGGTTCAAGTTTGCTCAATTTCCTCGCTACCCGAATTTCGCTACGCTCAATACGTCCGCAAATCCGCCGAACTCGCAAAAATCTCGTTCTCGTCAGTATCTACCTAACAAAATAAGCCGATGGAACTAAAGTCCAACGGCTTATTTTGGAGCGGGAGACGAGGCTCGAACTCGCGACATCCTCCTTGGCAAGGAGGCATTCTACCACTGAATTACCCCCGCAGGTTATATAATTATAATACATGCTCACATTCTAATGTCAATAGCTATTTTTTAACTATCTAGATAGCCATTCTGTTAATTCAATTGGGTTTTCTGGACCTTTTTGTGGAAAAAAGCCAATCCCATTGATATTATAGCCTTTGATATTTCCTGTTTTTGCACGTACAGTTTCCATTTTTACATGTAACTCTGAAGGAACTTCATTTATTTTGAATTCTTTTGCTCTCTTTTGTACGTAATTTAGTCCTTTTTTCCAATAATCAGCGCATGCTTGTTCATATTCTGCAGTGTTTTTGTGACCATCTGCAAACTTAATTGATAGTCCAATAGGTTTGCCAAAATTGGTATCAAAAAATTTAGCTTCATCGCCTGTTATTAAATATGCGCAAGGATTAAGGTGATTTTTGTAAAAACCTCCGTTAACGTAAAAAGCTCTTGTATTCGGACGCTCAAAATAACTTTTGTTTTGTTTCGCAAAGTCTTTGTCAAATTTTGAAATAAAATCTTTTATCCAATGCGATATTTTTATGCGTGTTAAAAACATTTCTGCACGAGCTTTGCCACCACCGTTTGCTTTTAAAGTTTCAAGCTCGTTGGTCTTAGCATTTAATTCCGCTCTTGACTTATTTAGTATATTTACAATTTTTGTTATTAATGTTTTTGACAAATCTCTTGTTGCAACAGGAGCATATCCTCCGCCCATTTCCCTTACCCACACCCTAACTGGATAAACAGATTTGAATTGAGGATTTTGGGTTTGTTTAAGTTGGCTATAATTTTGTGTTGATTGAATTTGCATGCAAAAAACTCCTTGATTTTATCTTATATAAAACCAGTAAAAAAGTTTTTTGCTAGCAAAAATAATTTATTGTAACGCCAAATTCGGACTTTGCTTCGAGCTAACGCTATTCAAAAGAAAAACCGTCTTGTTCCATTCTTTCTACAACTTCGTATAATTGTTCTTCTGAGCATACGATAGAAACCCTAAAGAAACCTTCTCCGTATTCTCCAAAACCTTCACCAGGAACAACTACGATACCTGATTTTTCTAGCAAATCGTTTGCAAAAGTTGTTGCACTAGTATATTTTTTAGGAATTGGTAACCATAAATAAAAAGTTGTATCTGGAACGTGGAAGCCTTTCCAGCCAAGTTTTTTTAAGCCTTCAACTAAAATTTGTTGGCGTTTTCTAAACATTTTGTTACATTCTTTTATATATTCATCGCCTTCTTTAGAATTCAGAATCTCTGCAGAAGCTTTTTGCATAGGTTTCATAACCCCATTATCAATTGTTGATTTAAGTTTTGAAAAATGCTTGATAGCTTCTTTATTACCGCAAATCCAGCCAATTCTCCACCCTGTCATTGCATATGGTTTTGAGAAGCTAAAGAACTCAACTGCAACATCTTTTGCACCTTCGATTTCAAAAACGCTTAATGGTTTTAAGTCTTCTTCAAAATACATATCGGAATATGCAGCATCTGACATAAGTAAAATGTTATATTTTCTACAAAAAGCAACAACACTTTCTAAGTATTCTCTTGTTGCAGTTGCTCCAAGAGGATTATTAGGATAGTTTATGACTAATGCTTTAATTTTACTTATATCATATCCCTCATTAACCATTTTATGAAGAACTTTTTCCATATCTGGCATATAATTATCATCAGCTTTTAGAGGAACTGGATAAGGAAGTCCACCTGTTACTTTAATCATTTCTTTATAAGAAGCGTATCCAGGATCTGGGATTAAAATAATATCTTTTTCTTTATCGTTATAAGCAGGGTTAATAATTGCTCTTATAAAGTTAGCTAAACCTTCTTTAGAACCTATAAGTTGACAAATTTCACTTGTAGGGTCTAGTTCAACATTAAAACGTTCTTTCATACGTTTTGCGCAAGCTTCCAAGAAAAATTTTTCACCTTTTGGGTTTGAGTAAGTATGTACACCTTCTTCATCTAATGCTCTCTTCATTGCTTCAATTACAAATTTTGGAGGAGCTTGTGTTGGAGCTCCCATTGCTAACGAAATAGGAGCACGCCCTTTAGCTTTTAGTTCAGGGGTTAGTTGTGCAACTCTCTCTTTTATACGAAACATAATATAAGTTTCAATTGACTGTACATAGTTGTTAAATTTTTCTTGCATTAAAAAAATCCTCATATTTCTGCTGAGGATTTTATTATAGCATAGAGAAAAAAGCCTAAGCAATATAATTCTTAATACTTGTAATCTTGGCGCAATTTTCCAAGTATTCAAGAGTTGAGAGCTTTTCGTTGTATAGATATTTAATAAAGTTTAAGTATGACATTTCATAAGAGCTAAGAAGAATGTTTATTTCAAAACCTTCTGAACAAAATGGTTCATAATCATAGACAACATAGCTATTATATTTACTTTTCCATTCTTTACGTTCAATTCTACAATTGTTTTCATAGGCTATATCTTCTAGCCAAGGAACAATGTTTTTATTTATATTTTTTATCTCTAAAAATTTATTTTGAAATTTATCCATAGCATATCTCCATACACAAATTGTAATTTGATATGTTGTGACTTAAATTACCTTTTTGTTTAGTTTTTTGGTGGTAAATATATTAGAAAAAGGGAGGAGGATAAAAATAAAATTGAATACAATGATTTAAATCAAATAAATTATTTTCTTATTCCAAAAAATTTCTTAAAATATGCGCAAATTTTTTCGCCAAAAGAGTTGTATGAATAGTTAGTATAACTTTTATATTTTTCAAATTGATCTAAGAATTGTTCAAGATGTTTTGCACCTTTTTCTACAGTTTCGTCTATTCTTAAGCTTTTGCTCGACATATTAAATGTTTTATATTTATCCCAATAGCATTCTTTTAATTTTTCAAATTTACTATAAAATGTAACTCTAGGGTGAATTGTTTTTTTTGTGTCTGACGAAATTACTGTAACATCATAGCTACCTTTAGAAATTCTTTTTCTTAATGTTGAGCCATTGAGTGGAAAATCTAAAATTTTTTCAACATAATCTATTTTAGATTTTGAAATATTATTATCAAATCTAACCTTTCCTTCAAAAGTATTGTTTGTGATTGAATTAATGTGCATTTTAGCCTTTATTATCTTATTCCTAAGAATCTTTTAACAGTTTCTTTCATTCTACCATAAGAGGTATTGCAAATATTGTAATAATTCTTTCTCTTTTTTTCAAAATCATTAAGAAATCTTTCTAAGTGTTTTGCACCATTTTTTATAGAGGAATCTATCTTTAAATCTTTGCTAAAATAAGTATATTTTTCAGCATCTTCATAATGATTTGTTGGTCTTAATTTTTTGAATTTACTATAAAAGTAAAGCTTCGGATGAAGGGTTTCTTTTTCTTCAAAAGAATCTACTACTACATCAAAATTGGAACGTGTAATTCTTTCTCTTAAAGTCTTTCCGTTTTTTTTATAATCAAGTATTTTTTCTACAAAAACTTTTTTAGATTCACTAAGCGTGCGGTCATATTTAATTTTTCCATCAAAAGAGACGTTGGAAATTGAATTTATTTGCATTATAAGGCCCTTCTTATTTATTTCGACTGTGTTTTTGAAGTTTAACAAAGAAATAAAAAATTTTCAATAAAAAGCCTAAATATCGCTATATTTATTTTTTTCGAAGCACAGAATATTTATTAAAGAAATCAACATTACAATTATTAAAAGAACAACTGCAAGGGCTGAAGCGTAACCTAAATCAAGATTTTCAAAAGCTCGTTCATAGATATAATAAACAATAGTTTTTGATGAATTCAATGGCCCACCTTTTGTCATAACATAAATTTCTGCAAAAACTTTCATTGCTGAAATTGTAGAAATAGTTGATACCAAAGCAATTGTTGGCATTATATGAGGAACGGTTACTGTTAAATGTTTTATAAAAAAATTTGCTCCATCGATATCTGCAGCTTCGTACAAATCTTGTGGAACGCTCATTAGAGAGGCTAGATAAATCATCATGTAATATCCAATGCCTTTCCAGACAGTTACCATAGCTACTGAAAAGAGTGCCCACTTTGTATCAACCAGCCAGCCAATTGGTTGAATATGCAGAAGTGATAATAAATAATTTAAAACACCTTCACTCGCGTAGAGCCATTTGAAAGCAATTGCTGCAACAACTATTGATACAATTACAGGAAAGTAGATGAGTATTTTGTATAAAGTAACTCCTCTTATTTTTTGGTTAATTAAAATTGCGATAAAAAGTGGAAATATAACCAAAAAAGGTACAGCAAGAACTAAATACATAAATGTGTTAAACATAACCTGATAGAAAATAGGCTCTTTAAATAGTTTTATATAATTATCTAGTCCATTGAACGTTGGATTATACAGACTTGATGAATAGTCAAAAAAACTCAGCCCAAAAGTTTGAAAAAACGGTATAAAAAAGAACACGATTAGTACAGCAGCTGCTGGTAAAATAAATAAATATGGCGTGTATTTTTTATAGTAATTCATCTGTTAGTAATTGTACTCCGGAATCTCAAACACACTTGTATCAGCGCCTTTGTCTACAAATTTCAAGTAATAGTCAAGTGCTACTTCTTTTGATTTCTCATAAAATTCATTATTTATTAATTCTTTATGTAAATCAGTTCTTTCGCCAGAATAATTGCCTAAAATTCTTGCAAATTCGCTAATTGATTCTAAATCTTCTCCGCCACCGTAAGCTTTTGTTTTCGCATCTGTTCCAGAAGGACGAATTTCAATGTATTTATCAGTGAATTTTAAATAAGTACCATCACCAACAAATTTAATATCGATTAAATTATCAAAAGAAAGCTCTGCAAAAGCGTTATTTAATACTAGCTTTGCATCTTCTAAAGAAATTTCGTTTTCTTTTATTGCAATTGCTAAAGATAAATAGAACAAATCATTTTTGGTTCTTAATTTTTCACCTTCAACTTTTGCTTGTTTAAGTTTTTCGATATCAGGTTCTGATTCGTTGTAGTAAGAAATATCTTCTCTTACGTCATATTTAGCGATAATATTGCATTCGTTAAATATTTCTTCTAAGTATTCTGAAAGTGTTTTGTTATTTTCTTCTAATTTAGCCGCAAGGGCAGAAGCAACGATTATAGCTTCTGTTGCGCTCTTTTCTCTCATTGCAATAGCTTTTCTTCCACTCATTGATTCGATTAAATCTTCTGAGCCCATAATCATACCGCCAGATTCTTCGCCAGCGAATACTAATCTAGGTTGAACTCCAAGATTTATTTCGTTTCCAAAAACATCTTCTACAACAACTTCTCTTTCTGGAGCTTCTCGAAGTTGAAGTTCTACTTTTTTCATAATATTTGCGATTTCTTTAAATCCAACAGGAACATTAACAACTTTTATTCCATAATGATGAGCCCATTCATCCCAGCTTAAAGCTGATGCAGTTGTTTTTATCATAAATCTCGGATGATTTTTGAACTTGTTTTGAGCTTTTAGTTGTTTAACACGATAGTTCATAAGCATTAAGAAAGCTTGGTTTGCGGTATAAACACTTAAAACTCTACCGTGATTAAGAGGTATATAGGAAATTCCAAATTCTTCAAACATTGGAATTGCACCCTCTGCTTCTATTTGACAAACAGTAAGCCTATCGTGGTCTGGGTCAGTAATTAAAACAACTGTTCCAATAGGTTTATCTTCTAAAACTTCTTGGTAATTCATTGACTCAATTACAGGGAAGAATTTTTCACCGTTTGAACGTTTGGCTAAAACTGTTGCATCTACTGAATAATCATAGAAAACTTTATTGCCTTTTGGATCAGTATCGTATTTACCTATTGAGTGGAAGAATGGATCTTCTCCAATATTATTCCAATCGTATTTGCCAGATATATTGAGCTTTTCTAAAACTTTAGATAAAGTTTTATAAGCACATCCGCCTACGCATTCTATAAAGAGCTTGTTTTCCATTTTATTAACAGCTTCAAGGTTTTCTGCGACACCTGATTTTAGGTATTCAACGTATAAATCAATACCGTCATTCAATCGAGTCATAATTTCTTCGTCGATTAAAGTGTTGTTTTTAGCTGAGATTTTTATCTCGTATGTGCCAAATTTTTCTGTAATATCAAAAATTTCTTGAATTTTATCTACAAATTCTAATGATTCTTCTGGTAAGTATTGACTACCTTGTGAGTTTAAATCTTTTGTTGCGGTTTTAACTGAAATACCATGACTTGAAGTTATATATTCGCCACCAACTAGGTCAAGTTTGAAAGCTAAAAAAGATGCTAGCCAAATAGGAATAGTTTTTCTGCCTTGTGGAGTGAGAGTTCTAATTCCCTGTGCTGCTTGAATTCTTGCAATTGCTTCAAGATATAACTCAGAATTATAACGAACTTCTGAGCCAGCAAGTTTGCGAATTTCTTTACCTTTATATTTTCCTTTTGCAACAAGAGCTTTTGCAAGAGTTGCTAACACAATACCAACTAGATTTATAGGAAATCTTGTATCTTGTGGGTATAAAATGTTTTGAGGGCCGCGTATACCCGCAGTAGAGACTTTTGCTTCTTTAGCATACCCCGCAAACCATTCTAAAAGATTTAAACCTTCTGGGTTTTTCTCAGGGTCATAAGCGTGCAAATGTTCTCGTTTTAAAGTAAAAGTGAATTCGTTATTATTATCAAAATTGAATAAATCTAGATTTTTAACGTGATCTGGAGTTTTGTCAAAAACATTTTTAAATAATTCTTTTTCTAATACACAGCTTGGTTCTCTCTTAAGCATAATAATCTCCTATAAAATAAATAGAATTATAACATAAATGCTTAATTAGCGCTATTTGTAAAGAATTAGATTAAAAAAAGGATTTATTATTTTTTATCTATAGTTGATAAAAGAAAATCTTTTATTTCATCAAAAACTTCATCCCAATTTCCAATAGATTTTTGGCGGAAAAGTTTTATGCTATTATACCAATCACATTTGCTTAAATCTTCGTGCCATCTCCAATTAACTTCATAAGGAAGTACCATTAGACAAGGAATTCCTAAAGCTCCAGCAAGGTGTGCAAGGGATGTATCATTACAGATAACTAAGTCTAAATTTTTTAATGCTGCAGCTGTGTTATGGAAATCTGTTAAATCTTTTCCAATATCTGTAATATTAAATTTAGAACTTAATTTTTCAATTTCTTCAGAACCTTCAAAAGTTTGGAAAGAGTAGAAATTTGTACCTTCTATTCCCATTAAAGGTTCAAATGCTTCTATAGGAATAACTCTGTCAACATCAAAGAAAGTATTACCTTGCCATTTAAAACCAATTTTAAAGTCTTTATTATTGAAGAATTTTTCTTTATAGAATTCAACTAACTCAGGATGGGCGTTCATATACCCTTTTGAAGATTCAAAAACATTTGAGCCTTTCAAACCAAGCAAATAAGGTAGGCTTAGTATAGGAGTATGAACGTCAAAATCCAAATATTGTTCAGGGATAAAGCCATCAAGGATTTCATCAACTCCTAAATTGTTAAATTCAAATAAAGGTACAAGTTGTTTTTGTGGGTATAAGATTATTTTTTTACATTTTTTCTTTAGAAGAGGTAAATAACGTGAAAACATAATTACATCGCCAAAACCAGCTTCGTAGTATACAAGAATTGTTTTATTTTTAATGTTTTCGCCTTTCCAAAGATTTGCGTAGGTTGCTAAATTTGGATAAGTTTTGTTTTGAACTGCAACGGCTGTTTCTTTGCTAGCTCTGTTTTCAAAAAGTTTTAATCCTTTATCATATTTTTTTGCTCTCATAAGAGCAATTGATAAAAAGTATTGTGTTTCTGTGTCTTCTGGACGAAGCTTTCTACAAATGTTCAAAGCAGAAATAGCTTTTTTTGCTTCGTTTTCAATGCTATAAACATTTGCCAAATTGAACCAAGCTTGATAAGATGTTGGGTCTATTTTTAAAGCTCTATCATAAAATTCAATAGCAAGTCTATTATTTTTTAAATTTTTATAAGCCAAAGCGATATTAAAAAATAATGAAAAATTCTTGCCAAAGTTTTTTACAACAAAATCTTTACATTCAACTATTTTTTCAAACATACCTGCTCGAATGTAAGTTTGAAATAATGTTTCATAAAAATATTCACAAGGTTTTCTATTCACAGCTTTTTCTACCCAATCTATAGCAGAATTAACATCGTTTTGTTGAAGCTTTAAAACTCCCATTAAGTTACAAGCTTCTGCATTTTCGTTGTCTATTTTTAAGACCTCTTGATATGCAAATTCAGCATCTTCTAGGTTACCTATTTGATGGTTATTGAATCCAATGTTAATTATATCTTCTATAGTTTGCATAACGCTCTCCTTGTAATTGGAATATTCGTATGAATATAGCTATCCAAGAGTAATTATACTTATTTTAGGATAAAAAGCATGGTTTATTTATATGATTTATTTTAATATAGCATCTTGCCAAGATTGTGCTGCTTTGTAGGAGCTTCTTACAAGTGGATCTATTTGATAATTAGTAAATCCTACCTTTTCAGCCAGTTTGCGTAATCCTTCAAATTCATCTAGAGTATAGTATTTTGCAACAGGTAAATGAGATTTTGAAGGTTGGATATACTGACCAATAGTTAGGATATCAACTCCAGCGTTTTTGAGGTCAATTAAGGTCTCTTCTATTTCACTCATTTCCTCACCTAAGCCGACCATTAATCCTGATTTAGTGATGATATTAGAATCATCCTTAATATATTTTAAAACCTGAATAGAATGCTCATAATTTCCTTGTGGTCTGGCGGTTTTGAATAAAGATTTAACAGTTTCAATATTATGATTGAATACATCTGGGCGAGCTTTGATAATCATATTAAGAGATTCTTTTTTTGCTCTAAAATCAGGTGTTAATATTTCAATCTTTGCGTCGGATACTTTTCTTATTTCATCGATGCATTTTTTAAAATGTTCGGCTCCCCCGTCAGGTAAGTCGTCTCGAGTAACTGATGTTATAACGGAATACTTTAACCCTAATTCTTTAACCGCTTCAGCGACATGTTTTGGCTCATCTATATCTAAAGGCTCTGGTCGAGCAGTACCAATATTGCAGTAACGACAATTTCTAGTACAAATATTACCCATAATCAAAAACGTCGCAGTATTTCTAGAATAGCATTCACTTTTATTTGGGCAACGAGCGCCTTCACATACTGTGTTAAGACATTTTGTTTTTAAAATTCTACGCACAGTTTTAGTCTTTTCTGTATCGATTATTGGCCTTTTTAAATACTCTGGTAATCTTTGCATAAAACTTTCTTTTCCTTACTCTTATATTTGATTATTTTTTCTAAGAAAAACTTTTACGCAGAAACCGCAATCTTCTGTTGAATAAAGTCTAATTTCTCCGCCCATTGCTTCAACTAGACCTTTAACAATAAATAATCCTAAGCCTGTTCCTCGAGTTGTTCTTGTGGTTGAATCATCTATACGTGTAAATTTTTCAAACAATGTTTTCAACTTCTCTCTAGGTATAACATCATAATCATTTTTAACACTTAGAATGATTTTATCTTCTTCGGTTTCGTAATCAACAGTAATTGGTGATCCTTCTTTTGCGTATTTGACTGCATTTTCAATCAAGTTTACAAAAACCTGTTCAATTCTATCATTGTCAGCTAAAATTTCTAAATTATTATCAACGACATTGTTTATGATTTCTTTGCCAGAGTCGTTTTTTACAAGCATAATGGAGTTTTCAATTAATGAGCAGATTGGTACAGGTTTTACATTAAAATTTAATCTTGCTCCTTCAATATCAGGGATTACTAATAAATCTTCGATCATTCGATTTAAACGCTCAGCTTGTCTACGAATTGTTTTTAAAGATTTTTGACGAGTTTCTTCGTCAATTTCAATATCTTGCCTTAAAAGCCTTGATGTATAACCTTGAATACTTGTAAGTGGAGTTCTGAATTCATGACTTACTGTATCTATCATGTTTGATCGAAAATCGTTTAGTTGTTTCAATTCTTTGTTTTTCTTTTTAAGTTTAATATCTGATTTATGGATTTGGCTACTCATTTTATTAAATTCGCTACTTAAGAAAACAAGTTCAAATGGTGTAAAAATGTTTGTCAGAAGTCTTATTCTGCGACCGTAATTACCTTTTGATATTGCTATAATTGCTTTGAATAACTGTCTTATATTTATATAAAGATAAGAAGTATATAATCCCACAACGAAGAAAACAACAAGACAAGTAACTATAATTGAAAGAAGTATTTTGTCTCGGCTGTAATCAATCATATCTCTAGTTAAATCTTCAGTTGTATTAACAATAATAGTAATGTTTGGTTTTGTTTTTTTATGATATGCAAGAGGTTGGTTTTTTACATCTCCAAAAATAATTGTCTTATCTTTTTGTAAATTTTTAGGTAATTGTTTTATGCTGTTCTGAAAAACATTCTCATTATGATTAATTGAAGCAATTAATCGATTTTCGTCTCCAGCCAGAACGTAAATCTGTCTAGGGTTTTGCTCTAATGATTTAAAAAGATTCGCTTTTAAGTTCTTCATATCTAAAAGAGCAACTAAATAATTACCATTTTTAAGTTGTTTATTAAATACGCCAACATTTTTGTCGTAATCAAATTTACTATATTGTTTCATTTGCCAAGGACTTACAATAGATAATTCCTTATAAAAATGTAAATTTTTTATAATTGTATTTAAATATTCATTAGCTTTTTCAGGAGAATCATAGTATTCCAATGTCGTAGCTATTTGTGTTAACTCATTGTCAATCGAGTGTTGGAAAACATCAACTTCTTCTGATACAATGTTAGCAATCATTACGGCAGCATCTCTTAGTTGAGCCCTGTTTGATTGCTGGTTTACGTTGTTAATAATAAATGCGCTAATAGTCATTGGAATGATTACCGCAAAAAAGATTACGATAATGATTTGTTCCGCTATTTTTAATCTACGTTTACTGAAAAATTTTGCCATTTTTTCTAACCTTCTGGCGGGAGACAATTTGTTTGTTATTAGCGTGTTCTGTTATTCCAGGTCTCCCTTTTGAACAAGCTACATATTTGATTTCATTTTTTTCTAACCTTCTGGCGGGAGACAATTTGTTTATTATTAGCGTGTTTTGTTGTTACAGGTCTCCCTTTTGAACAAGCTACTAATAAGTTTGGCTCTGTATTGTTGATTACCCTCCAAATGGAGTCAGTTTGTATCCAACATTTGTCACTGTGTGTAAATA
Organism: Candidatus Gastranaerophilaceae bacterium; assembly: GCA_045651505.1. Classification (GTDB taxonomy): domain Bacteria; phylum Cyanobacteriota; class Vampirovibrionia; order Gastranaerophilales; family Gastranaerophilaceae; genus CAG-196. The sequence goes on along the minus strand of JAZRSL010000038.1, from coordinate 127,139 downwards.
CCTAGGATTTTTTGTGTCAGGTTCGATTTTATTTCTTAGCCCACCTACGTGTACTCTCAGCATTCTAACGTCTTCGTCCCTATCATATCCCCAAACTTCTTCTAGTAATGTTGCTAATGTGACTGATTTGTTGAAATGTTGCATTAAGCAATATAAAATTTCAAACTCAGTAGGTGTTAGCTTAACTTTTTTGTTTAAAATGATGCATTCTAAAGTTTCAGGAAGTATTTCTATTTCTCCAACATCAAGAATTTCTGTTGAACATAATGTTTCAACTTGAGGTTGATTTCGTCTTAGAAGAACTCGAATTCTCAAAAGAACTTCTTGTATATCAAAAGGTTTTACTAAATAATCATCTGCTCCATTGTCAAATCCACTAGTTTTGTCGCCAATAGTCCCTTTTGCGGTAAGCATTAAGATGGGAACGGTTAGCTTTGCTTGTCTTATGTTTTTACAAACTTCAAAGCCATTCATTTTTGGCATCATAACATCTAGTAAAATTAAATCATATTTGTTATTTAAAGCTTTGTTTAAACCTTCCATGCCATCAGAAGCAGTGTCAACAAAATAACCACTTGGTGCAATATCAAATTCTAACAAGTCTCTGATTTCTGTATCATCATCTACAATTAAAATTCTCTTTTTTTCGCTCATAGAAATACACCTTTTCCCTTTTTCTTATTTTATTTAAATTTCTATGTTATTGCAAGTTAAATTTCTTTATTTTTTGTTACAAAAAAGCAATTTTTTATAAAACAATAACTTTATATAAACAAGGTTAGAAAATAAGGGGTAACGTATGTCAAAAACAAAATCTAGTGAAAATCCTGAAGTTTCACAATTATATCCTAAACAGATATCTACAATTGGTAGAGTTATAAACTGTGATATGAAAACTAAGGAAAATTATATAGAAAATTTTGAATATCTTACTGAAGTTTTTTTTAAGGTGAATGAAGATAGTATTGTAAAGCTTATTGATGAAATACATTCAAAAGAAATTTCTTATAATAAAAACTTATTTCATAAGATTTTCAATTTTCTAAAAAGAGTTAATAAATCGTTTAAATTCTTTACAGAACCCATTCCAACCTTTCTGCCAGGGTCTTGAAACCCCTTTATAGTAAGGTTTGTAAGAATCAATGATGTTTTTTGGCAAAGGATTACCTTTGCTTAAAGTCTCAGCTAAAAATTCTAAGTAATCATCCTGTTCATCACGATATTCAATATTTTTATATCGAATTTCTTCATCTGCAGAAAAATGTACTAAGGCATGATAAGCACATTCAATACTAAAATCTTTAGTTTCAGGGAAAAGTTTTATAGCTTCTCTTACATTTCTTTTCTCTGTTATAACCTCATAAATAAGTCTACCGACAAATTTTCTATCATTAGTACTATTCATAATACTTTTATAACGAGAATTTCTTGTCTCGTCAAGAATTTAAAGTGTTTTTCAGTATGGATTTACAATTTTTATGTCGAAATTTAAATCTTTTGGTCCAAATTTGCTATTATATTTTAATTTTGGGCCTTCGCTTAAATCAACTACGCCCCCCACTTGCTGGTTTTCGTCCTCGAAATATTTGCCAAATTTTCTTTCGTATTTAATAGGTGAGTTAGGTGTTGTATTGCAAGCTGATAAAAGTATGCTTGAGCATAATAAACACACAATTAATAGGCCGAGTTTTTTCATATATAAAACCTCGCTTGTTAGGATTGCATGCTTATTATAACACTTTTTTTGTCTACTTCAATCCTATTTAAGAATTATTTTTGAGGCTGAAGTACAGATATTATTGCATTGTTAATATTTAAGTATTTTTTAGCTGCTTCTACTAAATAATCAGTTGTTATAGCTTCGCAAGTAGGTATATATTGTTCTGCTAAGTCCAAATCATCGCATACTGTCATGTAATAGCCAATTGATTCGCCAATTTCTGATACGGTTTCTGATTCACAAGCAAAGTGTGATTTTAATTTTTTCTTCGCTTTGTTTAATTCTCTTTCAGAAATTCCTTCTTTTAGTTTTTCAATTTCGGTTTTTATTAATTCAATAGCTTTATCCTTGTATTCAGGATTTATATTGGCTTGTACAAAGAAATTGCTACCGTCTCTAAAAGAATAATTTTCTGCATCGATTAAATTAAAGATGTTTTCTTCAAGATTTTCTACTAAGTTTACATATAATCTTGAGCTAGTTCCCTCTCCTAAAATTAAAGCAAGCATTTCTAATGCGATTAGATTTTTTAAATCCCTTGCAGGAACTCCCAAATATCCAAACATCATAAATGTAGAATTAATATTGGCTTCCTTTTCAATATAGATAGTATTTTGTGTAGGAGTATCTAGAATAAGATTCCTTTGCGGTGGTTTTGGTCTTTCACCCCAATTAAATTCTTTTTGAACTTTTGCTAAAGTTTCATCAAAATCAATATCACCAACAACTATTGTTGTAACATTTTCTGGTGAATAAAAAGTCCTGTAATAATTCATAATTTCTTCTTGTGAAACTTGTGAAATTATTTCTGGAGTTCCGATTACATCTCTTTTGTAAGGATGTTTTGTATACATAGCATGGTTAGTTGCGTTGTAAACTTTTGTCCAAGGCTGGTCTTTACGCATTCTGATTTCTTCTATTACAACGTGACGTTCTCTTTTGTCTGTAACATTTTTATCATTTACATTGAATGGAGCACCCATTTCATAATCAGGAATAACTGGATCCGTCATCATGTCTGCGTGTAATTCTATTGCTAAATTAAAGTTTTCATTATTTTCTCCTTTTGGAAGAGTAACATAATAGAATGTATAATCTTTCCAAGTAGCGGCATTAACAATAGCTCCTTTTGCCTCTAAAATATGGTCAAATTCTCCAGCGGGATGTTTATGTGTTCCTTTGAACATCAAATGCTCTAGAAAATGTGAAATGCCATTGTTTTTATCATTTTCATTAATTGAACCAGTTTTTACCCAGCTTGATACGTTGACCATCCCACCTTTTTTATAAGCTAGGACGATTTTATGTCCATTATCTTGTTCATATATTTTTACATCCTTCGTTAAGAATGGATATTTGACTGATGTCTCTCTCATAAATACCTCGCAATAATGAATATTATACAATAATTTTTGAGTTTTGTAACAATTTCTTCAAATTTTATTAAAAATTTTGTTTTACGAACGTTATCCTATATAATAAAGGTTGTATTATGAGAATCCAGTTTAACCAGGCATTATCGGGAAATAAGTTTAATCAAGTGTTGCATCTAAGGTCTTTGGAAGAAAAACCTTCAGTTGCCGTGCCTGAGTATAGAGAACCCATTAAGAAAGTTTCTCCAATTAATTTTATTAGCTATAGCAATATTTCTTTCAAAAAAAATATTGATGCTGAATTTTTATTAAGACAAACAAAACATTTAAAATGTGCATATAGTGGTAAGCTTATGCTTTCTCAAGGTGAAATAAAAGATATTTTTTCTAAATTGGAAAGAAGGACTAATGTACAAGCTGTAATTAATTTATTACAGAACTATGAAAAATATATGCACGATACAGAAGTTGCAATATTTTCTTTATTGAAAGAGTCAAAGCATAGAAATAAGAGGGATTTACAAGATGTTCTTCAAGAGTTACAACCTGAAGCTTTAGTCCGTTTAAAAGAAAAACAAATAAATATTCTAAAAAGCACAGATGGAATTATTGAAAAGCTCAGTCCAAATATAGCAAATTTGGTAAGATTAATTAGAGATAATGCTTTAGCTAAAATTGAAGATAACACTTTTGGTAGACAGCCCCCTCTTGAGATGATTAAAGCAGTAAAAGCAAAAGGTTCTGATTTAAATAAGATTATAAAAATTTATCAAGCTTGGTATAAATTACCAAATTCTGCTAGAGATGTGGATGCATTCATTGTTAAATATGCAAGAAAATCGCATGCTGAAATTGCGCGACGTTTAATTTGTTCTTCAATGGCGACGATAGAACATATTGTTCCAACATCTAGGAAGAAAAAAGATGCTGATTTTCTTGGTAATATGATATTAGTTTCAGCTCGTTTTAATAATGAAAGACATTCAATGCCTTTAGATGAATATATTATGCTCAACCAAGATGTTGATATGCGTCAGCATTTGCAAAAATATGTTGATTTAGTAATTAGAGAGATTAATCGCCAAGGCTCTGATTTTTCGCACTGTGGAATGTATCCAGAAAGAATTAGAAAAGCTATTGCAAAGGAAACTGGTGGAAAAGTTAATTTGAGCACAGAAAATTTAGTTTTAACAAAAGCTCAGAAAAAAAGTATGAAAGCACCTGAAAAACTTTCACAAAAATTCACTGTAGTTACTACAGGTTAAAATTTCTTATATTTCTTAATGTATAGACTCAATTTTTTAACTTTGATATAATTTTCTTATGGAAACAGAAATCGAAAAATTACAGAATTTATTACAACAAGATCCATCAAATTTTCAGGCTAGGAGAGAATTATCTGTTTTATTAGCAGATAATGGTTTTAATGAAGAAGCTTTGGCAAATTTAAAATATTTGACAAAATATTTTCCAGAAGATTCCGATATCTTTTATAATATTGGTATTTTGTATGAAAAAATAAAAGAATTTAAAAAGGCAAAAAAATCGTATAAAAAAGCTATAGAGCTTAATCCTCAAGATGATTATTATTATAATTTAGGCGAGGTTCTGGTAAGCTTAGAAGAGTGGGATGATGCTATAGATGCATTTAATCAGGTTGTTAAAAATGATGCAAAAGATGGAAATTGCTATTTTAATTTAGGCTTATGTTTTTTGAACAAGGATGAAACAAATCGTGCAGTAGATAATTTTCAAAAAGCTGTTGAATTAAATCCTAAAGATATCTTTGCTTATTTCCATTTAGGAAATTTATATCAGCAAAGTGGATTAACAAAATTTGCAATAGAAAATTATAAAAAAGTTTTAGAAATTTCTCCAGATTATAGCTGGGCTTATTATAATCTAGCGTATATTTCATATATTAATAACAATTTAGAAGAAGCTAAAGATTACTTGTTGAAAACGATTCAGTATAATGCTCAGGATATTGATGCATATAAGTTACTTGTGAAAATATATATTAGAGAAGGCGAAATAGAAGAAGCAATTACTCTTTTAGAAACTCGTTTGGATAAAGAAGAAAATGGAGATTTGTATTATGTACTTTCTCAAGTCTATAAACATGTGGATAAAATGGTAGAATATGTTAATTCTCTAAAAAAAGCTTTTGAAAACTCTTTAACGTTAACTTTTCCTAAAGATATTGTAAAAAAAGAGTATGATTATTATAGTGAAAAAAATATTGAAGAAGAAACTGAAGAAGACATAGACGAAGATTTTGAAGAAGAAATAGAATGATAACTAAGATTCATATTAAAAACTATATATTGATTGATGAAATAGAACTGGATTTATCAAAAGGTCTTAACATAATTACAGGTGAGACGGGGGCTGGTAAATCTATTCTGATTAATGCTATTGATATTGTTTTTGGAGCAAAAGTTGGTAAGGAAATTATCAAAAATGGGGCTGATAAAGCTGTAATTGAAATAACTTTACATAATAAAAAACAAGATTTAGCCAATATTTTTAATGAATATGAAATAGATGATTGTGGAGAAGAAATAATTCTTTCTAGAGAAATAACTCAAACCGTCTCTCGTTCAAGAGTAAATGGATGTTTAGTAAATCAAGAATTTATTAAAAATTTTAGAGAGCTATTTCTTGATATACATTCTCAACATCAGACGTATTCCTTTTTGCAATCTAAATACCATATAAGTCTTTTAGATTCATATATAAAAAGTTCTAATCTTGATAAATTTAAAGAAGAATATGATGTTTATAGAAACTTAATTGCTGAATTAGATAAGCTTAAACAAGCATCTGAAAAAACTGAGGAGCAAATTGATTTTCTTAAATTTCAAGTAAATGAAATTGAGGTAGCTGCCTTAAGCTCAATAAATGAAGATGACGAGTTGAATAATGAATTATCGGTATTAGAAAATGTTGAAAAATTAAAAGAGCTTACGGGAAGTTCTTATTGGACACTTTCAGGTGATGATAATTCTATTTTGGATGGGCTTTTTCAAATAAAATCTTCTTTAGCTAAAGCTTCTGCACTTGATAATTCTGTTTCAGAAATAGAGTCTGATTTTATAAACTCTCTAGAAGCTCTAAGAGAGGTTGCATCAAGCTTGAGGGATTATTCTTCTTCTCTTGAAAATGATACTGAGCGTATCAATGAAATACAAGAAAGGCTGTTTTTAATCGAAAAACTTAAACGCAAATATGGTGGAACAATTGAAAAAGTTATTGAAACTGGTGATAAGTTAAGATCAGAACTAAATAGTATTCAATTTTCTTCTCAAAATATTGAAGAATTAGAGGTGAAAATTTCACAAAAGCTTTCTGAGATAATATCTTTAGCGAAAGAAATTTCTGATGAAAGAAAAAAATATGCGACAGCATTGTCGCAAAAAATTGTTGAAAAGCTAGAAAAACTTGAACTACCAAAAGTAAAATTTGAAATTAATATTGAGCAGTCGGAGCTGTCTGTAAATGGTATTGATAAAGTTGAGTTTTTAATTTCAACTAATATTTCTGAAGGGTTAAAACCACTAGCAAAAGTGGCATCAGGTGGTGAACTTTCAAGAGTAATGCTTGCAATAAAATCAATATTTGCACAAGAAGATAATATAGATACGATAATTTTTGATGAAATAGATACGGGAATTTCTGGTAAAACATCGCAAGCTGTTGCCGATGAGGTAAAAATACTTTCAGAGTTTATGCAAATAATTATGATAACTCACCAAGCTATTATTGCATCAAAATCAGATAGACATTTTTATGTGAGAAAAATTCAAGATGATAAAACAACAGTAAGTATTGATGTATTGGAAAATGAAGCTAAGTTAAGGGCTGTTGCAGAATTAGCATCTGGCATGGTAACAGATGAATCAATGAAATTTGCTGAAATGCTTATTGGTTAAAATAAAGTTTATAAAAAGAGGTGGTAAGTATCCTTACCACCTCTTTTTTAATCTTCAAAAGGAATTGAGATTATATATTTATTTCCTTTTTTCTCTTTTGTTATTTTGTTTTTTTCTAGATTTTCATCTAAATAGTACGACTGAGAGAAATTTATTATTTTCTCATTGCCAAAAGATTTTTTATCCATTTCTCCCGAGATAGTTAATATTTTATCTTCAATATTAATATTGATACCTTTCTCATCACCTTCAAAGGGATTCAAATCTACAATTACTTTATATTCGCTATTTTCTTTTACAAGATTGACAATCATTGGACGCATTTTGGGTATAAAAGGACTTTCCATCATTTTTTCTTCCATGCGTCTAAAATCTCTTTGTTCTTGTTGAATCATTTTTTCAAAATTTTTCAAATTAAAATTTGAGCACGTGATTCTTTGGTACATCATTTCCATAATTATATAGAAAGCTAGAAATGACATAATAAAAGTTACAAGAGCTACAGTAACAACCCTAAACCAGTAGTGTTTTCCATTCTCTTCAGTCATATAATACTCCTTTCAGTTCTCAAATATTAAAGCTTATTAGAATATTCTTTACAATAACTACGTGGGGGATATATTAGAATTATTTTTTTTTATTTTGTGGTGTTGACAATATAAAAACTTTATAATAAACTCGTTTCTACACGATAAAAAAAGGGTTTTTTATGCAAAGTTATAATTTTCAAACTACAACGAAAATTACGAGCACGACGACCGCAGTGTCTAACAGACACCTTAAGCGAACGTTAGTGCCTACTAACTTTTATGCAAACCCAAAACACTTTTGCTAGGTTATTAGGCTAAAACGGACAAATTAGTAAAGGTGAACTGTTAGATGAGAGCTTGTAATAATACAGGCTTTTTTAGTATCTTTTTGTTTCACTTAGGTAAAGAATTATTAGAAAAATAAAGGAGAATATATTATGAGAATTAACAATGTTGAAAATGCACAAAACTTTGGCGCTATTTATAAAGTAAGAGCAACTATGAATAATATTAAACAATTTGATGAAGCAGCAGCTCCATTATATAGATCTCTTAAAAAAAATGGTATTAGAGCTTGTGTTAAAAATGTATCAGAAATGTATGCAATGACTGGAAAAGACGCATACGAATTTGATAGAAAATATGCAAAGTTGATACGTGATAAAGTTGAACTTAAAGATAAAATTAAAAAACCATCTGATAATGTTATTATGATGCCAGCTGAAGAGAATTTATTTATAAACGACTTCTTGCGTGGTAAAAGTGTGGTATCAATTAATGGCTTTAAAAATTTATTAATTAAAATTTTTAGCTAATACTCTCCTACATATTTGAAGCGGACTATGTTATAATATTTTTAAAGAATAATTTTTAAAAGGAGAAGTAAAATGACTTTACGTAACGAAAGAGTTAGAAAAGAATTAATGCGTGATATTTCTGAAATATTACATCGTGAGATTCGTGGCCTTGAAGGTGTTGTTTCAATTGTTGATGTAGAAGTATCTCATGATAACTCTTTTGCAAAAGTTATTTATAGTGTTTTAGGCTCTCCTGAACAAATTGAAAAAGACAAAGAAATTATTGAAAAAAATACTGGCAGAGTCCGCTACGAAGTAGGAAAAAGAATTCGCCTACGTGTGACTCCGGAAATAAAGTTTGTATTTAGTGATGGTTTGGAACAAGGTTCTCGCGTTCTTGATTTGATTGAAAAAATCTCAAAGGGCGAAATTAAGTAATGTTTGGTTTTTTGAACATATACAAACCACAAGGCAAAACTTCTCACGATGTTGTTGCTATCTTAAGACGTATTACAAAAATTAAACAAATTGGACACACTGGGACTTTAGATCCTTTTGCGGAAGGTGTTTTGCCGATTTGTATTGGTAAAGCTACAAGATTAATTGAGTATCTTGAGGACGACAAGGCATATATTGGTACCATTCAGCTTGGAAAATCAACAACAACTTATGATATTGAAGGTGAGGAAGTAAATATATCTGATAAAAGTGTATTGCTTGATGATATTGAAAAGTTTTTGCCTCAATTTCGAGGAGAAATTCAGCAATTACCTCCAATATATTCTGCAATAAAGGTTAATGGTAAAAAGTTATACGAATATGCTCGCAATGGTGAGAAAGTAGAAATAAAACCTCGAGGAGTAAATGTATATAAGCTAGAGGTTGTTAGTTTTAATGAAGAAAATCAAACTTTAGAGATTTTGATTGAATGCTCTAAAGGTACATATATTCGTTCAATAGCCCATGATTTGGGTGTGGCTCTTGGTTGCTACGGGCATTTAATAAAACTTGTTCGGGTAAAAGCCGGAAAATTTGAATTAAAGAGTTCTATTAAACTTGAAGAAATAGAAAATATTGAAAAGGTTCAGGATGAATTAATAAACCCCTTAGAGTATTTAATATATCCAAAATTTGAACTTACTGAAAAAGAAAAAATTAAAGTCTCAAATGGAATGTCAGTAGATGTTGATTCTAAAGACGGACGAATTGTTTTAACATATAACAAAGAACTTGTAGCAGTTGCAGATGTCTATGGTAAAAGGGCAAAGATGTTAAAAGTTTTTATTTAGTATAAACTTTATCAATTATACCAAAATCTCTGAATGAATATTTAATAGGATATTTACCAAAAGTTCTTGTTACAATTATATTACCGTTTTCATCTTTCATTATTCCATAATCTTGAACTTCTTCTATAATAGAAGCTTCTTGCACGGTATTTTCTATAACATTTTCAGCTTTCTTGTTTTCTAGCACTTTTTCTTCTTTTTTTAACGATGTTGATATAAAATCAGAAGCTTTTTCTTCTTTTTTTAATTCTACATTTTTTTCTGCTTTAACTTCTATAGTAGACTCTTCTAGTGGTATTTCGTTATTTTTTTCAATTATTTCAGTTGAGGTATTAGGTATCTGTTTTACTTCTTTTTTATTAAAAACTAAAACAGTACAAAGAAGTGCTAATAACATTGCTAAAATAATTGTTAGAAATGATTTGTTATTCATAGGGAGCCTGCTTTCTTTTCTATAATTCTAATCTACTGAGTTAAAAAAAGTCAATATTTAATAGGTTTACTGTATATATTGCCTTATGCCCCTAAATATGCTATAATTTACCCGTGTTTATTATAGATAGGAGAATACTTAATGGTTGAAAGATTTTCCGACGAGGATTTTGAGTCTCTTTTAGTGAAGTATGATTATAGATTTAAACGAGGAGACATTGTAAAAGGGGTTGTTTGCGCTTATGAAGCTGATGGTGCAATAGTTGACATTGGATCAAAGAGTACTGCATTTGTTCCAAGTTATGAAGTATCTTCAGATAAAAAAGTCAAAGTAGAAGAAGTGTTAGAAAAGAATACCGAGTATGAATTTTTGATTACAAATGATTGTGATGAAAACGGCAAATTTAATTTATCTTATAAAAAAGTTCATTTAGCTCATACTTGGGCCGAGTTAGCAAAAATTAAAGAAGCTGATGAAACAATCTCTGTTGCTATTACGCAAGTAGTAAAAGGTGGATTAATAGTTGATGTTTCTGGGGTTCAAGGCTTTATCCCTCAGGGTCAATTATGTGCTAGAGAAACTTTATGTAATGTCGGCGATAAAATTGATGTTAAGATTTTAACTTTAGATAAATCTCAAAATAATCTAATATTGTCAAATAGAAAAGTTTATGAAACAAATTTAGCAGAAACTAGAAAAAATGTATTTTCACAAATTGAAGTGGGACAAATAGTTAAGGGCGAAGTTGTTAGAATTACTGATTTCGGTGCTTTCGTAAATATTGGTGGTGTTGACTGTTTACTTCCACTATCTCAAATTTCTTGGAAATGGGTAGAACATCCAACCGATTTATTAAAAGTTGGCCAAGAAATCAATGTTGAAATAATTGACATTGACCATGCTAAGCAAAGAATAAGTTTGAGTTTGAAAAATACAGAGCCTGATCCGTGGATTGAAGCTGCAAATGAATTAAAAGAAGGTGATATTAGAGAAGGAACAGTTACAAGAGTTAAGAATTTTGGAGCGTTTGTAGAAGTGTTACCTGGTGTTGAAGCTCTTTTACCACAATCTTCTTTAGTTGAATTACAAAACACGAAAAAAGTAATGGTTAAAGTCGGAGATAAAGTCGATACGAAAATTATCAAATTTAATCCGCAAGATAAAAGAATTTCTTTAGGCTTGCCAGCTGATGAAGAATAAATAAAGAGAGGGTGTCTATTTTAGACACCCTCTCTTGTGTATTATATTAAAAGGGTTATATGAAAATCCAAAGTGTATCGCAATCAAGTTTGATGAAAAATGATTATTTAGGTCCCAAACAAAAAAGAGGCTTTGATGAATATGTAAAAACTCCTGTAGGGGGAAAATATAGTCAAACGTATTATACAGATTTTATTCAGAGTACTAATCCAATAACAATTACTTTTAAAGGCTGTAAAATTCATATTTTGGACGGTGGTACTCATGGACGAAATATGGAATATTTTATGAAATCTTTAAAACCAGCATCTGAAATTTTGATGCATGATGTTGAGCTTAATTCTTTTGATAAAAATAAATATACTAAGCAATTGAGAAGCCTATTATTCCAATTAAAAAAATTGAATGAGAGGACTTCTTTTGCGTTAGATGAATATATTGCAATTCCTTGTCTTGCTTCTGTTCCAGTGTTAAATATTCAAGACCAATATAATGAAATAATGCAAGAAAAAAAGGTTTTTACTCCAGAAAATATAAAAGCTAATAAAAAGTCTCTTTTAGATTTCTTTAAAAAGATTTATGATAACCCTCATTTGTATCATCAATATATTGGCTATATGGATTCAATTCGTTGCGGAATAGAATATACATATCCAGTAATCCAAGAAATTAATAAGTTAGCATCAAAAACAAAGAATATCTATGTGCCATCAGGTCATCCTGCAGATTTAACTCTTAAATGGATGGCTGATGAAAGGGGGTTAAAGCCAGAACTATATCATTATATTTCTACGGGTGAAGATATTAATAATTCTGTTAGTAATATGCAAAAAGAAATAAAAGAAAAAAATTGGTATTCTTTTAACCTCTTGGCGTTGTCTAACGCAAATATTGTTGGTCTTAAAGATACGGACTGGTTAACCGATTTTATTTTTGCGGGTTATGATTCTTGTATTACCGAAAGTGCTCGAGGTGTTTATAATTTTACTCCAATACGTGAAAATGGAAAAGTTGTGGGATATAGCTTTCACGATGATAAAACTAATGAATATCCTTATGAAAAATTTCCACTAAATGATAAAATTAAAAATTTACTAGATTTTATCGGTAAAAATAAAAAAGAAGTCCTTGCTACAGAGGAAGATACTAGAAAACTTTTGGCAGAGAACAGCTATAATAGAGGCTCTGATTTATATTCAAAAAAATTATATAGAGTTGAGGATATTTTTACGCCTTCAGAAATTGATAAGAAAAAAATTAAACTTCAAGGTAGGTATGTGGATTCAGTTGGAAAAACTTTTTTTGATGAGAATGATAAAGGAGAAATAATATTCAAAAAATGTGACTGTGAGGGCAATGGTAGACCAAGTGTTTTAACTATGTGGGGAAGTTGTTTTGCTTTATTTAACGCAATATCAAACAAAATAGATTTTGGGAATCAATATACAGAAGTCGAAGAAGATTTTTTAAACGCTATGAGGACAGCTGAAAAATATAAAACTCAAAATTTATCTGCTGATTCTGAAAAATATTATCACGAAGCTGCAAAAATACAGAAACTCTTAAATCCTTCAGTTAACAGTGCTGATGCAGTTAAAGTTTATGAAGAATTAAGCTCAATTTATGAAAAAAGAAGAGATTATGACAAGGCTAAAAATTGTATAAATAGAGCGTTTTACGTTCTTGTAAATCAATTTTTCGCTCATTCTAAAATTAAAGATTTATCACAGATTATAAGACTTAAAGATGTTTATTATGAATCTTTGAGAGAATCTGAGACATATGATAATAAAATTTATAACTTACCATTTTTTCCAATGAATGATGTTATTCTTGATGACATATTTAGAAGAGCTTTTTCTAGTGTTATGAAAAAATTGTCGCCAATACCAAGTAACTATGGTTTGTATAAGGAGGAACAATTTAAGAATGGTAAAAATGAATTTACTTATTATAATGAGCGATTTTACAATTATTGTTCTAAAATGAGTGAATATTGTACTAAATTAGGTGAAGATTATGCAGCTAATATTTGTAAAAAGGCTGCTAGTGATATAAGAATGGCTAGTGAAAGTTCAGAATGTAATTCCAGAGCTATGGAAATTTTGAAAAGAAGAAAAGATAATATTATATTTATAGGAGACTTGTATGAAAGTAAATAGTGTAAATAATTTTATGTTCAAAGGAAAAATTATTGATTCTCACGGTCACATTGGCTCTTGGAATGAAGGAAATGCATTAAAGAACTATAACAATGATGTTGACGTTTTTATAAAAAGTAATTTAGAAAACGGAGATTCAGTAGAAAAAATGATTATATCAAATCTTGATTGTATGTCCAAAAAATCAGCTAGCGAGTTTATATCAAATGAAGTTATTGGAAATAGAAATTTATTAGAATTTGCTAAAAATAATCCTAAAATAGCTCCTCTTGCGACTTGTCAGCCAGGTTTTGGAAACGTAGAGAATATAGCTAAATTATTTGCTGAAAATTCTAACAAATTTGTAGGTTTGAAATTTCATCCAGAACAATTACAAATTCCTGTGGATAATATAGCTTATGAACCTTATTTAAAATTTGCTCAGGAAAATAGTCTTACTTGTTTGTTTCATTCAGGAAGTAGTGCAGTTTCTAATCCTGAATTGATTCAAAAAATGGCTAAAAAATTCCCTGAAACTAATTTTGTAATTGCACATTGGGGCGCTGAATGGGGTGGGGATTATGATAAAGTAACCAATATCATAATTGATTCAGTTAAGAATAAAAATTCTAAAATTTATGCTGATATATCTTGGGTAGATTGTAATGACAAAGCAAAATCTACTTTAAAGAAAATTATTAAACAATTAAAAGAAGCAGACGCTATGGATAGAATTTTATTCGGCTCAGACGCGCCATTAGGCAGGTTTGGAGGAAATGGAGAAAATGGCTTGTCTCCAAGAAGGGCATATTCAGAATTGGTTAGTGATATAAAAGCTATGATTAATAATGAATTTGAACCAAAAGAAGCTGAAGAAATTATTGATAAGATTTTTTATAAAAATTCTACTGAACTCTTTTTTAAAGAGGGTGAATCTGTAAAAACTCCAGTAGAAATGCCAAAGCCAAAAGGTAAAATAGGTAAATATTTAGTTGTATTTGGTGCTGTTGTAATTACAGGAATAGCAGCTTTAAAAATTGCATCAAACAAAAAGAAAGGTGACGATAAAAATTTTTCTAAAGTAGTATAATTAAAAAATAGGATGAATATTTTACTCATCCTATTTTTAATTTTTCTAACATTGCTGTTACTGCTTCTGGTGCAAGACCAACGATGTTTTCAAAGCTACCCTCATATTTGTCAAGAATCCCCTCTGGAAGTTCTTGGATTCCGTAGCTACCAGCTTTATCGAGAGGGTTGAACTCGTTGATATAATAATTTATCAGTTCATTACTTAATTCTTTGAAACGGACATAACTTGTAGTGGAAAGTAATGCCGCACGATTTGTTTTTGTATTAATCCCACAAAGTGCAGTCACGACCATATGAGTTTGCCCAGAAAGCTCACGCAACATATTAAACGCATCATCTTTATCTTTCGGTTTGCCTAAAATCTTGTTATGCAAAACAACAACAGTATCAGCACCAAGTACAATTTCATCGTGTCCAACTCGACGTACGACATCACAAGCTTTTTGAGTTGCCAAATCTTCAATCAAATCATAAGAAAAAACATCTGTTTCAAGTTTTTCTTCATAGTTTGAAGGCATAACTTCAAAGTCCAACCCTAAATCAGTTAGAATTTTTTTTCGTCTTGGTGAGTTTGATGCAAGAATTATTTTTGTCATTTATTACTATACCTTTAACTTTTTAGCAAGTTCTTTTCCTTTTGGGTAAAGCCCTTTAGTAGTATACCTGTGTTTTTGAACCATATTTGTATAAAAACAGTTATTAAAATCTAACAAAGTATCACAAATTTTTTTCATAATACCATTCCAAGTCTTTAAAAATGGTTTATAATAATCAATAATTTTACCTGTCTTATTTTCAATTACTAATTGCACTTTACCGATTGTCAAACAGGTATTTCCAAACATTTGATTGCCACCTGGATAAATATTAGTTAAATTTTGTCTAGTATCAATAAGCTCAGCAACTTCTCTATTTTTAGAATCGTGTAAAGTTATTTGTCTTGTTTTAGTAGACTCATATGCATACTCATTACCCTTAAAAATAGTTTCTTTATCCATTGTTGTTAAGAGTTTTTCTAATAATTCGTGTGATTCATAATCAAGACGTCTTATTGTTTTATTAGCATTAAATGTTGTATTTGCTTGAACTTGTTGAATTTTCATACTGTTTTCCTCCCTTAGTAACCGTTAGAAATAAATTCACGGTTTCTGAATTCTGCACCAAGCTCGTGAGCTATTCTTTCACAGTTTTCAACATTAATCTCACGCTCATCAAATCCTGTTACTATACTTGCATAAGTCTTAATCCCAGCTTCACGGCAACATTTTAGAAAATCTCTTACTGCATCATAAGCATTTTCGATTTTTGGCTGACAGATTTCATTGTATTGTTCAGAGCTATCAGAATTTAAACTAACAGATGCTTCGTCTAAAAGTCCTTTAAATTCTTCCGCCACATTAATTTTATAAATCGCATTTGCGTGTCCATTTGTGTTTACCCTAATTTTTATTTCTGGATAGTTTTCTCTTAAATATTGAGCAAACGCTTTCATCATATCTTTTTTTAAGAAAGGTTCGCCATATCCACAGAAAACAACATTTTGAGGTACAGGGTTATAAGTTTTAAATTGTTCAATAACGTCTTCTAAAGCATAATTTCCATCGTGCCACATTTCAGCACCACAAACGTCGTCTTTTTGTTCACGCAAGCAAAATACACAAGCATTTGTGCAAGCATTCGTAAGATTAACATAAACTGTTTTAGGATTTGGCTCATTATTTATTGAATAAACTAAAGTATATTTTTTATCCATTATACATTTACCCCTATCTCAACCATTCATCTACGCGACTAGCAATTGAATCAAAACCTTCTGTTAAGCCTAAATCTTTTGGTTCAATATTTTTTGAATAGTATAGAACTGGCACATATTCTCTTGTATGATCAGTTCCTTCAACAGTTGGATCACAACCATGATCTGCTGTAATTACAAGCAAATCATCTTCCGTAATTAGTTCAACCATCTTATCTAAATAAGTATCAATTTCCTCAATTGCTTTTCCGTAGCCTTCAGGGTCATTTCTATGACCAAAAAGCATATCAGTATCAACCAAGTTTGTAAAAATTATTTCTCTATTTTCATCAGTAATATTTGCTTCAGGATATTTCATTTCAGCAAGAGGTAATTCTCCATTAATAGCTTTTATAGTAAGTTCCAAGCCTTCTTTATTGCTTCCTGTATGAATTGCGTGAGTAATCCCAGCTTTTGAAAAAATATCTTCAATTTTACCAATTCCGATAACTTTTACGCCCATATCTTTGTACTTATCTAAAACTGTTTTCTTCGGTGGAGCCATTGAATAATCACGTCTGTCTTTAGAAATTCTAGTAGGCTTTCCATCAATGATTTTATATGGACGAGCAATTACTCTAGCTACATTGTAATTACCTTCGTCAAGAAGTCTGCGAGCGATTTCACACCATTCATAAAGAGTTTCTAAAGGAATCATATCGGTATCAAGTGCTATTTGGAAAACGCTATCAGCAGATGTATATACAATTGGATATTTTGTCGCATGATGTTCATCATTAAGTTTTTCAATAATTGCAGTGCCGCTAGCTGGACAGTTTGCAAGAATTCCACCGCATTTAGTCTCAGCTATAAATTTATCTAACAATTCTTGAGGAAAACCTTGTGGGAATGTCGCAAAAGCTTTTTCACTTACCAAACCTGCGATTTCCCAGTGACCAGTAGTTGTATCTTTTCCTTTTGATTTTTCTTTAAGAGTTCCGTATTGTCCAAGAGGAGTTGAAGTTTTTTCAATACCTTCAAATTCTTGGATATTACCTAGTCCAAGAGCTTCCAGCACTGGGACGTCAAGACCTTCGTTGAACGCACAAACATTTTTTAAAGTATTACATTCTGGAATATCACCAAATTCTGCACAGTCAGGCAAAGCACCAATACCCATTGAATCAATAACAACAATTATTGCACGTTTTTTCATATTACTAGCTCCTTAATAATTTATAATCAAACTTTATTAAATTATAACATAAGATTAGTATCAAAATAGCTAACATATTGTTTTTTATATTAATTTAAAAAATAAAATGTAAATTTTTGTAACAATATATAATAATAAAGCTAAAGTTTAAAAAAAAAATGTCGCTATTAAACATGTCAATAAATATTAAATTTCCCCGAATAGGTAGAAAGGAGAAAAATGCAAGATAACTTCAGAATCAATCATCAAAACGATCCAGAAAGAGCTTACAAATTCTTCATAAACACACCTGTTATCGAATTTAACAGCACTTTTGCTGTATCACAAATGACAAAAGCTTGTGAGAAAATGAATAAAGATTTAGAAAACATTAAAGATGAACAAGTTTATTATGAAATTGAATTAGCGGACAATTATGCAGAATTGTTAGCTGAACAAGCTGAGATTGAGGAAAAAATGCTTGCTTTACATAAAGAAATTGAAGAATTAGAAAAAAAACAAGACGATGGCACAATAACAGAAGGGGAAAAATCTGAACTTATAAGTAAAAAATCAGAATTATCATCATTATTTAAAGCTTCTAAACAAGACGAAATGAACGATTTAATCGCCGAATCAGAACGAGAATCAAGAATACTGAATCGAAAATTAGATATCGCTCAAAACATTGGAGGATACACACTAGAAAAAGGCCAAGAATTAGCTGATACAAAAGTTAAAAAAGCTACTTGGTTTAGAAAACTTTTTGGTGTAACTAGAAGGCAAAAAGAAAGAAAAAGCGTAGGTCAAAAAGCTGTAGAAATTGCAACAAAACTACTTGACACAGTTAAAAACTTCTTCAAAAAAGAATCAGTAAAAATAGAAGAGCCTGCAATTAATTTTGATCAGTTTACTCCAAACCTCAATATTAATGTTAACGTAAACTTAAATACAACACCTGCAGCAGAACTAGAACAACCTGTTACTGTTACAGACACAGCACCTGTCGAAAAGCCAGAACAACCTATTGCTACTCCGAACACAGCACCTGTCGAAGTAAATACCACACCAGAAGCAATAACTGAAACTGCAACAGAAATAATTACAGACAAAATGAAGAAAAAAGAAGAAGACGAAGCATAGGCTTCAATCCTTCTCTCTTTTTAAATAAAAATTAAATAAACAAATTATATAAAAATATAAATTTTCATGCTAATATAAACCTATATTTATTAGAATATAGGAGAACACATATGCAAGCACGTCGCGCATCAAGAGAATTAGCACTTATCCTTTTCTCACAATTCGAAAAAGAAATTACACATTATTCAAAAGATGATTTTAGAAATATAATGTTAAAATCAGTTAGAATTCTTTCTAACTCTGCATCAGAAGAATTAAAATTAACTGTTGGTTCTTTAATAGATATTAAAAGCTACTTAGATGATTATGAAGCAGAGCATGAATCAAATCTTTCTCGTCCTTTAGGAGCTAAAAACAAGCCCGTTCAAATACCTATGACAGATGAGATGATGGCTAAAGTTGATTCTATGCTTGATGTTGCGGAAAAAGCTATCTTAGCTCTTGAAATTGCTGAATTCACAACTCTTGAAAACCAATCAGAAGTTCAAAATTATGCAATCGAAATCGCAGAAAACTTCAAAAAACACGCAAAAGAAGTTGATGGAGAAATCCAAAAATATTCTAACGGTTGGGATATTTCAAGACTTGTTAAAATGGATAAAGATATCCTTAGAATTGCAATTACTGAGCTTCTATATGTTAAAGGCGCTCCTTTAAAAGTTGTTTGTGATGAAGCTGTAGAATTAGCTAAAAAATATTCAACAGAAGATTCTTCATCATTCGTTAATGGTATACTTGCAAAAGTTATCGTTGAAAACGGCTTAAAGGGGTAAATATATAAAACTTGCTACCCTCTCCATGGGGGAGGGCTAGGGTGGGGGCTAATTTGTTTAATTTTTTTGATAAATTAAAAACAACTGTATCTAAAACAGCACAATCTTTAGTTGGCAATGTTGTCGATTCAGTAAAAGAAGAAGCTGAATTTTCAGAATTTGTTCTCGATGATATGGAAGATTTGCTTATTAGCGCAGATTTAGGTGTAGGTTATGCTGCTGAACTTACTGATAAGCTTCGTGGGCAAAATAAAATTAAACCTTCTCAAGTAAAAGAGTTTTTAGAAAAAGAGTTTATTGAAATTTTAGAAAAAACAGGCTCTTGTGAATTAAATTTTAAAGAAAATGAGTTAAATATTTACTTCATAACAGGTGTAAATGGAGCTGGAAAAACAACTTTGATTGGTAAAATGGCTTATATGTTTAAGCAACAAGGTAAACGAGTTTTAATCGCTGCTGGAGATACTTTTCGTGCTGCAGCAGAAGAACAAGCTGATATTTGGTCAAAACGCTCAGAGGCTGATATTTTGAGAAAAGACAAAGCTGACCCCGCATCTGTTGTATATGAAGCTATCCAAAAAGCTAAAAACGAAAAATATGATGTTATTTTAGTTGATACAGCTGGAAGATTACAAAACAAATTTAACCTAATGGAAGAGCTTTCAAAGATTAAAACAGTTATTGATAAAAATGCGCCAGAAGCGTTAAGGGAAAGTATCCTTGTTATCGATGCAAATACTGGTCAAAATGGACTTCAACAGGCTAAAGTGTTTAAAGAATGTGTTAATTTAACAGCAGTTGCTCTTACTAAGCTTGACGGCTCAGCAAAAGGTGCAATAGTTTTAGCAATCGCAAAAGATCTAGGACTTCCTGTAAAACTTGTTGGTGTTGGTGAAAAAATGGAAGATTTAAAGAATTTTGATTCAAAAGAGTTTATAAAGGCTTTATTTGAATAAAAATTTTATTGTAATTAAAGTTTGATTGAAATATCATTTTAGTATTATGAGATATGATTTTAAATTAGCGGAAAAAAGTTTAGAAGCCCAGTTTGATAGGGTAAATGAAATAAGAGATTTTAATCAAAGAAAAGTTTTGAAAGCTTTTTTTGATAATAAAGTAGCGCCAGAACATTTTTATACAGTTTCTGGTTACGGTCATGACGATTTAGGTCGAGAAGTTTTAGATAAGACTTTTGCTCAAGTTTTTGGTGCGGAAAAAGCTCTTGTGAGAATCCATTTTGCATCAGGAACACATACCCTTGCTTGTGCTTTGTTTGGAAACTTAAGAGCTGGAGATAAATTAATTTCAGTTGCTGGAGCTCCGTATGATACTATGCAGGAAGTTATTGGTACAGCAGGAGATGATGAGACAAAACGAGCATCTCTTATCGGCAATGGTGTTTTATATGACGAAGTTCCGTTATTGAACGGCTCTGATATTGATTTTGGAGCTTTAGAAACTATGGTTGATAAGACAACAACAATGGTTTTAATCCAACGTTCTAAAGGCTATTCAACAAGAAAATCATTAAGTATTGAGACCATTGAAAAGATTTGCAAAGTTGTTAAGTCTAAAAATCCAGAATGTATCTGTTTTGTAGATAACTGCTATGGTGAATTTGTTGATAAACGAGAACCATTAGAGGTAGGTGCAGATTTAATGGCTGGCTCTTTAATCAAAAACCCAGGTGGCGGTATAGTTGAAGCTGGTGGATATATAGCAGGTAAAGAGTTATATGTAGAACGTTCGGCTAATCGTTTAACAGCTCCAGGCGTAGGCTCTGAGGGTGGTGCTATGTTTAATCAACATAGATTAATTTTCCAAGGCTTGTTCATGGCTCCATCTATTGTCTCTGAAGCTGTTAAGGGTGCAATTTTGGCCGCGAAAGTTTTTGAAGATATTGGCTTTGATACTTATCCAAAACACAATGAAGCTAGAACTGATATTATACAGAATATTATTTTCGGAAATCCTGACCATTTAGAGCAGTTTTGTAGAACAATACAAAGCTTATCACCAGTAAATGGTTATGTGACTCCTATTCCTGAAAATATTCCTGGGTATGAAGATAAAGTTATTATGGCTGGTGGAACATTTATTGAAGGTTCTACTATTGAACTTTCTGCTGATGGGCCAATGAGAGCACCTTATGTTGCTTATTTGCAAGGTGGGCTAAATTATGCGCACGTAAAAATCTGTCTTGAAGACATGGTTGCAAAGTTGTAATATCTCAAACTGCTAAAGCCGATATTTCATAGAGATTTATGCTAAATTAGTTATATTATCTCTAGATATTACTGTGTCGTAATTTTTGTATCCTAAAATCTCTAGAATATTATCCGAATGTGCACCTGTAATTTTTGCACACTCTTGTGAGTTGTAATTCACCATACCACGGGCGAATTCTTCGCCTTTTTCATCGCAGATTGATACAACTTCGCCTTGATTGAATTCGTTTATAACTTCCACAATTCCTATAGGCAAAAGGCTTGTGCATTTATCTAGAATAGCACTTTTTGCACCGTTGTTTACGATAAGTTTTCCTCGAATATTTGTAGCGTATCCAATCCAACGTTTTTTACCTGAAAGGTTTTCTCCGCTTGGAATAAACATTGTACCAAGCTCTTCTGCGTTAAATATTTTATTGATTACATAAGGGATTTTTCCGTTTGCAATTAATA
This sequence comes from Candidatus Gastranaerophilaceae bacterium, assembly GCA_045651505.1. Classification (GTDB taxonomy): domain Bacteria; phylum Cyanobacteriota; class Vampirovibrionia; order Gastranaerophilales; family Gastranaerophilaceae; genus CAG-196. The sequence goes on along the minus strand of JAZRSL010000038.1, from coordinate 105,105 downwards.
CTTTTCCGCCAAAACGAGTTACAAGCTTAGCGGCTTCAAGTTTTGTTTTCATTCCGCCACGTCCACCGTCAGAAGCACCAGTTCCAAGTTCTAAAATGTCATCGTTTACACATTCAACTTCGCTAATAAACTCAGCATCAGCATTTTCTTTTGGATTAGCTGTGTAAAGTCCGTCGATATCTGATAAAAGAATTAATAAATCTGCATCAAGCTCACTAGATACAAGCGCAGAAAGTTTGTCATTATCAGAGAAACAAACTTGTAGTCCTGAAAGCATATCGTTTAATTCTATAGTTGAAACTGTGTCATTTTGGTTAATAATTGGCACAACTCCTAATTCAAGTAGCTTGTTTAATGTTGTTCTAAGGCTCAAATATCGATGACGCATAGAAAAATCATCTTCTGTCAAAAGAATTTGCGCAACTGGAATATCGTAGTTTGCGAAACCCGCTTCGTAATATGACATTAAACGGCTTTGACCAACTGCGGCACAAGCTTGTTTTACACCATCACCTTCTGTTGAAGAAAGCTCAAGTTTCTTTTTACCAAGACCAACAGCTCCGCTTGTTACAACAATTACTTCTTTACCTGATTTAACAAGCTTTGCGATATCTTCTATAAAGGAATAAATTCGTGATACAGCGACTTCGCCCTCATCGTTACGAAGCACATTTGTACCAAGCTTAATTACTATTCGTTTAACATCTATAAAATCTTTTCTTTTCATATTAAATTTTCATAACCTTTATAATTTCATTTAGTTCAGAAGAAGTTTTCTTAACATCTGAGTTAGAGAATTTAATTGCGTTATCAGGGTCTTTTAAGCCGTTTCCTGTAAGTACACAAACAATATCTGTTCCTTGTTTTACTAATCCATTATTATGAGCTTGGATAAGTCCAGCAACAGAAGCTGCGCTTGCTGGTTCACAAAGCACACCCTCAGTTGACGCTAACATTTTATAAGCTTCAACTATTTTTTCATCAGTTACGCAACCGATTTTTCCATTACTTTCATCACGTGCAGCTTCTGCTTGCTTCCAGCTTGCAGGGTTACCGATACGAATTGCAGTTGCAAGTGTTTCTGGTTTCATAATTCTTTCACCACGAACAATTGCTGCAGCACCTTCTGCTTCAAATCCCATCATCATAGGTAAGTTTGAAGTCTTACCCTTTTCAAAATATTCTTTGTAACCTTTCCAGTAAGCAGTTATGTTACCTGCGTTTCCAACAGGAATAAAATGATAGTCAGGAGCTTTGCCTAAAGCATCGCAAACTTCAAAAGCGCCTGTTTTTTGACCTTCGATTCGATATGGGTTAACTGAGTTCACCAAGGTAATTGGATGTGAGTCAGAAATTGCTCGTACGCATTCAAGAGCTTCGTCGAAGTTACCTTGGATAGCAATAATTTCAGCGCCATACATCATTGCTTGAGAAAGTTTGCCTAATGCAATGTAGCCGTCTGGAATAAGAACAAAAGTTTTTAGTCCAGCTTTTGCACCATATGCTGCTGCAGAAGCAGAAGTGTTACCCGTAGATGCGCAAATAATAGCCCCAGAGCCTTCTTCTTTAGCTTTTGTAACTGCCATTGTCATACCACGGTCTTTAAAGCTTCCTGTTGGGTTGCAGCCTTCAAACTTTAAATAAACATTACATTCTAAGCCGATTTTTTTAGCTAGATTATCCGCTTTTATAAGTGGTGTGTTACCTTCATTTAAAGTTACAATAGGAGTCGACTCTGTAACTGGTAAGTATTCACGATATTTATTAATTAATCCTTGATAGTACATTTTATCCTCTTCTCTTTTTTATTCAGCCACTCTTATAATACTTTCTACTGTGCAATCAGTAAGTTCTGAAACAAACTCTCTAATGCTTCTCTCAAGGCATTTTTCAGTAATTACTGTAATTTCAGCGGTGTTATTGTCTTTAACACCTTTTTGAAGAATTGTAGAAAGACTTATATTTTTGCTTGCACAAATTGCACCAATTTTAGCAATAATACCGATTGCATTAGGAGCATTAATTGCCAAATAATATTTGTTATAAGTGTCATCTATTTTAATAGGATTTGCTATTGAATGGTGGTGGCATCTCATCATTGGAAGTAAATAATCTGTAGTTTTCCATGCTCTTGCAATTGATAAAATATCACCCATAACAGAACTTGTAGTTGGGCTTTCTCCAGCACCTGGGCCACTTAATAGAATGTTACCGATAGGGAATCCGCTAATAGCAACAGCATTTGTAACATAATTTATGTGCGCTAGCATAGCTGTTTTTGGAACAAGAAGCGGGTGAACCCTAACATCTGCGTTATTATTTTCATCAATAGTTGCAGAGGCAACAAGCTTAATCTTATATCCAAGTTCATTTGCTCTTTGCATATCTTCTTTACGGATTTTTGTTATCCCTTCACGATAAACATTTTCGAATTTTATACGTGAATTGAATGCTATTGTTGCAAGTGTTGTTATTTTATAAGCAGCATCAAAACCTTCAACATCACCTGTTGGATCAGTTTCAGCGTACCCCAATTCTTGGGCTTCTTTTAAAACATCTTCATAGCTTGCGCCATCAGCATCCATTTTAGTAAGAATATAGTTTGTTGTTCCATTTAAGATAGCTTGAACTTTATTAATTTTATTCCCTGCAAGAATTGTTTTTATAGGCATAATTAATGGAATCCCGCCAGCAATAGCAGCCTCGTAAAGAACAACGCAATTATGCTTTTCAGATAAGTTAAATAATTCTTCACCTTTTTTAGCTAAAAGTTCTTTGTTCGCTGTAACAATGTGTTTTCCGTTTTCTAATGCAGTTCTAATGTAGTCCCAAGCAGGTTCTACACCACCCATAAGCTCAACTACAACATCAATTGATGGATCGTTAACAACATCAAAAGGATTATCGGTAAGCTTTTCTCGAGGGACATCTACAGCTCTAGGTTTATTAATATTACGTACAGCTATTTTTACAATTTCCAAATTGTCAAAATTTTGTACGCTTTTGTAAACCCCAGTTCCGACTGTACCTAAACCAATAAGACCAAGTTTGATTTTTTCCATAATAATATCTCCTAGTACAGTTATTGTAACATAAAAAGCCCATTTAAGGAATGAAAATATTTGTTACTTGTTAGTATGAAAAATTTATTGTATTATACTTTTGGGAGTTAGCTTTGGAAAATTATATAAAAAATTATATTAAGAATTCAATTTTAGCAAAAGAGCAAATTTTATCAAATGCTGATTTGTTGTCATTAATTGAGAAAACAGCTAATTTAATTGCAGAGGCGTATAACTCTGGTAAAAAAGTTTTAACTGCTGGTAATGGAGGTTCTGCTGGAGATGCTCAACACATTGCGGCAGAATTGGTTTCAAAATTCATGTTAGACAGACCAGCTTTGAACGCTATTGCTTTAACAACGAATTCATCTGTTTTAACAGCTGTTGGAAATGACTATAGCGCTGAATATATTTTTTCTAGACAAATTCAAGCTTACGGTAATTCCGGTGACATTTTTATTGCTATTTCAACTTCGGGAAATTCATTGAATATCATAAACGCAATCAAAGAAGCTAAAAAGAAAGGTTTGGTAGTCATTGGTTTAATTGGTTCAAAAAAATCTAAGATGGATAATTTATGTGATATTTTATTGCGTGTACCGTCAGAACAAACCCCAATTATTCAAGAGTCTCACATAATGATGGGTCATATAATTTGTGCTTTAGTTGAAAAAGAATTATTTGTATAAATAAAATCAAAATTTCTGCTAATCAACAGATAATATGTTATAATTGTAATAGTTATATGAGGATTAGAATGAAAAAATTTGGATTTACGTTATCAGAAATATTAGTAACAATAGCTGTTATTGGTGTGATTTCATCAATTGTTGTACCGATGGTTGGAGATATTTTACCTGATCAAGACAAAATGAAAGTTTTGAAATGTTATAAGACTATTGTTGATATAAATAAAGAGATTTTGAGTGATCCGTCGTTGTATTGGACTCCAGCAGATTTAGATTGTACGGGCTTGTATTGCAATCAACAACCAATAAATCCTGATTACGATGATTCTAAATTTTCTGGTTTTAATAAATACTTATTATTATTTGCATCAAAGATTGATAGTGATTTTTCTGGAAATATTAGTGGTAGCCAATCAGTAGCGTCTTTTAGAACACCTGATGGTATTGATTGGAAACTTGAACTTTCAGGGTTATATACTTATACTATTACAGTTGATTTGGATGATTCAGCTAATTCTACAAATGCTGTATATGATGCTACTACAAAAAAACCGGATAGATTTTCTTTTTATATATCTCCAGATGGAAAAGTTTCTGCTGGAGATAGCTTAACTAAAGCATACTTGAGTAATCCTTATAAAATGAATGATAAAAAGAAAGATTACGAAGCAGCAAAAAACTTGAAATAGTTATAAGCTTAGTGCGTATGCAAAAATTTCTCCTACTTGGTGGTTATAGAATTTTCCATCATCTTTTGTAAATAAATTTTCCCAATGACTTAATGGTGTTCCATCAGTTGAATAAGAAGGATTTGTCATCATTAAATGATGAGTATTGGTGTCGTATCTTAGAGGAAATAAATCTTCCATTTGCATAAAACTAGGAAGCTTATCAGAAGGATAAGTGAATGCAAAGAAACAATTTTTGATACGATTTAAACGATCTTCATAGCTTCTTCCACCAGTATCGTTATCGTTAGAAACTTCGACGCCAGGTGCGTAAGTTCTATTATATTTGAGCTTTTCTGACCAATATTTAACTGTATCAAAGTCATCTACATGAACAAATGCTGTCCCAGCATTTAATCCCATAAGTCGATATCTTTCAAAATCATCTGAGCTTTTTTCTCCAACAAAGCTTAAATTTGTTTTACCACTTCTAGAACGAATTTCATTTAAAATATATTGCATTTGATGATATTGAGGTAAAGCTCCGACCCCTGTATAATTTTCGCAATCATATCCACCAATATGCTTTGCAGAGTCAAAAAATATAGCTTCAAAACCTAAGTTTATTAATTTTACACATTCATTAATAAAAATTTCTTCGTGTTCTTTATTCCACCAACGAAAATTTTCGTCTTCTTTGTATGGGTGTGAAATTTTTATTTGGTCTTCTGAAATCATCATTCTAAAACCAGTTTTAAGCCCTCTAAAGTGGGCTAGGTCATTGAAAGCTTTGAACTGTTCTTCCGGCGAAACGTTGATATCGTTATTAACAATATTTTCACTATAACCAATTCCTAATTTGAGACCATAAACAGAATTTTCTTCCCAAGGAGCCTTGTTGTAACCATCACCATAAATTACAGGAAAAATTTGGGATAAAATTATGCAATTTGCCCAGCTCTTTGCAGAAGGTGGGATTGCAGGAAGTAACTTCATAGTACTTATTAAGCCATTTTTACATTTATCTCCGTTCATTTCAGCGATTGTTCGATTATTGATTTCTATATAATTTGCAAACCTTCCCCAGTTGTCGCCATAATTAGGGCTTTGTATACAACAAGGGAATTCTCTATAAAAAAAATCTGCTTCGGAGAGTGTAATGATTGAGCCAATAGCGCGTTTAATTGAGCGTTGAAGTAGTTCAGAAGGAAGTATATTTGATATCCACTTTTTACGAGAAGCCTCCCCAACACCTTTATAACAGTGTTCTTCGCTCCACTTGTCATAATGCAGAGTCGTACTACCATTTAAGGCTAGCAATAATTTATTTACTGAGTTTATTTTAGTCATATTTTGAGTATATGAAATCAAAATATGTTGACATTACCTGTAATAATTAATTTACTTTTCTACCATTTCTCGAAGTTTTTTAAGTTGGTCTCTAATTTCTGCAGCACGTTCAAAATCAAGGATTTTAGCGGCTTTGTGCATATCTTTTTCTAACTTAGAAATAAGTTTTGGTAAATCTTTTTTATCAATTCCTAGCTCTACCATTTCTTCGGCTACGATATCTTCAAAGCTACGATAGCTTTCAACAAGAGAAAGTAGATTGTTTTCAATAGGTTTTTTAATAGTTTGTGGAATGATTCCGTATTTTTTATTGTGCTCAAGCTGAATTTCACGACGACGGTTGGTTTCATCAATTGCTCTTTGCATAGAATCCGTAATTTTATCAGCATACATAATAACTTCACCACAAGAGTTCCGAGCTGCACGACCGATAGTTTGAATTAAGCTTGTATCAGAACGTAAGAAACCTTCTTTATCGGCATCCATAATTGCAACAAGAGACACCTCTGGTATGTCCAAGCCCTCTCTTAAAAGGTTTACACCAATAAGCACATCAAACTCGCCTAATCGTAAATCTCTGAGAATCTCAACACGCTCAATTGATTTTACACCGCTATGAAGATACCTAACACGAATTCCATCTTGCAAGAAATAATCTGTTAAATCTTCAGCCATACGTTTTGTCAGTGTAGTTATAAGCACTCTTTCATTTTTTTCTGCACGTTTTCTAATCTCAGTTTTTAAATCTGAAATCTGTGTTTCTATTGGACGAATATGAATCTTAGGATCAACTAAGCCCGTAGGACGGATAATTTGTTCCACTAACTGTTGTGATGTTTTTAATTCAAACTCGGCAGGGGTAGCTGAAATATATATTTTTTGACCTACTTTATCAAAAAACTCTTGGCTCTTTAGAGGTCTATTATCCTTTGCGCAAGGAAGCCTAAATCCATAATCAATAAGTGTTTTCTTTCTTGAAGCATCGCCGTGATACATTCCATTAAGCTGTGGAATTGTAACGTGAGATTCGTCTATAACAGTTAAAAATTCACCTTGAAAATAATCTAAAAGAGTTGCTGGAGGTGTTCCAGGAGCTCTGCGTTCGATAATTCTAGAATAATTTTCGATTCCTGAACAATAGCCCATTTCTTTAATCATTTCTATATCATATTTAACTCGCTGTTGGAGTCTTTGAGACTCAAGAATTTTATTTTCGCTTTCAAGTTCTGCAACACGATTCTTTAATTCTTGACGAATCATAGAAAGTGTTTCATCCTCGTTTTCATCATATGCAATATAATGAACTGCGGGGTAAATTACTGTTGAGTTTGGTGCATCAATAATTTCACCAGTTAAGTGGTCAATTTTAACTATTTTTTCAATCTCATCATCAAAGAAGTAGATTCTAGTAATTATTTTTTCATATGCTGGCATGATTTCGACAATGTCACCACGAGCTCTAAAGGTTGAGCGTTCAAGACTAACGTCATTACGAGTATATTGTGTGAGCACTAAATGTTTTATCAGCTCACTTCGGTCCATATTATCACCTACTGAAAGTGTAATTGCACCTTTAAAATAGCTTTCAGGTAAGCCTAATCCGTAAATGCAACTCACAGAAGCAATTACAATAACATCATTTCGTTCGTATAAGCTTCTTGTTGTGTTATGTCTAAGTCTATCAATTTCTTCATTTATACTTGCTGATTTTTCAATATATGTATCTGTTCTTGGAATATAAGCTTCTGGTTGATAATAGTCGTAGTACGAAATAAAATACTCAACAGCATTATCTGGAAAAAGTTCTTTAAACTCGTTATAAAGCTGTGCTGCAAGAGTTTTGTTATGCGCAATTATAAGAGTCGGCTTTTGAACTTGTTCAATAACATTTGCGATTGTAAAAGTCTTTCCCGAGCCAGTTATACCTAATAATGTTTGTGTGTCATATCCTGCATTAACTCCCTCCACAAGCTCTTCAATTGCTTTTGGCTGGTCACCTGCAGGAGCGTATTTAGAAGAAATTTTAAACGGTTTGTTTTGCATAATAGAATTATAACGCAATTGTGTTTAAATTTTCAAAACAGCTTGGAAAAAGTTTATAAATTAAAATCTAAAGCTAGTATATTTTAAAATTTTTAACAATAGAGAAAATGTTAAAGATATTAATAACAAAAATGCCCTCTTCGGAAGAGAAACAAAGAGAGCGTTGGCTAATTTATTATGAGAAAAATTTTGGTCTAAAGGAGTAAGCCGAACACACACACAATGCCTTATCATATATTAAAGCGTCTAAAGACGATACACTCGTTGTCCCCGACTTACATATTAATGATAACTTATTGTTCGGGCTTTTTTAATCTACTTGAGAAGTAATTCTACAGAGTGATTTTTATGCTAGAATAAGTGTATGAAAAACAGTGTTAAAGTGAAATGTCCAGCTAAGATTAATTTAACTTTAGAAATTGTTAATCGTAGAGAAGACGGGTTTCATAATATAAAAAGTATTATGCAAACAATAAGCTTGTACGATTATTTAAAAATTTCCATAGAAGAGGCGGAAGAGAATAAAATCTTCTTATCTGGTACAAGTAAAGAAATACCTTATGATGAAAAAAATTTAGTTCATAAAGCTGTAGTTTTATTTTTGAAAGAAGCAAAAATAGATAATCTTTCAGTTAATATCCACATTGAAAAAAATATTCCTATAGCTGCAGGGTTAGCTGGTGGTAGTACAGATGCTGCTGGAACAATATGGGGGCTGAATTATTTATTAAACGTGTTCAATGATGAAAAAATGAACATTATTTGTTCAAAATTAGGCTCTGATTTAAATGTTTGTTTAAATGGTGGAACAATTTTGGCAACATCAAGAGGTGAAATAACACAAAAAATAAAAGATATTCAATCAGACTTGACTCTGATTAAACCTATAAATCTTGGGGTTTCGGCTCGTGAAGCTTATTCTAAATACGCAAGAAAGGAATATAAACCTCAGAATAATATGACTGAAAAAATGATAGAATTAATTAAAAATAATAAAGAAATAAATAATTGTTTATATAATGATTTAGAATATGCAATTTTCGATGATTATAAAGAATTGCAAAAAATTAAATCTGTTTATCCAGAATCAATTATGTCTGGCTCTGGTTCAACATATTTTGTTTTGAAGAATTTACAAAAATCTTTATTGTCAGAAGATTTTCTGTTTATCAATGATTTAAAATTTATTTCTAGTGGGGTTAGCTTAGTAGAATAATTAAGAAATGTAAACTTTTGTGAAAAACTAGCAAAAAAATATCTTTACAGGTTATATTACAGGTGAGGATATATAAAATTTAGAAATTATATCCGAACATGAGGTCTAAAAGTGGTAGATAATAGGTCAGCAGGTTTTTATGGAATCGGCGGTTCGTTCAATTTTAAAAGTGGCGACGCTTCTGGTACTGCTGCGAAGATGAGTCAGGATAAATACGGTTCGGAGGCTATGTATTTGCCCCCTCCAGACGAAGAAGGATATGACGAAAGCTTTTATAACCAGCCTTTTGTAGATAGAAGTGCGTTATTGAGAGCAACTTTAAATTCTCTTGCTATGACTAATGTTGCAGCTGTTTTAAATTCTAAAAAACATAAAAAGAAACTTTCTCCGTTTGAAATTGACGATGAAATTTTAAGTCTGGAAGAAGTTTTTAAGGATGAAGAAGAGTAAAATTACCCTATTTAGCTATTTATATAAAAATATTTATGTTACAATGTATAGAAAATAGGGAGTGTATATGGCCAAAGAAAAGATAGATGTAGTTAAGAGACAGTCAGCAAGAGAACAAAAATTCTTCAATAATTGGAGAAGTTTATTTCAGTGGATTGTTACACACATAGGTTACAAAGCATATTTGAGTTTAATATATAGATTGGAAATACAAGGCAAAGAAAATATTCCAAAAAACAATGCTTATATTGTTGCTCCAAATCACATATCTTTACTAGATCCACCAATGGTTGCAGCTGTTTTAAATAAACCTGTAGCTTTCATGGCAAAAAAAGAATTATTTAAAAACCCTATTTTGCGTTGGTGGCTAAATTGGCTTGGAGCTTTTGCAGTAGATAGGGAAAAGCTAGATGTATCTACTATTAGGACAGTTTTAACTATTAAAAAAACTGATTGGGTTTTTGGGATTTTTCCTCAGGGTACAAGACAAGAGCCTGGAATAATTAGTGATATTACTAAGGGGTTTGCTTCATTAGCTAAAACCACTAAATGTGGTATTTTACCTATTGGTATAATTGGAGCTCATGAAAAGAAAAAACTACCTTTTAGTGGAAAAATTGTAGTAAAAATTGGAGAAATGATTCCATATTCTGATAATGTTGAAGAAATGGTTGATAAATGGATTGAATCGATTCAAAAATTAACAGGATTTAAGTATCATGTGACAGTTTAGTTACTATAGTGGGTGTAGGTATGGTAAGAAATTATAATAGCAGAACTGAAAAAGATTATGGTTTATTAAGAGCGATTTATTATAAATGGTTTGTATATTTTGTTGTAATGCCAGTGTCAAAATTAATGTATAACATTAAAATTGAGGGGCGTGAAAATGTACCAGAGGGTTCTCGTCTAATTTTTGCTGGCAACCATGTTTCATATCTTGATCCACCAATGATGTCATATGCTGTTCAAAAACTTATTGCTTACATGGGCAAAAAAGAACTTTTTGAAAGCAAAAATGAGCTGTTAAAGTTTTTAGTGCATTCATTAGGTGGTTTTGCAGTAAATAGAGAAAAACCGGAACTGGCTACTTTTAAAACTGTGAAAGCTGTATTTAATACTCAAAATTGGTCTCTTGGTATTTTCCCGCAAGGTAAAATAGTTAAAGAGCCAGTTATAGAAAATATTACAAAAGGTTTTGTATTATTTGCCAAAAAATTCAAAGCAGACATTGTGCCGGTAGGCATATGTGGATTTGATGGTTATGCAAAAAAACTTTTTGAAAAAAATATGACTTTAAAAATAGGTAAGCCTATTTCTTATGAGTTAGATGAAGATGAAATTGTAAGAGAATGGGCTAGACAAATTTGTGAATTCACGGGCTTTGAAAATCGAATTGAACAAAAAGAAGAAGCTCTAGCATAAATTATCTTAATTTTTGTAAATAATTGCCTGGTTGGGGAGCAATTATTTAGTTGTATTTGTTTTATATTAGTGTGTAGAATGTGTAGAAAAATATGAATATCCTAGCAATAAATAGTTTAAATTTCATAAAACCAAATAGTGAGTCTAAAAAACAAGGCTTTAGACCTTATTTTGGTCTGTCGTTACAAAAACCATTAATGAAAGATACAGTATCTTTTAAAGCTGTACCGACTGAGAAGCTTTTAACAACCCGTACTGGAGGTGTTTCAAAAGCTACAGCAATAAAAATCAATGAAGTTGCTGAAAACATGCAGACTGAAATAGAAAATTTTATTAGGGGTATCAATAGGCGTTATCTATGTGACCCAGATAGACCTAATAATTTGATTGAATATGTTTCAGGTAGGGCTAAAAAGCCGGATTCTATTGTTGAAAAAAGTAAAATTATACAGGAAAGTACTGCAGGTGGTGTTTTTCTGAACATGACTGATTTAAATGGAACAAAAGAAGTAATAAGAAATGCTACTCGTGCGAATGTTCATAAAGCTTTAGATATATTATTACAAGCTGTAGAACATGGACTGCTGATTCTAGAAGAAGTTGAAGTCAAAAGACCAAAAGCAGCTGAAAAATTAAAGGCTTCAGAAGCTTCTAAATGGGATTATGCTGATCCTAAATATCTTCAAGACTTTGTGCGTAAAGCAGAAGAAGCAATGGGTAAAAAAGTAGAGTTTCCACCTCCACAGCATACAAAAGTTAATTACACGGCTATCCACTTTTTATTTAGATTACCGGGTCAAAAACGTGTTTTTGAACACCAATTGATGGGATATAATGTTGCGGAACTTAAGGATTTAGATGACATATTATTTAAAGTTTTAAATAATAAAAATGTTGATAAAGAATATGCACCAATAGTAGATATATTAAAACCGTTAGTTTTATCTCCTCAAGAAATTGATTTGTTAAAATATATCAAACTAAGAACTAAGCTTGAAAAATTGAAATTCACTGAAGAAGAAATTGATATTTTAAAGACTAGACATGTATTAGATAGTAGTTTTTGTGTTATCTCAGATCCACCAGAATTTTGTAATAAAACCAAAATGTTATTGAGTAAGGATTTTGATGAGAAATCATTAGATTTGCTTTATGATGATGTAATTTATGATGCTATGCTTACTGATGTTGATGCTGTTAAAGAGTTAAAGAAAAAAGAAGCTAGATTTGAAAAATTTAAAAAATATCGTGCAGAAGCTTTTCTTTTCCAAAGAGAAAAGAAAACTTGTAGTACAGGGCCAGATCATTTAGAATATTTCAAACCTTTAACTGAAGACTTACCTGCAGAATATGATTTAAATAGTCTTTATAAGATTTTTGTGAAATGTAGAGAAGAGCATAAGGCTAATAAAAAAGCTGCAGAAGAAGCTCGTAAGTTAAAAGTAGAAGCAAATAGGCTTCGTAAAAAGAGAAAAGTATAAAAATTAGTGCTTATTTTTTATTAGATTTTTTATTTTTAACAGCTTTTTTACTAAAGTTTTGGCTGTTAGATGTTGTGTAAGAAGTCTGAATACGTTTTACACTAAAGACGTCTGGCATTGATTGAATTGCTGTCATAACTTTTCTTAGTGTATCAATATTGTCTAGTTCAATACCAAGTTCAATAATACCCACTTTACCTTTCGATTTTACGTTAGCTGAAATAATGTTTGTATTATTGTCAGAAACGACACCGATAACATCTTTTAATAATCCTAATTTTTCGGCTGTTTCAACCCTTATAGTTGTGCTATAAGTTTTGTTAACATTCATTCCTGACCAGTGAATATCAAGAAGTCTTTCTGGTGGAACTTCATCCAATGTTTTACAATCTAAACGGTGAACACTAACACCTTTTGCACGTGTAACAACACCTACAATTGGTTCTCCAGGGATTGGGGAACAACATCTTGCAAAAGAATATAATAGTCCTTCTAAGCCAACAATATCTTTTTCTGAAGCTTTTTTAGGTCTATGTTGGAATGTTGTGTCAGGAATTTCTTTTTTCTCGGGTCTTTTAAGTCTGTTGATGATTTTATTTAATGTTGTTTCACCATATCCTAATGCTGCAAACAAGTCTTCTGTGCTAACATAATTCATTTGTTTAGCGACTCTATTGAACTCACCATTTTTAATGTATTCATCAAAAATAGCTTTTGTTAATTCGTGTTCAAGATTAGCTCGACCAATTTCAATATGGTCTTCTCGTTTATTCTTTTTATACCATTGTTTAATTTTAGACGTTGCTTGCTTTGTAACAACAAAGTTTAGCCAATCCAGTCTTGGGGCTGCAACTTTTGATGTCATAATTTCTACAATATCACCATTTTTTAACTTTGTATCGAGCTGCGCAATGCGTCCGTTGATTAAAGCGCCAACAGTTTTATGTCCAACATCTGAGTGAACACGGTATGCAAAGTCGACAGGTGTTGCGTTTTGAGGTAAATCAAGAACGTCTCCTCCAGGAGTGAACGCAAAAACTTGGTCAGAAAAAATATCAAGTTTTACCGAATCTACGTAATCTTCCGCATTTTGTGTATCTTTATTATATTCAACCAGTTTTCTCATCCAAGAGAATTTCATGTCATTAGCTGAGTCGGCTTTATTAGAGCCTTTTTCTTTATATCTCCAATGGGCTGCAACCCCATATTCAGCGATTTCATGCATTTCCCAAGTACGTATTTGAACTTCTAATGGCTTTTGTCTTGGACCAATTACAGAAGTATGTAATGATTGATATAAATTGCCCTTAGGCATTGCAATATAGTCTTTAAAACGACCTGGAATTGGTTTAAACTGAGAGTGAATTAAACCTAGAACTTCATAACATTCTTTCTCTGTATCAACAATTACACGCACAGCTGTAATATCGTATAAATCATGAAAAGCGACATTTAGGCGCGTCATTTTTTTGTAAATACTATAATAATGCTTAGCCCGACCGGTTATTTTTGCGTTAATTCCACTATTTTTTACATCTTGTGAAATTTTTTCTATAAGCATATTTACAGCTGATTCACGCTCTGCTTTTTTTTGTGAAACTAATTGTGCTATTTCAAAATATCTATCTGGTTGAAGGTATTTCAATGACAAATCTTCTAGCTCGGCTTTAATTTTACCGACCCCTAGACGATTTGCAAGAGGCGCAAATATATCAAGAGTTTCTTGGGCAATTTTTTGTTGTTTTTGCACAGACATAAAGTTAAGCGTGCGCATATTATGAAGTCTATCAGCTAGTTTTAAAAATACGATACGAATGTCGTTTGCCATTGCAATAAACATTCGTCTAAAGTTCTCTGCTTGGCGTTCTTCTCTTGATTTGAACTGCAATTTTCCAAGCTTCGTAACTCCTTGAACAAGATTTAATACATCTTCTCCAAAAAGCTCCTTAATCTCTTCAGGCTTTGTATCAGTATCTTCTAAGATATCATGTAAAAAACCAGCCATAAGAGTGTGAACATCTGCTCTTAGGTAGATTAAGATTTTTACAACTTCCATTGGGTGAATGATGTAAGGCTCTTCGGATATTCTAAATTGCCCGTCATGAAGTTTTTTTGCGAATTCAAACGCTTTTTCCAGCGCAATAATATCATCTTCATGATATCCTTCCGTTTTTAAAAGCTCTCTTATTTCGTCGAATGAGATATTGTAATTCTTCATAACATTGTTATTTTAAGGTTTTTTTCATAAAAGTTCAAGAGCAAACTTGAAAATTCCCTCATATTAAGGAGAAAATTTTTGTCTTGAACTAGCAAAAAATATTTTTACACGCTTTAGTAACAAAAAAGGGGTAATAAAATTGACTATAAAAATTAATCCAAAGGTTACACAAAGTGTTAAAGCAAAAGCTATTGAAGGCTTTAAGCATAGTACAAAAGCTTTAAGACAAGGAGCTACAAAAGAACTTGGAGCTGCTATATTAGCTACTGGTGCAACAGGAGTTGTACTTGGTTCTTTTTTTAAAGATTTTAATAGAACTTCAGAAGTTGAAAACTATTATCAATTCAAGATCGATGAAACAACTGGAAGGCCATATCGACCAGATATTTTTCAAACCGCTTCTGCGATGAATTTATATTTGGGTAATGATGTTTTAGTAACAGCTCCGACTGGTACTGGTAAAACTGCAATTGCGCAATATGTTATTACTAAAAACTTGAAAGAGGGTGGAAGAACTTTTTATACAACGCCTTTGAAAGCTCTATCAAATGAGAAATATAGAGATTTTTGTAAGACTTATGGTGAGGAAAATGTTGGCCTTTTAACAGGTGATACAAAAATTAATACCCAAGCTCCGATCATCATTATGACTACAGAAGTTTATCGTAATATGGCTTCTTCAAAAATATTTAATCCAGCTTATGACGAAGATAAAGGTGGTATGAGTGGATTAAAAACTGTTATTTTTGACGAATTACAATATCTTGGAGATATTGACCGTGGTGGAATTTGGGAACAGTCAATAATGTTTACTCCAAAAGATGTTCAAATTTTATCCCTTTCTGCGACAATTGGAAATAATAAAGATATTAATAGCTGGATCGCTTCTACAAAAGGAAAAGAAGGCGTAGCGGTAACTCCAAATAAAACATACACTCCAAATAGAACTTCTGTTAAAGAAACGGTTTTAATTAATGTTCCTCCAGAAAATAGACACGTTCCTTTAACTTTTGAAATAGAAAATGCTGTAGCAGACATTAAAATTCCACGAGGAGGCTCAAAAGCTGAAAAGTTGAGAGCTAAAAAAGAAGGTGCAAGAATTTCTCAATCATTGTATGCAAATCCTAAAGATGATAGCTTTAAAAAGCTAACTGCAAAACTGAATGAAGAAGGAAAATTGCCTGCGATTTACTTTGTGTTTAGTAAAAAATCTTGTAGACATCTCCTAAAATTTCTTTCCGAAGAGGGACAAATCTTAACTAATGAAGATGAGCGACACGAAATTGCAAGAATTTTAAAAGAGCATCTTGATAAAGGCGAATATTTGGGTGAAAGTTTAAATACTGATGCTCTTATGAAAGGATATGCTATTCACAACGCAGGACTTTTACCGACACAAAAAGCTTTAATAGAAGAATTGTTTCAGAAAAAATTGGTAAAAGTTGTTCTAGCAACTGAAACTCTTTCTGCTGGTATTAATATGCCAGCTAAAACAACTGTTATTTCTTCCCCTAGAAAACCAGCTTCGACATCTGACGGAGGGCCGGATAGAAGAAGAAATTTAAGTCCGAACGAATTTCACCAAATGGCTGGACGAGCTGGAAGACGTGGTATTGATACACATGGATATTGTCATGTTATGTCTTGTAATCAAGAGCAGAAAAAGCTTTATGAGGAGCTTATGGCTTCTCCTGCGAATAAGCTTGAAAGTAATTTAGAGCTTGATTATGCATTTATTACAAGTTATTTATCTGAATTCGTAGACGAGGAAAGCTTGAGAAGAATTTTATCAAAATCACTATATGCTTATAATTCTCAAAAAGGTGTAGATAAAGATAAATTAAATGAACTTATTGACGCTTTTCTTACTAAAAAAGAAATTTTATATAAATTTGGTTTTGTAAATGAAAATGGAACAACACTTAAAGGTGAGTTAATTAAAACATTAAATGGATATGAACAAATTCCTATTATCAATTTGATGCATAATAGGCTTTTTGAAAATCTTAATCCAATACAAATTGCCGGTATTGTAGGTGGTTTAGCAAACATTGAATATAACATTAAGAGCGATATTCCCCCAAAAGAAACTTTTGTGAGGAATCAAGCGGATGAGGCTTATGTAGATGCATCATATTCTGTTCAAAAACAAATGAGAAATTATCAAAAATCATATTCTAAGCTTTATCCAGATAGAGTTTTAGAATTGCCAACAAAAGCAATGGATCATCTTTATGCTTGGGCTGAGTTAAACTCTGAAAATGAAGATAGTAGAAAGAATTGGAAAGAACTTTATACAGGAGATTTAAAATTCTCTATAAAAGACGAAGGCTCTTTATTTAAAGAAATCACAATGACAACTGATTTATTGAAACAATTAATTGATGTTGCGTCATTGGGAGCTGAAATTAGTAAAAGTTCTAGCGATGTAGAATATTATTCTGAATTAAAGCTTAAGCTGAAAGAAGCTCTAGCCCTTATTCAAAGAGAACCTGCAGAAGGTTGATTATTCTTTCACGGCTCCTTCTTGAGTATTGTTGAGTAAGTATTTTTTACCTATAAGAAATATGATAATTACTGGAATGGAGCAAATGCAAGAACAAGCCATTAGTTCTCCCCACATGGTTATTTCTCTGAATGAGTTTTTAAACACTGTTAATCCTACTGCAAGTGTTCTCATAGAGTCTGTGTTGGTAGCAATTAAAGGCCACATAAAACTATTCCAAGTTGTTACAAAAGTAAAAATACTCAGAGTTGCAATAGCAGGGAGTGCGTAAGGTAATGCAATTTTTGTAAATATTTGGAATTGATTACAACCGTCAATAATAGAAGCTTCTTCGAGTTCTTTAGAAAAATTGAGGAAGTATTGTCGCATTAAAAAGACTCCGAAGCCACCAAATAATCCTGGAACGATTAAACCTTGGTATGTATTAATCCAACCTAATTTACTCATAATATAGAATAAAGGAATTATATTTACTTGAGGTGGAATCATCATTGTTAAAAGTATTATAAAAAATAGTTTTTCAGAGCCCCTGAACTTAAGTTTTGCAAAACCATAACCTGCAAGTGCAGAAATAAGAACTTGTCCTATTGTTGTAAAAGAGGCCACTATTAAGCTATTTAAAAAATATTTTATAACTGGAATCGTGTTAAAAATATTTTTGTATGCGCAAAAAGAAAGGTTAATATTTTCGTAGTTGGTAAAAATATTTTCATTACCAGTCAAAGAAATAATAAACATTACAAAAAATGGCAATATCATTGATAAAGCTATTAGTACTAAAAAAATATATAAAACAAATTTTTTCATAAATAAATTATAACAATAAAAGACTTGATTTATAAATTTGTTTAAAGTATTATTGTCATGCACTTGTCGAAAGGGCGTGATAATTTAATATGGTCAACGGGATGTAGCGCAGCTTGGTAGCGCACTTCGCTTGGGACGAAGGGGTCGCACGTTCGAATCGTGTCATCCCGACCATTTATAAAAGAACTCACAATTAGTGGGTTCTTTTTTTATTATCGTTGGGTTGCACCCGTTGTTTACCCCTCGAATCGTGTCATCCCGACCATTTATAAAAGAACTTGTAGAAATGTGGGTTCTTTTTTTATTTATCTATTCGTGAGATAAAATGGAGTTTATCAGAAAACATAAAACTTATACCATATAATAAAAACTACAAATCAGAAATTGTTGAAAAACAAGTAAATGAGTTTATGGTTAATATTATTGGTAGAGTTTTGTTTAATGTTACTATGACTTATCTATAAGTTTTTATTTTAAGTATTATTTTCTTAACATTTTTAAAGAATTTACCTTTTTAAAAAAAATAAGCTATACTTGTATCATAGGGAGGGTTTGTAAATTTTTGTTACGTTATGTGACAAAAAGGACTAAAAAGTGTTACTACTCACAAAACATGTGGAACATGCATGTAGTAGGACAATAATGGAATGTTGCACCGTTGATTAAGATAAAAAGAGCTGAACAATTTAATATAAAAGATAAAAACACATCCCCTCTCCAAGGGGGAGGATGTCACGCAGTGACAGGAGGGGGTACCCGTAATGGAAGCATGGAGGGATCTCTATGCTAAGTATTAACACCAACCTCGCTGGGCTTATTGCGCAAAATAGTATGAAAACCAGTACTGATAAACTCAATCAAGCTATTGAGCGAATGACTACTGGGTGTAAAATCAACCACGCAAAAGATAATGCAGCGAATTATTCAATAAGCACCAATATGACCACAAAGATATGCGCATATATGGTAGCAGAGGATAATGCTGCTTCAGCGTTGGATTTTATTTCAACAGCAGAAGGAATTCTTGATCAAATAGATGATAAAGTTCAACGAGTTAGAGCTCTTCAAGAGCAAGTTGCAAATGGTACGTATGGTGAGCAATCCTTAAAGGCAATCAATGCAGAAGTAAATGCATTAGTCGATGAAATTGATAGATTATATTCAACAGCAGAATATAATGGTATAAAAATCTTTTCTGCAAGTTCTTCAAATGGAACTAATGGTTCAGGTGGTACTAACGGTTCTGGTGGAGCGGCGGGAACTGTAACAGGCGATTTTACGAACGAAATAACTCAGAAAGATACTTCAACAATGATACAAATGTCAAGTGTTGATGAAACTCAGACTATAGCATCAGGTACATATGCAATTTCATCTGTTAGTGATTTACAAAAACTTGCTACTATAACAAATAATGGGCGTTTATCTACTGGGTGCGAGTTTGTATTAGCAAATGACATAGACTTAGCTTCTATTTCTGATTGGGAAGGTATAGGTCTTGTCGATATTAACCCTGATGATGGAACGTTAGATCTCTCTAAAGTTTTCACAGGGACTTTTGACGGAAATGGACATGTTATTTCAAATGTTAAATCCACTGCAACAAGTATCAATGGTACAAAAGATTATGATACTGCAGGACTTTTTGGTGCTATATCAAACGCTACTATAAAAAATCTTGGTGTTGAAGATATAAACTTATCATCTAATGGTGAGGTCTACGATATGTTAGGCGGCATAGTAGTTTATGCAGAAAATGATATTACTATTGAGAATTGCTATACAACAGGTGAAATAAACGCAGCTTCTAGTACTTATGGTTTTTGTGCGGGGATTTTAGGATTACATTGTGTGTTTGGAGCAACATCTGGTAATATAACAATAACGAATTCCTCTTCTTCAGTTAATATTATTAGTGGTAGGACTTCTCTCTCAGCCGCAGGTATATCTATTGGATCTGGTGCCACATCAAATAATATTCTTGTCGAAAACACTACTTATTCAGGTAGTATCTATGCGTATTCTGCTGCAGGGTTTTGGGCTATGGCGCAAGGAGGAAGCGCTGTATTTAATAATTGTTATGCCATAGGTAATATTAGTGTTAGTGACGAAACTTCTAGTGGATTATTTTTTGCTAATGCTGAAGGTGCTGTAGTTAATGATTCTTATTATAAGAAATCTGGAGCTTTATCTCTTTGTGCTCAAGGTAATAATACGTATAATAACTTGCAAGAATATGGTGCAACATATGTTGGAAAATTTCATGGTTCAATTAGTAGACGAGATACTTCTGCAATGACAGCGTTTTCAACAGTAAATGATTCTACTGCAATTAGGAGGGGAACTTATTCTATTTCAACAGCAGCAGAATTAGCTAAACTAGCTACTATGACCAATAATGGATTAATATCTGGTGGTACATTTGTTCTTGCTAATGATATTGATTTGAGTGGGTACTCAAATTGGACACCTATTGGTGTTAGTGCTTCGGATAATTTTTTTGACAATTCAAACTATTTTAAGGGTACTTTTGATGGTAATGGTTATGTTGTATCAAATTTGAACATAGTATCGGATTCTACATGTGCAAGCGTAGGTCTTTTTGGAGGACTTGGCACAAATACTGTTATTAAAAATTTAGGAGTAGAAAACGCCTATGTTAATGGAAGTGGTACGGGGATGGTTGGTATACTTGTTGGGAATATAGCAGCTCAGGCGGATAATCCTAAGGTTTATATAGAAAATTGTTACGTAACTGGTCTTGCAAAGAATGGCGAATTTATTGGCGGAATGATAGGTGGTTGTGTCCTAGGAGTTGTTGATATAAGAGATTCTTATTCTACTGCAGATGTTGATTCTGCGGTAGAAACGACTGATGATTACGCCAGTGCTGGTGGGCTATTAGGATTTACTTATTATGGATCTGCGAATATAACAAATTGCTATGCTACTGGAGATGTTAGTTATACAAATACAAGTAATAATGGTGATGCAAATGTCGGTGGTTTAGTTGGTAAAATGGTTGGTATGTCCGATAATGATTCAGTTTTAGGTATTGTAAAAATATCAAATTCTTTTGCAACAGGAACCGTTACGGCCACAACTACTGTTAATAAAAATGTCGGTGGGTTTATCGGGAGCCTCGGCGTTGATGCTTATTCTAATTGTATAACAGACTCTTATTATAATTCTGTGAACACTTCTGGTATAGGTCTTAATGAAGGTGGTGTTGCATTAGGACTTACAGCAAAATCCTCTTCTCAGCTTAATGCAATGGTTCCTGATTATGCGTCACGTGCATCAGCAGCCCAAGTTTCTTTATTAGATGCTCCAGTTGCTTATACTCCTGTTTTGGTTAGTATGGGTGAAATTTTGTCTGCGGGTAATTTAACATTTCAAATAGGTATTAATTCAAAAGAATCAAGTCAGATTAATCTCAATGCTTCTTTTGCTTTAGTTGGTATTGACGTACTAAGAAATATTGGTGTAGATAATGTAAATTATTTTGAACAAATAGATGCAATTTTAGCATCAATTTCAGCAAAACAAACCGAATACGGTGCCGTATCAAATCGCTTAGAGTCAGTGTTAGATGAGATAACGATACAACGTGAGAATTTGGTCTCAAGTCGTTCTACGATTCGTGACGCCGATATAGCAGAAGTCTCAAGTCACTATATCCAACAACAGATTTTACAACAGGCAAGCGCGACTTTAATGGCAACTGCCAACCAAAGCCCTGCTATAGCATTGCAGTTAATATAAGTTTTAATCAACGGTATTGCAGGTGACTTTCTTTCTCACCTGCTTTTTTTATGATTAATAATTTTATGTATTTTTTGTATAAAACTATCAGAAAAATTTGTTACATACTTTTAAAAGGGTTTACGCAATTAAGCTTTTTAGTGTCCCCTTATAGCCTTTAAAATCAATGTAAATAGGCATATTACAAAAGATAAAATCTATGTAGTCTACATGCACGCATATAATGTTTATAAATGGCATAATTTTTATTGTATAATAATTACACTATGACAAATCTTTTTTTAGAAAAAGAACAAAAAGAAATACAAAATAGTACTATAACTTGTGCAAAGGCTCTTGTTGACACGTTGTCAGAGTTAGGGATTGATAGTCTTTTTGGATATCCTGGAGCTGCTGTATTGAGCATTTATGATGAGCTCTCAAGGGTTAATAATATAAACCATTATTTGGTAAGACATGAACAAGCTGCTGTGCATGCTGCAGAGGGTTATGCAAGAGTAACTGGCAAACCAGGCACTGTGCTTGTAACTTCTGGCCCAGGTTTTACAAATACTATTACTGGTATTGCTAATGCATATGCAGATTCTACTCCGCTAGTTGTTCTTGCTGGTGACGTCCCTTTAAGCAATACAAAAGGGAAGATTTTTCAGAAAGTTGATATTATTTCTTTGACAAAATCCTGTTCTAAAAAGAACTATCTTGTAACTTCAAAAGATGATATTAAACAAATTATTAAAGAAGCTTATGAAGTTGCTAACTCTGGTGATAAAGGGCCAGTAGTTATTGCGCTACCTAGAAATATTTTGGAATCAAAATATTCATCTAAAGTTACAAAAGATTTGCACAAGAAGAAAAATCCAGTTATAAATGATACTGATATAGAAAAAGCGGTAAGGCTTATAAATAATTCTAAAAAACCTCTAATTTTGTTAGGTGGTGGTTCTTTAGAAGCAAATGATAATATTAAAAAATTTGTATCAACAACAGGTATACCAGTTATTTCAACATTAATGGGTGTTGGGTCTTTCCCTTCACAAAGCGCTTTATATTTAGGTATGGCTGGAATTAATGGTGTATATTCTGCAAATACAGCTCTTAATAATTCAGATTTAGTTATAGCTTTAGGTGCTAGTTTTTCTGATAGGTCAACTTGTAAAAAAGAAGTTTTTGCCCCAAATGCAAAGATTATAAATGTTAATACCAAAAAGGGCTTGTGGGATTTTGAATTGGATATTACAGCTGATGTTGATACTTTTTTAAACGAAATTTTAGATAAAATTTCTGAGGAAATTGATTTTGCGTCTTGGAGAAAACAAGTTTTATTGTATAAAGAAGAATGTAAAATTTTGCATAAACAATCTGATGCACTTCGCCCTGCTTGGGTTTTGGATACAATATATGAAAGGACAAAGTGGCTTGAGCCTATTGTTGTTACTGATGTTGGTCAGCATCAAATGTTAACAGCTCAATTCTTTAATTTCAATAAACCTAAAAAGTTTATAACATCAGGTGGCTTAGGCACTATGGGGTTTGGTTTGCCTGCATCAATTGGGGCCCAAATAGCTAATCCAAATTCGTTAGTGTTGAATATTACAGGAGATGGTTCTTTTCAAATGAATTTGCAAGAGCTTGCAACTTGTAGAGAGCACAATATTCCTATAAAAGTTATTATCATGAATAATGGCTATCTAGGTATGGTAAGAGAGACTCAAGAAAAAATTTATGGTAATTGTTTTCAAGTTGAAATGAATAACCCAGATTTCAAAAAAATTGCAGAAGCTTATGATTTATTTGCAATTAAAGTTCAAAAAATGGATGAACTAATACCAGCAATAAAAAAAATGATTTCTTATCAAGGTACGGTCATTCTTGACGTTGCGATTGATTCTTTTGAAAATATATAAGTGTTTTGTAACAAATTCTTAATATTTTAATAAAAAAAGGCAAATATTTTTTTGTTAGCTACTTTATATATACAAGAGATATTAAAAATCGTTATACGTAGAATAAAGGAGCAATACAATGGCAAGAGTATTAATTTCAATGCCCGAAGATTTTTTAAACAGAATTGATCAAGTAGCTGAAGGTGAAAATCGTACACGTTCTGAGTTAATCAGAGAAGCTTTACGTACTTATATGTACAAAAGTAGAGCAAAAAATTCAGCTATAGCAACTAAGAATGCTGCTATTTTAGAAGCATTATTAGATTAATAAAATTAATTATAATTAGAATGGTAAATTTTATTGTATATACAAAATTTACTCAAAAGAAGCGGAAAAAGGAAAAAGGATATAAAAAACGACTCTTTAAGAGTCGTTTTTTATTTTATTCTGTAAAAGATTTTATTAGAGCGTATGACGTATCCCAGTCACTTGTTCCGGTGGATTTATATTGAGCGATGTCTTTTGCTCTTTTTGTTTTATTTTTAGCTTGTTCCTTGTTAAATTTAGCTAATTTTTTAGCGTTAGAATTTCTTTCTGCAATAATTGGGTCTGCATATGCTAAGAAATTTCTGTATTCTTGACAACCATAGCCAGCTTTTACTTTTTCAGGATAATTGTATGTTAAATAATCGAAAGTACTCATAGCGCGTTCAGAATTTGAAGGAATTCCTCTTAGTGTTTCGATAGAACTCCCTGGCATTTTAGTAACCAAAACAACCATTGCTAAAGGGTTGTATCCTGCATTAATCATTAAATCAACACCTGTAATATCGGCATCTTTGTTATCATTCAAAGAAGTCTTATTTGCCAAGTATTCGCTATTTGCTGCAGTTGAAATAATATTTTCTGAGCTTAGTTTGCTCAAAACAGCAGCTTTAGCCATTTTTCTAATTTTATCTTTTGAAGTTTGACCATTTACGATATGGCCTAATTCATTTGCTACAACTGCTGCAACTTCATTGTCATTACCTGCATATGTTAAATCAGATCTGCAAATTGAAATAATGTTAGTTGTAGTTGTATTTGAGTTATCAGCAACACTTTCAACAACTTTAAATGTTGTAGTAGTAGGTAATCCATTTTTTTCTAATAGAACTTTTCCTACAACAGGAACTCTTTCTGCAGCATTATATTCGGCTGCAAAAGTCAGTGTTGAAGTGATGCTTAATGCTAAAAATAGTGTTAAAAATCTTTTCATAATACTCTCCTTTTGAATATTCATATTTTATCATTCGATTTGACAATAAACAATAGTTTTTGACAAAAGCTTTGTAACAAAATTTTTACATATGTATTATTTTTAGCAATTTTATTTCAAAACAAATTTTTAATATCATGTGTAGTAAAAGTGTTGTCTTTTGAAAGGAAATTTATGGTGATTTCTTTAAATACTTATTCAAATAATTATGCGATTAATTATCAAAATAAAATAAAAAAACAGCCTGAGAATCAAGGTAATGCTGTTTCTTTTAAGTCAAATCCTCTTGCTGAAGTTGTCAGGAAGGAGGTTGCAGTAGCCCCTAAGGCTAAAGTATTGGCATCATTAGCAGCAGCTTTAGTTGTAATAGGAAGTACTATCGGTATAAAACCTAAAGAAGAAAGGAAATTGAATGCTTTATTGAAAGAAAATAGCCTCTCTATAGCAGAAATAAAAGAATGTGAAGATTTATATGGAAGATTATTAAGTGTATATAAAGAAAATCCAGCTTTATTTAAAGAATTAATAACAGCAAGAAGTACTGAGTTTGTTCCAATAAATCAACAGTATGATTATGATGACGTTGTTTTTGCAGATTACGATTTAGAGTCTATTATCGCAATATCGGAAATTGCTAAAGAAAAGCCTGCTTCAGTAGACCTTGCTAAAAAGGCTTTTAAAAATCGGGATTGTACTTCTGTTACTTTAGGAAATAAAGAACGTGCAGAAGCTCTTAAAAAAGAAATATTAGAAAATTCAGCCAATGTTGAGCAAGTTTATGCTAAAATCTCGCCAAAATATGTATGCGGTGATGTCGTGTCGCGTTTACTAACGACTATTAAAAAAGAAAAAGCTGAGGCGATTGCCATTGCAAAAGCTAGATTTATAGAAGTTTGGAAGAATGTTGAAGAGAAATTTGGAATAAAAATAACAAGGATGTATACAGAACTACAACCAAGTAAAGGCGATTGTGATATTGTATATTATACCCATAATGGAAAAGAATACAAATGCTATTTACCGTCGCCTTATGGTGGGAGTTCAGAAATTCAGGTTTTGGAAACTTTATTAAAAAGATACAATAGTGTTGAAGACTTTAGAGGTGTTCCATTAATTGATATTGTTCATCAAAAAATTAATTTTTAAATAAAAAGGAATTTTATAATCAATAAAAAAGGATAATCTTTTGATTGTCCTTTTTTATTTGCCGATGGCGGGGTGTCTTGCTCGTTCGCATATAACGGCAATTCCGAGTTGTGCTTCAAGACTTCGTCTTTCGCAAAACTCTCCAGTCTCAGCTCACTCGCGCTCGAACCGGCACTGCCGTTTCGCCCCCTTATTAAACTTTCATATACAAATTAAAAAAGGACAACCTTTCGATTATCCTTTTTTATTTGCCGATGGCCGGGGTCGAACCGGCACGTAGTTACCTACACAAGATTTTGAGTCTAGCACGTCTACCAATTCCATCACATCGGCGTATTTGATTGTCAATAAACTAATTTAATCAGAAAAATAATTAAATTTCAATTATTATTTTTACTTTTTATGAAATATCCTTAAACTAACCTTAAAGACCGATTTTATTAACATATTTGAAGCAAATAATATTTGTATGAAAAAATTTTTATTAATACTAGCTATATTTTTATTAATCAACCCTAGCTATTCTGCGTCAATGTTTCAAGGCGAAGTAAGTGAAGAAGGCTATGGAAACTCTAGTCGAATTATCGACAAACATACTGGAGAAGGGATTGGTGGTGCTAAGATTACACTTCCAAAACAAAATTATTCTACACAATCCGACTCTAACGGCTATTTTGAGCTTAATACTCATGTAAATGGCTCAACCATAATGTCAGTACAAAAAGAAAATTATAAGCCTTTTTCTGTGACTATAAATGATCAAGCTTTATCTGCTCCAATTGTAATTGGTATCGAAAAATCAAATGCAAATGGACTTGTATTAGATTCAAATATGTACCATCTAGGCGATAATAATTTCTCTGAACTTTCAGCCAACGCTGGAGAGTTTAGAATGAGTAGTATTGGACCTTTTTATACAAAAAAATTTACCTTAAAAAATCTAAAAACAACTAAGCCATTATATATCGTGATTGGTTCAATTATAGGAATTGATACAAATTTAGCACGCTCTATTGGTCAAAATAAAATTACTACAGCTTATGCATCTCCACCAGAAGTATTTTTTAATGGGAATCGTATATCTGAAATTCAAATTAATGGTGATGGACAAAAAATAAAAATTCCTCCATCATTAATTAGAAAAAATGATGTGAATGAAGTTACAATTAAAACGGGTAGGAATCTAATGCAAACTGCATATGTTGATTATGATGATATTGAATTTATGAACATTTTTATAGAAAACTAAGCTTCCCCCTGCTGTATGATTGCGAAAAAACTTTTCTTCTAGTATCCTAGTTATACAAAGAGAGGGATATTATGACAGTTATTGAAAAAATTAATGAAATTAATGAAGTTGTTAAAGAAGTTTTTGAATTTACTCAAACCAATGAAACTGTAAGAGAAGATTTTAACGAGTACTTAGCTACAATTGGTGCCGCTAATATTTCATTAAACCAGATGGAAAAAATCTTTTTGCCATATATTTTTGAGCGTAGAATTAATGACGTCTCTATACTTGAAATGTTTGCAGAAACAGCTAAGAATAAAGAGGTTGCAGAAAGTCTAATCAATGCTCAAGCATCGGTTTTTGAGATAAAAAGGATTCTTAAAAATGGTTTTGAACTTCTTAATTTGATTAATGAAAAAAACTATACTGTTCTTTCTTTGACTAAAATGACTAATTTTAGAGGCGTTTACGCTGGACAATTTATTGTTGCTCGCATAATTTCTTTTAGAGGTGAAAACTATATTATTGAAATTTCAAGTATTTTATCACATTCTCAAAGAGAAGAAGCTATGAGGTATGCAGTTATGAAGCTTGTTCAAGATTCTAGATTGCTTTATAAAGATAACGAAGAAAAAGAGAGCGAGATTAAATCTCTAGTTGCGGAGATGTATGAAAAATTTATTAAAACTTTTGGCAAAGATGAGGTTTTGACTACAAATAAATATGCTGATGAAATTATTGGTGCATTCAATGATAATGAAGAAATTGATTTATCAGATAAAAGTTCAGAAGGAATTGAACATAAATTTTTCCATGTAAAGGAACTTGATAATAATTATTCAAACTTTTTAGAGAACTCTCTTGGTGGATTTTCTTCGCACTCAGAAGAGTATGATGTTGCGGTAATTTTTGATAAAGAAAAAGGACTTTATGCAATTCCTTTTTATGAAACTTTTAATAAAATTTTTGAAGGCAACGATATTGAAGGAAAAGAAGACTGTATAAAATATTTTCTAACAAATGATAATATGCCAGATACAATTTTGAGAAGAGTTGCAGATAAAAATAAAAACTTTATGAGTGTTGTAAATGAAGTTTTAGACAAAGAATATACTTTTGAGGAGTTGTTAGAAGAATATAAGCAAGAATACTTACAAAGTACAATTTATTCTTCTGCAACAGTGTTGTATTGTTCAAAGGCTTTTTCACAAGTATTTGATGATATATCTGTTCCAAAACCTGCTTCAATACAAGTTACAGAAAAAGTTGGTAGAAATGAACCATGCCCTTGTGGAAGTGGTAAAAAATATAAGAATTGCTGTGGCAATTAATAGTCAAAATCCTTGCTGAAAATATAAAAAAAGTATAAAATAATAGTTGTACATATTATTAGGAGTTTTGTGCTATGAAAAAGATTTTACCAGTATTTAAGGATGAGAGAGATAGAGCAATTACTATAACAATGGTAATTATATCAATGTTTTTATTCTTTATTCCATCATTGTTGGTTGTATTATTCTTGAAAGAACAATTAAGCGAAGGCGCATATGCTGTTGCTAAAGCTTTCTTTAATTTTGAATTAATGTTATTTTTGGTCTCTTTATTATTTGTGATTCCGATTATTGGTTGGATTTTAGCATTTGTGATGACACCATTAATGATGATTTTGAATGTTGTAATTGGAGTATTGGCACTTTGTTCATTAGCAAAGAATGTAGAAGTAAAAGTGCCAGTATGGTATGAATTTATATAGTTCAAATTTATTAATTGGAAAAAAGCTTTGATTTAAGGAAAAATTAAGTATTTATGAGGGTAAAAATATTTTTTTATTTTTACCCCTTTACAAAAAAAAATTAGCATGTAATATAATAAATGTAGCCGAGGGGTAAATCCTTTAAAAGGGTTTGTGAATTGGTGAGACCATCGAAAGATGGGGGATTAGCTCAGCTGGTAGAGCACCTGCTTTGCACGCAGGGGGTCAGGAGTTCGAATCTCCTATCCTCCACCATTTAAAACAAGAGCCGAAAGGCTCTTTTTTAATGCGTTTCGGGCGTTTTTAAGTTCAGATTTTCACCCCATTTCATGCCCGTTTTTTGCCCAAAAAACGAATTTTGTTGCAAATTTGTTGCATTTTGTTTTAGAAAGGTATTAATTTTGTGTTACACTCAACATATGATGAATGACTCTTTGCAAAAAATAATTGCTCAACAAGAAGCTATGACACAAATAATAACAAGGACTTCCCTCCCTGATTTAACCTTTTTAAATCATCTTGGTTCAATTTATGATTCTATAGTACCAACATGTAATTTGATAAATTCTATGAATTGGGCTATGCCTAACATTTCAATAGCACCAAACACTGAATTCTATTCTACAATGACACAATTTAACAAAGCGTATAATTTCCCAATTGTAGACACTTTTAAAAGATTCCACGATATTGCTCAAGTATTTGATTTTTCAAATATTAATCGCATAAACAATATTTACAATGATGTCAATTTGGGAAATGTCACTAGAGCTCAAGAACTTTTAAACAATCAATTAAAAACTATTTCGTTGCTTAGAGGCTATGAAGATATAACTATTGATGATTATAGTTTAAATGACATTCTTAAAACTGCAAAAGTCGAAGAGTTAGAAGAACAATATGAAATCATTGAAAATACAGATTCACCAATTAAAGATTATTTAATAAAGAATCATTTGACAATTTTATCTATAATTCTTTCTATTGTATTTTTTGTTTGGACTATGTTGCCTGATAAACAAACTAATGAGCAAAATGAAAAAATAATAAATTTATTAGAACAACAAAATCAAATCAGTATAGAAACATTGTCAGAAGAACGACAACAGACAAAATTAATTGAAATTCAAAACCAATTATTAAAAGAACTTATTGCGGATATAAATACACTAACAAAAGTCTTGAAAGAAGATAAAAAAGACACCTAGACATTAAGTCTAGGCTTTAGTTTCACATATGCAATTTTGTTTAAGTTCCAAATCTTCGCTTTTCTTCTTCTTTTGGAATCTCAAGAATTTTGTTTAATGTTTCTACCCCCTTTTTATGAGCTTCTGGCAATAAGTGCGAATAAGTATCCATTGTAATCTTGATTGAAGCATGTCCCATTTGGTCTTGAACATATTTTGGGTGTGCGTCATTAGCTAGTAATAAGCTTGCAAAAGTATGCCTTAAATCATGAAAACGAATTTCACTAACTCCAGCACGTCTTAGGACAGGGTTTAATTGTCTTTTTCTTACATTATGCCTATCTAAAAAACCTCCGTTTTCATTAGGAAAAACAAGATTCATTTCGCTATGAGGACATCTTAAACGCCACTCTTTCAAGACTCTTATAACTTCATTAGGTAAGTTAATTTTGCGATTAGAACTTCTTGTTTTAGGTGTATCAATCGTTTTATTATGCACCCTTCTATCAATCTTTATGTATCCTTCGACAAAATTAATCCTATCCCAAGTTAAAGCGAATAATTCGCCTTGCCTTGCACCTGTAAATATTGCCGTTATTAGCAAAGGATAGAAATCAGGATAATGTTTTTTAGCAACTTCTAAAACTGCATAAACTTCTTTTTGAGTTAAACATTGTTGTTCAATTTGTTCTTCTTTAAGAAGTTTAACTCTATCTAAAGGGTTTCTTGCAAGCAAACCGTTATCAATTGCATGAGTCAAAATACTTTTTGCTAAAACTAAATGCTTATTAATTGTAGTATTTGAAAGTTTTGTTGTACTTTGCTTTAGCCTAATATATTCATTCATTGTATTTGGCGTCATTTCTAAAACTTTCATATCACCAATAACAGGTAATAAATGACTCAAACAATTTTGATAACAAGATAAAGAAGTTTCTTTTAAATGTAATTCTGCGTAGTATTTCCAATATTTATCAGCTAGTTGAGCAAAAGTTAAACTTTTATTTGAATCCACATAAAAGCCATTTTCAATTTCTTGAAGCTTTTTAGACAGCGCTTTCTCTGCTTCTATTTTTGTTTCAAAACCACTTTCAATTTTACGCTTGCCAAAAGTATCGCTATATGTGAAGGCCCAAGTAGAGCCTTCACCATTTTTATTTTTCCATTTTCGTTTAAATACTTTTGCCATTGCGTACCGCCTTTTTATTTTTATTATGCCGTGGTTTTTGCTTTCTGTAAGCTTTTAGACTAAGAAATGCTAACAGAGTTTTGTTTTATAAAATTTTGGATATCTTCTTCATTGAATCTCAACTTGCCACCGAGTTTCACAAACGGGATTTCCCGTTTGTGTACCCAGCGATAAATTGTGCTTTTTGAGGTTTTAAAGAGTTCTGCTACGTCATCTATTGTTAATAATTTCATAGCGCTCACCTATATTAATGGGTCCTGATATTCAGATTCATCAACTAGCTCAAAAGTATAGTAATATTGATTCCTATGACCTTTTTTGTAATAAATTAAAATTTCATCAGAAATATTATCTTTAATATTTTTGAGCCTTGTGCTTACTGATTTTGGATTTTTATAAACAGCTTCAAACGCTTTTAACATACGCATATCATCTGCTATAAACCCAAATTCTTTATATAATTCAGCAGGAGTAAATCTTTTTTTCTTGTTTTCAGGATTTTTGACAAACTCTTTTAATGCCAAATAAAGAATATCATCCCTAAGCGTAAATTCATTTTGAATCTTAATCATTGTTGCAAATATTTTTTCGAGCTCTTTTTGCTCTTTTTTATTTTCTGCTGTTTTAAGAGCAAAAACAGCAAAGTCTGCCATTCGAAAATCAACTTTATATTCTTCATCTTGTTTATCTTTGAGCTTCTTAATAATTTTTTGTAAATGATTAATAGCATAACTTAAGATTTCATCTCTTTTATCCATAACAACTTTGCATAAATTACTTTCATCTTTAAATAATCCGAAACGCTCGAGATAAACACATATTAACCTGTCTGCAACATCATCACGAGTAAATTGAGGAGTCCTTGAAGTAAGGGCAACATAACATTTAACCTCAAATTCTAGCTCTTGATTCGTTGTAAAAAGTTTTCTCTTTTTAATTATTTGTCCTGTTGCAATTCTGGCTAAAGCGTCATTTAAAGTTTTTGGTGGATTATCTAAATTATCAATTACAACGTAATAATTATTGGTAATAAGAGTCTCCAAATCCTTACAATCATTAGCAACAGAGGTAACGTCAAATTTTTTGCCAAATAAAATCTGTCCTATTCGTCTAAGGAATGTTGTTTTTCCACTCCCTTTGCTTCCTATTGCAGTAAAAATTGGTTTTGTTTTCATTATGGATTCAAAGAATAGGCTATAAAACCAAATTTTAGCAATTTTTCTTTGTGTTGCTAAATCTAATAAGCTAGCCTCTTTATCAATATTTAAGTTATCAGTAAGATATTTTTCAATATAATCTACATTATTATCGAAATCTATAATTTCAAATGGCTCATAATTATTTAATTCCATAAACATTACACCATCATCACCATTTTCAATAGTTTCAATTTTATCAGAAGATATTTTTAGAATTTCTCTTACGCCATTATACAAATAAAGAGTATAAGTTTTAGAGTTATAATAAGCAAATCTATGAATATCAACCTGTTCAGCGTGGCTTATGCAATAAACATAGAGTTCATTTAAGACATACTTGTATAAATTTTCAGAGGCATTAATTCCCCATTTTGTAAATAAGGCTCTTAATTCAAGAGGGTCATCAGATATGCATATTAATCTTTTTTCTTCGCTTAGAAAGATATAATATAAGTTATTTGCTTTGTATAACTTACCAAGATTTAATAATTCAGAGATTACTAATTCCGCAATTTTATCTTTTTGGTAAACGCCTTTGGATTCTTTATTAGCCTGAATAGCTCTTACTTGAGCTTTAATAGAAGAATTATTTTTAATGCTTTTACAATTAGATTGACAGTAAATTTGGCTTAATACCAAATTTTCATTATCACCTTTCATAACAGAACATGCTGCAATATCTTTATCATCATTTGAATAAGTGGCTTCAACTGTTGCAATTCTTCCAGAAAGTTCTTCATCTTTATTATGTTCTGCAATGTTTGTTATAACATTTATCGCTTCATCAATAGGTGTTTTGGCAACCTTTTTCAGCACTCCTGCAACTGCCATTGTTAAAGAATTTCTTTCGCCTTCTGTCCATTTTAAAGCTGCTTTTGCAACACAAAGGGGGTAATCTTTTAAAGTTTCAAGAAACAAGAGAGTAGCACTATTAGCTTTTTTAGTTGCTTCAATTCTTTCTAAAGGATTTTTTATTGGTTCCATATTTTCACCTTCAACAAAGCAAGATTTTTTGAGCTCATAAAAATCCTCATTAATGGTATTTTCATCTTTGAATAATCCAAAATACGGAAGATTTAAAGCTAGACCTTTTTTACCTTTAGGAAATATCTCAATATCGCCATTAGTAATAGTTCTATCGGTTACTTCGGTTACTAAATTTTCTAAAACTTTTTGGATAAATTCACGATTTACTGGAATATCAAAGAAAGCAAAAAGGTGAAAACCTTTTGATTTTGATTGTTCTATTAAAGCTTGCAGTCTATATTGTTCCCAAAAGGCTTTTTGAAGATTTAATGCAATTTGATATTTTTCTTCAGTAGATAATTCTTTACTACCTTTTTTGGCTTTGCCGTCAATATCAATTCCGGCAAATAGGATTAAATCTTCTTCACCTTCTATTTCAGGAGAAACCCCTAATCTTATTTCTCCTAAAAAATGTTTTTTTAGCATTTCTCTAAAATCTTCAGGTTTAACATCTTTGTGAGTGACATATTTACTATCACCAGGTTTAGATGTGATTTTTTTTGACGTTGTTTTGTAGCTATCGTCAAAAGCTGTGAGTAATTTTTCCATAATGGAATCTCCTTTCGTTTGTGTTTTTTTCTGCAAAACATCGCCGGCTATGTTTTAATATCAAGCATTATGAAAAACAAACGAAAATAAATCTATTCCGTAATGATTATGCAATTATTCTACACCTATTCTACAAAAACTGTCGTAAATTCAAGTATGGTATATGTTTCAGCTAAATAATTAATAAACCTTGATTGGCATAATTTATATTAAGACGCCAATACCCTTTTTCATCAAGAACAATTAAATCTTTATCGAAGAATTTTTTATATTTTTTATGAAAATTTACCCTATCTTTGTATTGATATACATCACCATACTCAAGTTTCATCTTTTTAGACATTTCTTGACCTTTAATTCCCTTTTTTCCTGCCTTGGCAATATGTAATATCAATTCAAACAACCTATCAGGAAAGGCTATTTTTTTATTTTCTATATAAATAATTTCATCTTCCACATAAATTACTACAGCATAGTATGCAGTACATTGACCATTATTGATTAAATCAATTGGTTCAAGATGCAAATCTTTAATTTCTCTAATATCGTTAGTTGGTAACAAATAATCTTGATTCATATTTTAATTTTAACTTAAAATAAAATTTATTTTCAAGTAACCGTAATAACCATAAAATTGTTAAGTTATAACGATAAATTTTAATAGCGTAACATTTGAATATTCGTATTTATATTATTTAAGTTTTGATTTAAGTTTTGTAACTCCATATTAGTATTAATATTGTTTAAATTTTGGATTGCACCTTGTAATTGTTGCTGTCTTAATTGAGCTTCAGCATAGTTTCTATTATTTATAGATTGCTTAATCATCATATAGCACATAGCTTTATCTTGTGCGTTTTGACAGATTCTCAAATCTTCTTCGTATTGATAACGAATTTGAGCTTTTTGCATTCCGAAAACTTTAACATCAATAGGGCCACTAAACTTAAAATTGTCAGAAAATTTTGTTTTATAAGTATTAGGATGATAAAAACAACTTTCTCCTTGCAACTTTCTGTTATCACCACACATTTCGTACCACTTAGGATAAGTTGCAATTTTATCAGGTTCAAGCTTTGTTCTAACAATATTGAAATCTTTAATACCACTTCTTGTTAATAAAGTAAGTGAAACGCTTTCACCTGTTTTTCCTGAAACTAGGTTTTTTACCTCATTAACATCATATTGAGTGACATCTGTCCCATTAACTTTTTGTATTCTATCAGCAATTCTAACACCAGCATTCCAAGCAGGTGAATTAGGAATAACATCAATAATTACAACATCTTTTATAATTTTTCCATTTTGGAACTTATGCATAACTATTCCTACAAAACCATTATTATCTTCAATAGCCTTAATCGGTTTTGAAGCAAGAATTAAACAAACTCCTAGAATTAATACAACAAAAACCTTTTTCATTTTCTATACCTCTGAATAAAATATACAACAAAAGATTTTAAAATAACACGGTGAGTTTGTTTTATTTAGTATTGATTACAATCATAATTACTTTAATGAGTGATTACTGCGATAAAGAGTTTATAGAAAGACAAGAAGATTTAAAAATCTTTGATTTGCGTGTCCGAGAGTTAAGAAAAAAGAGTAAATTAACTCAATCTGAACTTGCTGAAAAAATTGGACTATCAACTAACTTTATTGGCATGGTGGAACGAGGAGAAAGAAACACGAGCGTTGATAAAATCTTTAAACTATCACGCGCATTTAATTTGAGCCTTGCTGAATTTTTTAAAACTCTTTAACTATCTATGGTATGCCTTATATTTGTCAATAGTGCATTTATGCGCCGGAACAAATGATAATAATCTGTATTGTCCCGCATTTGTAAATCTTCATCAATAATACATGATTCACTAGCTAGGGCACCTATTTTTACCATTGCTAATGCTTCTTCAAGTATTGGTTGGATTTTCTCAATCCTTGATTCTTGATTTTCCATTCTTCCTCCTTTATAAATCTATCCCTGTAACTAGCCGATTAAGCGTGTCACTAGGGCTTTTATATGATTCTATCGAGAAAGAAATAAAATTTTATATATTTGTTACAAATATTAGGATTATTATTTAGAAATTTGTTCAAAAATATATTTATTACTCAACCAAAAACATTGTTTTGCTATTTTTCTGCCATCTGGTAACTCATAACAATCTTTTCCATTACTAGCGTGTGGTCTTACATGACTCACTTTATTAAAAGCTATCCCTGGAAGATTGTTATAGTTTTTACCACCTATATTAGTTATAATAACTCCTTCTTTGATAACACGAACAGTTTCACTCCAAACTTTATGAACTTCTTCTATATCGTTAATAGGCATGTTCCAAAATTTAATATTATCTAAATATAGTTGGTTGTTTTTATCAAACTTGAATATAATAAACATAAATTTTGTTGAAGAAAATAAGTTATACATAAAAGATTCTTCCCAATCCTCTTTAATAATTTCTTTAAATTTAAATACAGGGAAAGACATACTTTCTTTAATTTTTTTATTGCCATACTCAATGCGTACTGTTTTAGGCACAATGCCTGCTTTTTTAAACTCTTCTGTTGCTGCAATATTTCCTTTAATTCCTAAGATAGAAGCAATTATTCTCTCATTAATATTTTTCATTTGAGGATTTAAATCAAATTGTTGTATTAATTCTTTTTGAGATTTACCAAAGAATGGTTTAATTTTGTTTATTATATAGTTTTCAAAACCTTGTTGTTCAAGTTGAGATTCGTTGTCAATAATTGATTCTTTAACTTTTTGATTTAAGACATAATTATTTAAAATATATGTCATGTATGATTGTTTAAGGGAATATGCTCTTTGATTAGCTTTAACTGAATTGTAGGGTTGTTGCCTTAAATCTTTTTCGCCACCTGAACCTTTACGACATGCTCCAAGGTAAAGGGTATCACCTTCAGATAATTCATGAGCTTTTCCAGCTTTTATTTTATTTATAATCTTTTCCCAATCTTGTTTGATTACAATCAAGTCTTTTTCAGGATATTCATATAAAAGAGTTTCCAATACTTTAAATTCTGTTACAGGAATATCTTTAAGATACTCGTAATACATCAATAACAAGGTTTTATTTTTATGCCAAAAACTACTATTTTCAAAAGAATTATGCACTTCTGTCATATAATCAATAATATTTAAAACAAGTCTTTCTTTTGCGACATACTTATTAGAGTTATTTTTGACACAAGGTGTAACCTTTAATTCTACACCTAATTCCTTAAAATCTGCCTCTGCGCGACTGTTTACTTTTCTTCCAAACCAGCATTCTTCAAACATTTGCCCAACGTTACCTTTATTTTTAGCAGTTTTAAGTCTTCCTGTTGTGTCTATTTTCCCAAAAGAAATATTAATAGCTTCTTTTGATCTTTTAAGTAATTCTTCTTTTGAATTGTAACGTTTTTCTTGCATATGTACACCCTCATTACTTTTATGGTAGCATATTATTGGAGTAATACAAGAATGTTAGAACAAGATGAGAAAATAACAGTAGTTGAATTATTTGCAGGTGTTGGAGGTTTTAGGCTAGGTTTTGAATCTGCTTCTGATTTGTTTGAAACGGTATGGGCTAACCAATGGGAACCTGGCAGAAAAACACAATATGCTTATGATTGTTATAAGCAAAATTTTGGAGAAAAACATAATTGTATCAATGAAGATATTGCTGTTGTAAAAAATTTAGTCCCTGAGCATGACTTACTCGTTGGTGGTTTTCCTTGTCAAGATTATTCTGTTGCTCGGACTGGAGCTCAAGGTATCCAAGGTAAAAAAGGAGCTTTATGGTGGGAAATCAGAGATATTGTTGAAGCTCGTAAACCAAAATATATATTATTAGAAAATGTTGATCGTTTACTAAAATCTCCGGCAAAACAAAGAGGCAGAGATTTTGGAATTATCTTAAGATGTTTATCTGATTTAGGTTATGCAGTTGAATGGCGTGTTATTAACGCTGCTGAATATGGTTGCGCACAAAGACGCCGTAGAACATTCATTTTTGCTGCAAAAGAAACAACAAATTTTTATAATCATTTATTAAATACTGATAAACTAGATGTATTATTAAAAAATGGTTTTTTTGCTGGGGAATTTAGCGTTGACAGTTCTTTTCCGGACATAAATAAGATGAATATTTATGCAATTTCAAAAGATAAATACCCAACATTATCAGATGTTTCTGAAAAATTTGAGGCACAATTATCAAATTCAGGAATATGTATAAATGGAAAAATTTATACTATGGAAACGACTCCAATATACAAAGAACCATTAACATTAAATGATATATGTGAAGATAATGCAGTAGATAAAAGATTTTTCTTAAATGGAAGCACTGAAAAATGGCAATATTTAAAAGGTGCTAAACGCGAAGAAAGACGCCGTCCAAATGGAGAAATTTATTATTATACTGAAGGTTCTATGTCTTTCCCTGATAGAATGGATTTACCGAGTAGAACAATGCTTACAAGTGAATCATCTTTGAATAGAAGTACACACGTTGTTGTTGATAAAATAACTGGCTTTATGAGATTATTAACTCCAATTGAATGTGAAAGATTGAATGGTTTTAAAGATAACTGGACCAATACCGGCATGCCTGAAAAGTTTAGATATTTTGTTATGGGCAATGCTTTGGTTGTTCCATTAATTAAAAGGATGGGAAATCGTTTATTAGAAATTAACTCCAAAAATCTTTTAACAGAAAATAATCAAATATTATTAAAGGTATAGGTATATAAATTTATGAAATTTATAGAATTTCAAATTAAAAGATTTAGATCGATAAAAGATTTGACTATAAAAATTGTAGAAAATGAACCCATAATAATCTGCGGTGAAAATAATGTTGGAAAAACAAATATTTTAAGGGCTTTAAATATATTTTTTAATTATTTTAATTCCCCTAAAGATTTATTCATTCCCGAAAGGGATATTCCATATAATAAATTTTATGGATCCAGGGGAGGGACAGCATATACAGAATTTATTGGTACATTTGAGAAAAAAGATAAAACAAAGCATAAAATATCTTTTCGATTACAACCAAATGGGGAAATAAGTTTTAGATTGAATAATAGAAATGTCGAGATTGGTGATAGTTCTATTTTTGAAATATTAGATAATTTTAGATATTATTATATCAAGTCTAATAATATTAATATCCCAGAAATTTTGTCAAAAACTTTAGAGGAAGAAGGGCTTTTGCCTTTGGATAAAAAACGTAGTAAGCAAACTCAAGCTTTAAAAAAATTGGAAGAATTTATTGATTTATCAAAGAAAGCTATTTTAGACATAGAGAAAGAAATTAATTTAAAGTTTGCACAATTAATTAATTTTGATGGTTTTTTAAAAGGCAAAAAAATTAAAATCAACTTCGCCGAATATGAAAATCTAAGAGAAGCTTTGTCTCAGATGGTATCAATAACCTTTGATGACGGTATTGATAATGGGATTGTATGCAAAGGAAGTGGCGTTCAAAGAGTTGTACTATTATCATTAATGCAATACATTTCATCAAAATCTAATAAAAAAATCATTTGGGGATTAGACGAACCCGAGGTTTTTTTACAACCTAAATTGCAAAAACAAGTTGCAAAAATAATTAAAGACATAACAAAAAACCAAAATCAACAAACAATAATAACAACACATTCTCAATATTTTATAGATTTACGAAATGTAAGTAATACACATTTATTAGTTGGCAATCTTGTAAAAAAAGAATATATAAGAAGAAGAAATAAAACATTTTATGAAATAGAAGCAAATTTTAAAAAATTTCCTAGTATAAGTAGTAAAATTTCAGAAATCAAAAAACATTTGGGAATTGCAAATAATGATGGCTGGATTTTGCTGCCATACAACTTATTGGTTGAAGGAGTAACTGATAAAAAATATTTGGAAGAGTTGTGTTTAGCTTCTGATATTCAAATTCCAAATATTTTTATAGCACATGGTTCCTCAAAGTTTTTGGGGTTTTTGCAATATTTAGATCTATCTGCAGAAAATTTAGATTACAAACCGATAATTGTGTGTATATT
This sequence comes from Candidatus Gastranaerophilaceae bacterium, assembly GCA_045651505.1. GTDB lineage: Bacteria > Cyanobacteriota > Vampirovibrionia > Gastranaerophilales > Gastranaerophilaceae > CAG-196. Next base: position 64,934 of record JAZRSL010000038.1, on the reverse strand, counting down.
AGATTACGATTCTGCAGGTAAAGAACAATTTGAAGGAATAAAAGAAACAAAATTTAAAAATATTAAAGTAATAAAAAAATATATATCACATGAAAATAATATGTTAACCAAAACAATTCCTCATGAAATAGAAGATTTTATCCCACAAAATCTAATATTTGATGCTATTAATAAAATACTAAAAAAACAAGGTTACAAAGTTATAACAAAAGCTCAAATAGCAAATAAAAATAAAGAAGCATTTTTAAAAACACAACTTTTAGAATATGCTGAAACTATAATAAAAAATAATAACTTAGATAAGGAACCTCTCAAGCTAACAAATGATGGTAGAAAATTGCAGATTTGTGAAATTTGTTGTGAATTATTATCTTTACACCCTGAAATATATGCATTAAATGAAAATCAAAAAAATTTTTTAAATGAAATTTCGTGTGAAAATGTATAAATTTTTAACACAAACATTTTATATAGCTTTCAATTTTCAAAAATTAGTCGGGAGTTTTTCTGGCTCTAGACGATAGTGCTTTTTTGAATTTTACCCCTCTAGGGTGGGCCCCCTATCAAAGATTTAGCTTTTTCTAAACCTTACAGCATAATAAAAACAAAAAGCTGAAAGGAGGAAAAAATGGCTTTTATTATACCAATTGTCTCTATATTTTGTTGCATCATGGCAATTAAATCAACTTTAAATGATTGGGCATATCCTACAAATTTAAAGATTCAAGATTCTATTGTCTTTAGTATTGTAATAATAGGATATATTTTTATGATTTTTGATTTATTTTAAATATAATATCAATTTTATAATGTAGCAATTATTAATTTTTTATTGAGATTTTAAGAATGAATTTAAAAATAGTTTATTCTGATACTAGGAGGTAAATAAATGTTTGATTATGAATTATACAAAAAGGTTGCACAAATTGAGAAACAACTAAAAGAAAAGTATAAAGTTAATAGTTTAAAAATATTTACAACTTCAAATTCGAATAGTTATATTAATTTCGATTTTAAACATTTTGAAGTAGCAGACCGTGATGAGATTGTTGAAAGAATTATGAATGATACAATTGCATTATTAAAAGAACATGGTTATAAATATGAACTAGGTGTTAAACCTCCATCTCCTGTTTCAATATCTGATTATAAATTGCCAATACCTAATGAAACAACAATTGATGGTTATTCATTAATAAAAGTAGAGGAAAACTAAAATGAATGATTATGATGTATATGGCGATTTTATGTTTTACAAACAACCTACCTCTGCTAATGATGTAGCAAGAATGCAAAAAACAAGAAATCCAATAATTCAAACTGATAAAAATACTGAAAGTTTGGTGAATATAAGCAAACAACAAACTAATATATTAAATACAAATGCTCAAATTAATAAAGAAAATTCTGAAACAATAAAACATCTTGTTAATCAAATTGAAACAATGCAGCTTTCTGCAGACAAGCAATATAGTATATCTTTAAAAGTTTCTATTTGTGCAGCTGTATGTGCTTTTGGCTCATTAATATTAGGATTAATTCAAATCTTTAAATAAAGATAATCCCCAATTTTTAAAATCTCAAAAATTGCGAAATTTTTCTATGGCTCCGTTTATGTTTATCTATATATAAAAAAGCCCCCTCTCCCGCCTGTGTATTTGTTAAATTTTGGGGTCAAGTCAAAGGAGGATAACTGAATGGGTTAGAATATTTTGTTACATTTTTGTTGCAACAATTCTGATAAATGATGATAAATTCTGATAATCAATAAAAATGCAAATTAGGGTAAAACGTAAGCAAAATAACAATTCTGACAAATTGTGATAAAAGCTGAAAAAGTCTAAAAATAGCTCGTTTCCGCTTTGCACGCAGGGGGTCAGGAGTTCGAATCTCCTATCCTCCAAAATAAAAGAGACATCAAGAGATGTCTCTTTTATTTTGGTTTGATTTGGTAGTGAAAAGCTTCAAAATGCGTAAGCATTTAGGAAGTTCGAGCGAGGAGCGAGCAGAGTGCGAAGGACTTTTGCAAAAATGAATGAAGTTCATTGAAGCAAAATCCGTAGACACGTTTAACGCGAGCGACTCAAGACAATCTCCTATCCTCCATCATTATAAACAAAGACGGATTTCAAAACCCGTCTTTTTGTTTGTGGAATTTTTGTTTTTGGCCTTTAAAAATATTAGATAAATTATTATTAAAAAGGTTTTGGTATAAATAATTACACCTTACAAAGTTTTATTCACTACAGAGGTTAAATTTTGAAAATATTTGATTTTTAAAACTTAATAGGCATTTTATAAATTAAATTTCTTTAGAGTTTCTTCTACTCCAGGAACATCTTTATAAAATTTTTTATAAGTTTCTCTAGCAGTCAATAGTTTATCTGGTTTAGTGAATCTCGCACATTCCCAGTCAATGACAGCACTTTGAATATTTTTTATTTTTCCATTCTTAAGATGATGACTAGAAAATTTTCTATGAATTTTATTTGCTTGTTTTTCTGGAACAAATAAAACATACATTATCAATTTATCAAAATCATGAAACCAACCTGACAATGTATTTTTGCCTAAAAGTTTTTTTTCTAGCTTTAAAAAAGCTTGTTTATGTTTCCAAGTATAACTTATTTGATCTTTATATGCTTTAAAAAATTTTAATATTTTATTATTATTTATTTTTTGTGTTTTTAGCGTTTGTGTTAGTATTTTGCTTTTAAATGTAGGCAGAGAAGAACTCATATGATTCGCACTGGTGCTAGTGCGATTTATATATTGTAAATAACTCAAATTACTTTGATATACTGGCAAATTACATTTCATACATACACACACAAAGGTAAGTTTTACATTAATAGTAAAAACAAGTAATTTTGAAAATTGTGTGATTTTTTTTAAATATTTACAATACGTTACAAAAATTTAGAATTATTGATTAAGTCTTTTTATAATATTTATGTACTCTTCGGCTTTATCCATTCTTCCATATTGTTTGTAATACTCAACTAAACCAGTGTAAAATTCGATTGCTTTTTTGTTGTTTCCGTTATAAGAGTGAAACATTCCGCCTACTTTTAGAATTTCACGACTGTTAGGGTGATTTTCTTTTGTTAGTTTTAGAAGTATATCTGTACCTTCATTATCAAAAATATATCTTAAATCGTCCATAGCACGAGATATTTCGTTAGCATTAACCATTGCTCCTTTTGCTTCAAGAGCAGACAAATGTATATCGCTACTGCAAATTTTGCTGATATAGTTTTTAATCTTTGCTAAAAGTATAGGATCTTGCATTTGTTTTACACCATTTGTTTTAGTTAAATTTTGTGATAATGACGTAACTATTTTGTTCATTAATTACCTCGCTTTTTAATTATAAAATAATTCTATAACTTTTGCAATTTGATTCTCAAATTTATTTTGAGTTTCACTTTTAAGAGCTTCAGGCATAAATCCTGTTTTAACACCATTAATTGAGCTTTGTGCTATACCTTCAATTCCTGTTAAATTACCATTTGAAAAATAATTCATCATTGCGACTTTAGCTGCTTCTAAGCTACTGTTTGTTGCACATATTGCTGGGTCATCTGAACATATTGTTGTAGAGATGCCATTTTTGTTTAATATGTCAATTGGGTGCATATCCAAACGCTCACAACCAGGTGTAATAGATAAAACATTACAAGTTGGGTTAGCTTCAATTGTAACGTCAGGATGATTTTCTTTAAGCCATGTTATAAATTCAGGAAATTCAGCTAATTGCAATCCATGTCCGATTCTGTTCGCACCACATTTTTCAACAGCAGCAACTAATCCTTCAATTGCAAATTGTTGAGTTCCATCTGCACTTGAAGTATCAAAGGTTTCGCCTGCGTGAATTGTTATACCGATAGGGTCATCCGGATGGCTTTTATTATATTCAATTATTTTTTGATATTGTTTTTCCCATATTTCAGGATTTGTATGAGTTTCTGGTCCATTCAAGTCAAATCCTGTTAGAATGTCTTTATACTCAGGTTTTTGAGCTAATTCAATTACAGCATCAATGGTTTGTTCAAGTTCCTTTGTTGTCCAATCTAACGCTGATGCCCAAAGTTTATTAACACGGTCATCTATGTTTAGGTCTTTGAGTTCTGGGTGTTCTTGTGCAAAAGTTTTTAAAGCTCTAGAAACGTTACCGTCAGCCTTAGTGATGTATTCTTTTATTTGTTCATCAATTCGTATTTTTTCAGCTTCATTGCCATTGGAGAGCGTTTCAAGAATATCGTTTTTAACCTTACCTAAGTTATCGTTACTGTTGACAACCTTGTTATAGTCAGTCATTAATTTATCAAAGTCAGGGTGTTTGGTTTTTTGAAGTTCGTCTAGTAAATCTAAGACGGACATCTCGATAGGCTGATCTATGTTGCTTAGAATGCTTTCTACTTTTTGAGGGTCAATAATACCTTTAATTTCTGAAATTAGATTTTCAAAATGGCTTCTATAGTAGCAAGAATCCGGATGGATACCTCTGTATGCACCGACTGTTATTGTTGTAACAGGCATATTATCACCATATTTTGCTTTAGCATTTTCAATACCTTTAATCATTGCCTGTAAAACTTCTTCAGGATTCATATTGCGAACGCCAATAATCGAATTTCTTAATTCAATATATCCAATGTTATTTTCAGCTGCGACACGGATGTTATCTTCAACCATTGCTGCAATGTCGTCTGCGTCTCTTACCCAACGCGAAATTCGTCCATATGCGTCACAAAAATCTGAAAGGTTGTCAAAACCATCTTCACCTTCCTTATACACTTTTAAGGTATCTTCTATTTGTTCTGGTGTTGCGCCATGTTTTTTCATTAATTTTTCAATTAATTCTTTAGAAGTAGCACCTTTACAATGGAAATGAGTTTCTGTTTTAGGAAGTAATTTAGCTGCAAGTACTGTTTCCCAAATATGTTTTTCTGTTTCACTCATATTACTGTTTCTTATCTCTTCTAATACTATTTTCCCTTGCGACAAACGTTCTTCAAAATCAACAGCATTGATAAATTTTGATAATCTTGAATCAATATCATTAACCAAATCAGACACGATTTTGTATTCTGTTTGTAAATGCCCATATTGGCGGCCTTTTAACCTCTGAATTAGAGATAAAGTTTCTTTTGGAATAATAGTATTGCTTAAAGCTTTTTGAACAATATTTCTATCTGGTAAATATAATCCTGTTACAGTTCCTTCAACAGTTGCCCCTGTTTTTGGAGTTACAGTTTGGAGTTCAGTAACTACTTTATTATTAGGCGTAGCATCACCTGAGCCCACTTCAGATGACTCAAGTTTTGTTCTTATATCACTATCAGCCCCTGTTGCAATATTAGTCCTTGCCGCCCCCTCAATTGCTTCATCAACAGATTTTGTTGCATCAGCAGCTGCACTCAATTGTTTCATAGCTACAATATTACCAGATGCTGATAATAGAACTGTAAAGACCATTCCTTCAACAGTGATTTTACCAGTAGTTAGGTATTCCATACCAGCATCACAAACAATATCGCCTCCAAATTGAGCAATTGCTTGAGCAGCAGGTTTAGCTCCTTCCATTACTATACTCACGCCTTTAGCGACAGCTCCACCAATTAAGACTGCACCACCTGATATAACAGCTTGTTTTAATGTAGCTTCCCAATTAATATCATCATTAGCAGTTTTGATATAAGCTCCAACGCCATCTTCTCTCAATGCATTTAAAGCTTTACCACTTGTACCTCTATCAATTACCTCATAACCAACTGTTGCAATAGAAGTAGCTGTAGCAGTTGCAACTAATCCACCACCAAAACCAGCCGTCGCAAGAGTTGTTATAAGTATAGCTCCCATTTTAGTAACTGCACCGCCAGTTTCTTGTGATACATTATAGTCAGTAACACGTTTCATAATATCGTTTTCGACACCATAGGCTGCTTTATATGAGTTTTCATATATTGCTTCAAGTTGTGATAATGATTTACCACCACTTGCTCTAGATGTTTCAGTATGTAGTTGTTTTGATAAAAGTTGAGCAATCTCTTTCATTACTTCATATTTTTGCTCAATTGTTCCATTAGCAACACCTTTCTCTATAAAAGCATTATTAAGTATTTCTACTCCATTAATTTCATTGCCGTTTGCGTCTTTTTGAGTTAATAATTCAGCTAAATTATTAAATTCACGTTCAAAAACCTGTTCTTTTGTAGCTGTTAATATTTCACTTACGCTTGAACCAGGACCCCCACCAGCAACAATAAATTGTTCGTATTCTTCTCTAAGTGGAGCCTTGGAAAGCAAAGCCTTAAACTTCCTATTAAATCCCATCTCAAATTCGTGATTAGAACTAGCATTTATATATGTAGCTTCAGCTTTTTGATAAGCTACAATATTAGCGTATTCATATTCTACTCCGTATATTTCATAAAACTTATTTGCATAAGCAACAGGACCTTGTTCTTTAGCTTTTTGTAGTTCCTTTAATTGAGCGTCTGCTTTTTTTAAGTCATCACGCACTTTTTCAGCAGTGTTCTCAGAACCCCAAATTCTACTAATACCATCTGCAAAATCAGCAGCCCAACCGTCTTTTTGCATTTGACCGTTATAAAGATTTCCATCTTTATCTTTTGTTGTCATTTTACCATCTTCACCTACTCTTTCACCAAAAGATGCATAAGCTTGTTCAAGACGAGCTTCAGTTATTTCAGTAGCTTGCTTTTGACCTTCTGAGATAGGTGTATTCTCAATTTTTTCTATGTCTTCTTTAGTAAGGTTTAGTCTGTTTTCAATATGCTGAACCATAGTGTTAATAATACTATCAAGGTTTACAGTATCAATAAATCCAATCTTTCTAAATTGTATGTTTAACTCTGAATTGAACTTATTTTCTAATTTAGAGCATATCAAACCATCGACTTTTAATTCTCTTGCTTGTTTAACTAATGCTTTCATTACTTTTTTACAAGCCCATATTCTAATATCTTCCACTTTACCGTCTAAAGTTTTAATTGTATCCCCTTTACAACCAACTTCATCACAAATTAATTCAATAATTGATTCGTCTTTACCAAATGCTCTAATAAATTTGATTAATTCTTCTGCCGAAAGCTTATCCATTCTATAAAGCTTATTTCGAAAAGTTTCTTCTGTTACCGCAGCACTATGATTGTCTGCAAAAACTATTATTTCTTTTGCTAGATTTTTACCTGATAATGGAACAGGTTTACTTTGCTTTGAACTTATATTAATACCTTGAATGTCCATACTATGCATCCATTATATGTTCTTAATTTTTTAGCTTTAGCTGAATGTAACATTTTGTTTTTTTACATAGAGGTAAGTGTATAAAAAACACATTACCTCTATGATTGTTATCGGCATATTTATGAAAAACTTTAGTTATTTTGAGAAAATTGTTACATTTGGATCAAAAAATTTACAATTTAGAACATTTGAGAAATAATTTCTGTTTAAAAGGAGCAAATTATGACAAAATTAGATTTAAAAACAATTGATATGCTTTCTAAAGGGATTACACAATATGCCTTTCGCAGTGGACCAATTGAAAAAATGCATGCAAAATATAAATTTACGCAAAGGAGAGTTTTATTTATAAAAAATGTTCATATAGATTGATATGAAATTTCAATAAATTGGTTTACAAAAAAATAATAAAAGTCTATTATTAATAAAAAGAAAGGAGTTTTATATTATGGAATTAAAAGGTAGTAAAACTGAGAAAAATTTAATGGAAGCATTTGCTGGTGAGTCTCAAGCTCGCAATAAATACACTTATTATGCAGCTCAAGCAAAAAAAGATGGTTATGTTCAAATTAGCAGAATTTTTGAAGAAACTGCTAACAACGAAAAAGAACACGCTAAAATTTGGTTTAAATTATTACACGGTGGCAAAATCGCAGATACTTTAACAAACCTTGAAGATGCTGCTAACGGTGAAAACTACGAATGGACTGATATGTATGCAACTTTTGCAAAAGAAGCTCGTGAAGAAGGTTTTAATGACATCGCTTTATTATTTGAAAACGTTGCTAAAATAGAAAAAGACCACGAAGAAAGATATAGAAAATTATTCGCTAATATCAAAGATGGTATTGTTTTTGAAAAAGATAATGCAATTGTTTGGGAATGTGGTAACTGTGGTTTTGCTTATGAAGGTAAAAATGCAGTTGAAGTATGTCCAGTCTGTGCACATCCAAAAAGCTTTTTCTTTGAAAAACCAAAAAATTATTAATTTTGCAATAATTAAAAAGAAGCTTGTTTTTAAACAAGCTTCTTTTGTTATATAAACAACATTCCCCTTTTTATAAATCATACGGTATAGTAAATTCAAAAATATTTCTATTTTCTTCGAAGCTTATTGCTCCGATTTCGCCATTATGAGCATTTATTATTTGTTTTGATAGATATAGTCCCAATCCAACGCCAATTTTATTGTATTTAGCTGCGTGGGTTACATATTTTTCAAAAAGATTTTTCAAAATAGAAGGATTAATATATGGGCTAGCACTCGCTATTTGTACTTTTACAAATTCTTTTTCCTTCAAAACAGAAACTTCTATATCTGTATCATTATAAGCATAAGTAATAGCATTGCCTACGAGATTTACTAAAACCCTTTTTATTTGTATTCTATCAAATCTTAAATTCTCAACATTTTCTGGAGCTTGGATACGAACTTTTATATTCTTTTCTTTTAATAAAGATTCTAATTCTTGTCCAACATCCTCAATTAATTCTAAAATATTAGAATTTTCTAAATTTAAGGTGTAATCCCCATTTTCATATCTATAAGTACTTAATAAATTTGAAAGCATTTCATGCATATAAGTACAAGATTCTTTAACCAAAACCATCATATCCCTTTGGTCTTTATTAAGTTCTCCCATTGTATTTGCTAGCAATAAATCTAAAGCTTTTATTTGAGCAATTGTCGGGGTTTTTAAATCATGTGTTAAAGTTGCTACATAAGTTTCTCTTTGGTCTTGAGCCTTTTTCTCAAGTTCTATATCTCTTGCAACACATAAAATCCCTGTAATATTTTTATTATTATCGTAAATTGGACATTTAGTAACATTAAACCATCTTGTATCATTATTATTTAGAGTAATTCTCTTATCACGACTAATGCAAGTTCTTTTACTTAAAATTTCATTATCTTCTTTTGCGATTTCATTAACTCTATTAGCCTCATAATCCCATTTATTTGCAAATTCTGAATCAGATAAGCCTAAGAAATCTTTTGCCATTGAATTTTCATAAGTAATATTACCGTTCAAATCTTTCAAATATGTTGCAACAGGCATTCCGTCTAAAATTGACCTTAACATTTGCTCTTTTCTTTCAAGCTCTTTCTGTAGAAATTCTGTTTGAGTAATATTTTTAGCAATTGTCAAAGTTCCTTCAATCTCATCATCTACAATAATAGGTGTTATTAATAAATCATATTTTTGTTCGTTATAACCCATTACGATAGTTTTGTTTACAGATTTGCCTTTAAGAACTTTTTTATTAATTTCTTTTAAAGCTTTAGCATCTTTGGGGGGCAAAAAGTCGTAAGAATACTTTCCTCTAACTTTATCCATCGATAAATTAAAAGTTTTGAGATATTGAGGGTTACAATAGATATAATTACCGTTTATGTCACGATAGGAAATCAGTTCTTCTGCATTTTTGTATAATGCAAAAATAATTTCTTCTTGTTTAGAATATTTATGTTGTAATTTCTTTAATGTTTTTTGGTTTTCAATATAAGTGTGTAGTGTATAACAAGTGCAAATTAAAATCGTAACAGTTATAGGGTGTAGATATACTTTTGGATGCCAAGATATGAATACAATAAGCATCGCGATTATTGCTTGTATAAAATTCTTATATTTGAATACAAAAGGTTTTTTAACAAATTTAGTCATCAAATTTTCCTTTATAAATCATATTTTGTTGCTTTAACTGCAGCTTGAACTCTATCAGTTACAGAAAGTTTTGTTAATATGTTACATACGTGAGCTTTTGCAGTATGTGTACTAATAATTAACTTATCTGCAATTTCAGTATTAGATAAACCTTGAGTAAGAAGTACTAAAACTTCTTTTTCCCTACTTGTTAAATTGAAATCGTTTTTTGGTATTAATTTGGCATTAACAAATGTATGGTTAATTATAGATGCGATTTTTGGATGAATCCAGATACAACCTTTATTTGTGTTAAGTATTGCATCATGTAAGTCTTCTACAGAAATATCTTTTAATGCATAAGCATTGGCACCTGATGCAAGGCTAGAAATGATTTCTTCTTGATTATCATGAGAAGTCAACATGATAATTTTTGTGTTTGGATACTTATCTTTTATAATTTTTGTAGCTTCAATGCCTGTCATGTAAGGTAAACCAATGTCCATTAAAATAACATCTACAGGATTTTTTTCTAAGGCATCGATACATTCTTCTGCTGTTTCAAAGTCATTTTTTATTTCCAAATCTTTAAATTGTTCTAAAGCTTTTCTGCATGTTATTCTTGCTAAAAGATAATCTTCTACAATGTATATTGATACTTTTTTGTCCATATCTTAATTCCTTTCTTAACTTTTTTGATAATAATAGAGATATAGTCCTTTTGGCTATCCCCTAGTTGGGCTAGAAAGTTTTATAGAGTTAAATTTTAAAATTAGTTGGTTTAGAAATTAGACTTCTAAGTCAATGTTTGAAATTATTTTAAAAATATATTTCATGTAATCATTGCTAGATGTACCTTTTATACCTAATATATCTTTAACCGCTTCTTGGGATATCGAATAAGCTTCATATTCACAATTAGCCTGTGTTTTTATGATTTTTTCTACAAATTTAGGATCTGTTACTTTGTATTCTTTTATCTTTTCTTTAACAAAATCTCGCATAAAAGCTCTTGATGTTTTTCCAAAAGCTTTGTAATAAGCGCTTTCGACATCGAGCATGTCGATGTCATTAGCTGGTTTATAAATAACCTCTCCTCTATACCCTTGGGATTGAAGTGCGTTTACCATTGCAAACTCAAGTTCATGAAAGATTTTTTGTAGCTTATCACTATTTTCTTTTATAAATTCTATTGTTTCGTTTGAAGGGTTTTGGATTATTTTCTCTTTTGCATATTTGATATTTACAAGGTTTACGGCTTCTTCCTCATTATCTAAATCCGCTTGAAATATATGTGTCATCTCATGTACTAATTGTTCAAATAATTCTATTTTGTTTTCAAAATTATCAGCTTTGAAGTCTGTTAAGCCAATTTCTTCGTCTATAATATAAGGATTTAACATTAAATCTAATCCCATGAGGCTTTTTGCTTGGGCTTTGCCAAGAATTGAATTTATAGGGACTAAATTTACCTTTAAGTTTGGCCTAAATTTTTTTAAAAAAGCTTCTATTTCTTTTAGGTTTATTTCTGGTGTATTAAACAAAAAAGAACCAAGTTGTGGGACAAATTTTTTCATTTTGGTTTCTGTTACAATACCTTGAAAGCTAATACTTTGAGGCGATTTTTTTCCTGTATTAGTTTTTGAATAGTTTGGATATCTATAATTAACTACACTTGAGAGTCTCATATTGTTTATAATATGTGAAAATATTTTTTTTTGCTAGTAAATTAAAGAAGGTCCTCAAAAGAGGACCTTCTTTAATTTGGGTGTGGTGGGACTCGAACCCACGACCAATTGATTAAGAGTCAACTGCGCTACCGACTGCGCCACGCACCCATATATTTAATTTTCAATTCTTGATGTGTAGCAGTCGTTAGCTAGGAGCTTCGCTCCAGCGCTACCTTACCTCTCTCAAAACCTGACATTTAGTCAGCTTTTGTTCGGCAGAGTGCCACGCACCCATATATTTAATTTTCAACAAAACAATATTAGCACAAAAGAAATTTTCATTACAAGAAAAATTTTACCAGATAGTTTCATCTAATTCAGAAATTTTTACTTCATCAAAATATTCTTTGAAAAATCTTTCAGCTGTTCTGCATTCATCTCTTACTCCAGCACAGCCCATTTTTTCATGTTTTATTATCCATTCATCTCTTTCAGAAATATAGGCAATGTCGCTGTAGTCACTGCTACCTTTTATTTTGCTATAAGGTATTTTACATTCTTGTAAAAATGTTTCAAAATTTTCAAAAATTTCTTTGCTTTGGTTTCCTGGAGAAGTTTTTCTAGAGCCAAATAAAAAACCTTGTAAATTTTCGTTTGCCAAGTTAATGTTTTTCTTAATATAGTCTATAATTTTTGAAAAATCATTATTTTCTGATCTAGTAGGACAGATATGCATCATTAATACTTTTAATCCATCTGTTATTCCGCAAACTGTACAATCATAAACATCTTTAGTTAAAGCTTTGTTAGACAAAACACTTTCTTTTATCGTCCAAGGGTATTTAACATGTTGTGTGTTTTGGATTCCACTGGTTAATCTGTGGAATTCCCAGTGGCCTACTGGGCGTATAGTTGATTTGAAAGATATGTTATTCATATCTTTTTAAAAACTCATAAAAATAAAATTTGCGCAATATTACAACACAATATCATTTATAGGATTAGAATAGAATCTTCTAAAGTTATTCCTCCCTACCATTTTTTAAAGATAAAAAATACAGCAAGGATAATGAACGCAAAACCTACTAAATAATTCCATTGAAACTCTTCTTTTAGGTAAAAAATCGAAAAGATACTAAATACAATAAGAGTAATTACTTCTTGCAAAGTCTTTAATTGTGCAGCAGAGAAAAATTCATGTCCAATGCGATTGGCTGGGACCTGGAAACAGTATTCCAAAAAAGCAATTCCCCAGCTTACCAGTATAACAATCCATAATGCAGAGCCTTTGTATTTTAAATGTCCATACCAAGCAAAGGTCATAAAAATATTTGATATAGTTAATAATAATACTGGTAAGAGCTGTCTTAGCATCTAGAATCTTTGCTCCACTTTCGTGTTTGCGATAATGAAAGCTGTAATCATTAAGACACAACCAACAATTTCTCTCGCATTTAACACTTCGCCTAAAATTAAAGCTCCACCAACTACTGCAAAAACTGATTCCAAACATAAAATGAGTGATGCTAAAACTGGGAACGTATGTTTTTGTCCAAAAATTTGCAATGTATAAGCTATACCACAAGCCAAAAATCCTGAGTATAAAAGTGGTATCTTACAATCAATTAAGCTCGCTAAAGATGGTGTTTCAAGAATAGCCATTGGTATAAGTGAAAGCAAACCCATTACCAAAAACTGTACGCAAGAAGTTTTTACTGGGTGAACTTTTGAAAATCTATCAACAACTAATATGTGAATACCGTAGAAAAATGCACCTATAAGTAGCCAAAAATCGTATATTGAAAATCCTCCGTCAGAGTTAAAGCATAGTAAATAAAGTCCGATTACTGACAAAAATACGCTAAATATAACTCTTTTTGCAATTTTTGATCCCATAAATATTGAAAAAATAGGAACAAAAATTATGTACAATGCGGTTATAAATCCAGCCTTTCCTGCACCTACAAATTGCATACAATATTGCTGAATCGACATCGCTATAAATAATGCAACACCGCAAGAAATACCAGCTTTAGCTAAGCTAACTCTTTGTATATATTTTCTAACAGGTGTTCTGCGGTCTACTTTTGAATACTTAAACCATAAAATTAATGGTATTAAACTCAAAGCCCCCAAGAAGCTTCTTACTGCGTTAAAAGTGAATGGACCTATAAACTCCATACCAGCTCTTTGGGCTACAAAACCAAGCCCCCAAATAAGAGCGGTTAAAAACAATGCAATATTTCCAGTTAATCTATTTTTCATAGTAGGAACATTATACAATGAAAATATTTTAGAGGAAATATTTTTATCGTAAATCACTAAAGACAAAGATAATACAACGTTGTTTTTTATTAGTATTTATCTGTTACCCAGATTAGGTGATAACCAAATTGTGTTTTTATTGGATCAGAAACTTCCCCAACGTTTCCATTAAAAGCAGCTTCTTCAAAAGGTTTAACCATCTGTCCCTTTCCAAAACAACCTAAAGCACCACCTTGTTGTCCAGAAGGGCAACGAGAATAGATTCTTGCATAATATTTAAAATCATTAAAAGAATTTATTTGGCTTTTTATTTTGATAGCATCTAGTTCTGAAGGAACTAATATATGGTTTGCACAAACTTGTCTATATTCTTTTGCAGAACAAGTTATACAGATACTGAAAAGTAGTAAAAAAACTCCAAAAATTTTTTTCATATAAGCTCCTTAAATTTACTCAATAATTATCTCATACAATGTTAATATGGGCAAGTGCTCTGTTGTATAAAAAAATAAAAGGAATCAAGGTGAAACCTCTAATTCCTTTATAAAACGGAGTTTAACTAAAATTTATATTATTACTGAGTAGCCATTTCGATAGCTGACTGTAGTAATTTTTTATTTGTTTCAATCAATGCCTTAACAAGTTCCATTTGTACTTTTGCTTGTTGATAAGCTGCAGAGTTATCTTTGAATGAAATGTTGGATTGTTCTAATAGTCCAGAGCGGATTTCACCACGTCCAACGACAGGTTTTCCAGAGTCTTCTGTCTCAATAAAAAGACCATCTTTTACTTCGTATAAACCGCTTGGATTATGGAAGTTTGCTGTAGCAATTTTATATAAAGGTACTTTGCGGTTTCCGCCGTCAGCTTTACCATAAATTGTACCATCATTTTTAATTTCGTATTCGTCGTACTTTCCTAAGAATTTACCATTGTTTGGGTCTATCCAAAGCTTAATGTTTGTAGTTGGAATGCTCATTGCACCCCCCTTAAGAGCGGTTTCTTCAAATAAATCTGCACTTATAGATTTTGTGCCAGACATTATTTCGCCTTTGTCATTAAGTATATAGCCTTGAACGGTATCTCCATTTTTAGCTTTATAGACTCCTTCTGAGTCAAAAGTAAATTCACCCAATCTTGTGTAGGAAACGCCACCTTCTGGGTTTCTTAGTACAAAGAAACCTGTGCCTTCAAAAAATAAGTTTTCATTAGATGTTCCTGGGGTAGATTTACCTTGACCAAAGTTTTTAACGTTGTGGTCTATCATTGCTCCACCAAGAAAAGTTTTAAAGTTAACTTTATTTTCTCTAAAACCTGGAGAATATACATTAGTTAAGTTATCAGCAAGTACATCCATCCACTGTAATGTGGCTTTTTGGGTGTTTACCGCTGTAGTGTAGATATCATTCATTATTTCTACCTTTCTTACGATTATTTTCTTTTGGATTTTCTCTACGTTCTCTTTGGTTTAATGATTCATAATCTATGTTATTATCATCGAATTTTTGTCTCAAAAGAGGTAGATTTTCTTTTAGGTATGCTTCTGCAATTTGTGTTGATGGTAAAAAATCTGCTGAGATTTTTCCATCTCTACTTATTCTTATAATGACGGAAATGTTATTGTCAAAATCTATTCTTAACGGTTGATTTTTTTCCATAGATTTGGCGAGTAAATCTGCTAAAGTTTTGGATACTTGTATGGATTTTGCAGCAGCTTCTGGCGCTAAATTGTTGAGATTTGCTTCACTTTTTTGTACTAAATCGGCAAAGACTTCTACATCGGCTTGATTCATGATGATAGAATCAAATTTAACAATAGTTTCAGTTACTATTTGAGTTTTTATGTCAATTTTTTTGATTTCATTGTTATTGAGAACCTCGATTTCATCTTTTTGAGGTTGAGTTAGTTTATTTTTGTTTGCAATTGCAATGTTTTCAGCCATAGTTGACATAATTGCAGCTTCTTCTGCTAAATCTTTTTTAGAAGCGCCAAGTATAGAAGTTTTATTTTGTTTCTTATTTTGATTTTCATTTAAAAAAGATGAAAAAGGTTGCCCATCTCCACTAAAATTCATATTTGGATTCATTTGAGGCAACAAATCTTTATCTTGAATATTAAAATCGTTATTAATCATATTTTGTTTATCGGCTAAATCTATCTCATTCTTTAAGTTTTTTCCTTCTTTATCATCTGATTGGCTGAGCTTTTCAACAACATTTTTAAGGTCATCGATTGCGTTATTGATTTTTTTGTCTTCAGATTTGTTATTTTTTATCAGTTCTTCTTTTGAACTATTTTCTTGTTCTTTTTCTGGATCAAGATTATTATCTAGTTTTTGTTGATTTTTTTCGAGCTCTTTTAATTCATCAGAAAAATTGATTTCGCTATTTTTTTCAGTAGCTTTAATGTTTTTTTGTGATTCAAATTGAGGTTGTGAAATTTTAGTTGTTTCAATATTCATATAATTATTCCATATATTCTAATTCAAATTCTTCAATGATTTTTTGGAGTTCAGCCTCTTCTTCTTTTTCTCTTGATTGAATGAAGAAACGTTGTACACCGATTTCAGAAAATTGTCTTAATTCAATAGCTTTTTCTTCTTCTAAATAAGCTTCTCTTTGTTTTTCTTTATGCTTTTCTAAAACTTTTACTGCTTGTTCTAGTTTTACTAGTTTCATTTTTTCTTCGTCTAAAATCGCTTGTACGCGTTGCCGTTCAAGTTCAAGAGCGTCTGCTTTGTCCCATAAATGATGCAAATACTTGTCATAATATTCCATCATCATGTAGTCTGCAGTTTTTCGATTTTGAATTGTCTGTTGAATTTCTGCTTCGTTTTCACGAATCCTTTGTTCTGCGAGAAAGACTTCTTGTTGAGCTTTTTGTACGACTAAAAGCTGTTCTTCTTTCTTTCTTATTCTAAAATCTAGAATTTTTTGTAATCTGTATACGAAGGGCATGATATCAATATTATTACAATTTTAAATTTAAATATCTACATCTATTTGTATGATTAATTTGATTTAAGAAAAAGTCAAAAAACAAAAAAAATAAGTGCTGAAATTACACTTTAAAAATAGTCCTAAAGTATTATATTTAGGGGGTTTACAGGTTATTGTTTTTGCGCTAAAATATACTTGTATAAAAAGAAGAAAGTGTGTGAATATGATTCAACCTATCAGTTATTTAACCCCTCAGGTAGGGTTTAGAGGGTCAAAAAATTCATACGGTAAGATGTCCATTCAAACGGCAAATAGTGCGCCAGCTATCGTCAATGCTGTCGGATTATCCTTGGCTTCTGGTGGATTAACCGCTGCTCTTGCAAGAATATACACAAAATCGTGGGCTCAGGCATCTATGCTTGGGCTTTGTGGTATGTTTTTGACTATGTTTTTCATGACTCCTCAATTGATTGAAAAATTTGGTATCAGAAAGTCAGCAGTAGCAATGGCAGAAGGTGGTGCTTTAAAAGGTGAAACTGCTAAGGCGGTGGAAGTGGTAAAGCACATAAAGCCAGCAAATGTAAAAAAGCTTGTTCCGTTTAGACAACAATCTTAATTCATTGGATGGTGTTTACCAAACCCAAAACCTTCTCTTAATGTAGTGTAGCAAAAGTCTACTACGGCTCCTATTGCGCCAATTTTTGCCATAGTATTTTTGCCTATTAATGCTAGACTACTAAAAAGTATTAATGGCAAATTTTCACCTAGGCCGTAAGCAAAGCCTTTTAATCCACCTTTTATTTTTCCCCAAAGAGTTGGAAGAGGGTTCCTTGTCTCTAGATCGTAGACTTTTTTACGTATTGCATTTTTTGTATAGCTTGTTGAATCAAGGGTTCTTGAGTTAAAATAAGTTTTTTCGAGGTATTTTTGTTGTTGTACTTGTGATTCATTTTTTGAAAAAAGTCCGCCAACACGTGTAGCATCGTACAGTGACATTCCCATGCCCACTGCACCAACCACTCTACAAGCTATTTTTGTTATTGTTCTCATTGATTAAACCTATTTATTGTTTTGAGTTTGTTGTTGAATCATAGCTTCAATCTCACGTTCTTTATATTTTTGTAATACTGCTTGAAGCTGTTCTATTTGTTGCTTATTTTTTTCTAACTGCTCAGAGTTAGTGTTTTCAGTTTTCTTGTTTTTTATAGGAACATATTTTATTTCTGTTCCTGCAGACATTTTTAATAGAATTTTTGCAGCCTGAACAACATCTTCTTTATTAGCATTTGGATTGTTTTGAATATTATTTAATAGTTCAACAGTATAATCGTTACCGCTTGCTAGTCCAGAGGAAAAAGCGCTTAGAGCAGATATTCTTACTAGTTTTTCTGGATCTTGTAGCATTTTATTTAGTAAAGCATTTAATGCAGCATCATCATAACGATCCCTGTCTTCATCTAGTCTTGTTAGAATTTCTTTTGATGCCATTAGGCGAATTTCTTTATTCGGATTATTTAAATAGTTTTCTAATGACATAATATATTCGTTTGTAAGAGAAACTATTCTAGTTTTTTTAGAATTTTTTTCTAATTCTGCATCTTCAGTTTTTATTGCATCAATATGTTCAATAATTTCATTAGATACTGATAAATCTGGTTCAGGTTCAGCTACTTCTGTGGTATATGTTTTTGGACCTGTAGTTGTAGCTTTTGCTGAAGAGTTAGGGGTATTGTAAACAGGAGCGTTTATAGAATGGTTTGTATAATTATTTGGGGTATTAATCTGTTCGCTTGCTGTTTTATTTATTTCAGGATTTTCATGACTCATTTGAGAGGTAGGGTTATTATTTTGCCATTGTTCAACAGGGAATTGATTAGGGATTGGACCATATGCGCCATACGGAGCTACAGGCGCTTGAGTATTTTGCCATTGTTTAGCAGGGAATTGATTAGGGATTGGATTATAATAGCCATATTGTGAATTTACTGCTTCTTGTGGGTTTTGAGGATATGTGTAAGGTTTTTGCTGTTCATATCCGATTTGCCCAGGGTTAGGGTTTACTGGATGCATATTATAATTATTTGTATAGTAATTTGCAGGATAACTTGTTTCTGTAGGATAATATTCTCTTGTTATAGGGTTTATTGCTTGTTTGGTTTCTTGAGTATTATTAACAGGAATACCAGTAATAGAAGTTTTGGTATCATTATTAATAACGTCTACATATTGTTGAGGATTAGTATAGCAATGATTGCAACAATTTGGATTATGATATCCAATTGTTGGATTTACCATTGGATTAGTAATATTGATTGTTACTCCTGAATAATTAGGAATGTATCCTTTTGGATAATTAACTGGCATAGTCATAGTTCACCTTTCACACATTATATTGATATTAAGTATAAAAGGCTAAAAAAATTGCTTATTTTTTGAAATATATTAAATTTTGTTACAAAACAAATTATAATAACTAAAATTAGATAAAGCTTCCGCCTAGTAAATGTCCGTCATTTTTATCGTATAAAACACAAGCTTGTCCAGGGGCAATTCCAGATATTGGTTCCTCAAAAGTTATTTCCCAGCTAGTATCTACTTGGTTGACTTTGGCTAAAACAGCCTTCATGTTGTATCTTATTTTTATAAGTGCATCAAAATTATTTTTATTATTAGGATAACTCCAATTAATATTTTTTAATAAAAGTTTGTTTGTATGAAGTTCTTCCTTATACCCTACATAAACAGTATTTGTTTTTGAATCAATTTCAGTAACATATAGTGCTTCTGGAGCGGCAAGACCTATACCTTTTCTTTGACCTATTGTGTATTGCCAATAGCCATTGTGATGTCCCAATATTTTACCAGATTTTTTCTCAACAAAAGTTCCATTTTGTGGGTAGAAAATATTGTTTAAATATTTTTTGGTTGTCATTGGATGTTTTATAAAACAAATATCTTGACTTTCTTTTGCTGACTTTGGTGGTAAGTCATATTTTATTGCAATTTCTTTTACTTCAGATTTTTTATACTTACATAATGGAAAAAGTGTTTTAGCTAAATTTTCTTGAGAAAGAGTAAATAGAAAATACAACTGATCTTTATGCTCATCTGAAGCTGGGTATAATTTATATAACCCGTCTTCTTTGCAAATATTTGCGTAGTGTCCTGTCGCTATATAGTTAGCCCCAATATCATTTAATGCATAATCGAATAAAATACCCCATTTGATATATTTATTACACATAATGCAAGGATTTGGCGTTAAACCGAGTTTGTAAGAATCTTCAAAGTAATTTATTATCTTTTCTCTAAAAATATCTGAAACATCAAAAGAATAATGTCTTATATTTAACTTTTCAGCAACTTTTTGTGCGTTTAATACAATTTGTTCCGCATCCTTATCGCAAGTCATTTTTCCTGTTATTCCAACGACATTATAGCCTTCTTCAAGTAAAAGAGCAGCCGTAACGGCGCTGTCTACTCCTCCTGATAAAGCTACTGCAACTAGGGGATTATTATTCATCTAATAAAACCTTTTCACCATATGCAGTTAATCTGTATTCGCTAGCTCCTACAAGACCGGTTAAGTCTGGTAAGCATTCAATATAATCTCTATTAATAGCTTCTTGTAAAACACTATGGTCTATAATAACTGCGATATTTTGCATTAGTTTGGCATTCAATTGTTTTAATGTAAATCGAGGTTTTTGCTCATATTGAGTAAAGTAATATGCTGTTAAAAGCAGATAGTCAATTTTTCGTTCAATTTTTCTATTATTAATGTAATTTAAAAAAGCACTGTCCTTTTGAATAGAAGGACTAGATTTAAATGTTAATTCAGTTTTAGGGTTGTTTATAGAATTTTCTAAGATACTATCAAAGAAACCTGTAGAAGAGGAGTTATTTATTGTCTTTGATACAGCTTCTTGTTGTTGTGGTGAATAGAATATATCAAGATTTTTTTGTTTTTCATCCCTTTCTACTGTAGCAGTTGAATCTTCTTTTTTATTTTCCTTATTTTCATCTAATTTGGGCAGTTCAGTTTTTGGTCTTTTAGCCAAATGATTTTCAATATTTTTTTTAGTAATTTCTTCTTCAGCCTTAATTTGGTTGTTTACAAGTTCTTTGCATTCTTTTGCTTTGCGTTTACGATTATATTCTCCAGCTTGTCTAACCCACAACTCAAATTGCTCGACTAGTAATTCTTTGTCTGTAGTCGATAAGTCTAATTGATATTTGCCTTTTGTAATTTTAAAAGAATATATCGCCATTTTTTATATTAATCCTGTTGAAGAAGTTCTTCTCTCCATTTGTTTAGTTGTTCTTCTACAAATTCTAGGTCGTCAGATTTTAATTCAATCTCAATATCGCCTTTTTTCATTTTAAAAACGTATTCGTGCATATACCCTCCTTAATACTTTGAGTTTACCATAAATGCTTCTAAACTTTCAAGTAAAACCTTTAATTGTAAATTTATGATAAATAATGTATAATAAAAGCGCAAAAAATAATTTTACAGGTTTTAAGAATATTAATCAAATATATATTTATAAAATGAGGTCAACAAAAAATGAAAAGATTATTAATTTCAACTATCCTAATTACAGCAGGCTTTTTAGCTTTTACTACAGTTAGTCCTGTAGTGCAAGATACAGATTTTTCTTATAAAAAAGTTTTAGCTATGACACTTGGCTATGATAAATCAATGAGTGAAAAAACAATAAAAGCAGCTGTTATTGACAGTTATTTTAGAAATATTTGCAAAAATGGGAAAATTGTAAGATGGAATAAATCATCTTTTCCTTTAAAAGTTTATATTGAAGATTCAAATACCGTTCCAGTGTATTATAGAGAAATTGTAATGAATGCATATCAAGCTTGGCAAAGAGCAAGTGAAGGTTTGGTAAGATTCGAATTCGTAGAAACTCCAGAAGAAGCAGAAATGAAATGTTTCTTTAGAAATACAGATAATAAAGATTCTATCGGGATGCAAGCTTTTTCCCTAAATGGTAATACTATTAAAGAATCTGTAATTGTTTTCAATAAGGTTGATAATAAAGGTTTTAGCCACGATTCAAAACAATTATTTTCTTCGGCTCTACAAGAGATAGGGCGCTCTTTAGGTCTTACAGGAAGAAGCCAAAGTATTTATGATGTAATGTATCCTATTGGTACTAAATTCAATACTGAAATTACACCAAGAGACTTAAAAACGTTAGCTTTGTTATATTCAGTGATTCCGGATGTTACAAATAAACCTCTTTCTACAGAAGAAAAGTCTGTTTTATTTACAACTTCTGAAATTTTATCAACTTTAAATGTTCCGGTAAATGATGATACAAATTTAGAAGAAGTTGAAAGAGGGGATATTGCAACGCATTTGGCGTTAGCAGAACAATATAGAAAAAGAGCAGAATACTTAAAGGCAGCTCAAGAGTATCAAACAGTAGCTCAAATGAAAACAGATAGAAGAAGTAAATCAGAAGTTTATTATGAAGTCGCTGTAATGTTCTTAGATGCTGAAGAATATGATAATGCTAAAAGTTGTGCTGATATTGCTTGGGCAACAGATGAAAACGATTTGACTATAACACTTCCAGCTTTAATCAATTATTATACAAAACGTTCTGACTCAGCTGTTAAGCAATTAGAAGAAATCTTAAAAGAAAATCCTTATAATAAACATGCGTATAAGTTACTTTGTCAAATTTATAGAGATAAGCACCATGAAAATTTATTAAATTCAACAATTAGAAGATATGGTAAAACTGCAGGTTCTGTTGAATAATAAAAAGTACTTAGTAAAAAGAGGCGATTTTTCATATGAAAAATCGCCTCTTTTGTCTAATGAAAAAATTGTTTTTTACTTCTATATTAAAAATGTATTTGAAAGGAGTTCTTATAATGAAAAGAGAATTAATTCTTCGTGAGCCTGAATTGTATTTTGATAGTATACATAACGAGCTTAATAATTTTTTAAGGGATACAATAATAAATCCAGCTTTTTCTCACCAACTATCGATGAAGAAAACTTCAACTTGGCGTCCAGCAGTAGAAATTAAACAATATGAAAAAAATTATATGGTAAAAATTCAGTTACCAGGAGTAAAAAAAGATGATATTGAAGTTGAATTGGATAATGATTTTATGACAATATCTGCAGAAATAGAGGAAGAGAAAGAAGAAAAGGAACAAAAAGAAAAAAATATGAAATATCATACTTGTGAATTTAGGTATGGAAAATATAGAAGAACTATTTCTTTTGATCAGCCAATAAAAATAGATGAAGCAGAAGCTAATTATAAGAATGGAATTCTTACTATAAATCTACCAAAGCAAAAGGTTGAAGAGGCTAAAACTAGAAAACTTGAAATTAAAGAAAAATAGCCGTTACAGAGGGACTTAAAAAAGTAAAATTTATTAACGGGTTAGTATATAATAAATTTACCTCTGTAGATGGTAAAAGGGCAGTATTCCTGCCCTTTTTTAGTATGTATTTAGTTTAATAACAATTGTTTTATTTTTTATCTTCCCAAATTTCAATTAATGATGAACAGAAGAAAATACTTGAATATGTTCCAATTGCAATACCAAGAATCATTGCAAGTACGAAATCTTTTGTTGTTACTCCACCGAAGAAATATAAAGCTGCAAGAGTTAACAAAGTTGTTAAAGAAGTATTAATACTTCTAGTAAGAGTTTGATTAATACTTGCATTCATTATTTCTCCGAAAGTCATTTTCTTAGAATAATATTTTAGATTTTCTCTTACACGGTCAAATACAACGATTGTATCGTGAACAGAAAAACCAATTACGGTAAGAAGTGCTGTCACGAATAAAGCGTCAATTTGAACACCGTATAATAAACCTAAAATCGAAAAAGCACCAACTACAAAAATGGTATCGTGGACTAACCCCAAAATAGCTGCAAGAGCATAGTCAAATTGGAACCTAAATGTTAAATAAGCAATAATTCCTAAAAGAGCCAAAGTTAATGCAATCATTGAGTTTTTGAACAATTCTTTACCCAAAGTAGGGCCAACAGAAGATACTTGAACAAGTTCTGGTTGTTGAAATTCGCTATTTACAACTTTTGTAATATTTTCTAAGTCTTTAGATTTTTCATCAATAAATTGAGTTCTGATAGATAAAACAGCTTTTAAATCTGTATTTTCTTTTGAATTAACATTAATTATTTGAAGTACAGGTTTTTCAATTCCATTATTTTCTAAAGTTGTACGAACTTCTGATAATTTATTGTTAGAAATTTCTTGTTTTACACCATACTGTAGGGTTGTACCGCCAGTATAATCAATACCAACCTTTACAGGAGTATGAGTATCGTATGTAATCATTGAGTAAATCATAGCGATAATGCCAGGAATAAGAAGTATTGCTGAAATCGCTAGGTATATAAATTTATGTTTTACTATATCTAATTTCATGTTTTACCTTCTTTCTAATCCAATATACCAAATTTAGCTTTTTCACGTTTTGTTTCAACTACTTGGAAACCTTCACCAATTTCCTCTGGTCTTAAGCCAAATAAAGCAGGATTTTTAAGATTACCAGTACCAAAAGCTAAGTGCATAAAGTTTTTAGTAATTGTAATTGCACTAAACATTGATACCATAACACCAAGGGCAAGAGTTAAAGCAAAACCTTTAACAATACTTGTTCCACAGAAATAAAGAATTGCGCAAGTAATAATTGTTGTCATATTTGAATCAAAAATACTTGTCCAAGCTCTATCAAAACCAGAATTAATCGCCGTAAATAAAGTTCTACCAGCTCTTAATTCTTCTTTTGTTCTTTCAAAAATTAAAATATTGGCATCAACTGCCATACCAACTGAAAGAATAAAGCCTGCAATACCAGCAAGAGTTAAAGTTACTGGAATAGCTTTGAATAGAGCAAATAGGATTAAACCGTAAATTACAAGAGCAACATTGGCAATCATACCAGGGGCTCTATAATATGCCACCATAAATATCATTACAAAAGCTAGTCCTAACGCACCAGCTAATTTTGATTTAGCGATACTATCAGCTCCAAGAGTTGGTCCAACTGTGTTCTCTTCAATAATTTTAGCAGGAACTGGTAGTGCGCCAGCATTTAATAAGTCAACCATCGTTTTTGCTTCCTGGTATACAAACCCATTTTCTCCACCAGAAATCTGCGCTCTACCACCAGTAATAGCTTCTCTAATTACAGGGGCAGATTGAAGCTCTCCATTAAAGAAAATAGCCATTTGTTGTCCAACCATTTTTTTAGTTAATTCTGCAAATTTTTTAGTACCAGCTGTATTGAATTCTAAATCAACAACCCATTGACCATTTTGAGAATTTGTACTCAAATTTGCTCTTGTTAAATCTTTACCAGTTAAACCTGTTGCTTCCCAAGCCTCCATACCATTTGGCATCATAACAGGTTTTCTAAAATCTAATTCAGCAGTTTCACCTAAATAAGCTTTTGCTTGATTTAAATCGGAAACATCTGGAATTTCAACAACAAGTCTCTTATCTCCAGAACGTTGAACAAGCGTTTCTGAAACACCTAATTTATTAACTCTGTTTTCGATAGCAAAATGTAAACTTGCCATCATATCAGGTGTAATTTGAGAAATTGTATCAGTTGTTTGCGCTTCTAGCACAAGCCTTGAACCACCGACTAAATCAAGTCCTAGTTTTGTTGGCTTAACTATTATTGTCACAACTGATGCAATGACAATAAGCACTATAGCCCAAAACATAATCAATTTGTTTTTCATTTATTTTACACTCCTTATTATAATCTATATTATAATCAAAAAAACTTTAAGTGACTTAGTCAGTCAGTCACTAAGTCACTTAATCAGTTTTCTAAATAGCATCCAATGTAAAAAACAATTCTGCTTTTTCTGCAGATGTTAATTCTATAAGCGGACGTCTTACGTAATCTTCTATAAGATCTCTATAAGCTAAAGCAGCTTTAACTGGTACAGGGTTTGGTGCCATAAATAATTTTTTAAAAATAGGGAATAACTTCATGTGCATATTTTTTGCGGTCATAGCATCACCGGTTTTAAAGTTTCTTATCATTGATTTAATTTCTTTACCAAAAAGATGAGATGCTACAGAAATTACACCATGTGCACCTAATGCTAACATTGGAAGTGTTAAGCTGTCATCACCAGAATAAACCGCAAAATCATGAGGGCATATAGACTTAATTTCAGTTACTGCATCCATATCACCATAACTTTGTTTAATCGCAACAATATTTTCATATTTTCTTGCTAAAGTCTTAACGGTTTCAGGTAGCATATTAACTCCGGTTCTAGACGGAATATTGTATAAAATAATAGGCAAATCAACGGCTTCAGCTACTGCTGAAAAATGTTCTATCATGCCAGTTTGTGATGGTTTATTATAGTAAGGAACTACTGACAGAATTGCGTCTACACCTTCTTTTTCAGCCATCTTTGCAGTTTTAACTGCAGTTTCTGTTGAATTTGAACCAGTACCCATTATAACTTTCGCTTGTTTATTAACAGCACGGCGAACACTTGAAAGAATTTCAGCTTCTTCTTCATAAGTTAAAGTAGGGGCTTCTCCCGTTGTGCCAGCAACCAAGACAGCATCTGAACCTGTATTTGCAAGTTGATGAGCAAGAGCTTCTACTCTTTCATAATCAACATCACGTTTTTCATTAAACGGAGTTACCATTGCTGTTATAACTTCACCGGCATCGTATCTCATATTTTACTCCTCTCAAGTTGTACCATTGTATACTGTCTTTAACTTTCAGCTTCTTCAAAGCATAAAGCTTCAATAGAGCCATTGTCACGTTGATAAATACCCATTTGGCAGAGTTTATACTTATGTTTTGCATTAAAATTATAGCGATATGCTGTCTCTGACAAAAGAGTAATTTTATTGTATAGTTCAAAGCTTATAAGATGTTTTAAAGATTTTTCATCGAATTCTTTATCATAGTGAGCTTGAACGCAAATTTGATAATCAATTAAAGGTGATAAATTTAAAAGTTTAAAATAGATATCTAAAATGTTATCGATTTTTTCAAAATTTGCAAAATGATATAAGAAACCATTTTCAAAAGGTTCAGGTGTTGTTCCCGTTTTTTCAATTAAAAATTTGTTAATTTTTTTATAATGTTCATTAATATCAAGTTTTTCATTAGAGTGTGTTTTATTTGTTTTTTCTTTTATTGAGAAAAATACAACATAGTTTTTTATTTTATTTTGTTCAGAAATTTGTTGTCTATTTAATTGTAAATTTAAGAATTTTTCTTCTTCTTCTCTTAAATAATTTATGCATTTGTTACAAAGATTTTCAATATAATCAATAGCTTTAGATAATAAAGTCATTGAAAAATAAAAAATAATCACCACAAAAAATGAGCAAATATACTTATGTTCAAAAACAGTTCCAGAAAACTTTGTAACACCATCTGAAATAAGTGAACCTAAATAAACAAAGAAATTTAAATAACTTTGAAATCTGTCTAGCCATATTATGTCTATTTCTGAAATGTTTTCTGTCCAATATAAAACTAATAGAAGTAAAAAGAACATTAAAACTATTTGTAAAAATTGAAAAGAATTTCTAAAGAAATTAAATATTTTTGGTAGAAATTTAAGCATTTTATACCTCATCTAAATAAATATTATCTATTAATCTTACACCCTCTACTCTACAAGCAATAAGAGCTATTGAATTTTTAGAAGCTTTTTCATCTTCTTCAAGAGTATTTTTATTATAAATTTCAAGATATTCTAAATCGTGTTTGTCAGTTAAATAAGAATAGGCAGTTTCTTTTAAAGCTTCAATATCAGTAATTCCACGATTATAACATGCTTTAATATTATTCAAAATCTGGCTTAAAACAAGCGCATCTTTTTTTCCCTGTTCAGAAAGATATTTATTTCTTGAGCTCAATGCAAGCCCCGATTCTTCACGAACAATAGGACATTGAACTATTTCAATAGGAACATTCAAATCATCAACCATTTTCTTAATAATAATAACTTGTTGAGCATCTTTTTGACCAAAGAAAGCACAATCAGGCTGAACAATATTAAACAATTTCATTACAACAGTACAAACACCATCAAAATGACCAACACGAGATTTGCCACAAAGTTTATCAACAAAGAAATATGGAGGACAAACATAAGTTAATGTATCATTTGACAATCTTTCTAATTTGGAGTTATCACTATCAGTTGAAAAACATTTACCCCCTCCGTACATTTCTTTTGGAGTTGGTGCAAAAACTATGTCTACCCCTTCGCTATCACAAAGATTCATATCTTCTTCCAAAGTTCGAGGATATTTATCAAAATCTTCACTAGGTCCAAATTGAATTGGATTTACAAAAACTGATACAACAACTTTATCACATTCAGCTTTTGCTTTTTTAATGAGACTTAAATGACCTTCGTGCAATGCTCCCATTGTCGGAACAAGCCCAACTTTAAGCCCTTCAGCTCTCCATTTTTTAACCTCTGCTCTTACTTCGTTTATTGTATTTAATAACATTATTTTCCTCTTATTTTATTTTATTTAAACAATTTTATACTATCTTTCGCTGTTTGAAGACTATCTTTTGCAGTAGTTACCACTTTCTCAGCTTGTTGAGCTACAGCCTCACTGTTGTTTTTCTTCCAAGGCATAAGAGCAAAAATCGCTGCAAAATATATAAGTGCTAACACCACAAGCGCGCTAAAGCCTCTAGCTCTTTCTTTCAATGCAGAACTATAATCTTCTCGTTCAAAAGGATGTTTTTCATCATACTTACCTATAAACACACCTTTAGAAAATTCTATTTTTTTGTCTATTCCTGTTCCAACTGTTTTAACATCTTTAATTTCTGATAACTCAACAACATCATGATCTAATGCTTTTATTAAAAAATTATTATCGTCAACAGTTTTTCCAAGTTTTATTTTAATATCATCAACTACTTTTTTTTGTGATTCTGAAAAATCTAAATTCCCACCATAATATATCGCTTTAAAATTTACATTATTTATTGCATTAATCATAATTTAGCTCCTTTATTCCTAGCTTTTCTCTTTCATCTTTATTTAATTCAAAAGATTCCTTTTCTGAAGGGAATTCTAAATCTTTTACTTCTTGAGAATACTTTCTTACCCCATCTAGCATAATTTCATGAAGATTTGCAAACTTTTTAACAAATTTTGGTGCAAAATCAGTAAATTTACCTAGTATATCATCCGTAACAACAATTTGCCCAGAACATCCAACACCAGCACCAATTCCGATTGTAGGTATTTCTAAATTTTTAGTAATATATTCAGCACTTTCAGCTGGTAAAAGCTCTAATACAACAGCAAAAGCGCCAGCAATTTGGAGTTTTTTAGCACATTCTAAAATAAATTCAGCTTGTTCTGCAGTTCTACCTTGGATTTTGTACCCACCTAAAGTATTTAACAACTGTGGAGTTAAACCCAAATGTGCAAGTACAGGAATTCCTGATTCTACTAAACGTTTAGTAAGAGCTAAAATGTACTCATTACAACCTTCTATCTTAACCGCATTAGCACCTGCTTTAATCATTTTACTTGCATTTTCTAGACCTTGTTCAACTGATAAATTGTAGCTCATAAAAGGCATATCACCGACAATAAAAGAATTTTTAGCACCACAAGCTACTGCTCGAACAAAAATTAACATTTCATCAATTGTAATATTATAAGTATTTTCATATCCTAAAGCGACCATTGCAAGAGAATCACCAACAAGAATTCCATCAATTTTAGCTTCGTCTAAAACCTTAGCTGTAGAATAATCATAAGCTGTAAGCATAGCAATTTTCTCATCAGAATTTTTTAAATTTTGGAATATCGCAACTGTCCTTTTTGCCATAACACCTTATTGCCCTATTTCCTTATTACCTTTTTATACCAATAATACACAGCTCTAGCTACGCGGTTTGAAGAATGTCTTACAAGTCCTTGTTTATTTTCTTCAATAAGCTTTTGAGACACAACTTCAATACCTATTGGTGCTATATTTTCCATGTCTAGTCTTACAGGAGTAGAGCCAGTCTTAGCATAACCTTCTGAAATATTAGCTGGCAAAGAATTGTTTACTAAAACAGCATCAATAATTTTTTGACCTTTTGCATGGTTTAATAAAGCATTAACGTGGCTTGCTACAGAATAGGCATCAGTTTCGCCAGGCTGTGTCATAATATTACATACATAAATTTTCTTAGCTTTTGATGTAACTATAGCTTCTACAATTCCATCGACAAGCAAGTTTGGAATAACACTTGTGTACAAACTACCTGGGCCAAGAATAATTAAATCAGCATGCATAATTGCATCTATAACTTCTGGCAAAGCTTGGCAATTAGCAGGCTCAGTAAATAATTTCTTAATTTGTTTATGTTCTTCAGGAATATTTGATTCCCCTTTAACAATTGATCCGTCTTCAAACTCAGCGCCAAGCTTCATATCATCTAAAGTTGCAGGAAGTACAACGCCACGAATATTTAATACATTTGAAGACTCTTTAACAGCTTTTACCATATTACCAGTAATTGCACAAAGAGCAGTCAAGAAAAGATTGCCAAAGCTATGTCCTTCAAGCCCTTCGCCTTTTTTAAATCTATACTGGAATAATTCAGTAATCAAATCATCGTCATCAGCAAGCGCTGCAATACAGTTACGAATATCTCCTGGAGGAAGAATGCCCATATCTTCACGCAATCTTCCAGAACTTCCGCCATCATCGCCAACAGTTACGACTGCAGTGATATTATTTGTGTATTTTTTTATTCCTCTAAGAAGCATTGATAAGCCTGTACCACCACCAATTGCAACAATTTTAGCACCCTTATTAAGCTTGCTTCTTCTATATAGTTTTTCTAATAAAGAATTACTTCTACTAGCAGAATCAATGTCCATAATTGATAAAGTTGTTTTTTTCCAACCACTAAAGAATACAAAAGCTCCAATTAAAATTACAGCTACTGCCAAAATCTCAGTAGGTAAAATTAAGGCAGCTTTTCTAATTAATTCCATTGTTTGATAAATCGGGCGAATATCAAATATAATTAAAAACCCTAGAACCATTAAAATAGAGCCTAAAAAGATTAAAAATAGCCATCTTTTAACATTTAGTCCTGGAATAAGCCAGCCTACATCTTTTGACATTCTAACATTTTTTCTAAATTTTTTTATCATAATTAGTCTACCCAGCCCGAAATCTTAGCATTATTGTAATTTACAGGTGTTGGCATTAAAGTATGGTACGCCTGTTGAATCAATTCAATAGAATTTTTATATTTATTTGAGAAGTGAATTGTATCCACATCTGCAAAGCTCATACCACCCATGTTATTACGAATTTGAGAAGTATGCAGTAAATGTTGAAAACGCTTGATTAAATCATAATTATTTGTATTATCATCTTTTGAATAATCAATTGTTAAATCAGCATTATAAGATTTTTCTAAAAACAACTCTTGAGCAACTTGAATACCTGTATAATCAGCAACTTTTGCTGTAATATCGCTAACAGGTGCATAGTATACAAGCCATTCAGAACATTTTTTGATAGCTCTAGCAATTGCACAAGAGAATGTGAAATCCTCTCCAGCCATTTTGTACATAGCTCCATGAGGTCTAACGTGTTCTACGCTTACACCATAAGCTTTTGCAAAAGACATTAAAGCTCCAATTTGATATATAACAAGAGCTTCTAATTCATCTTCTTTAAGCTCAACTGGACGGTAGCCAAAACCTTGGATGTCATTAAATCCAATATGTGCCCCAATTACTAAATTTTTCTCTTTAGCCTTTAAAAGAGCTTCTTTGATTGTAGATGGATCGCCTGCGTGAAAGCCACAAGATACGTTAACTGAACTTACATAATCTAAAAGTTCAAATTCATTATTATTTTTATAAATTCCGTAAGCTTGTGCTAAATCGCAGTTAAAATCTATATTTTTTATTGATTTTCTCTCTAAAACTTCTTGCATTTAATACTCCTAATTTTAAAAATGATATATGCTCAATTTTAGCACAAAAACGAGATTTAGACATTTATCTAGGAAGAAAAATTTAATTGTAACATTTGCTTAACATGTTTTTTGTTTTTAGTCAAATTTTTATTAAAAAAATACTTTATATAACTATAGTGTGTTAGATAAGGTGTAGTGAATTGATTAATTTTGTAATTAATTTTCCTTTAAAATTAAATACAGGGTTGTTACCATTAAAGAAAAATAATGGTAAAAACAAAGTTCAACCAGCATATGTTAGTAATCCTATTTACAATAGTATTGCAACAAAGGCTGAAATTGAATTAGCAGCTCAAATGAACCCCAAAATTAAAACAATTTTATCAGAAAATAATATTTCTTTAGAAGTTAATTTTAATGAGCTTGAAAAGCTTATGCAAGGTCATATGCAGCAGACATACATTGTGGTTACAAAAGTATACCATTCTTTACCTGAAAATATGAAGCAAAAAATAGATTTGTCAGCTCTTCAAGAAGCCGCATTATTGCATGATTGGGGGAAAACCTTAATACCAGACAAAATTTTAAATAAAAAAGGTCGTTTAGAACCAGATGAGCGTAAAATTATGGAACTTCATGGTGAACTAGGTTATGAACTTTTGAAAGAAAAGGGACTTAAAAAACGTACATTAGAGCTTATAAAATATCACCATCAAGATAAAAATAATAATGGTTATCCTAAAGTAACTTCAAATTTTGAATTTGATGTAGATGCTCAAATTCTTTCTATAGCAGACAAGTATTCGGCATTAAGAGAAAAGAGAAGTTATAAGAGTCCTCTTGCTAAATATGAAGCTTTAGAAATAATTGCTAAAGAAGTTAATAATGGTAATATTTCTCAAGAAGTTTATACAGCATTAGTAAGAAGTGTATAGTTTGATTTCTAAAAAAAAAGCCGCCTTTTGGGAAGCGGCTAACACATATGTGTCGTTTTGTTAAATAGAATTTGTTTTATAGAGACAATGTCCTGTACTCTAAGTTTTGATTCATAACATCTGTAGGATTTTCGTAATCATATGGTATAAATATTGTTCTTTCGCTCAAGTTTTGCAATTTTTCTAGACCATAAGCATCAATATATCTATCATCAAGTTTTAGTGTATATTTACCTGGAGCAAGACCAGAGATATAGAATTCTCCAGAAGAAGTTACAGTTGAGTAGTTAACTTCTTTTCCGTCTTGGTCGGTTATGATTACAACAAAATCAGTTATTTTTAAATCACGTTTAAAATCATCGGTAATTTTTAATACGCCAGAGACACTACCAACGGTACTTGTAAGAGGGAGTTCAAGTTTTGTAGTTAATCCGTTATCAATTTTAACCATTCTTGTAGCTAAATCATTTGAAACAGGAGCTACAGTAATTGGTAAAGAGTTCATATCAAGTGAAATTTTATATACACCACTAGGAAGAGCTGCTGACGATAATTTACCAGAACGATTTGTATATTCAATATCACTTGACCAGCTTGTAATTATTGGAACATCTTTCACTGGGATATCAATTTTCTTATCATATTTACCATTTTTATTTGCATCAATAAATACAATAGCTTCAAAAATACCTTTATCTTCGTTTTCGTCGCCAATTGACTTGAAGCCATTATGGAATAATTGATAAGCGTCATTAAAAATGAAGTTTACAGAATGACGGTTTGTTGTTGGCGTAAACATATTATCGATAAAGTAACCACCGTTTTTAGAGTATTGATAGCCAACATTGACCATTTGGCCTGATTTAGCCCTGTAACCCATATTAACATTGAAATCCTGTCCACCTTGTCCGTGATAACGGAATCCCCAGCCTAGTCCTAGTGTTATTCTTTTCCAAGTTGGGAATGTGTATCCAAAGCGGAACATGTTGTAGTTGTTTGTATATGAGCTTGTTTTGTAGTCAATAAAATTATGTCCTAAGCGGAACCTACCGATATTTTTAGGTAAAGGTGTAGATAAGTCCATATAAGTATCTAAGTATTTTGAGTAATAATCTCTATTTAAAGCAGATTCTATATCATAGTTAGTATCATATAAACTTTGCCTGTGTCCTGCTTGGAAAATAGCACCTCTACCAATATTTCTAGTTAGATTTGCGTCATAATTGTAGTTTCTATTTCTGCCTAAATCGTTTGAGCCTCTTCTATGGAACATACTAAATCTTGCAGTTGCAACTTTTGGTATTCTTGATGAAGCATTGATACTGTATTCATCAAATTTAAGAGTTCCGCCTTGGTAACGATGATTTGTGTTTGAGTAATATTTATTATAGCTACCGCTAACATTAGTTGAATTAAAGCTAACCGCACCAGTAGCTTTACCACCAGTTCTGTCGTTTCTAGATGTCGAATCTGAACTAGCAATGTAGAAATCTGGTGAAGTATGATAAGCCTCTAATTTTGCTTGAGCAGTTTTAGGCTGGAAAATTTTCCAAGCATAATTTTTAAGGTTTTTAGAATATTCAGCAGTACCTTTAACTATATAACCGGCATGAGTATCTTCTGTTCTAATGTCTTTTGCGATACTTCCACCTGCAGTTCCTCTTAATTTTAAGTTAGGATCTTTTTTGCTAACGTAATCAATACTGTTTAGAGTTGTTGCACCTTCTTGATAGTTAACGTTCTTTTGTGTACCGATTACAAGTAATGTATCATTAGTAGGCATTTGATAAAATACTTTAGAGTTAGTTTTTTCATAAATTTTATCTGCAGTTAGCTTTGACTCAAAAGTTACATTATCTTTGATACCATATTGATAATAACCACCAGCAGTAGCTTTTTTGTTGTTGCCATAATAGATACTATTACCTTCTCTGAATAAGCGGTTTTGATAACCCCAAACACCGGCATATGCAGAACCTCTTGATTCATTGGCAAAAGGTCTATCTCCATATAAAGAATATCTTTCTTCTTTAAGGATATCAATTGTTCCGTCTTCGTTTATTTCTTCGATTTTAACTTTTTCTACCTTTCCGCTAATATTCATATCAGAAAGAGTGTAATATCCAGCATATGTACTTAGGGTAACTGGTTCATTATCATTTATTGTTACTCGTACCAAACTGCTTGGTTTAACGTAGCCGTTTAACTGTCTAGCTGGAGTCTTATCATAATCGTAGTTCCAAACTTGAGCGCCAAAAATATTTGTACCTATTGCGGCATCAACGTCACGTCTACCTTTCACACGACCTAATTCGTAAAAATATTTTTTACCGTCTTTTGGATACATAAAACTATTCATGTACGTACCAGTGAAACCACCAAACATAAATGCATTATTATCATAATGGTACATATTTGATTCTAATCTATATTTACCAGAAAAAGCGTTACCAGATATAGTTGCTCTTGTGTTGCCAGATACTGTTGAGTTTGTAGAACGATAATTAACGCCGGAAGACGACATATTGTCGTTGATTAAATTGTTATGCAGGCCTATTTTATTTAAAGAAATAACACCGTTTTTCTTAGGGGCTATAACATCTTGATGTGCTTTAGGTGCATTTTCATCTTCAATAAGAGATTTTGCAGTACGTAGAATTCTTAAATCTCTATCAACGTGGGCGCTAATTGTTATGTTTGAATAATCTGTTGTTAATTTTATGCCAAAAATACGTTCTGCAACAGAAGCCTTAATATAAGCTTCATTTATTATGTTGTCCATAATCCCTTGTTGAATGAATACTGGGATTCTGTTTTGGTATAATTGGTCGTTAATAAAGACGCCACGATTGTTTATAACCCCATTTATTCCGTCATAAGTGGTGAAGTTAATTAGTTTATCGACACGGTTAGCAGAATAGTGGATTTCGAAAATGTCTGCAAGTTGTTTAAATGGTACTAGAATTTCAGCACCATCTGATACGACAAGTTCGATATCTTCATAAACTTTATCGTTAATTGCAACATATGAAATTGTAGAATCATTAGCAGCTAACGCAGGTTTTACCAAACATGCGCTTATCAAAGCTACTATTAAACTGTATTTGATTCTATTTAACATTTTTTGAACCTTCCCTCTCCTTGAGGTGAGGGTTAGTGTGAGGGATTAATTAACTCACTCTAATCTTTTAAAGTTCCACTTCAAGCCATCCGTCGCTTGGTTTTTAGCAAATCCTTGCTTTTTCTCTATTTAACTTTCATTCACTTATTTTGAGCATCCGCTCAATGGGATATTTATTATAATTTTTGCATTGCTGTTATATAAACTGTTGTTGAATATGGGCCGGAAGAATCTTCACCTATTAGATAAGTTCCAGTAACAGGGCTACCATTAATTATTTGCTCAACAGTTCCATTAGTAGCTCCGTTTTGGAAACTAACTTTATAGCATTCTTGGTATTCACTTGTAGAAGTGTATTCAACAACCATATCATTATTTGAAGATGGTATCATTTTGACTTTGTATCCAATTACGTCCATATTTTCGCTGATACCATTTTTTGCGTTATTAACCGCAGTTTGTGATGGAAAAGAAGAAGTATTTCCAAATAAAATTATGTCATTTGGCCCAAAAGCTGATTCTTCGCCATCAATAGTTTTTACTCTTGCGTAAAAATAAAAATCGTAGGTTTTAGTTTCACCTTCTGAACTGTTTATACTTAAATTGAAAGATGTTTTTAAGTCATTAAGAATATTACCGGATACGGGGTCGATGTTTCCTTGAGTATTTGTTTCTGTTTTATTAATAGCTACAGCTGACGGTACAGACGAATATAATGTCTGTACCGCTGTAGCTTCAGCAAAAGCTTTTGGTGTATTAAATAATACACTCATTACTAATATTAAACTGTTTAGTAAAATTAGCTTTTTCAAATTAATCACCTATTAGCATTAACCTTGTGGATCTGGATCAGCTCCGCCTGCTGTTACAGGGCCAACGTCAGTTAGTGTCAATACAGCTTTATAAGTACCGCTTTGGTCTTGTGTATTGAATGTGTCTTCTAAGTTTTTACCACCAACTTTAATTGTTAAATCACTTACACCATTGTTCATTGTATAAACGATTTTTTTGTTAGTGCCATCCCAAGCGCCTTCAATACTTCCAGGGCCGTGAGCATAAGTTTGACCTAAAGTAACGTTAAAAGCGATAGCATTTGGGTTGCTATCTGCAGCTGGTGATTCACCAGTAATGTTAGATATTGATGTACCATCAGGAATTTCTGTTGTGTGAGCAAAAACTAATTTTGCTGTACCAGTACCTGCTGCGTTATCAAAAGTTACAGCATATAATGGGTTTTCACCATCAACATTAGTTGCTTTTAATTCCATAGTTCTTGTTTTTGCATTTGAAATAATGTTAAACTTACCAGTCATATCTGAATCGATAGTGATAGAACCGTAGTTTGCGCCAAATGTTGTTGTAGAGCTTAGCTCTTCAGTAGAAGTTGTAATTTTAATGTAGTCTTCTAATGATAACTGATAGTTAACAGTCGCTGTTGTCGATTCTGTCGCAAAAACGCCAGTCATAGATAATGCGAGCGCTAAAGGCAAAATCTTTGTGATTTTTGAGATTTTCATCTGGGGTACCTTCCTTTCGTTTTTTAAATTTCACCCGTAATTCTTAATATTGCATCTTTCTTTATATTTTTTCTTGTATCTTTTTCATCAAGGTAATAGAAAATCATTCTTAGAGTATAATCACCGGATTTAGAGATTTTTTCTGTTTCTACTTTTTGTTCTGCTATTAAATAGCTACCGCCAGAAACAGTTTTTGATTCAAGTGTGTATTCGTCAATAAGTTTTTTACCTTCGATGATTTGTATCATACCGTGATATTTTATTCTGCTGTTGCCAGTTGAAACGACCTTCATTTTTGTATATAGTCCGTCATTTTTGCGAACAATATCGAATGATTCAACATCAGCTTTTTTTGTAAAATTACCTTTATCAACGTAAACAGGAATAGCTATACGAGTTTTTAGAACTAGTTGTGCGCCGATTCCAGCGGAAACAGGTACGTTGTATTCTTTTGCATCAACGTCTTCGATATAAACGATTGCTCTAGATTCACCTTCTGGCAATGTTTTTAGGTTTGCAACGTTGATTCTAACTTTTTGAGCTTGTC
The DNA here is from genome assembly GCA_045651505.1 of Candidatus Gastranaerophilaceae bacterium. Classification (GTDB taxonomy): domain Bacteria; phylum Cyanobacteriota; class Vampirovibrionia; order Gastranaerophilales; family Gastranaerophilaceae; genus CAG-196. The sequence continues at coordinate 27,020 of JAZRSL010000038.1, read as the reverse complement.
CAGCTGGAATTGTAAATTCTGATGGTACAAAACGGATTTTTGATTGAATGTTATGTTCATCTTTTTCTCCATCAGCAAAAACTACTTCTGAGTTTTCTTTTACCTTGAAATAGCCTGTATAAGCTCTATAACGCATAGGTTTATCTGGAGATCCTTTTACTTCAATAGCTCTTGTTGCGTAATTATTTCTAATTTTATTTGCATTTATTTCAACTTTAGTAGGTGTTACAGTAATTGAGGCGTATGCCGATACTGTAACTGATAGCGCTATTAATAATCCTAAAAATTTCTTCTTCACTATTCTTGACCCTCTCTAAGTACATATTTAATTCTATTTACATAATCACCAGCCCTTAAAACGTCATTAGCAGGACTTTCTACAGAAAATTCAACAGTAACAAAATCGTTTTCTGCTGGTGCTTTTCCTCTGGCTAAAATAATTTCTCTATCTGGAGTAATTTTAGCTCTTTCTTGTAATCTTGAAGTAACCTTAGCTGAACCAGCGGTTGTACGAACGTAATAATCACCTATCGCATCACCAAAATCAGTTGTATCTAGAGTAAGTACCCAATCGGTATTAGAACGGATATAAACCATAGGAGAAACCTCATTGGTTATTTTTTGTGATTTTTTAAATACATCTTTTGCTGATACAACTATTTTAGGTGTTTCAGAATAAGTGTTTAGTTCGTGTACGATTGGTACTATAAATTGTAGATTAAAACTAGATGCTGAAGCTATTTCGCCAGTTTGAATATCTGTAGCTTGGAGCTCAAGCATTATACTGTATGTTCCAGCAGGCACGATACCGAAGTTTTTAATTTTAGCTGTCATATTCTTAGGCGCACCGTTGTTGTCTTGATGCCATAATACATTTGAAAATTCATTGTATTTGAAATACACATCTTCCCTAGTGTTATTAATAAATAAATACTCAAGCGGGATAGAGAATTTACCGTCGTGGCTGGTGATAGCTTCTTCCAAAGGCCTTATAGCTACGTTATAGCTTTTCCCATCATCGCTATTTACAAGTAATGTACGCTCAATATTATTAGGTGTAACATAAGTTTCTCCAATGTAGTCAAAAACTACCATAGAAGCCTCTGATGGTATACACGCAAACGTAATTGCAGTAAATGTTGTGAGTAATAATCTTTTCATGAAATTTTTCCAATTGGGATATCCACTGTAATTGTAACAATTTGTAACAAAAGTTCAATTCTTTTTTGAATATAAATCATACTTTTTTAGTAGTTGGATTAAGAAAAATCATACATTTAATGTAGATAGCCCTCTTTTTTAACCTTTCAATATTCGTGTTTATTTCATGAAACATGACGGCATTTTTTTATAAAACTTTAGCTTTTTGTTGTGTATTGTTACAATTTTTAATATTAAAAATCAAAGCAAGTTTTATGCTTTTAGGAATTTTTATACTATTATTTAAATATGGAAAAAGCTGATTTGCATATACATAGTAATAATTCAGATGGAAGTGATTCGATTAAGGAATTAGCTGAAAAAATACAAAAATCAGGGGTAAAGATTTTTGCTCTAACTGATCACGATAGTGTAAATGGCTGTGAAGAAATGGCTTCTGTTATAAATTCTGATGTAAAATTTATCCCATCGATTGAACTTACTTGTCATAGTGAAGATATTAAGTGTCATATTTTGGGCTATGGCTGTGATTATAAAAACAAAGCTCTTTTGAGTTTGGTTGAAAAAGGTAAGGTATTACGCAGGCAAAAATTAGAAACTCGAATCAATTATTTGAAAGATACTTGGAATATTGTATTAAATGATGAAGAATTAGATTGGTTATATTCTAGAAAAAGTGTTGTGAAAACTCATATTGCGAATATTTTAGTTAATCGAGGTTTAGCTACAGATAACGTGAGCGCTATGAAGAAATATCTTGATGGGTGTAAAGCTGGTGATACAAGGTTTACTATTGCAGAATCAATTAGTGCAATTGTAGATGCTGGTGGAATCCCTGTATGGGCACATCCTTTAGGCGGAGAAGGTGAAACTCATGATTCTGAAGAAGTATTTTTACCAAGATTAGAAAAAATGATTAATTATGGTATAAAAGGCTTGGAATGCTATTATTCTAGATATTCTAAAAAAGAAATTGAACTACTAACTCGATATGCAAAAGAAAATGGACTGCTTATTTCTGGTGGAAGTGATTATCACGGTACTAATAAAGATATTCCATTGGGCAAGCTCTGTAGTGAAGAGTTTTCTTTTGAAAGTAGTGATTTGACGATATTGAAGAAATTAATTGTCTAGAGTTGAAAAAGTTGATTTTATTTGAGTGAATGGTTATGAAGGTTGGGATGATGTGAAAACTCCCTTCCCCTTCCAGGGAAGGAAATTTGCTTATTTTCCATAGAACCCTCTCTGCCACTTCGTAACATCTCTCCTAGGAGAGATAGAAGCTAATAAAAACTCCTAAAACTTTTTGTTTTAGGAGTTTTTTTATTATTTTTATAAAGAATGATTAGTTAGCAAATGCCCAAGTAGCTGCTGCACCAACAGGTTGAACAACATTTCCTCTTAATTGAATTTGGAATTGGTCCTTAATTACACGCTTAGCTTTATCATTACATTGAGAAACATCAACTACTACAGCTTCACCTTCGCTATTTACTTGTCCTTCATCATCGCCACCAGCTAATAAGCCTACGCAGTTTGATAGTAGGTTTGGACCTTTAGCTCCATTTGTGTCAAATATAGCTTTAAATCCATTAGGCAAGTTATCTCCAGCGTTAATTTGAGACACGTCTGTTGCAAGAGGTGCAGATGGGTCAAATATCAAAGCGGTACCATCTGCAAAAACGATAGTTTTAGCATTTGCGTCTTCAGCACCACCTATTTGAATATCATCACTCTTAGTTTTGCTATAGTCTATTTTTGTTCTTTCTTTTAATAAACCTACTAAAGAGTTTACTCCGTTTACATTAGCAGTTGAGCCATCTGTTCCTGTTATAGTTGTAGTTGAAATATCATCCATACTATTTGTACCAGTTAAAGATGCGAAGTTGTAACCTTCAAGAGTTTCATGCATTTGAGCAGCTTCTGTTAAAATGTTAATACCTTTTTTTAAGCCTGTTTTAGCTTGTTGTTCGCCAGTATTTGTCATTAATGTTGGTAATGTCATAGTAGCTACAACACCGATGATTGCAAGGGTAATTAAAACCTCAGCAAGAGTAAAACCATTCTTTTTCATCATAATATTCCTTTCTTCTCTATAATAAATTACGGACCATATATCTATTATAGCAGATGAATAGGGGTGAGTCAATGGATAAAAATGATTTTATTTGATTTTATGCAGTTGCTTCAAACCTCCTGTATCTTTGGTTGATTAGCGCGATTGATGCTTGTGAATTTAAGAAGTTCAAAGCGCCCATAAAAGATGTTTTTTTACTTAAATCTACTCGTGCATCAATCATAGCATCAAGAACTAAACGTTCTGAATATTTTTCATTTTCTTCTTTGCTCTTCTCTTCAATTCTGTTTTTAACCTGATTTTCTCTTCTTTGTGGAAAGCCAATTCCCTCTTCCTCTTTTTCCGCTTGTTTTTTTGCTTCTTCTTTTTTTTCTGGGCTTTCTATAATTGAAAACGGGTTTTTTGTTGCAATAAAAGAATTTCTTGCAAGGTCCATAATATCATTTTGAGCTGATGTTGTATAACTTTGGTTTATATCAGCCTCAATGCTTTGCGCACGTTCAGTAGCACGTTTGAAAATCATTTCTTTTAGTGCTTCTGCTTCTTTATTAGATACTAATGAACCTAGTGCTCTTGTCATGAAAGCTCCTCTTTTACTTATATAAAAACCAAAATGTAAAGAAAATTGACAAATAGGTATATAATTAATATATATTTGTTACATAAATTTACAAAAATATAGATTTTGCCATGCTCGTACTAGAACTTTCTCATATATTAGATTTCAAGTTTTTTATAACTAGTAAAATCAAGTTATTTTCGTAAAATATTGTTTGTATTATTTGTGTTTTTAATTTTTCTATAGTATAATTAAATTGCTATTTATATTTCGGCTAGTGTAAAATCTTAACAGGAAGGATTAACCGACCTGTTTTCTTTTTCCCCATTTTTAGCCTTTTATGTTATAATCAGTATATGATATTAAATGGATATGAAGAGAAAATAAGTTTAAAGTATTCTGAAATTGATCAAAATTTGGCAATGAAGCCTTTTGCGTTGTTAAACTTTCTACAAGATATTGCAAGCAAAAATGCTGAAGATTTAGGTTTTGGATATTCATTTATTTATCCAAAGAATTATGCTTGGTTTCTTCTTAAATATCGTATGGAGTTCAATGAATATCCTTTTGACATTCAAGAATTAACTCTAAAAACAGAGCCTCGGGGATATAACAAGCTCTTTGCTTTTCGTGATTTTGAATTATATCGAGGCGAAAAACTTCTTGGAAGAATGCACAGCATGTGGTCAATGGTTGATATTGATTCACGTTCAATGGTTCCTGTTCCAACTGCTATCCCAGATAGTCCATATATGAAAGCATTTGAGAAAAGAGAAGATGATTTAGCTTTTGCAAAAATTACTTTTATTTCAAATCCTGATTTGGAGAAAGAATTTGAAGTTCGATATAATGACTTGGATGTTAACGGTCATGCAAATAATGGTAATTATATTGTCTGGGCATTTGAGCCATTAAGTTTTGAGTTCAAGAATAGCCATAAGATAAAAACTCTTGATATGGTTTATAAAAAAGAGGCTAAATTTGGAGAAAAATTGGTTTCTCAAGTTGAGTTTAAAAATGAAAATACAACTATTCATAGATTAAAGAATATGGCTGATGAAGATTTATGTTTGATAGAATGTCTATGGCAATAAAATTGTATTATTAATTACCCTGATGTTGAATTTTTTTTTATTTAGTTTTGCATCTACAATACGTTATGTCCAAAGCTAATTATAAAAAAGCTGACATTGCATCTATTATTCTTTTTGCTCAAAAAGGCGATATTAGGGCAATGGAAGAATTAATAAAGAAGACACAAAAAGAAGTTTATGCGATTTTTGCTCATCTATGTGACAAAAAAGAAGATGTTTCTGATTTGACACAAGATGCATTGTTAAAAATGGCGAAATCGTTGCATATGTTAAAAGATTCAACAAGGTTTAAACCTTGGCTGAATCAGATTGTTGTTAATATCTATAATGATTATTTGCGTAAAAAACCTAGTGAAATTTTCGATTATGACGAAGAAAAAATAAAATTAATAAAAGATAAAATGGGGTGTGAGCCTGGTGAAAAATGTTTATTTGCAGAGTTTGAAAAATTAGTGAAGGTAGCTTTAATGACTTTGCCTAAAGATTTAAGGTTAACGATTGTATTAAGGGAATATGAAGGACTTAGTTATGAGGACATAGCAAAAATTACTAATACTGCTATTGGAACTGTTAAATCAAGGATTTCAAGAGCAAGATTAAGATTACAACAAGAATTAAAAGATTTTATATAAGGAGATTAAAATGAAGTTAACTTGTGCACAAATGGATGTTTTAATATCGTTTTACATTGATGGAGATTTAAGTAGTAATTTAAAGAAGCAGGTTGAGGAGCATATTAAAGATTGTGCGACTTGCAAGGCGAAGTTCGAAATAATTAGTACTATGTTAAAAGATATGCATGGATCTTTGGAATTAGAAGAAAAGTGTTTGACGTCTAAGCAAAATTTGGAGGAAGCTACTTCGCTACATTATAGAGTTTTTAAAAATAATTTATCGGCTTATTTAGATAACGAATTGTCTGATGAAGAAAATTTGAAAATTAAAAAATTTGCTATAAATAATAAAAAAGCACGAAAAGAATTAGAAGATAATTACAATATAAGAAGGATTATGAGTGATTCTTTTAAGAAAACAAAAGATGACGCAAAAAAAGATTTTTCTAAATCTATTTTACGTCAACTTGAACTTGAAGAAGAGGCGGTTTTGGGGTTTCACCCCGCAGTAAGGCTATTAATAGCGTTTACTATTACAGTGTTAGTTTTGACCTCTTTTGTTTTGATTTCATTAAGTATGTAATACTATTTTTCAAAGCAGATTTCGTCATTTGCCACGCTTATTTTTATACAATCGCCGTCAATAAATTTTTGAGCAAGAATCTGCTTTGAAAGAGGGTTTTCGACTAATTGTCGAATGACTCTTTTTAATGGTCTTGCACCATAAATTGGATTAAATCCTCGTGTAGCAAGTAGTTCTTTTGCATCTTCGCTTATTTCAAGAGTCATATTATGTTCTTTTAATAAGTTACGCAAATGTTCCATCTGAATATCAACAATTGCAGATAATTGACCTAAAGTAAGCGCTTTAAAGAAAATCGTTTCATCAACTCTATTTAAGAATTCTGGCTTAAAGCGTTCTCGCATAACTGCGTTTACTTTTTCTTTTGTTTCTTCAAAATTACCACCATTAAGGGATGCATTTAAAGAATCCTCAAGGATAATATCTGAACCGATATTACTTGTCATAATGATTACAGTGTTTTTGAAATCAACAACACGACCTTTTGAATCTGTTAATCTACCATCATCGAATATTTGTAACATTATATTGAAAACATCTGGATGAGCCTTTTCGATTTCATCAAAAAGTACTACAGAATAAGGCTTGCGACGAACAGCTTCTGTTAATTGTCCACCTTCTTCATAGCCGACATATCCCGGAGGAGCTCCTACTAAACGAGAGACATTATGTTTTTCCATATATTCTGACATGTCAATTCTCACAATTGCATCTTCGTCATTGAACAAGAATTCTGCTAAAGTTTTTGCTAGCTCAGTTTTACCAACCCCCGTTGGGCCTAAGAAAATGAATGTTCCAATAGGACGTTTTGGGTCTTTTAAGCCAGAACGAGCACGACGTATTGCATCTGATACAGTATCTACAGCTTCTTCTTGTCCAATTAAGCGTTTGTGAAGAACATCTTCCATTCTTAAAAGTTTTTGCATTTCAGATTCTACAAGCTTAGTAACAGGAATTCCAGTCCATTTGCTCACAATTTCTGCAATATCATCGCCGTCAATTTCTTCTTTAAGAAGCTGGTTCTCTGATTTTTCCTTACCTTGAACCGCTTGGAGCTTTTTCTCAAGCTCCATTAACTTCCCATATTTAAGCTCAGCTGCTCGCTGTAAGTCTGTGTTACGTTCAGCTTCAGCAATTTGAACTTTTACTTTATCAATTTGTTCTTTAATTCCAGCTTCACCTGAAATAGTATTTTTTTCTAATTCCCATTGAGTTTTCAATGTTGTAATTTTTTCATCTAAAGAATCAATTTCAGAAGTTAATTTTTCTATCTTTGCAAGACATTCGGGTGAAGTTTCTTTTCTTAGGGCTTCACGTTCAACTTCTAATTGAATTTTTTGACGAAACATTGTATCGATTTCTTCTGGCATGGAATCGATTTCGATACGCAAAGCAGAAGATGCTTCATCGATTAAATCGATAGCTTTGTCTGGCAAAAATCTATCTGTAATGTATCTATCAGAAAGTTTTGCAGCTTGGATTAGAGCGCTATCTAGGATACGAATTCCGTGGTGAACTTCATATTTTTCTTTTAATCCACGTAAGATTGAAATAGTATCTTCAACGCTTGGCTCATCAACTAAAACTGGTTGAAATCTTCTTTCTAGGGCTGGATCTTTTTCAATGTATTTACGGTATTCATTAATTGTTGTAGCGCCAATTGTACGTAGTTCACCTCTTGCAAGCATTGGTTTTAGTAAATTACCAGCATCCATAGAACCTTCTGTAGAGCCTGCGCCAACAACTGTATGAAGTTCATCAATAAACATAACTATTTCACCGTTTGAATCTTGAACTTCTTTAAGTACAGCTTTTAATCTTTCTTCAAATTCTCCTCTAAATTTTGCACCTGCAACTAACGCTCCTAAATCAAGAGAGATTAAGGTCACATCTTTTAAACTTTCTGGAACATCGCCACGAATAATTCTTTGAGCTAAACCTTCTACAATAGCAGTTTTACCTACACCTGGTTCTCCAATAAGTACAGGGTTGTTTTTTGTTCTACGATTTAATACTTGAATTATTCTACGCACTTCTTCATCACGGCCAATAACAGGGTCTAATTTGCCTTTGCGAGCGCGTTCGGTTAAGTCAGTTGAATATTTTTGAAGTGCCTTTAAATTTTCTTCTGCATTTTTATTATCCACTTTTTTATTACCTCTTATTTTTTTCATAACGTTAAGAATTGAATTAGGATTTACCCCTTGTCTTTTTAAAAGCTCTTGGATAAATGAGTTTTCTAGCTTTGTCATTCCAAGAAGGATGCATTCTATTCCTACAAATTCATCTTTTAAAGCTTCTGCTTCTTGAAAAGCTATTTCAAAAAGAGTGTTTGTATCTTTTGATAAGAAGACTTGTTGTGAACTGCTTGGGCCTGAAATAGTTGGAAAAGTTTTTATTTTAGCAACAATTTCATTAATAAAATGTTGGTTTAAAAGTTTTAACTCTTCTAAATAATCTTTTGCAATACCATTATCTTCAATCATCGCAATCATAATATGCTCTGGCTGAACCTCAGTATTTTTGTAAAAATCTTTTTTTGCATTCGCTGCAAAAATGATTTCTTGTGAATAGTTAGTAAACTTATCAAAATTTATCATAGTCAGAACTCCGTATATTATCATTTTAATGATATTTTTTGAAAGTCAACGAAAAATTAATTATTATTTAACTTTTTATTTATTTTGTTAAAAATTGTTTTTTATATTTTTATTGTACTTTTTCTTTCTCTTTATTTGTGAGGTAAAGAGAAAGAAAAACTACGAAAAAGAAAGAGAAAGCACACTTTAAATTGTTGGCATCGGCGATATTAATTGCCGATGCTCAAGCTCTTTTGAGCTTGAGATGTTGTGGTTTACGTTATCATAGATAACGTGCGTAGGTGGTTAACACCACCGGAGCTAGCTTATAAAGCGTGTTTTCTTTCTTTTCTTTCGCCGTTTCTTTTCTTTCTTTACCTCGCAACTAAAGAAAGAAAAGAAACGGTAAATATCCATAAAAGAAAACCTCTTAACAAAATAAATAAAATGTAAATAGGGGTTTTGTTTTTTTGTTTTTTTAACAAAAAAACAAGCCCCGCAAAAACTACTGCTAGGGCTTGTTCTTACTGTAAACGATTCTAAACTACTGACCGTTACAGCCGAAAGCAATTGTTACGTGTTCTTTCGGATTAATAGCTGAGATTTTGAAGCCTTTAGCATCAACTAAGTAAGCAACTTCGTCGCCTGTTGTTTGGAATAAGCCCATTGTACCTGATAGAGCCGTTCTAGTTAAGTCAATTGGAGCTTTGATTGTATCCTTAACAACGTCGTAAGCACTTCTACCCGCAGCTGGTAATTGACCTTGGAATACTTCACCCAATGCGATACCAGTACCAGTTGATACGTCTTCAACAGCGTTACCAAGAGTAGTTAACATACCACCTGTTGTTCTACCTACAATACCTACAAGAGAGCCAGCCCAAGTAAATGGAGCAGTTACTAGTCTTGAAACAATATTTGGCGTATTAGATTTATCAATTTGAGCTGTTAAAATTTGTCTTGGTAATTTTGCTTTGCAACCGCAGTTTTCAATATCTGTAAATGCAAGTTTTAAAGCACCTTTTTGACATCCTGATGGACGAATAACTTCAACAACTTTACCGTGTACATTTGAACCACAAGGGAATAATTTACCATCAATTGTTACATCTTCAAGTGTTTTTGCTGCAAATTTTTGGCCTACGTGTGAAGATTTAGCAGTTACTTGGTCTTTGAATTCTAATTGAAGTGTTGGGATTTTAACTAACTCTTCATTTTCGATAAATGCCTTTTTATCAACCGGACAAATTGGACAATCATTATTTGCAGTCACTGGATTTTTGTCAATACCAGCGTTTACACGAATATTTTGTAACATTGATGCTATTTCGGCACGAGTTGCATCTTTAAACGGCGCAATCATTCTTGGGTTTGGTGAATCATTTAAAGCCCCTTTATCTAATGCAGTTGCGATTGGTATTTGTGCCCATTCAGGTACAGAATTACCGTCTGAGTATTTTGATAAAATTTCTTGAGCTTTACATTTGTCAACTTGAGGGCAATTGATACCTTTTGATAATGCACAAAGAGCTTCTACTCTTGTTACGTTATGATTAGGCATAAATGTTCCATTTGGATAGCCTTTGAGTAAGTTTTGGTGAACAGCAACTGTAATAGCTGAATTGGCCCAGTGGTTAGTAGGAACGTCTGAGAATAATTTTTCAGGTGCACAAGAATACATATCTTTATCGAAGCCTTTTACTATCATAGTTGCGAATTCTGCTCTAGAGATATTTTTAGATGGTTTAAACATTCTATCTGGATAGCCTACTACAACATCATTTGTTGCTAATTTATCGATAGGACAAGATGCCCAATAGCTATTTGGAACGTCAGGGAACATTTGTAATTGAGCTGGAGCAGCAGCACCAGTTAAATTCGCAAACGGTGATAAATCGAAAGGTGTAAGGGTTTTCTTAACAGCCTGAATTGAGTTAGCTGTGCTCATTTGGATAGGACATCCCATACCGTCCATTCTGCTTTCATCTCTCATAATAGGAATACCGTTATGGCTTCTCTTGTCGTTAAGACAAGGAATGTTTGAAGCAGCGCCAGTAATTTGGCCATCTTGAGCAATTGTAGTACCCATAACTTGTTGAGTTAACATTTGCTTGTTGTCACGGCAAACACCAAAACCTTCTGATGAGTATACAGAATCAGCACGAGTACCTACGTAGTTGTTATAACCGTAGATACCATTAGGGTAAGCGTAAACTTGCTTCATGTTTTCTCTGTCAAAGCCACTGGTATTAGGACATAATGCACAAGATGGAACTGGATCTGGTTCACATTTTGGCATATCGCAACACGGTGTTGGTTTTGGATCACAAGGACAAGCCGCACCAGTTACAGTTGGTAATTCGTTGCAACCACAATTAGATTGAGAAACAATCGGGTGCTGGTCGCATGGGCAAGCTGCCATTACCGTATTAAACGAACACGTTGCTATACCAACGGCAATTGCAGCTGCCACAGTAAGTTTTCTAATCGTCATTTTAACCTCCTTATAGGTAATGTCTTTAAGCTCTAACTAAATGAGCTTTAGAGCTTTGTTTTTCAGTTACACTAAATTATGGTGTTTTAAGAAATTAAAAACATTGCCAAAAAAGAGAGTCCAAGTGGATAGTAATTTTTTAAAAATAAAAAGATTTATTTTACACCCAATCCATCAAGAGTGAATAATTTTGCGAATTCTGTTGCAAAAAGTCGATTGTTGTTATCAGGTGCCATATAAGGAAAAGCAAGGCTGTAGTCTCCTCCTTCATAGCCACCACCTTGTAATAGTTCTTTGTAGATTTTTTGTTGAGCAGGATTCAAACTTCTTACGTGCGCATTAGTTGAAAAATTTTCAACAATTTCCCCTGGAATACAGGTAACGTTTCTGCCTAAATAAGTTGTATTGTTTAGTAATGGAAACGCTGTTCTTGAACACATAACCGGTGATATAATTATATCGCTTACTTCACTTTTATGGATGCAAAGTTGTTCTGCTAAATCTTTAAAAGCTATTTTTAGGCTTTCGCCAGAGCATGCCATGTCATCTAATATTACTATTGCTCGTGCTTTTTTTATAGCTTCTTTTCCCAAATCATCTTTTTGTATAATCTTGCTTGCGTCAAGATTATTTGCTTCAAAAAACTGCATTATAACCGTTGAGTAGCTTTTAATCGCTTGAACTGGAAGTAAATAATAAATACCTTCATCTGTTCCGCCGTTAGCTTGTATAATATCTTTATAAATTTGTTTATAACTTTCGCTACAAGTTCTTGTAGATTTAATTTTAAGTGTTTGTGCCAAAATTTCTAATATATAAGGCCATTCTTCTCTATTATATTTAGTTAAAATATTTTCAATATCAGTTCTCGTAACATTTTTAGAATTGAATTGATTAAGTATATCTTTTATTTCATAACTTGTGTTTCTAGGTATATTTTGCAGGATTCTTATTCTATCAGAACTTATTCCAAGTTTATTTAATCTTTCAAGTATAGGTTGATTCAAAATTATTGAAAAGATTTCATCTTCAGTTTTTTCGGGATATTGTTTTCTTAAGGAATTAAATAGTTTAATTTTATCTTTTAGTAATTTTGATAAATCTTGGGTTTGCGAGAAAGGATTTACCCCAGTAATATATCCTTCTGGTAGTAAAAATTTAAAATCAGGATTAGCTAAGATTTTTTTAAGAAAATCAGGATTATTTTCTAAACGTTCTAAAACTAATTTATCAATAATTATAGTTCCTGTTTCTGATGAATCATCAAATCGCCCTTTTAGATGTCCGTATTTTTGCAAATATCGTATTGTAGTGCCACAAGAAGGTAATGTATCTTGGTAAAGTGTGGTATCAATATTTTCCGCTATTTTTTTTAGAGAATCGAGTTTTGCAAATTGGCTGCACCTTATGAGAAGTTTTTTAGCTAATGCTTGTTCTTCAGATGAATAAGCTGATAATATTTTTTTTATTTCAGCTTCTTCAAAAGGTTTTGTTTCATGCTTAATAAGCTTAATAATATCATCTACTGTTAATTCTTTTGAGGAACGTATTTTACCAAGTTTTCCAATAACAATAGAAGAAATTTCTTTTGGGAGTTTTAAACCTTTTTCAGAAATTTGTTTTAATATTGAATCATATTTTATAATTGCGGATTGAAAAATATCACGATTAATTTGGTTGCTCATTACAAATTTTTTGTTAATATTTTGCAAATGTTTGCTACCAAAATTAATATTAAAAATAGTACTATTTGTTTTATTAATCTGCATAAAAACTTCTACACTAGTATCACTAGTTATATAAAAACAATTACTGTATATTTATTGCCTTTTTTGGGGGGTGTTTTATTATTTTTGAAATAAATCTTAACAGTTAAAAATGGTTTTTATAAACTTATAGAAACTCTTGATTTTAAACCTTGTTAGCAATATAACAGAAGTGTAAGAAGTTAGACTTTATATAACTTGGGGACAACTTTAAAATGATACATTTTATGCTGGCAATTTTTATATTACTATTGGGCGGGTTTGTTTCGCTTTTTGTAAAAAATAATTTTAAATTAAAAATATGTTCTATATTTACTGGAATTTCTTCAATTTTTTTGTTAATTCCTGCATTTAAAGCATTATTTAAAGGTGAGGTTTTACAACAAGCTTTCACTTTTTCACCGTTATATGGAACTGTTAATTTTGTGATTGATCCGTTAAGTGCAATATTTATAGTAATTATTTCTATAATGAGCTTTTTAGGATTAATCTATGCAAATGGATATTTAAAACCTTATATTGAAAAAGGCAAAAGCATTTCAAGCCATTCGTTGTTTTTGATGCTTTTAATTACTTCAATGCTAGGGGTTGTAACTGTTCAAAATGGATTATTTTTCTTAGTAATTTGGGAATTGATGTCACTTTCATCATTCTTCCTTGTAATATTTGAAGGTGAAAAAAAAGAAGTTAGAAAAGCTGGTATCAAATATTTAGTTTATATGCATTTATCAGTTTTATTTATAATATCAATGTTTGCCCTTTTAACAAATATTTCAAATTCATTTGATTTTGCTACATATGCAGAAGCTTTAAAACAAAATCAACATTTTGCGAGTCTTGCATTTATTCTTGGTTTTATTGGTTTTGGAATAAAAGCTGGTTTCGTGCCTTTCCATAATTGGTTACCTGATGCGCACCCAGCTGCGCCAAGCCACGTTTCAGGGATAATGTCTGGAGTTATGATTAAGACTGGTATATATGGTATTCTAAGAACTCTTTATATGATTGGAATTCCTGAAAAAGGAATCGCTTATTTAGTGCTTGTAATAGCACTTTTAACTCTTTTATATGGTGTTTTATATGCGATTACTCAGCACGATTTAAAAAGATTGCTAGCCTACTCATCAATTGAAAATATTGGTATTATAGGATTAGGTATTGCGGTTGGTATGATAGGTTTAGCGTATTCGAATCCTGTAGTTGCAACATTTGGATTTGCAGGTGGAATCTTACATATACTTAACCATTCTATATTTAAAGAATTATTATTTTTCTCAGCGGGTAATACTTATATAAAAACTCATACAAGAAATATTGAAACTCTTGGCGGGTTAATAAAGACAATGCCAAAGACTTCGCTTTTATTTATTTTAGGTTCAATTGCTATTTGTGGCTTACCACCATTTAATGGTTTTATAAGTGAAATTCTTATTTATGCTGGCATGTTATTGGGTATTCCTGCAAGTGAAATAAGCTTGTTTATTATGCTCGTATTATCAATAGCTTCTTTAGCTATGGTAGGTACAATGGCTATTGTATGTTTTTCAAAAGCTACAGGTATTACTTTCTTAGGCGAAGCTAGAAGTGAACACGCCAGAGCAGTTGATTCAGACGTTAGCAAAGTTATGATTTTACCGATGTCTGTTTTAGCTTTTCTTGCCATATCAATAGGATTATTCCCACAACTCTTTATTAACTTAGTACTTTCACCAGTTGCAGTTTTTGTTGGTACGAATGAGTTGCCAAGTATTTTAAATTCATTGACTAACTTTATGCAAGTATTAAGCATAATTTTCTTAGTATTTATAGTAGTTGTTGCTGTTGTTATGTTTGTAAGAAGAAGAATTAATAAGAAATATACTGAACATACAACTTGGGGTTGCGGATATGATAGACCAAATACTCATATGCAATATACACCATCATCATTTGATAACTTATTTGTATCAACTTTAAAACCTCTATTCAAAAGCGTTTCTCATATTAAAAAACCAAAGGATTTATTTCCTAAAGATGCTTATTTTGAATTAGAAATTGAAGATATAGAAGAGGCTTACATTGTTGAGCCAATAATTAAGTTAGATGAGAAAATTTTAGCTAAGTTTGAAAGGATTCAGAACGGAAATATGCAGCAGTATATTTTATTTGGCCTAATATTCTTGGTGTTAGCAATTGCAAGTTTAATGATATTTGGATAAGGAAAAATAATGATAATTACGATTTTAAATATATTAATTTTATTTATAGCACCATTTATACTTCTTGGATTATTAAAGAAGACAAAAGCTTTTTGGTCAGGAAGAAAGGGTGTAAGTATTTTACAGCCATTATGGGACTTTTTAAGATTAATGAAAAAAGATGCTGTATATAGTAAAACAACGTCTTGGGTGTTTAGATTTGCGCCTATAGCTAATTTTGCATCAATTATTTTTGCATCATTATTTGTTCCATTAGCAAGCGGAAATGCTATTATTGATATTCCATTTGCATTCATAATCTTTGCTTACGTATTAGGTTTTGGAAAATTCTTCTCAATAATTTCAGCACTTGATACAGGTAGCAGTTTTGAAGGAATGGGGGCTTCTCGTGAAGCATGTTTTTCTACAATTGTAGAACCTGCGTTTTTTATCATGATGGCATCGGCTATTGCATTGAGCCAAAATTACTCATTTGAATCTTTAAGGCTAATTCTTGATAATGCAGGTATTTATGGATATCTTATAATTGCTCTTGCAGTAATGACATTGTTTATAATGTTACTTGTGGAAAGCTGTAGAGTTCCTGTGGATGATCCAACAACTCACTTGGAATTAACTATGATTCATGAAGTAATGATTCTTGACAACTCAGGTGTGGATTTAGGGTTTATTACTTGGGGAGCTGCAATTAAGATGTTTCTTTTTGAAGCTTTGATTGCAAATTTGCTTCTTGGAAATCTACACGGTGTAAATGATTTATGCACAATTTTAATATTTTTAGTGATAGTGGCTTTAATTTCTATAATTGTTGGAACTGTAGAATCAGCGATTGCAAGGTTTAGAATGACTCACGTTTTTGAATTTATTTTTATAATGACAATAACAGCGCTTTTAATTTTAGCGCTTGTAACATATAGGTTATACGGGAATTAATTATGGAAAATATTTTTATAATTTTATTAGGTTTATCAATGGTATACATAGCTTCTACGAGTAGACTAGCAGCTCACGTTCATATGCTAGTTGCTCAAGGTATGCTATTGTTCTTGGTTTGTTTAACTGGTTTTACAAAAGAGCCTTGGTTTGATTTAGCAATGTTTACAAATAAGGAAGCTTTTATTGCAAATCTACCACATTTTTGGAGTTTATTATTTGTTATTTTTGAAACCCTTGTAATTAAAGCTTTTGTAATACCTTGGTTTTTGGATAAAGTTATCAAAAAAACTCACGCACATAGAGATACAGATGCGAATATACCGCATTTCTATTGTATGGTAATTTCAAGCTTAATTCTTTTTGCAGGATTTTTAACCGCAAATATTGCATCACCTGAGTTAAAAATGATTCACCCAATGTATTTTGGAATCTCTCTAGCAATAATTATTATTAGCTTATGGCTGATTACTATTAAGCATAAAGTACTTTCTAATGTAATAGGGTTTATTACAATGGAAAATGGTATCTTTTTGCTTTCTCTTTCATTAGCAAAAGAAATGCCTATTATTGTTAATTTAGGCGTGCTTTTAGACTTATTTATTGCTGTATTTATTTTGGGAATACTTATTCGAGAAATTGACAGTGAGTTTCATCACGATATGGAAGTGTCACACTTATCAGATTTAAAGGATTACGATTATAATGATTAATTTGATTTTATTATTTCCGCTATTAGCGTGTTTAATACTATATTTCACAAAAAAAGATAGATTAAATAATTTAATGATTAATTTGTATGCATTAATTCATTTAATTTGTTCGGTATTTGCTTGTGCAGAAATCGATTTAATACCTGCTTGGAAAACTTGTTCATTTTTTGCAATAAATAGTAGAAATGTTGTTTTCTTAGCTATAATGTCTGTAGTTTTTATGGCTGTAGCGATTTATAACAACGGTTATATTAAAAACGACCGTGAAGACAAGTCAAAAGTTAGACATTATACTTATATGGTACTTCTTTTTGTTCTTGCAATGTCAGGAGCAGTATTGAGTACAAATCTCGGTGTAAGTTGGGTATTTATTGAGGGTACAACATTAGCGAGTGCTTACTTGATTTATTACCATAAAACTAAACACTCAATTGAAGCAGCTTGGAAGTATGTATTTATTTGCTCAATTGGTATCGCTTTAGCTTTTGTGGGAATTATTTTACTAGCTTTTGCTACTGGGAACTTGAATTCGTTATATTATGAAGATTTATACAAAAATGCAACTATGTTTAATCCATTTTGGCTTAAGTTATCTTTTGTTTTTATATTGTTTGGTATTGGTACAAAAATGGGTTTAGCTCCTGTGCATTTCTGGCTACCTGATGCTCACGCACAAGCACCTTCGCCGATTAGTGCGCTATTGTCAGCAACACTTCTTAATTCAGCGTTTTTAATGATTCTAAATGTATTTGGAGTGATGATTCTTGCAAATTGCGATAGCTTTGCTAGATTAATGATGCTTGCAATGGGATTTATTTCTTTATTTATAACAGCAGTTTTTGTGTATCATATTAATAATTATAAGAGAATGCTAGCTTATTCTTCTATCGAAAATATGGGGATTTTAATTATAGGAATTGCTCTAGGTGGGGTTGCAGCTTTTGCATCGATAATTCATTTAGTAGGACATTCTTTAATTAAAGCTTCTTTTTTCTTAACTGCAGGAAATGTTTTAGAAATTTATGGTACAAAAAAAATAAAATCAGTTACTGGCTTGAATGAAATTGATAAAAAAACAAGCTGGTTATGGTTTGTATCTTTAATTGGTATAGTTGCTTTTCCTCCATCATTATTATTTATTAGTGAGTTTATGATGGTAAAAGAGATGTTTGCCCAATCCAAATTTGGAATATGCGCAGTTTTCTTACTATTGCTAACTATTATTTTATATGGCTTAGCAAAAGCTGTTATTAAAATGTGCTATACGCCAGTAAATTTAGAAAAGCTTGAAGAAACTAAAGAAGCAGTTAAAAAGCTAGATTGGACAATGTATTTTCCACAAATAATTTTATTAACTTTAGCTTTTGCGCTAGGTCTTTATATGCCAATATACATTAGTAATTTAATAGCAATGACTGTTGCTTAAAGAGGTAGAAAATGAATTGGGTAATTACTGAAAATAATAAAAGAATAAATACTTTCAATATTCCTACAATATCGATAGAAGAAATTAAAGAGGATTTTAGTAAATTTAATATGCGTCTTTTGGGTTTCTTTGGTAAACAAGAGTTTGAGAATGTAAGACTTTTTGTGGTTTTAGCTGATGATAAAGTTGGAAAGCTATATGTAACATCAACTCTTTTTGACAAGGAAGCTAAAAGCTATGAATCTTTTACTCAAATTTACCCTCAGTTTCATGTTTTCGAGAGAGAATTCTATGAAGAGTTTGGAATCGAACCATTAAACCACCCTTGGTTAAAACCACTTCGAAAAAATCAGGATAAGTACCCATTTTTTGAAATGCGTGGGGATGAAGTTCACCAAGTGGCAGTTGGACCAATTCATGCTGGGGTAATTGAGCCAGGACACTTTAGATTTATGTGTCACGGAGAAAAAGTTTATGATCTTGAAATTATGCTTGGATACCAAAACCGTGGTGTTGAGGATATCTTCTTAAAAGGAAATAAATTTAATAATCGTCTTGCGGAATCAGTTTGTGGTGATTCTGTAATAGCTTATAATATGGCATACTCACAAGTTATGGAAACTTTAGCAGATGTAAAAATTACAGAAAGAGCAGAACTCATTAGAAGAATAGCATTAGAAATGGAACGAATTGCTATACATATTGGTGATATGGGGGCAATTGCAGGAGATATAGCTTATCAAATGGGTGCTTCAATTTTTGGAGTTACAAGAACTTTGGTAATTAATACAATGCTTGAAATTTCAGGAAGCCGTTTTGGCAGAGGTTTAATTGAAATTGGCGGTGTTAATTTTGATATTGATAGAAAATTATCAGAAAAAATTACTAATGTATTAAAGGATGTAGCTGAAACTGTTGATAGAACAACAAAAGTGATGCTTAAGTCACCTACAGTTATATCAAGACTTGAAAGAACGGGAACTGTTAGCACAGAAACAGCAAAGGCGTTAGGTGCAGTTGGCATGGCTGCGAGAGCTTCTGGGGTTGATTTAGATTCAAGATTTGATATGAATGATAAGTATTATACAGCTCTTGATGTTGTTAAACCATTCAAGGCTCATGGTGATGTGCATTCGCGATTTAAATTAAGATATAAAGAAATAAAGCAATCAATGAAGATTGTAAAAGCACTTTTGAAACAACTTATTGATGAAAAAAGTGAAATAAAGACTAATGTAAATTATAACTTACAGCCAAATTCTTTTGTAATATCTATAGTTGAGGGCTGGAGAGGAGAAGTTGTTCACTTTGCAGTAACAGGCTCTAATAGCGAACTTTTACGTTATAAAATAAAAGATCCTTCTTTTAATAATTGGTATATGCTTGCAATGGCAGTAAGAAATAATGGAATCTCGGATTTTCCGCTTTGTAATAAAAGCTTTAATTTATCTTATTGCGGAAATGATTTATAAAGGAAATAAAGATGTTAGATACACTTAAACTAAAATATTTTCAAGGAAAACAATACATACCAGATATACAAAATGCTCCTATGAGAGAGCAGTTTAGAGGCTTTCCATTACTAAAAAATGGAAAAATTGACGAATCAGTTTGTCCTACAGGAGCTCTAAAAGCTAATCCAATATCAATTGATATGGGCAAATGTACGCTTTGCGGTGCTTGTAAGTCTGATGCTGTTCAGTTTAGTAATTATTATAAGTTATCTGCATCAAATAGAGAAACTCTTGTTATTACTGAAGGAATGACTCCAGAAGATTTTGAAAAAATAGCAATTAAATCTAGAGAGGAGATTAAAAAAATATTTGGCAGGTCTTTAAAGCTTAGACAAGTATCTGCCGCAGGTTGTAACGGTTGCGAAATGGAGCTAAATGCTTGTTCTAACTGTAACTTTGATATGGGAAGATTTGGTATTGATTTTGTTGCTTCACCACGACACGCTGATGGTTTAGTAATTACTGGCCCCATTTCTGAAAACATGGCGTATGCTCTTGAGGATTGCTATAAATCAACACCTGATCCTAAAGTTGTGATTCTTGCTGGCGCTTGTGCAATTTCAGGCGGAGTTTTTCAAGAATCAACAAACCTAAATCGTAAGTTTTTAGAAAAATATCCTATAGATTTGTATATTCCAGGATGTCCTGTTCACCCTCTTACATTTATTAATGGTGTTTTGGATTTTTTAACAAAATAAAATATTAAAATTTGTAAATAATTTAATATAAATATTAAAGTTTATAAAAAAAAAGCCGTAGTATATATCGTAAGTTTGTTAAAGATAAAGGGTACTATGGTAGATAACTTTTCTTTTGAATTTAATAAAAATAAAAAATTTCTACTTGAGAACTTTTCACATGTGGATAGAGAAAGTTTAGAAAAAAATCCAAATTTTCAGAAATTAATTGAATTTTTTGATCAAGATGGAGATAACACTCTTTCTGTTACTAATAATAAAAGAAAAAATGAATGGAAATCAGTTTTTGAGACTTTAAAAAGTTGTGCAGGCGAAGACGGTATAATTTCTGATAGTGAACTGAATACTTTTATAAATAATAATTCAGAATTAATGGGCGTTACTGTCGAGGATATTAAAAAATTTGTAGAGGTTTCTCAGATTGGGTATTTGGATACTACTAAAACAGATGAAATTTTACGTAATAGTTTACCAAAAGCAAGTTTTACAGGGTATACAAATAATGATGGATATTATGTTTCAGTTACTGAAATCAAAGAGCGTGGTGTTCTAGTAAGGAAAGAAGAAATCATTCATAGTAATCCTCCAATGGAAAAAACATCTTATTACAAAGATGGTAATCTGGATTATGCTAGAATTATGTCGCATCAAGAAGGTTTTGTAATGGAGTATTTGATCCAATATAAAGATAACAAACCTCTTTATGCATTGAATAAAATAAATGGTATTGATTCTTTTACTGTAATTTATAGAGAAGATACTCGAAAAGAATTAGACCAAAATGGTGAAGAGATTGATACTGGAGAAAATATAGTTGTTATGCAAATAACGGCTGCTGATGGTTCAGTGCGTTATATATCAGTTAATGAAGTAGATGAAAATGGACAATTTAATGATGAAAATATAAGGTCTGTTGTTCTAGAAGACGAAGACGGTATAAGAGCTTATAATAAATTGCCATTTTTAACAGACGATGGAATGCCAACAGACAATTATTATTATTTAGAGTCTTATATGAGTAATGATGGTACTCATAAGGAAGAGATTGTCTATAATACAGAAACATTTTGTGAAATAGGTTCTGGTGGCGTAAATAAGCTATCGCATACGATTGAAGACGGTGAAAAAGTTTATTCTGTTATGTATGACGGTAACGGCAATACTCAAATTTATTTCCAAAATGGTGAAGGAATTTGGGATTTGTATAAGAGTTTTGGGCAAGAAGGACAGAGCTGGCAAAATTTCGAAGAAGAGTGGCAAAAATTAAACCCTAATCATTCAAGGGATGTCGGAAGTAGTGCGCTTGTTGTGGGCGAATTTTCTCCTGACAGTGAGCAAATAACAACAAGGGTTTCTTCAGAAGAAGCTAGAGAACAATATACGAAATTTTATGCAGAGCAATCATATAAAACAGCAATAACGAGTGAAATTTTAGATTTTTCATTAACAAAAAATTATAGTAGACTGTGGGATTTAGCTAAAGATATTCTAATAGCTGAATATCAAAATTCTAATCCAAGTAATAATGAAATTAATCAATTAATGTTTGAATTAATAGTATTAAATGACAATTTTACTGAGGAAAAGCTACAAAGCGGACAAATTATAAAGTATCCGACAGCTATGAGAGTAAGTAATGATACTAGAGAAAGATTAGAAGAATTGTCTTTTGAGGCTGTACCTGAAAACAATTTATTTTATACAAGAGTAGCTAATTTAACTCTAGAACAACAAGAAATAGCTATAAATGCTATTGCGAAATATAGAGAAAATGGAAAAACTGATGCAGAAATAAAACATCTTATATTAAATGAATTTAATATAAATCTTTTTGATTCTGGAAGAACAGTTCAATTAAGTACAGGTTCTGATGAATTTTTCTTGAAAACTGTTTTATCTGACTCTCAGATAAATGAGCTTGGAAATGTTAAATATGGAATTGAAGAAATTGTTACTGATATAGTAGGCTTAGAGCTTGACTCTGAAGAAGGGCAAAAACTATATAGAAAGCTTTTAATGACACCAGATGAAAGCTTAAGAAAAATACCTTTTGGATTGTTGAAAAGCGAATTAAGTTCAAATCCTACTTGTAGTGAAGTTGAAAGCTTAGTTGAAGAAATGACTCTTTTTACTGCTTCAATAAGATTCAATGAAGACGGCACTTTCGATAAAGCAGCCTATGAGGCTAATTATAAAAAAGAAAGGACAGACTTGCCTCAAGTTGTAGGTGATTACTTACAATATGTATTTAATCTCCTCTTAGATAAAGTAAGAGAAGCTTTGGATGATTTAGAAGCTGATGAAAATGTTGTTCAAAATGTATTTAATTGGTTTGCTGAAAGAATAGAGGCTTGTGGTGGTAATACTGATAATAAAAAAGATGTTACACAAGCATTAAGCCGAGAACAAGGACAAGTGAATGGTATTGATTCGAATCCTGCATCTAATTTTAGAAGTTTAGTAGGTTCTAAGCTTTCATATGAAAATATAATTCATTTACTTAAAGGTGAATTTAAATTGGATTCAATAAGAGAATTAGAAGCTGTTGCTGGTAATTATGACTCTTATAATACAGCATTTAAAGCCCTAGTAATGGGGGTTACTACTGCTATTGCAATTATTGGTGCACCATTCTCTGGAGGTACAAGTTTAGCATTATTAGGTAATGTTGCTTGGGTTTCTTTAGCGGCAGGTACTGCTTCATTAGCCGCAGATGGTATTTTAAGTAATGGAAATATGTCACTAGAAGATTCTGTAGAAAGTGCAGCAGGTGGGATGTTTTTTGGAGCAACAGTTTCTACATGTAATATGTTAGGAAGTGGGATAATGATGAATCTTTTCCCTAGACATGTTGTATCAGGAATGAGCTTTAATGAGGTCGCATTGGGTAATACATATTGTGGAAACTTTTTCACAAGAGCAGGCCTTTATATTACAGAGAGCGCGTTACAGTCCACTGGCCAATTTTTTGTTTTTAATAATGGAGAAATTATTCCTTTAGAAATGCTTAGTACTAGTACTTTTGCAGGTGTAGCAGCTTTCTTTGGAACAAAAACTGCTGTTCAAGCATATAGAAGTGTAAAGGCAACGAATCAAGTGGCTGAAGTTACTTCTACTTTAAGTGATGCTAGCAAAAACTTTGATAATGTAACTCAAGGTGTTGAAGCTGCGTCTAAGTTGCAGAGAATGACAGATAGTGAACTTGAAGCTGTTGTTTCACAACAGGCAGGTAATGTAGAAAATTTAGTTGCAGCAGGTGGTGGTGTTGCTTTTATGAATTGGCTGGCTAAGTCAAAGCTTGTCAATGGGGGTGCAAAACTTGTACCTACAACTTTTGATGCAAAAGTAAGATTTGTAAATGGTGATGGTGAAACGGTTCATAATATTACATACACTAACCCTGAGGGTAAGGTTGAAACTCTATCTGTTATTGAGAATGAGAATGAAGAGGATAATGTTTCTCATAGAATAGAAGTAAAAAACGAAAATGATTAAAAAAGAGCCTTTGCTGATATTTGCAAAGGCTCTTTCAAATTCATATATGCTTATACGTTAGCGACAGCTCTAGGGCCAGCGTTAACAATTTCAGCAGGCATGTTTGGATATTTTTCAGAGAAGTTATCAGCAAACATTTGAGCAAGCTTGTTAGCTTGAGCATCGTATGCAGCTTTATCTTCCCACATTCCTCTAGCATCAAGCATTTCACTTGGAACATTTGGACAGCTTGTTGGGTAGTCAACATTGAATACATCGTGGTGTTTGAATTCTACAGAATCAAATGAACCGTTCAATGCTGCTGTAACCATAGCCCTTGTGTAAGATAATTTCATACGTTTAGCACCCATAGAAGCGCTTCCGCCAGCCCAACCAGTATTAACTAAGTAAACTTGAGTACCATATTGATCAAGTTTGTCACCTAACATTTTTGCGTAAACAGAAGCATCCATTGGCATGAATGGTTCGCCGAATAATGTTGAGAATGTAGGTTGTGGCTCTGTAATACCTCTTTCAGTACCAGCTAATTTAGAAGTAAAGCCAGTTACGAAGTGATACATAGCAGCGTTTTTGTCTAATCTTGAGATTGGAGGTAATACACCAAATGCGTCAGCTGTTAAGAATACAACAACTTTTGGAATGCCACCCATAGATGGAACTTGTGCATTGTTAATGTATTCAATTGGGTAACCTACGCGAGTGTTTTCTGTTAATGAATCGTCGTTGAAATCGAATTCACGAGTTTCTGGATCCATAACAACGTTTTCGATTAATGAACCGAATTTAATAGCGTTGTAAATATCTGGTTCGTTTTCAGCAGATAGGTTAATACATTTAGCATAGCATCCACCTTCAAAGTTGAAGATACCGTCTGGAGACCAACCGTGTTCGTCGTCACCGATAAGTTTTCTGTTTGGATCAGCTGATAAAGTTGTTTTACCAGTTCCTGAAAGACCAAAGAATACTGCTGTTTCACCAGTTGCTGGATCCATATTAGCTGAACAGTGCATAGGTAAAACGTTCATTTTTGTCATAATGTAGTTCATAGTAGCGAATACAGATTTTTTGATTTCGCCAGCGTATTGAGAACCACAAATAATGATTGTTTTAGCTTCGTAGTCGATAGCGATACAAGCTTCAGAGTTTGTACCATCGATTTCTGGATCACATTTGAAACCAGGAGCACAAAGAATTGTGTAATCAGCCTCACCGTAGCTAGCTAATTCTTCTGCTGTTGGTCTGATTAATAATTGGTGAATAAACAAGTTTTGACTTGCTAATTCATTAATAACTCTAAATTTTTGTTGATATTTTTTATCTGCACCTGCAAAACCATCAAAAATAAAGATTTCTCTGTTTTGTAAGTATGCAGCGATTTTTTCTTTAATAGCATTGAATTTTTCTTTGCTGATAGGTCTGTTTACTTTGCCCCAAGCGATGTCGTTGTGGATAGTTTCAGTATCAACGATGAATTTGTCTTTAGGTGAACGTCCAGTATATTTACCTGTTGTTACAACTAAAGCACCAGTGTTGCTTAAAGTACCTTCACCTAAACGTAGAGCTGCTTCTGTTAATTGAGCAACTGATAGGTTACGGTAAACAGCTTTTGGTCCAATAATACCAAATTTTTCAATTCCGTAAGTTTCCATTTATAGCTTTCCTCCTTTATTTGAAAAGTTTCCTATACAAGGTTAATTGTATAATAAACACTTGTTTTTTGCAATATCTTTTTATTTTAAGAAAACATAAAAAAAGAGCCGTTTGGCTCTTTTTTATGAATTTTGCAAGCCTCTTTTAAATTCTTCTGGTCGACTTGAGCGAGAAAGTGCATCTTCAAGAGTAATTTTCTTTTTCATATATAAATCTCTTAATGCCATTTCTAATGTTTGCATGCCGAAACCTGAGTTTGTTTGCATAGTTGAATATATTTGTGCAGCTTTAGCTTCTCTAATTAAGTTCGCAATTGCAGGAATTACTAACATGCATTCTTGAGCCATAACACGACCGCTCTTTGTGCCGTCCGGTTGAAGTAACGGTAATAATGTTTGTGAGAATACAGCTACTAATGAGTTTGATAATTGAACGCGTACTTGTTGTTGTTGTCCTTCTGGGAAAACGTCAATAATACGGTCGATAGTTTGTGATGCAGAAGATGTATGCAATGTTCCAAATACTAAGTGACCAGTTTCTGCTGCTGTTAGTGCTAAGCGAATTGTATCTAAGTCACGCATCTCACCAACGAGAATAATGTCAGGGTCTTGTCTTAATATTGCCCTCATACAACTTGCGAATGTAATTCCAGCTTTTGAGTTAATTTGTGATTGGTTAATTCCATCAATCTTAATTTCGACTGGGTCTTCGATTGTTGTTATATTTACGCTTGGGTCATTAACACTTTTTAACACAGAATATAGTGTTGTTGTTTTACCTGAACCTGTTGGTCCTGTTACAAGAATGATACCGTTAGGGTTCGATACGATGTGATCGAATACTTTTAATTCATTTGGTTTAAGACCAAGTTCACTCTTGCTCATTGTCATCGCATGTTTAAGTGCGAGACGCATTACGACTTTTTCCCCGAATACTGTTGGAAGAACAGATACACGGATATCATATTCTTTACGGTCTACGATGATTGTGATACGACCGTCTTGTGGTTTTCTCTTTTCAGAGATATCCATTCCACCGATAACTTTTACACGGGCGATAATCGCTGGTAAAAGGTGGATGTCATAACTTGATTTTTCATACAATGCACCGTCAATACGATAACGTACACGTACTTTATTTTGCATTGCTTCAATATGTATATCGGATGCTCTTTGACGAGCAGCTTGTTCAATAATTGTTTTAACAAGAATTACGATTGGTGAATTTTCAACGTCTAAGTTTCCTTCTTCTTCACCTTCTGCTTCTAACTGTTGCTGACGTTGTTTTGCGTACTGTTCAGCAGCTGTCATCGCTTCTGCGTTACCGTAATACTTGTCAAGGGCTTGCATAATCTCTGATGTTGATGAAATACATGGTTCGATACGAAGGTTTGTAATCATCATGAGGTCGTCCATCGCATTCATATCCAATGGATCTGCCATGGCAACACGGAGTGTGTTGTTGCA
>JAZRSL010000037.1:0-171264 GCA_045651505.1 Candidatus Gastranaerophilaceae bacterium | reverse complement strand
AAACCATCTTTTGTTTCAAATGTTGAACCAGATTTTGAAGCTATCATGTAGCTTGATGATAAAACATCATTACCCAATCTTGATAAGAAACGAGCAAAGCTAATTGAATCAACATCAGAGTAAAATAAAACTGATTCACTATTAAGATTTAGGCCATTGATAGCAAGCATATGCTCAACTGTATGTTTTGAACCACCAATACCCATAACACTAAGTCTAGAAACACCAGCTTGAGACTTTAAACTTGATGCTAAAGAGTAGATATCATCTAATCTTTTCAACTGTTCTTGTGGCAAATTAACCCAGTTTAAGAATTTACCAGGTTGATTAGCACGAGATGAGAATTCTGAAACAAATTCTGAAACTTTTGATGCGTATTTAGAAAAGTCTACGCCTGTAAAAGTTGTTTTTAATGATGAACTTTTAGTTAACATTTTTTACTCTCCTTTTAAAGTATAACAAGATAATATCATAAAATAAGAACTTTTTCTTTAAAAAATAAAAGTTTTGACATAAAATTGTTTCATGAAGAATTTAGAAATATTAGACTGCACACTAAGAGACGGTGGTTACATTAACAACTGGACTTTTGGCAAAGAAAATATTAACAAGATAATAAACAATCTTACTAAAGCAAATATCGATTATATCGAATGTGGTTTTTTATCTAATGTAGAATATTCTCAAGAAAAATCAATATTTAATAACCCTAATCAAATTTTAGAATATGTTCAAAAAAGCTTTCCGACAAATAAACTCTCGTTAATGATAAATTATGGGAACTTTCCCATTGAAAGATTTTCAAATTGCGATAATAAAAACATATTAATAAGAATCGCTTTCAAACAAGAAGATTCTAAAAATGCTTTACTTTACTGTAAACAGCTAAAAAACAAAGGCTATGATATTTTTATTAACCCAATGCATACCAATTTTTATTCTTCTGAAGAATTATTAGAACTTATAAAAACAGTTAATTCTATTTCGCCATATGCCTTTACAATAGTTGACACAACTGGAGCAATGGAAGAAAAAGACGTTCTTACCATTTTTAGAACTATTGATAGTAATCTTGATAAGAACATAAAAATATGTTTTCACTCACATAATAACTTGCAATTATCATTCTCAAATGCTCAAGCGATAATAAAGGAGAACCCCTTACGAGACTTAATTATTGATTCAACTGTTTTTGGGATGGGAAGAGGTGCTGGTAATATTCAAACAGAACAGCTAGTAAAATACTTCAACGACAATTACTCAAAAGAATACAAGCTTCTGCCAATTCTTGAACTAATTGATGAATCCATAAATCCAATATATAAAAAAACACCTTGGGGATATTCTGTTCCATATTACCTAGCTGCAACCAATCATTGCCACCCGAACTATGCAAAGTTCTTGAGTGACAAAAAAATCAATGTAGAAAAAATTGATTCAATATTAAAAGAAATTCCCACTGAAAAAAAATTAGCTTTCGATGAAACATATATAAAATCGTGTTATAAAAATCTTTTAATTACCCTTTAGCTCCAAAATCGATTCTGCATACTTAATATCTAGGGGATAAGTTATTTTAAAATTTTCAAAAGCCCCTTCTACAACAAAAATTCTTGCAAGGTTGTACTTCAAAACCAAGCCACAATCATCTGTAAAACAAGCACTATCTTTTGCAAGTTCATGAGCTTTCTTAATTAATGACAATCTAAAACATTGAGGAGTCTGACTACTCATTAAATTTTTACGTTCTGGTACACAAGTAATTATTCCCTCATGAACCTCTAATACAGTATCCGTAGTAGGAACTGCTACGTCAACTGCAACATTATTTTGTAAAGCCATAACACATTTTTCAATAATCTCAGTCGGCAATAGGGGACGCGCACAGTCATGAATTAAAACATTTGCTTCAGAATCATTTATCGCCGAAATAGCAATTCTAGAGCTATCTTTTCTAGTTTCACCTCCAGCTAAAATCTTTGAAACTTTTTTATAATCGTTTTTTTGTACAATATTTTTTGCTTTATCTAAATATTCTGGGGTAATTACTAATATAATTTCATCAATATATTCACTCTTTTCAAACGCCTCTACTGCGTATTCTAAAATAGTTTTACCTTTTAGAAGCAAAAATTGCTTTGGCACTTCTGCTCCAAATCTAGAGCCCGTACCAGATGCTAATATTACACCATAATTTTTAAGCATAAAATATTCTCCAAAATAAGCTTAAAAATATTATATCACGTGATTTTTTTAAACTATATTATTACTTTTCAAAAAGCTCTTCTGGGATTTCTGCAGTCATACAATGTATGCCACCTTGATAAGTAGCTAATGTGTCCATAATGACATTCCTGTTATTAAAACCCATACTCATCAAATTAGCAATAGATTCAGAGTCCTTTTCTGCTGTTGTTCTTTGACCACCTGAAACATAATATACATCACTAATTTCTGGCATTTTTTCTCTTAATAACTTGTCAAACAGAGACTCTAGGAAATCTAATTCTGGATAAGAATCTTTTGTCGAATTAGTTAAATAAGAAATCTTGCCTGAATTATTTTCCCAAGCTAGCGCATTTAAGTAATTAATATCGTGATGATATCTTGCTCCAATTTTTATAGGTTTAAAGCCATAATCTGATAGAATTTTCAAAATCTGTTCTGTCATACCAGTAACAGATTCTCCAGATATTTTTTCTTCTAAATATTTTTTGGCATAGTAATAAACTTCATCAGACTTAGGAAACTTTTCTTTCATCAGCTCTAAATTGTTCAAAGACTCCTTATAGTCATTTACTAATACATAAGGGAAACCGACTGGACGAACCATCTCATCTAAATCATCTACTGTCAAAGGAAGAGTAATGATATTTTCTTTCTTCACATCAAAAATCTCAACCAACTGTTCTCTTGAAGGTAATTCAGTATCATTAAAATTTTTTTTGCACTCCTTAATAGAACGCTCATGAATCAATAACCAACGTTCACCATTTTTGTTATAACCCAAATAATAATTCCCACCCCTTGGAAAATAATTTTCTTCTCTTATTTTAATATTTTCATAAGGCATCTCAAATCCATGAAGAGGAGAACCATCTTTTGTATTCCAAAGGATAAGAGATTCTAACTTATTTTTAATAAAAGCTTTTTTATCTTGACCCCATATTGTCATAAAACTTGGCACAAAAACTCTTTGTGAAAATTCTTTCTCAAATGATTGATTAGCTTGATTCAAGAACAGATCAAGACCTTCTTTATTTGCAACTATTTTCATCTCTTCAAAGACTTTAGAATGCCCTCGTTTACAAAGACCTTGCATATATAAGCCTCTTAAACGCGTCACATCGTGACCTTTATAGGATATTCCAGTTACATTACCAGTTCTCAAAATAAAACCTCCGTACTGGGTACAAACCCCATAAAAATAAATTTTGCTAATTAAATTATTAATAAATGTAAATTTTTTTAATGATTGCGCAAAAAAAGCAAAAAAAATGTTTTAAAAAGAATATAAGTGTGTGTAATAGAAATTTGTGCAAAGGAGAATTTATGACAATTAATGGATTAAACTCTGGTGTTAATTTTAAACAACTTACGGCTGAAAAAGCTGAATTAAAAACCGTTACAAAACCTGCTGATGCAGAAGTTGGTAAAACAAATCTTTTAGAAAAACAACCTAAAGCAGATACTTTTGAAAAATCTGCAGCAGAAGCAGAACATACCGAAGGTTGCGACTGCCCTAATTGTCACATTGGAGTACTTCGATTAGCAACAGGGATTTTAACAGACGAACAAATTGCAGAAATCAATAAAACAGGAAGACTTCCTGACAATGCTAAGTTTATTCCTAACGGCTTTGGACAGTATTGTATTGCCAATAATTTCTTCAACATGAGAGCTGGAACTCAGACTTTACCAGAAGGTTTTGAGGTCAAGAAAAATGTCGTGGGCTTAGCTATTGTTGTTCCTAAAGGCACAGATGGCTTATTAATAAAATCAGAAAAATAAAAAAAAGCTGAATAAAATCAATAGAACAAAAACAGGGTGTTTAAAACACCCTGTTTTATTTTTTTTAAATTAAGGGTGTTAATATCTCAGAAATCGTGTTAAAATAGAAAAAGAAATAATAGCTAACTAAAGGTACAAAATATGAGAAGATTGAGCGGTTTTTCCCTAATGGAAATGATGGTAGTTTTGCTTATAACAGCAATTGTGGCTGCTGCGTCAGCGCCAATGATAAATAAAAAACTAATCCAAAATCAGGCAGAAAACACTTCGCCTTGGACATATATAAGTGGGACAAATAATTCTATTGCATTTAACCTTAAAGAAAGCAAACAACAAGCTGTTACAATTGGTACTGCAAAATCTACTACCCTTAAAGATAGCAATAACAATTCTTATTATCCCAAATTGAATATTAAATCAGATGGTTTTAATTCGCCACACATAACACTCACTGATGACAATAATAATAATTTATCAATGTATACAAATAATGGAAGTATCATTTTAAATAGTAAACCAATAACAGCAGCAAATAGTGTTATTATCGGATATGGCTCGTACCCTAAAACCGAAAATAGCTTTAGCAACTCGGTTGCAATAGGTTTTAACACCAGGTATTCATTAAACTCAATTGCTATCGGCTTTGGAGCACAAGCTAACGCAGACAACTCAATTGCAATCGGAAAAGAAGTAATTGTTAATATCCCAAATCGAATCCAAATAGGAGATGCAAATAGTACTGTGTACATTCCGGGGAATTTAATTGTCGATAAAAATACAGTTTTGACAACAAGTTCTGCCCATAGAACGTATGTGCAAGCTTATGGAGATGGCATTAATGATCCAGTTGGCATCAAGATCGATGGTACCAGAAATTTGTTTATGATCGATACACCCTATTCTTCCTCCGACCGTCGTTTGAAAAATGTTGGGAAAGCTTTTACTGGTGGACTTGAAGAAATTAAAAAACTTGAAACATACAACTATACATTTAAAAAAGATAAAACTAAAACTCCTAGAGTTGGTGTAATGGCTCAGGATTTAGAAAAAATATTCCCTAACGCTGTATTCAAAGGCGAAGACGGGTTCTTGAGAATTAGAACAGAAGATATATTTTATGCCCTTGTAAATTCTATTAAAGAGCTTGATAAAAAACTAACAAGCGACAGTGAAAGAATCACACAACTTGAAAAAGAAAACAAAGAACTACAAAAACTTGTTAACAAACTAGAAAAACGCTTAGAATCGCTAGAAAAGAAAAACAAATAAGAAATAAAAATTATAAAAACAATAAAGTCAGTAGGGTGCGTTGTTTGACGCACCTTTTTTAGTAATGCGTTTACTCTTTCAAAATTCCCAAATAGGACTTTTTACAGACTTAAGGGTAAATATAGAATCAGCCTAGGATTCCTCCCTGGACGGACTGTGCCGAAGCAAAACAATTGAGTATTGTTTTGCTGAGAGGGTGACGTGCGCTAAAAGAGCAAAATGTGAAAATTTGAACATTTTGCGATTTGAGCTGAAAGCTCTGCGCAAGGCGAATTCCCCGTGAAAACACAACAAAAAATAGCAAGGGAGAGATTCGTTTTTCAACTTTCTTACAAGTATTATTGTATTCTGACACTCGGTTTGAGAATAAAGAACAGTAAGTTTGATAAATTTTGCTGGGTATCACCCAATCTACAGATTTAGAATTTTATTTTCTTAAATGTCTTATTGCATTTTCTTCAGGAAGACCTTCAAGGATTTTTTGTAAAATGCTTTTAACCGAGTTATTTTTATCATAATCCAAAGTATTTATGTCTAAAATTTGTCCAATTTGTTCAGCTTTTTCTATTGGGATATCATCCTTGTAAATGTATTCAATAGCCTCTTTTCTATTTTTGTATAATTTCGATTTAGTTGCAGGAGTGTTTCCTTCAAGATTTTGTTTTATGTCAGGATGCAAGTTTTTAGAATCCTTTTTATCAGACAAAATTTGCTCAAAGAACTTATTTTCACTTCTTACAAATAACTTTTCAGAATCTAGCTTATCAGTTGAAATTTTCAAAATAACTAGTTTATTCTTGTCTTTTATCGATGATGGAGTTGTAAAATACGAAGCTAACATTAATAACGATTCTTGTAAAGGCTCTGGAAACTTGTCCCAACTCTTATTAAATCCCCAATTTTTAGAAAAATTTTCTAATTCAACAAGAAACACAGCCTTGTCTTTTATAAAAGCATCTTTTGTCGTAGCTTTTATAAACCCATCATTGCACATAGATTTATAAGCTTGTTCATTTGTAAAATGATAGATATATCGAGGGATTTTACGACTTCTAAAATTAGTTATATTACAATTGTTGATTTTCATACTAAAGTAAAACCTGTAAAAAATATTTTTGTTATTTATAAGTAGTGTAGGATGCATTGTAATGCACCTTTAATTTTTCAAAATTCTCAAAAGTGACTTTTTACGGACTTGGCTCAATTCCCCTCTCCAAGGGGGAGTGCTAGGGTGGGGGCTAGTCTTTAATAGAAAACAAAGTCCATCAAAAGACCGTTTTCGTCCAGTTTGGATTTTTAGACTTCCGACCGTTTAAAGTCGGCACGAGCTGGATTGCTTCGGGCTTTTGCCCTTGCAATGACGAAAGATACTTCCGAGCAAAACAGACAATAAAATACAATTATCGTTACAGCTACACGCTTAATTTATTTACCAATCGACCTCACGGACTGTGCCGAAGCAAAACAATTGAGTATTGTTTTGCTGAGAGGGTGACGTGCGCTAAAAGAGCAAAATGTGAAAACTTGAACATTTTGCGATTTGAGCTGAAAGCTCTGCGCAAGGCGAATTCCCCGTGAAAACACAACAAAAAATAGCAAGGGAGAGATTCGTTTTTCAACTTTCTTACAAGTATTATCGTTGCAGCTACACGCTTAATTTATTTACCCATCGACCTCACGGACTGTGCCGAAGCAAAACAATTGAGTATTGTTTTGCTGAGAGGGTGACGTGCGCTAAAAGAGCAAAATGTGAAAACTTGAACATTTTGCGATTTGAGCTGAAAGCTCTGCGCAAGGCAAATTC
Source organism: Candidatus Gastranaerophilaceae bacterium (assembly GCA_045651505.1). GTDB lineage: Bacteria > Cyanobacteriota > Vampirovibrionia > Gastranaerophilales > Gastranaerophilaceae > CAG-196. Next base: position 164,180 of record JAZRSL010000037.1, on the reverse strand, counting down.
CCCGTGAAAACACAACAAAAAATAGCAAGGGAGAGATTCGAACTCTCGACCTCACGGGTATGAGCCGTGCGCTCTCACCAACTGAGCTACCTTGCCATAATTAAGTCTTTGTTATTCAATTGTCATTGGCTCAGTTGCTTCGAGCGCTACGCTCTCACGAAATCTGTATACGCTCACTGCGTTTCGCTACGGGAGCTACCTTGCCATAAGTTTAAACTATTTAATTGTCACAAGAAATATTCTCACACAAACAAAATAAAAATTCAAGCTTTATATTATATTTCATTTTAAAAGCTAGAAAACGTTTGAAAATATGTTATAATATTGGTGTGTATGAAGGTTTCTGCAATTCAATCCATTAATTATTATCAAGGCTATAGAAGTGTTGTGAGAAAAGAAAAAACTCCTAACAATGTTAGCTTACATCCGAGTTTTGGTATCGCAAATGCGGGAAAACTAAAAGCTCTATTTTCGTATGGCGTTCCTTGCATGTATTCAGGGAAAGAAATGATTGATCCAGCTAGAGTGCAAAAACTTATGAAGACTGATGCATTTAAAAGGCCTGTTGTCGATGTGTTGAAAATTTTAAGCACTTTTGAACATCAGCTAGGAGAAAAAGAATTTAGGATTTTAAGCATAGTAAAAGATGAGGCAGCCTTTTATCCATATAAAACCTTAAAAGAAATCTTTGAATCGCTTGCAGTCACTCATAGAAAAAGATTAAGAAAGAAACAGAACCCAATTTTCCAACAAATTATAGCATTAGGCCACGAGCTTCCTGATGAATATCGTTATCGTTTTGATAGATTTATGGTGGAAACAGAAGCTAAGTTAGATGGAAAAGAAATTAGAATCCCTTTTAGTACAGTAGAATTCAAGTATAAACTTGAAAAAATACGCCAAGATATTGAAAAACAAAAAGATGCGAAATCTCTTCGGGTTTTAAACAAAATGATAAAAGAAGCAGAACGTTTACCAAAGAAAACTTCTACTAAGACAGAAGAGCTTCAGCACAAAGTTATTGATTTTCTTGAAGTAATTAGGAAACGTTCTGTTCTTAAAGACTATGAACCTTTAGAAAATTTAATTAGCACAGCAAAATCTAGATTGAACCATGAAAAGGTCAAAATGTCTTTTAGTAGAAAAGCCTTTATCTATGATTTGCATAAGTTATTAAAAGATTGCCCTGATAAAAGTACTGTAGATGAAATTCTTGCGATTGCAGAAACATTACCTACATCAAAAGATTCAACCTCAGCTTATATAATTAAATGTTCGTATGATCCTTCTGAAAAAATCGCATTCAGACTACTTTGGCCTTCTTTTGCTTCAGTAGAACATATTTTACCTAAATCTCGTGGTGGGGCAGATGCTATGTCAAATTTTGGTGGAGCTACAACAAAGGAAAACTCCGACAGAATGAATATTGATTTTGTTCAACAACTTAAACGCAAACCTAGTATAAAATTTTATTGTCAAATGTACATAAATAGAATTATGGAGCTAGCCAGAAAAGGCATTTTTGAAAAGCACAAAATTGATACTGATTATATTAGAGATTTTAAAAAGGCTATCCAGAGAGAATCTAAGGGTGCTCTAGTATTAAATATTGAAGAATTCGAGAAAAAAACGGGTTTTTAACCCCGTTTTTTAAATTTTAATCAATAAGAATTTAGTATCCTTTAGAGCCAATACATTATGCTGTTTTTCCTTTTCAAACATAATCAACTCACCCTTCTTAACAGTAAATTTTTCTGCTTCAAAATGAAACTCCGCCTCTCCTTCAAAGACATAAACACAAGCATCACAAACAGAAAAATGATTTTCTAAAATTTCATGTTTTTTTAGAGCTATTGCACTTAAGCTCGATTCTCCCCGTTCTAAAAGAACATTTCTGTCAAACTTATTGTCTTTAATATCAACAATATCTTTTAATTCTAAAACATTATAAAACATTTTTATCCCTCCTATATAAAAATTGAATCCTAAATCAAAAATTTTAACTATTAGCTAATAAGAAACTTTTAGAATTATTCAAATCTTGAAAAACACAATAGCAAATTTATTTTTTTAGCGTTTTATCATAAGCATAAGTAGGAAAATTATGCATATTTACAACTCTACACGCTATAATCAATATAAAAATTGTATTTTTGGAAATCAATCCAAATTGGTACAAAAACCTGCTCTCAAACACGCTATAAAAAATACTGTTGAAAAATTTAATACTGATTCCGAATTAAGTAGAATCCTTTTTGAAGTTAAAACAGGACAAAAACTAACTCCCACAGAAATCTCTAAATTAAACAAGTCCGCTTGTATAGGAAAAATCTCAAATGAATTACAAGATTTACTTGATGAAATAGGATCTTTGCACGAAAAAATCAACACAGTATTATTATTTTTTACTGACAAAGATATATATAAACTAAAAAAAGAATATCCTAATTTTAGTAAATATAAACCTTATAGTGAAATTACTTTCAACAAAATCAACAACACAGGTATTGGCTTGACCCTTCACAACAACTTAATAAAAAACTCTAACGATGAAATCAGATATATTTGCATACATAATAAAAGCAATAGTATTACTGATATACTTGCATTTGATGGCAGTAAAATATTAAAAACAAAAAATAATTTGAATTTCAATAGACATACAAATCTTTCAAATTATTTAATCAAGGATGAATACCTAACTCAAGAAGAAATAGATTCTAAAAATATTTCATTTATTTTGAACATCCTAAAAAAAGAGTTATCAAGTACTTTTGAGCTAATATCAAATGGGGGCGGAATTATAGATGAAGACATTAGTTATCAAATTTTAAATCTAGAAAAAGATATTTTTAATATCAAAAAACAAATTTCAACAAAGAAAATAAGACCTAAAAATGTTAAAATATATCCTTGCGGGGCAATAGAATTTAGTAATATCAATACTAAAGGCGAAAAATTATATTGGCTTCCAGCAGACAGAAACAAAAAGCTTCCAAACACAACTATAATCAACTTAATTTCTGCTGACAATAAACTTATTGATGGTATCGCATTAAACGATGAACGTATTGCATCCAATTATCCAACTGAACACAAAGATAACATTCCACAAGTTCTAAAATTCTATACTTCTGAAGAAATAAAAAAACTAAATCTAGAAGAAAAATTAGAAAACTTTATAAAACTATTTGAGAAAGAAAAAAGTGATTTTGATAAAAAGTTTGAAAAAATTTCAAATTTCAAAAAAAATTTAAGTAATATTTTTTAAAACGGAGAATAAAAATGAGAATTCAATTTAACCCAAATTTAGCATTTAAGTCTGAGCTTAAAACATCAGAAAAAGAAAAAGCATTTATTAGAACCCCTAAAGAATTATCAGAATTTATAAAGAAATATGAACCTATTCTTTATGAACCTAAAAGTGGTTATTCTTGTTTAAAAGAAACAATTTCTGGTGCAGAATATACTAAAATGAAAAACAAAAAATTTATTAGGGAACAAATGAATATTGGCGACCCTATAGAAGGTGACGTTAAAGTTGGTGTTAATGGTGTAAAAAAATCTTTTTATAATTTTAGAGACCTTGTTGCCAATTTTAATAACTACCATCTAGGATTAGTCTTGGAGGACGGTCTTAATAATTTCGTAAAAAGTAGAAGAAATGCAGGCGTATACGAATTTAAATCACCTAATAATCCAAATGAGATTGCCCTTATACAATATAATCAGAATAAAGATTATTTTAAAATACTTGTAAAAGACAAAAATGACACCCCTAAAAGATGGTACTTCTTCGTCGGCAACTATTTTATAAAAAATTATGACCCATACAAAGGTTTCGAAGCAAGCACAGGCAGATATGGACAACTAGAAGATGTCGAAGCCATAAAAAAACCTCTACTAAAAGATTTAGCCTGGATAAAAACTTCACTAGAACAAAGTTGTAATTTTATTAAAGAGAATAAAACATACAAAAAAATTTTATTACTAAAAAAATAATATTAAATTTGTCTATTTATTTTTTATATGCTATATTGTTCTCATAAGGAGAGTTTAATTCACTTCGTCAAATTTTAAAATTCAACTATTTTGACTTAAAGTATTTTGTAACTAATAATAATATAGACATAGGTAAAGGTTATTAGATGAAATTAATTAACAGATTAAAAATGTTTGAACAACAATATGTGTTCTTAAGATGGGCTACAGGTGCTGAATACGGAAAAATCACTTTTGTAGGAGATGATTTTGTAGAATTCAATATTATTGATGTTGATACTATGGAGTACCGTGAAACTGTAGTTCTTAATTCTCAATTAATATTAGAAGCTATTTTTGGAGGTTCTGATATTTCAAGAATGGTTGCAGAGATTTCTTCAATGCTATCTGAGGGTGAATTAAGCTAAAAACTATTATCAAAATTGCCCCCTTTGTACTATAATGATTTTATGGTTACAAAAGCTATTACTGCAACAACGGTTGGAATTGATGCATATAAAATAGAAGTTGAAGTCGATACTTCAAACTCTTTTCCTGGAATAAGTATTGTAGGACTTCCTGACAATGCTGTTAATGAAGCTAGGGAAAGAGTGCATTCTGCTATTAAAAATTCAGGATTTTCGTTCCCTCTAGGAAAAGTTATTGTAAACCTTGCCCCAGCTGTTATCAGAAAAGAAGGGACAAATTTTGATCTACCAATTGCTATTTGTATCCTTAAAGAAGAAGGGATTAATATTCCTGATGATTTAACTATGGCTTTTATAGGTGAGCTCTCATTAGATGGCTCTTTGCGAAGAGTTAATGGAGTTTTACCTCTTGTTGCAGGACTTAAAGAGAACGGAATTACAACAGTTTTCGTTCCCGAGGACAATGCTAAAGAAGCTGCACTAGTTCAAGGAATAAAAGTTTTTGGTGCAAAACACCTAGGTGACATTGTTGCACATTTTAACGACACACCTTTAAAAGAAACCGTAGTGGATATTAATCAATATCTTGTTGATAACGCTTTTACAGACTATACTTTTGATTTTAAGGATGTTAAAGGTCAGCAGAAAGCTAAAAAAGCTTTAGAAATAGCTGCTGCTGGTGGCCATAATTTACTAATGTCTGGCTCACCTGGATCAGGCAAAACAATGATGGCTAAATGTATGGCATCAATTCTACCTCCTCTTGAATTACAGGAAGCTTTGGAGCTAACAAAAATTTATAGCATATCTGGGCTTTTGAGCTCTGATAGTCCTCTTATGACAAAAAGACCTTATCGAGCAGTGCACCACACTGCATCTCCGAACGGGATTATTGGCGGCGGTACAAGCCCAAAACCTGGTGAAATTACACTTGCTCACCGTGGAGTTTTGTTCTTGGATGAAATGGTTGAATTTCCAAGACAAGTTTTAGAAGTTTTAAGACAACCTTTAGAAGATGGTGAAGTTGTTATTTCTCGATCAAAATTATCAGTAAAATACCCGTCTAATTTTATTTTATTGGGCGCAATGAATCCTTGCCCTTGTGGATTTTTGGGTGATAGAGAAAAACAATGTACTTGTACAGAAATGCAAATCCAGCGTTATAGAGCGAAACTTTCTGGTCCATTATTGGATAGAATTGACTTAATAATTGAAGTTCCAAGGCTTACAACTGAAGAGCTAATTAATACAAAAACTGAGGCTGAGCCGTCAGCAAGCATTAGAGAACGTGTTATTAAAGCAAGAAAGTTACAAGCAAAAAGGTACGAGCAAGAAGGTATTTTAACAAACTCTGAACTAAGTGCAGAAATGATTAAGAAATACTGTGTATTAGATGAAAAATCTCAACAAATTTTAAAGCTTGCTGCTCAAAAATACCAGCTTTCAGGTAGAAAATATAATCGTGTATTAAAAATAGCTCGTACAATTGCAGATTTAAATAATTCTGAAAACATAACTTCAGAACATCTTACCCAAGCTTTGCAATATAGAGGTTAAACTCCAGAATTGGTTGGATTAATCTTTTTAAGACGTTGTTCTATACGTCTATACCATTTTAGTCTTTGCTGGAACAAAGTGTCGTAACCTTTAAAGTTTGCTTGGCTAATATCATACATTTGTTTATCACAAAGTTTTTCTAAAGTTGTACTTAAGTATTCTGTAAACTCTTTTCTATCAGTCTTACCAGCTTCTAGCTCAATTAATTCACCCATCTCAATAAGAACTTCTGGGCGATTATCACGTAAAAAGAAATAATTAACTGCTATTGGCATTAAAGCAACTTTACCAAATTTTTTAGCAGCTTTTTCTGCAATATAAGCTAAGCCTGTTCTAAACTCAATTGGTCTAGCATTAGGTGGATTAATAATTCCTTGTGGAAATAAATATAAAATACTCTTAGGATTACCGACTTCTTGAATCGCATATTTAAGTGCATCCATTGAAGCTTGAGGCGATTTTTTGTTTACACTAAAAGCTCCTGCATGTCTTAAAATAGGGAATCTATTTAACTCTTCAACCATCAATCGAATTTCTTTTTTACAAATCTTATTAGTGATATGGTAACCAACAATTCCATCCCACCAGTTTGAATGTGGTGCAAACATAATCACAGGAACATTTTTATCTCTATTGAAATAATTTTCAGCACCCTTGAAGCGAAATGCATAGAATCTACCCTCTAGCATTCTACCAAAAAAGAAATTAGCAACCATTGTCCAGAATTTTGACGTATCTGCCGGACTAAACTTTTCGTCTATATTACGAAGCTTAGTTGGCGGAACCTCACAATATAAATCCTCTAAATTAATCATATATCTATAATACTCTTCTCATTATACTTTGTGAACACATGAGAAGGTAAATCGTAACAAAATTTACAATTAAAACAGAGGCGATTTTTGATTCATCAAAAATCGCCTCTAAACTATATAAAAATAATCTTTAACTCTATTCTCTAAAGCTAAGTTCAGGTAATGCTTTCTTTAATGTAGAACGAACTTGAGCTATTTGAGCTTCAATAGTTTCATCTGTTAGAGTTGAATTTGTGTCTTGCATTTTTATTCTAAATGCAACTGATTTAAATCCTTCTGAAACGTGTTCACCTTCATATACGTCAAACACTTCACAACCGGTGAATATCTTATTATCAACTCCTTTTTTTATAACATTTTCTAACTCGCTCCAAGAAGTTGTTTTAGGAATAATTACAGCTAAATCTCTTTGAACTTCTGGGAATTGTGGAAGCTTTTTGTATTTAACAACGCTTTCATTAACACCTTCAATCAGCATATCTAAATCCAGCTTAAACAAAAAAGCTCCTTGATTAAATTTCAATTTAGCTCTTAACTCAGGATGTATTTCACCATAATAACCAATTATTTCAGGTTTTTTACCAAGCATTGTTAAAACAGCTGTTTTATAAGGATGTAACGCTGTATGAGATTGAACAAGAGGAGAATCTGCTAGAAGAGCAAATTTAATCCTTCTTGTCAATCCGAATTCTTCTAAGACTTTATCTACAATGCCTTTTACTGTATAGAAATCAATTTCGCCTGTGCATTGCCATAAAGATTTTTGAACATTACCAGTAATCACACCTGCTAAAGTTTGAGTTTCTTTTACCCCAGAAGATTTTTCATCAGCTTCAGAAACCTTTAAGTATGTTCTGCCAATTTCATAACCCCAAAAATCTTTTTGGCCGTTATCATAATTGTATTTCATACAGTTCAACAAACTTGCAGCCATTGTTTGACGAAGCATTGCAAACTCTTCTGAAGCTGGATTTTCAACGAAAACTGCATTTTCCTTGTCATAGCTCATATTGAACTGTTTTAATAAAGGTTCACCAATCAAAGATGAAGTTTGCATTTCATTTAAGCCACAAGCAAGCATTAGTTCATGAATTCTTTTGATAACTCTTTCAGCAAGCGAAATTGTAGCTGGTTCACCTTTTGTAGGTAATGTTGGAGTTATTTTATCATAACCATTTATTCTTGAAATTTCTTCAATCAAATCGCATTCACGAGTAACGTCATCAGCTCTGAATGATGGAACTCGAACTTTACAAGCCATATCATTTTTGCCTAAAATTTCAAAGCCAAGGTTTTCTAAAATTGAAAGACATTTTTCAGCTTCAATTTCACAACCTAAAAGCCTTTTAATTTGTGCATATCTTAAAGTTATATCAATTGGCTCTAATTCATTTACGCCAGTTTCTACAATGCCTTCAAAAGTTGCATCAGCATATTTTTCAAGAAGCTCAACAGCTCTTAAAAGACCTGGTTTTACAGCTTCTATATCAACACCACGTTCAAATCTTGCAGAAGCATCTGAACGATATCCAACACTTCTTCCGCTTCTTCTTGTTGTAGCTGGATAGAAATAAGCACCTTCTAAAGCAATATTTTTAGTATTGTCATCTATTTCAGAATTATTACCATCAAATACACCACCTAAACAAACTGGAGCTTCTTTAGTAGCAATAAGCACGGAATCAGTTGTTAATTCTCTTTCGACTTCATCTAGAGTAACTATTTTTTCTCCGTTTTCAGCTCTTCTTACACATAAGTAGCCGTTTAATTTATCGTAATCGAAAGCATGTAGCGGTGTTCCATATTCTAAAAGAACATAGTTTGTAATATCTACAACGTTATTAATCGCTCTAATACCAGAAGCCATCAGTCTTTTTTGCATCCAATCTGGTGAAGGTTTGATTGTAATATTTTTTAAAACACCTATTGAATAATATTTACAAACAGATTCGTCTTTAATTTCAACTTCAAAATCTGCTTTTTCACAAGCTCTACGAGCGTATTCAAATTTCATTGGTCTATCAAATAATGCTGATAATTCTCTAGCAATACCAACCACAGACATTTGATCACCACGGTTTGCAGTAGGCGCTGTATGAATGATAAAGTCTTTTTCAAAACCTAGAACATCTTCTACGTTAAGTCCTAAACCAACATTTGGGAACAATCTATTAAGAACAAGAATACCATCTTCTTCTTGATAGTTTCTATCATTAACACCAAGTTCATCGTCAGAGCATAACATACCTTGAGATTCAACGCCACGAATAACTGCTGGCGTAAGCTCAAACTGTTCTCCAGATTTTCTATCAAGGACTTTGCTACCTACAGAAGCGTAAGGTATAACTTGCCCTACCTGAATATTTTGAGCACCACAAACAACAGTTTTAAGACCTGAACCTGTATTAACAGTTACTAAATGTAACCTGTCTGAGTTTGGATGTTCATCAATTTTTTCAATTCTAGCTGTAATTATATTTGTAAACTTAGCTTTAACTTCTTCTACTTCTTCAACTTCTAAACCACTCATTGTCAATTCGTGAGCAATTTGAGCTACTTCAATTCCACTTAAATCAACTAAGTCATTTAACCATTTCAATGAAACTTGCATAATTATTACCTCTCTATTTGTAACAATTATACAATAAAAATTTACAATTTAGATTTTTTTAGCAATTATTCCAAACAAAATGTTTTTAATATTTTGTGTAGTAGTGAAAGGAGATTCGTATGATTAATAAAGTTGGTAATGTAAATGTAACTAACAATATTAACAAGATTGCATTTAAGACTAAGGAGACTGTAATTACTCCACAAGAAAATGTGCAAAAAGAATACAGTTTAAAAGCCAACGATGCATTAGAAAATTATAATAGAGCTGGATTAAAATTAAGCAATATACTTAATGTAAAACCAATGCTTCCTACCGTAATCACTCCTGACGCAATTGATTCATTACCTGGAGAAAAAATTTACACATCAGATGGAAAACTTCATACGATAGTAGATAAAAAAGACGATAGAGTTACTATCTATACACTAGATAAAGAAAATCCAAATATGATTTCACATATAAGTGTTGAAGATGCGAATACAAACAAACCTCTTTGGAGCCAACACAATGTTATTGAGAACGGCAAATATTCAAGAATGTTATTAACTAGCTATGACAAAAAAGGTGAAGAAAACGCATTTACAGGCTATCACGACGGAAAACTTAGTTATGCTGGTAGAATTGTAAAATCCGCAGATGGCACAATAACAACAGTTGAAAAATTGTTTGATACAAATTCTTATAGTATTACATCCGAAAAAGAAGGTGTAGGATATAGCTCAATGCACTTAAGTGGCGATATGAAATCTATGAGAATTCATGAGACATTGGAAAATACTTTTGGCGAAAGAACAAGATATGTAAACTTGTATAACGGCAGACCTATTTCAGTAGAAGAATTCCAAAAAGTTAGCATCCCAAATGATTTTGCTAAAGAACTACTTGAAGACAAGGAATTAACTCCAGCACATGAAGTTGATGTTGCTAAAATCAAATCAGCACTAGAAAATAGTGATGGCGTAGAAACTCGCTATTCAAACGGAGCAACAGAAACAAAAACTGTAACAAAAAATGGTGAAACCACTGTTTTAAGATATACTCCAGAACAAAAACTAGAAAGTATTGAAACTTCTGATAAAAAAATTGAAGTAATTGCAGATAATGCTTATAATTACATCGAAAATTTACCAGGTGGAATAACTAAAGAAACATTTAGAAGTGATTTTATGACAAGAATTACTTTCAATAATAATGGAATGGTTAAAGAAGTTGGCTATGACGCAAAAACAAACAAACCAATGTATTACCACGAATTTGAAAAGACTTCTAATGGCAATCCAGACTACAAAAAAACATATGCATTCGATAAAAATGGTAACCTAACAGATGCAATGTAAAGTTTACCTATCAAACTTTCTTGCATACTCAACTAAAGCATTATAGACTTCGGGGAGGATTTTTCCTTCCCGAACTTCTTTATAGAGGATAAGAAGTGATTCGATTCTGTTCAATTTTCTACGATAAACCCTTGCTTCTCTTAATGCACTATATTTATCCGCAGTAGAGATAATTTGTACCCCAATGTCTGAAGGATGATGGTCACAATTAAGCGCTGGGTAGCCTGAGTGAATAAGATTTTGGTGATGGTATTTAACCAAATCCAATGTTTCAGAATCAATTTTTTGAGTTTTTAAAAGCTCATAGCCTAAAGTTGAATGAATATTCATAATTTCACGTTCTTTCTTATTCAACCTAGCAGGCTTATTCAAAATCTTTGAAGGAATCAAAACTTTTCCTAAATCGTGCAAAATAGAAGCTTCTTTAATCGTATTTTCCTTAATTCTAGAACGCAATTTTTCAGATAAAACAGAATAAATACCGACTGCTACTCGACAGGTTTCGTTCATATGTCCCCCAGCAAGCTCTTTTAAAGTCTTTGTATCAATAGTTGGTTTTATTTTATAATCACTAAGAATTTTCTTAACACTAGGATTCAGATCAATCATTTTTTGAACTAATGCTTTTTGTAACTTTTCCTCATTACCAGTTCTTAAACAGACACGACCATCTTGGTTTTTACACACGAAAAAAGATGTGTTGTTAATCTGAACAGCACCCATAAGCTTAGTTCTATTACGTTTTTTTCTACGTTGGGATAATAATTGCATTTTCTCTCGATAATAAACTTCTTCTTAACATAAGTTTACAATATGTTTTATTTTTTTGCAAGTAGGTGTGAGAAATGTTACAAAAACCCCTTCTTTTACCAATAAAAGGTATATAAAAAAAGGGCACTTTTATAAAAAGTGCCCTTTTTTTGTTAATACAAAAGCATTTATTTATTTGTATTGTTTTTCAACTCTTTAGTTGCTTGTTTATTTTCATTTACGAGTGTAATTTCCATATCTTTATTTACAAATACTCTATAAACAATATTATTATCAGTATCTACTACATCATAAGTACGATTTCCCCCACCTTTTACTTTTGTTACATTATCAGCATCTGGGTTTAACTTTTCACCTACTACAGGTGCTTTTAAAACTCTTGCTTGTGGTTCATTGGTTTCAGCTTCTGCTACTGTTGAAATAGGTTTTGCTATCGTAAGATTGTAATATCCTGCATATTGATTCAAGTCCAAAGAAACTTTTTTAGCAGTAACACCTTGATTTGTACCCGCAGGATTTTTTTCTAGCTCATTTTTTTCTTCTTTTTTAGGTGTTTCTACAGATTCAGGTGTTTCTACAGATTGTTTTAGTTCTAGTTTACATAGTATTCCAGGTTGTTTTTGTGAGCTAATTGTTGTCATAGCTTACTCCTTATCATAGTTTTACTTCATGTATTACGACATTTTTTTTGAAAACTTTAGAGTTTTAGAACTTTTTGTTACATAATTTAACAAAAAATTTAAATAAAATTATTACCATCCTCCTGTTAGGAGAAGAAAAAACTGATAATAAAAACAACCTCTTAAAATGAGAGGCTGTTTTTAAACTTATGCAGTTGTTGTATCATTTGGATTCAATGTTTTTTTCTGTAAAGTATTATCCGTTGAAGGATTTGGTGATTGTGATTGTGATTGTGATTGTGATTGAGCTCCTGCCTCTGGCTCTGGCTTCACTTCTTCAAGTTCAGGTGTTTCTACTGGTATTGCGGAAAGCTCATATTCTGGAACTTCATAATCAGAGAAGTATTTTGTAATTTCACCAAGATCAGCTAAGAACATGTCTGAATTAGATACCTTAGCTTCATGTACGTTCCAAGTATCATTACCAATACTCTCGGTATTAGCACGTGTCTCTAATTCATCGTTTAAATCATTAGCCCATTTAGATTGCTCATAAACTCCAAAGGCACTCATTCCAGCTCCAGCAAAGCCCATTGCAGCAAAAATTAATGACCAACCCAATGTAGCCGCCGCCTGCAAAGATGCCATAACCCCACCAATCATTCCACTAACAAAATTAACCCCTTGAGCAACAGCTTGTGTAATACACATATCTCTTGTTAGCTTATCAAAACCTGCTGCAAATTCTGTTACACCAATCTCTTTTTCTACAGTTTCTGCTGCTGTACCAAATTCTTCTTGTTTAGCTTCGATGTTCGCTTCATTATTTTCACTAGAAGCGGCTGCGTCCGCAACAAGAGTCTCTAATTTTGCATTAAGAGCTTTTATGTTGTTATTAATCAGAGGTAATTTTGCTCTTTCGCTTGGAGAAACATCTTCTCCATTTTCTATTCTTGTAACTATTTCTTCATACATTGCTGTCGCTAGTTGAATAAGCTCTTGTATTTCAGCAATTTCTTCTTCAGTTTTCTCTTGATTTTCAGCACCATATTCCATTTCAGCTAAAATTTCATATTCAGTAAATTCCATATTAGCTCGTGCAGCCGTCATGTTCTGCCCACCACTTTCCATTAATGATTTTAATTGCATAAGTGCATCATGTTCTTTTTTATTTGGTCTTGTTGCCATATACAAAATACCGATTGCTAATGAAATTGGACAAGAAACAACATAAGCTGCCGCAAAATTTGTACCCATAATACTAGTCGTACCACCAATTGCACCTCCAACTGCACAACCAGCTGCGGCCGCAGATCCTGCAGCACCAACAATATTTCCAGCGTTATTAGCAGCCATTTTACCTCTTTTACCGTCATGTCCAGAGGTTTCTTTAGCTTTTTCTTTACCAGCTTTAAAGTTTTCACTATCTTCAAAATCTGCAATATCGTATCCGTTTTGGTCAATTGACTCTGCTTGTAATTTCCAGTTGTTAAGTTGACCAGCCCATTGCTTTTCAATCTCTTGTATTTCTGCATTTGTAATACGAAGAGTATTACCTTCATAGTTTTTGTTATACCAACATTTGTAGGCATAGTATTTATTTTCGCTAGCTTTTTGAGGGTCAAATCCTAAAATCATACTGAACTCCCTATTTTTTACTACAGTTTACTGTAGTAACAAGGGTATACCCTTGTTATTCTTTTTATTATTTTCTTCTTCATGTTCTACGGCATTTTTTGAATAAACTTTAGGTTTTACACAACATTTGTTACAAAAGTTAACATCATAACTAACTTTTTTGTATTTTCACATCTTACTAACACCTAAAACAACCTCACCAAATCCCTTTACCAAAGAACAGTCGCATGCCAGCAAATCTTTTTTTCAGAGTCTCTCCTAGTCCAACTACTATTTGATTAATATTATCCACAAGAGCGTTTAGCCTCTTTAAGAGGCAATTAGTCAAAACTGCACTTTGCTTATTCAAGCTATCACTAAAGCCTCCAAAATTTTTAGTAGTAACAACTAAATTCTCACTCGTCTCTTGAAAATTATACAAAGCTGAATCTATATAACCTTTATCAATAGTCTTTCGCAAGTTTTCAGCCATTTGCGCTAAATTTTTAGATGATGAATTTAAGTTTGATACAGTATCTTTTATTGATGGTCTCACGTCTTCCAATATACCTGTTAGTACATTCAGCATCATCGTCAAAGCTTCAAAAGTTTCTCCTGCTGATTTGACTGTAGAATTCACATTCTGTTTTATCTCATCCAAACCACCATTTCGAGCTTGTTCCTCAATAAAGTTTTCAAAATTTACCCCCAAGTGTCCATCTAATACAGCACCATATTTTAAGTTTTCTAAGTAAGGTGAGTTTGGATAAACCAGCTCTATATAATCTTTTTTATCCTTTCTTCGCAAAACAATTTCTGTATTAGCAGGCAATTGAACCCCTTTATTTTTTATCCTCATATCAATAAGCGTTGTCTGGTAATCTTCTCCAGGATGGATTTTTGTAGTTTTACCCAGCCTAAACCCTTTATAATAAACTGGTATATTATGTCGAAAAGGCTCCAGCTCTTTAAACCTAGCTGTAATCCTTATTGTGCCAAGTAAATAAAACATATAATGTAACAAAATAACTAAAATAAGCCCTATAAATATGTATTTTTTATTCATAGATAATTTTTTTATCAAAGCAATAATAAAAATAATCCTCTAACAGATTATATTAAATAGCAAAAAATTTTTTTATAGCTTTTTAGATAAAAAAGGACGTTCTATGAATATTAATTTCAATCCGACATTACAAAATATAAGTTTCACATCTATCCCTGTTCAAAAAACTATTAAAAATAATTTAAAAAATAGTACTATATCAAGAGTCGATGCAGTAAGAGATTTATATGCAGAAATCACAAAAAAATTAGAAAAAATAACGCCAGAGGGAATCAAGTTCATAGAAGGAAAATTACCCGTTACCTTAAGCAGAGCATTGAGCTTTCATAATATTGGTAACTACGAAACCACACTTGTTATTCGAATTTCTGATAGCCAACAAAATGACGGGGCTATGAGAATCATTGAACGCAAAAGTGCTTCAAAACACTATGGTGACAGAATCGTTATCAACTCTTTTGTCTTAGATAAAGAAAATAATTTATTAGAAAACACTGACGAAAATAACATAAACGCTTTCTGGGCTAACGAAAAAGTCCTACCAAGATATATGGTTGAATTAAAGAAGCTTGAGACATCACTTAATCCTATTCTTTTTGAGTTAGAAAATTCAATGAGAAAATTAATTGAAGTTATTGATAAAAACTCATCAAAATTTCAAACAACACCTATTGGAGTTTTATCACCTGATTTAGTAGATTTAGTTAAACGAATCCCTGCTGAAAATAAAAAAATAAACGAGCTTATCAGCACTATTCCCAAAAGATTGAATATAGAAGCTCGTGAAAATTATCCGAATTACAAATTTACAACAGCAACAAGTGTTCATTCTTTTAAAGATTTAGGGGACGAAAAGGTTACGATTTCATTTGCACCTATCAAATCTGATGTAATCGATGGACTAAAACGATTATATGTTTACGATCAAAACGGAGAAGTAAAAGATTCTTTCACCATTAAAGATGATTCAAAAATGATTACTAATATTAATCGTAAATATGTACGTAAAGTTGTAAAAAATCCAAAATTTGCAGATGCTAATGAGATTTTAAAAGAAGAAAACTTACCTACATTCGAAAAATATTTAAGAATGTATGCTGATAGATTATTCGGCTTAAGAAAACATATTACTAATTATGTTAATACCAAAGCCGAAGCAAAATCTTTTTCTGAGCTATCTTCTGGAATACAAAAAGATTTAAACGAAATCTCTACAACAGTAAATTCCATCCTAGAACAGCTTAGATATTTACCAGAAGATAGAGCGGTTAAAGTTAAAAAGAGTTTTGAAGGACTATACTCACCACCAAGCAGGATAGGTATAACTTTTATTGAACCTAAAACTGGTAAAATGGTACACGTTTTACCTCTAAAAAACCATTCGATTCCTAATTTGATTAAATTAACAATAACAGAAAAAGATGGTACAGAAAAAAAATACGTACTTAAAGACAATAAATATATTGTTAAAAACTATAATCCTAAAAGACCTAAAATAATCCCTACTAAATTAATTTTTATGAATAATTCTGATTTGGAGAATATAAATATAGCAGAAGATTTAAAATTCTTCAAAGAAAGAGTCTTTGAATACGAAGATCACGTCAGGAACGAATTTAATGATTTTATACAAACAAAAACTACTCGTAACGTAAAGCGTCAATAGGATTTAGTAAAGAAGCTTTATACGCTGGATAATAACCAAAGCCAATGCCGACAAGACCAGAAAAACCAAACGATAAAAGTATTGGCGCTATCGAGATTACAATATTAGTATTAAAAATTACTCCAACTAAAAACGCTATAACTATTCCTGAAATAACACCAATTAAGCCTCCTAAAAGCGACAGAACTAAAGCCTCAATAAGGAATTGTAGTCGTATGTCCAAAGCCCTTGCTCCAATTGCCATACGGATGCCAATCTCCTTCGTACGTTCAGTAACTGACACGAGCATTATATTCATAATCCCAATTCCACCAACTATTAAAGAAACCGACGCAATTGATGCAAGTAATATTGCAAAAGTTTGAACTGTTGATTTCATTTTTTCTTGAAATTCAGCACTATTTCGGATTTCAAAATCGTTTTCTTGGGTTTTACCCAAATTGTGACGTCTGCGTAAAATATCTCTTATATCGCTTTGAGCAGTATTAGTATCTTCAATAGATGCAGCTTTTACTATAATCTGGTTAACTGCACCAGGAAAATCTGTACCAAAAACTTTCCTTTGTGCGGTAGTAAGTGGTATAAAAATCAAGTCATCTTGATCCATTGCACCCATTTGCCCTTTACTTTTTAATGTACCAATAACCCTAAAAGGAACATTACCGACACGAATAGTTTTATCAATCGGATTTACATCCCCAAAAAGTTCTCGCTCAATAGTTTTACCTATCATACAAACTTTTGAAGCATTACTATCATCTTCTTTATTTATTGGGCGACCTAGATCCATTTCATAGTTCTTTACGTATAGATAAGGAGCTGTTATACCATAAACTGTAGTTGACCAGTTTTGGTTTCCATACATAACTTGTCTTGATGAATTCATAAACGGTGCAACCGCTTCAACACCACGAGCAGTTCGCTTAATTGCTTCAGCATCCCTTACACTCAAAGTTGGTTTTGTACCCATACCCATCGATACGCCACCAGTTTTAGCCGTCGCAGAACGAATCGTAAGTAAGTTTGAGCCCATTGACTCCATATTTGCTTGAACTTGTTTATTAGCTCCAGAACCAATAGCAAGCATTATAATTACTGCTGAAACACCAATAATTATACCCAAACTAGTCAATGCAGAACGCATTTTATTTACTCTTAGAGAGTTTAAAGCTATTTTTAATGTAGATTTGAAGTCTATCATTTTTTCAACCTTTGGACGGAGCACATTCCATATCTATTACTAATTCTATTTACCATACCAAGTGCTCCTTTGGAACTGATTACAAACTGATTCTATCGTCGCCTAATATCCTCAATTATCCTTCCGTCTTTAAAACGCAACGTACGTTTTGTATATTCTGCAATATCAGGCTCATGAGTTACAAGCACAATCGTTTTACCTAATTTTTCATTTAAATTAACAAAAAATTCCATTACATCAATACTTGTTTTTGTATCCAAGTTTCCAGTAGGCTCATCAGCAAGTATCAACGGCGCATCATTTACAATAGCTCTCGCAATCGCAACTCGCTGTTGTTGCCCCCCTGACATTTGTGACGGCAAGTTGTTTTCCTTATTTTCCAATCCAACAATCTTCAAAGCTTTTCTTGCCCGCTCAATTCTTTCTTCTTCAGGAATCCCTTTATAAATCATTGGCAATTGCACATTATCTAAAGCTGAAGTTCGTGAAATTAAGTTGAACCCTTGGAATACAAAACCAATTTTATTATTTCTAATATCTGATAATTCGTCAGGAGAAAGAGAAAATACATCAACGCCATCAAGATTATATTCACCAGAATCTGGTTTATCTAATGTTCCTAACATATTCATACAAGTAGATTTTCCCGAACCCGAAGCACCCATAATAGCAACAAAATCCCCTTGTTCAATCTCAAACGAAATATTGTTCATAGCATAGAAAAGCTCATCACCCATTTGATACGTTTTGATTGCATTTTTTACTTCAATAAGTGCCATGTTTTACTCCAAAAAGGTCGCTCTATGCCTCATGTTTTCTACATTAATTCAAACGAAAATTAATTATTACTTGTTCATTTTAACATAAATTCAAGAAATTCGCCTAAAATACTTGCAAATTTTCTATTTTTACGGTTTAAATTTATATACACTAGTTAGAAGGGGAATATAAATGAAAGTATTAAAATTAACGCCAAAATTTATTGTAAAACAAAGAATCAACAACAGAACAGCAGAAAAACTTAAACATGTAAAAATCGGTAATTTAACAAATCAAAAAGACGCACAATTCTTACAAGAAAACATTATGCCTTTAGCATCATTTGCTAGAAAGAACAACATTGGCATCAGTTTTACTAAAGGTAAAGATTTGTTTGAAAACCAAACAATGATGAATATTTTTGAAAAAAGAACACATTATAATAATGCTGAAGTACCAGTAAAAGTAAAATCTTATAGACGTTTAGCTTCTGGTTTTACAAACATTTCTGAAAGTGGTAAAAATCCTAGAGATATAATTGAAACTCTAAAAGCTGAAGCTATGAATATTTTAAGCAAAAAATAACTCTTCAATAAAAAAACAGGCCAGAATTAAATCTGGCCTGTTTTTTTTATGTTTTTAACTCCATACTTATATTCTTGGTGGTCTCATGCCAGTAGGAGCTTTCTTTTTAGCTCCACCAAGAGTTGCTATGCAGACTTTGTCCCCTATATTTACCCCTTTAGAGATAATTTGCGTCTTAGTATCATCAAATGCGCCTAATTCTACATCAAATCTTTCAAGGCCTGTACGGGTTTGAATCCAAATACCTTGTTTATCGTACTTTTTATTATTATCAGCTGGTGAAAATTTCAAAGCTTGGTTAGGGACGCAAAGTGCGTTTTCTACATTACTTGTAATAATTGATACATTCGCTGTCATGCCTGGAATTACAAAACCTTCAGTATTATCAACTGATACTATTACTGTATAAGTTACAACGTTATTTGTAGTCGTGCTTGCAAGACGAACTTGGGTTACTGTTCCTTCAAAAGTTTTATCCTGATATCCATCAAGAGTATATTTAGCAAGCTGACCAACCTTAATTTTTCCTATATCAGCTTCAGAAACACTGGTCTCTATTTGCATTTGAGTTAGGTCTTTAGCGACTTCAAATAGTGTTGGAGTATTAAAACTTGCTGCAACTGTTTGACCAACATCAACTGCTCTTGAAATTACAGTTCCATCTACTGGAGAAGTAATTTTTGAATATCTTAGATTAGTTAAATTATTATTCAAAGTAGCTTGTGAAGCGTTTACTTCAGCTGTAGCAGAAGCTACTTCTGCAAGCGCTTGTTGATAATTTGCATAAGCAAGTTCTACTTCATCCTTAGAGACATAATTTTTAGCATAAAGGTTTTTATATCTTTGATAATTATTCTTTTTATAGTTTAAAGAAGCGGTAGCTCTAGATAAAGACGCTTTTGCGTTATTTAGTTTCGCAGTAGACTGATCAACATTTGATTGAAAAAGACTTGGATCAAGCTCTGCAAGCAAATCACCTTTTTTAACAACAGAGTTGAAATCTACATAAATTCCCGCTACTGTTCCTGATACTTGTGTACCAACAGCAATAGTATTAATTGGCTTGATTGTACCCGATGCTTCAACAGTTTCTGTAATCGTTTCTATAGTTACAGGTTTTGTTACGTATTTAACCTTCTTGGAATTAAACATGCAAAAACTTAAAACTATCGCCAAAATTATTAAAGCTATTACTAAATATTGTTTTTTCATTTTGTTTTCCTTTTAATTACCCCCTCACCCTAACCCTCTTCCACAGGGCGAGGGTATATTTTATTTATACCCCATAGATTTATGTAGAGTTTCACGTGCTACGTTGTATTCAAACACAGCTTGAACAAAACTTAGCTGTGCATTATTGTAATTTGCTAGAGCATCTTGAAGCTCAACATAGTTATTAAGTCCAACGCTATAACGACCGTCAGCCAGTTCAAAGTTTTCCAAACTTGCTTTAACTTTTTGACTCATTAATGGAATCTTACGCTCAAGCTGACGCATATTTATATAATTTTCTTGAACTTCCCAATAAATATCCTGTTTTGCTATATTAACATTATGATTTGCTATATCTAAATATGCTTCACCTTGTTTTATTTGATAATGTATACCAACAGGATTAAGTGAGCCTAGCCCCATACTTGCACCAACTTGAAGCGGGCTAGAATAGGTAGCTTCATTCTTTGTATATCCCCAGGTCAAATCTGCAGTTAAATCGGGTGCATATGATCTCTTTATTGCTTTTAAAGACTCCTCTTGAACTTTAGCTAGCATCCTATTTGATTTTAAATCAGGTCTATTTTCTAAGGCCTTATCAACCGCTTCTTGACGAGTCAATTTTAACGGGGTCAGCTCGTAGTCTTGAATAATATCATTATGTTCAATACCTGAAGTAAGCATGATTAGTCCATCTTCATTCTTTTTCAAATTAAACCCAGACGGTTTAATCTCATCAATAGATTGCATTTTCTTTTTATAATCAGCTTTTAAAAAACCAAAACTTTCGGTATTTTCTACAATAAAATTCTTATCATCAGAATAATACATAGAATTTTTAAGGTTTAAAATGTTTGTTACAAGAGAATTTTGAGCATCAACAAGTTGTATTTTTGAATCAGCTAAGTTAACCTCAGCGTTTACAACGTCAATCTTTGATTTTAAACCTTCATCAAACATCGCTTTTGTACGTTCAAAGTTAAGAGTATTAATTCTCACATTTTGCTCATAGATATCAAGATTTGCTAGAGAACGTAAAACGTTGTAATAATGCATTTTTACATTATAAGTAACATTTAAAATTTCGTAATCAAAATCATATAAAGCAGACTCAGTATCGTATTTAGCCATATTAATTCTAGCAAGAGTTTTTCCAAAATCCCAAATTAATTGAGAAATCCCAGCATTAAATCCAATAGAATCAGTATGTGTGTTTGCAATTCTTGAGCCACTATTTGCTAAGTGATTATAGTTAACTCTTGCTGTTAATCTCGGTGCAAAGCTTGCTTTTTGTTGACCAACCCCTGATTCAGCGGCTTTAATTTGTTGTTCGGCAACTGCTAAATTAGGATTATGAGCAATCGCATAATTAACGCACTCTTCTAATGACATAGAGATAAGACTTGAAGAAGCGTTTTTAAAAGGAATAATTGCTGGAAGTTCTATCTCAGTAATCTTTTCTCGCTTATTTTTTTTTGTTTTTTCTAATTTAACTTCGTTTTTTTCTCGTTTGAACAAACTAAATTTTTTAGGAGCATCCTCTATCGCAAAAGCAGAAGAAATTGAGAAAAAACCTGCTGCTAAAAACATTATTAAAGCTCTTTTATAAAAATTTTGTTTCACAAAACCTCCGCTTTTAATATTACTACATCTATAAAAAATGTGGTACTTATTTTTAAAACGAAAACAAGTTAAAAATGTTCAGAACTAAATTTTTACTCTAAATTTCGAAACAATTTCTTTTGGAACATTATTTAAATTTGCTTTTCCAAAAATTGCCGAATGTTCTTTTGTCCCTATAGCAACAATATCCCTTAACATCTTTAATAAAATATTTGCTTTTTCCTGTTGAACTTTTTCGTGTTGCTTGATTGAATATAATTGCCCATAAGAAACTTTATAAGTATGATTCCCATATAAATCGATAAGCAATTCTTTATTCAAATGTCTTTGAGGAACAAAATAAAATTTCTCTCTATCCTTTTCTAAGTCTTCTTCGTTTTTATACAATCTAAAAGAAAACGATTCATTTACAAAAGAATAATCTTGTGGTGTGTGTTCCAGTGCAAGAATATTATTATCCCCATTTTGAGATAATAACTCCAATTGTTGATATAACATAGCTTTTTGTTCTGGTGAATTCTGACATAATCTTTCCAACTCAGACCATCCATCTGTTTTACCTTCTTGCTGTTTTGGCAAATATGATTTAAAATTTATACTATTTAATAATTGAATACGCATCTTAATATCCCTTTCAAAACTTAAGCTATATTATAGTGTAGCATAAAATATGCTCTTTTTTTATAAACATGTTATTATTTTAGTAATGAATATACTAATTATTGGAAACTGCACAGATGGACTAATAGATTTAATAAAAAGCTCAAACTTTTTTGAGAAACTTTATATTACTAAAAATTCAGAACCTAGTGCTATACCAGATTTCGAATATTCATCAATTGAAGATTTAGTCAAAAAAATTAAGCGGTTACAAATCGATCTAGCAATAGTAACAGATAAAAATTTTATCAAAAATGGAAATGTTGACTTCCTGAAAGCAAATTTTATAAATGTTATTTCTCCAAACAAAAAATGGTATAATTTAGAGAAATCTAGGTTAATAGCCAAACAACTCCTAAGTTGTTATTCAATAAATTTCCCTCAAAATATATTAGCACCCAAAGAATTCCCATTGGTTATAAAAACTGATTCCAAGCTAAAAAATAAAATTGTAAATTCTATGGATGAATTAATTGCAATAATACATGAACTAGAAGGTGAAACAACTTTTTTAGAAGAATTTATAGAGGGAGAGACTTTTTCCCTATTATCACTCTGGGATGGTAAAAATGCTCAATATTTTTACGCTTCACACATCTTGACTGAAGTTCAAGAAGATAGACTTGAGTTTTTAAAAACCAAACTTAACTTTATGTTATCCGACGAGAATGCTGATTTCATAGGATTTTTTACAATACAGCTTCTATGGGCAAAAAATGATTGGTTTGTCCTCAATTTTGAAATGGCTTTTAATGAAGAAAATATTCTATCAAATATATCAAATATAAAAACAGATTTTTTATATCTTTTAGAACAAACTATTTACCAAAATTTAAATGAATATTAATCTAATATAGCCTCGCTCACTAAGATAGTTTACTAATGTTTTTTTCTTAAAATTCCCATATTATACTTGTATGTTTCAAGAGGAAAATAAAGACTTTCAGTATAATAGTTGTGTTTCTCGTGGGATTTGCTCAATTAACCCCAGAATTTTAGCCCTGCAAACTGTAATTTTATTATTTTTACGCATATTTGCAAAACAAACTAAAGATAAAAATTTGGACTCTCAAACTGAAAACTTCATCTTAACCACTATTGTGCTAACAATAAATAATCCAGAATACAATGAAAACAGCTATCTTTTTGCAATAAAAGCATTAAAAAAAATATTACCTAAATATTTAGATAATTTCTCTACAGCAAATATTAAAGAAGAAAAAGAAAAAGTTTTAAAGCTACTAGACGAAAGTTTTGACATAATCAAAGCTATAAAATTCGGAGAAAAGATTTTAGCTCAATCTCAAAAAGCACTCTCGTCAGAAATAAGAGATCTGTTTAATATAATTTTAATTATCACAAAAAGCCTAAGTGTTAGTTTATTAGAATTACAGGATTACAAAAAAGAAAATTCTTCTACTTTTAAAGAAATTTTGACACTTTTAAGCAAAATTAACATTGAGGAAATCGATGTTGAATATTTAAAAACAGTCATCCATAACTCTGCTAAACTTGATATAAGCCTGATGTCTAAATTACGAGAAGCTCAGGAGGAAAGATATGGAATTCAAAATATAAATGAAGTCTCGTACACAACAATTCCAAATAAAGCGGTTTTAGTTGTTGGTTCAAATATTAAAGAATTAGAAAATGTCCTTGAAGCATTAAAAGAAGAAAACATTGACGTATATACACACGATGATATGATGCTTGCTCACACTTTTCCAAAATTTTTAAAATATCCAAAACTAAGAGGACAGTTCGGTTTTGGCCTTGAAAATTGTCTTTTAGATTTTGCAACATTTCCTGGCCCAATTATTTTAACAAAAAATTCACTACATAATATTGAAAATTTTTATAGAGGCCGACTCTTCACTACGGATTATACAACTTTACCTAAAGGAATTATAAAAATTGTTGATAATAACTTCTCTGAAGTAATAGAATCCGCCTATCAAGCAAAAGGTTTCAAGACTGGGAAACAGTGCGAAACGGTATTAATTGGTTATAATTATAAAAAAATTACCCAATACATCAAGAAAAAATTAGAAAACAAAAACTACAAACAAATCTTTTTAATCGGGTTTGACTCTTATTCATTCGAACAAAGAGCTTATTTCGAAAAATTAATCAAACTAGCCCCTAACGATTTCTTATTTATATCTTTTTCTTATTCAGCTGAAAAAGATAATGTTATTTTTATAAATACTTGTTTTGATTACTTCGCAATAATAAAAATTTTTAATTTCCTACACAAATTAAAACTACCCACTACAGTTTTTATACCAAAATGCGATAAAAAATCAATTTCGCAAATAGTTTATTTCTCAAGTTTTGATAATACAAATGTTTACGTAGGTAAGTGTATATCTACACTTTTTAACCCTAACCTTATAAAGACTTTGTTAAAAGAATTTAAAATAAACAGTTTAAGTTTTGCAAAAAAAGATTTAGATGAAATAATAAAAAAGATTGTATAGAGCCTTAATTTAGTGTAAAATAAAAACCTGAGAGAGGTTTTATGAACAAAAATCAAATAATATATTTGCTGGGACAAAACAATGCTTCTTCCGAGGTTTTAAAAGCTTATATTAGCGAAATAGGATATAACGAATTGGAGTTTTTTGATGACTACAATAAGGCTCTTTCTGAGATCGTACAAAAAGATTTTGAACCTATTGTAATTATAGACATAGATGAAAAAGAAGATACTTTATCCTTTATAAAGGCTGTTAGAAATACCACTTCTAAACTAATTGTACTCGCATCTGATTATTCTACAGATTCAATGGTTAAATTTTTAAGATTGGGAATTGTAGATTTTTTACAAAAACCAATACTAAAAAACAAGTTAGAGCAGGCTATTATTAAATGTAACGAAAAAAAAGGTTCTATAGAACAAGACAGTTCAAGAATCATCACCATTTACTCTAATAAAGGAGGAATTGGCAAAACTACTATTGCAACAAACCTTGCATTAGAACTTACAAAAATAACTCGAAGTAAAGTTGCCCTTATTGATTTAAATCTACAACTCGGAGATATTTCTACTTTTTTAAACCTTAGTCCATCTTTTGACGTTGCATATGTGATTAAAAATCTTATTGATAAAAAAGAAGAAGTTCTATTAAATGCCTTCGAAAAATATAAAGAAACTGATTTATATATCTTATCAGATCCAGCTTATATTGAACATGCCGAAGCTATTACTTCTCAACAAATAGATTCTCTTTTTAAGAAGTTAAAAAAGATATTTTCATATATAATAGTCGACGTTTCTTCAAGCATTGACGCAAATTCTTTAAAAATACTTGATAAATCCGATTATATTTTATTCACTTCAATTGTAAATATTCCGGCAATAAGAAATGCTCAGCGTTGTTTAAATCTTTTCAAATCTAGAAGATATGATAAAAACAAAGTTAAAATAATTATAAATAGATATATCGAAAATGATGAAATAACATCTTATGATATTGAAACAGCACTTGGTGAAAAAATATTTTGGAAAATACCAAACAACTTTTTCACAATCATGGAATCAATTAACAAAGGCCTGTTTGTTTCAGAAGTTAATTCATCTTCAAATATAGCAAATAGCTTTAAAGATCTAGCAATAAAAATATCCGATGAAATAGTAAAAGAAGCAATTTCATCAAATTAATATAGAATAAGGGGAAAAATAATGAAAAACGTTTTCAAAATAACAAACAAATATATAGTGCTTTTAACACCGCTTTTATTATATTCCCTTTTTTCTAGCATCTACCTTGCAGTATCTGCGATGGGTGGCAATGTATATATGCTATTTTTTGCTTTAGTTTTATTTTTCTTTATGACAGCAGCATTCTCTTCTGGCTGGTTCTATATGATAAAACTTGCAACTATTGATAATATAAAAGAACCTAATTCTCTAATAAAAGAATTTACCTCTGGCGTTGGAGAATATATTTTACCTTCATTAGGACTATTAATTAATATTCTTATCATTTCAATATTAATGTTAGTAATATCTTGTAAACTAGGCCTATTATTAATTGGAGACGTTGGAATATCTATAGAAACTTTTGCAAAGGCTTTTGAAAATACTGCAACGCTAAAGGCTTTTATTGCGGGACTTTCTCAGGAAGATTTAATTAGAATTAGCAATTGGAACTTGCTCATACTTGGAACAATATCCTTAACCTATTTCATTTTAATGTTATATCTACCAGCTTTATTCTTTGAATCAAAAAACCCTTTCAAAGCTTTAATTATTTCATTAAAAAGATTATTTTCTAAAAAATTCCTGAATGCTATTGTTATATATATTTTGATCTTTATAACTAATTTTATTTTATCATTATTAGCCACAATTTTTGCTAACAATACAATTATTCATTTTTTAATAACTTTAGCTAATTTTTATTTTATAACATTAGTTTCTGTTGGAATATTTTATTACTATTATAAAACATTTATTATAAATAAATTAGGACAAAATATAGATATAAAAGCTTAGTACTCTTTTTCAAAAAGACTCATAATAGGAGTCCTCTTAAAACCATATAACTCTAACGCATTGTTAATTTGAACAGCATTATCTATTTCACCAATAACTACGCAACAAGTTTTGTCTAAATTTGATAGTTCACGTAATATTTCAGATTTTTCATCAATATTTAAATAAGGCCACACATTTCTTATTAAAAATACACTATTTGTCTTTGGAGCTTTTCTAATTTCAGTTAAAATATCGCTAACTTTATATTCTATCTTTTCTTTTAATTCAGGCTTTGGTTGTATTTTTTTTATTTCACCAGTTATCGAAAAAGCTGGTGAAAAATATTTCATAGCTTGATTGTTAGTCATTTTATCAATTCGCAACATCTCGCCATTTGTAACATCTACAAACCCGTTTTGAGCTATTTCTATATTTTTACTGTCAATATCACTAGCCAAAATTTTATATTTATCCAAACCCTTTTCAGCAAATAATACAGCTAAGCTACACGGTTCTGCACCTTCAGAGCAAGCTAAATTATATATACTCACCCTAGGTACATTCTTATATTTGTTCTCCAAAAACTCAATAAAACCCTGCCAATTTAAATCATTTCTAAAAAACTTCGTAAAAGTTTGATATACCCGACCGTCCTCAGTCCTTACAAGCCTGTTGACAGATCTAAAAGTTGGCAAATTATAATTATTAACTGGTGAAATATACATATTAATATAAAACACCTAAAAATATAATTTGTTACTATGATAATTTACGTATTAATTCATGCGCTTCTTCATAATCAGGAAAAATTTCAACAATTTTATCTAAATATTCAAGAGCATTATCACCTTCACCTAAGTTGTCATAACACTTGGCAACTTCCATCAGTACAGAAACACTTTTCGGAGATTTAGATAAAATATTCTTAAAGATATTTAATGCTTGATTATATTCCCCCAATTTTGAATATGTTAAAGCCAATGTATTCTGAGTTTCAACATCTGGATTTTGTTCCACAGCCCTTATTAGATACATTTTTGCATCTTCATACTCACCTTTAGCATATAAAATACGACCTGTACAAAATTGAACATACTCATGGTTAGGTTCAATTTGAATAGCTTTCATTATAATTGTCTTAGCATCGTCTAGTTTGTTTAAAATTAAATTATTTAATCCCATAAAAGTGAGGGCTAAAACATTATCTGGCTGGAGATTCAAAGCTTTTTTATAAAACTTTTCAGCTTCATTATTCTTAGATATTGAATATAAATAATTAGCATATTCAAATATTATTTCAAAGTTTTCCGGTTCTAAATTTAACGCAATCTTGAATTCTTCTTCTGCATAATCAAAAAGACGTTTATTAAGATAAATAATGCCTAAATCCTTGTGAACAGCAGCAATATCAGGATTTATACACAAAACCTTTTTAAGCATTTTTTCTGCTGTATCTGTATCACAAAGACTTGAAGACAAAATTGCATACTGATGGAAAATATCAGCAGTCGGAGTTTGTTTTAAAAGAATATTATCATAAATTTCTTTAGCCTTAGTGAGCTGATTAGTTTTTAAATATAAGCTTGCCAGCTTCTGTGCAGGAACTGTATATTTCGGATTAATATATACAATTTCTTCTAGCATTTTTATAGCAACTTCATACTGTCCTAATGCTTCAAAGCACGTTACAATATTATATTTATAATTAGATTTACTTGGACACATTAAAGCAAGCTGCTTGTAGTGTTTTAATGCATTTATATAATCTCCAAGTTTCACTTCTGACATAGCTATAGCATTAAGAAAACTTTCGTCTTCTTCATCTATTTCATTAGCTTTTTTGAGTTGAATTAATGCTTCTTCATGTTTGTTTAAAATTTGCAATGCAGAACCTAAATTAAAATAAGCCATTGGGTTTTTAGGATAAAGTTCAATGACTTTTTGATAACATTCTATAGCATCTTCTATATGTTGAAGAGCCATATAACAAGTTCCTAAAGTATTTAAAGTGCCCAAATTCTTAGGAGCCTTTTTCAAAGCTTTTTGTAAATATTTTAAAGCTTTTTCAAATTCTTTTTCTTTCATATAAGCAGTGCCTATTATGAAAGGATAAATATAATCTCTCGGTTTTAATTTAGAAGCTCTTTCAGCATATTCAACAGCTTCTAATGGATTCCTTGATTTAAGCAATATAACACATAAATTCTTATAGGCTTCATAGTATTCTGGTCTGAAATCTATAACTTTAATATATGCGTTTTTTGCACTAATAAAGTCTCCTAACCTTTCATAAGAATTTGCCAAATAAAACCAAGAAGTAGCGTCTTCTGCATCAAATTTGACAATACTCTCAAAAGTTTGCCTAGCTAATGTCCAAAGTTCTAGGTTTACATAGGTTAGCCCTGCCAACTTTAATAATTCTTTATCATTAGGTGATTCTTTGAGAGCTTCTTCAATAAATATTTTAGCCTCTTTAAACTCTTTATTCCCAACTAATTCATTAATATCATTTAATTTTGACACTTTAAGTAAATCCTTTTAATTACCAAAATAATTTTTTAACCCTGAAGAAAGATTTTTATTTTTACAAAGCTTTTTAAGCTTAGAAATTGCACGATTTTCAATTTGTCTAATTCTTTCTCTTGAAACACCGTAGAAAGTTCCTATTTCATCAAGAGTTTTTTTCTGACCATCATTATTTAAGCCAAATCTCATAATAAGAACGTCTCTTTCTTTTTGACTCAATTGCTCTAACATCCCTTTAATATCATCTAACAAGCTCTCTTGTGACACCAAAGAGTCTGGCGCTAAAGTTGATTCATCCACAATATAATCAATTATTTTATTAGCATCATCTTTTTGTCCAGTAGGTGTATCAATACTTATAGTGGACTGCGTCGATTTAATAATAGAGGTTAATTTTGAAACTGGAATTCCCATTCTATCGGCGATTTCTTGTTTTACAGGAATTCTTCCTAGTTCTGTTGTTAAATCTAATGTCGCTTTTTTTATTTTGTTAATAGATTCTATTAAATGTATAGGCAACCTAATAATACGAGCCTTATCTGCTATTGCTCTTGTAATTGATTGTTGAATCCACCAAGTCGCATAAGTTGAAAATTTATAACCTTTAGTATAATCAAATTTTTCTGTAGCTTTTATAAGCCCCATGTTCCCTTCTTGAATTAAGTCTAAAAAAGATAATCCTCGACCAATATATTTTTTTGCAATACTAACAACAAGTCTTAAGTTAGCATTAATAAGGACTTTTCTAGCAAATTGGCTTTGTGTTTCATAAATTTTCTTTGCAACTTCTAGTTCTTCTTCTGAAGATAGAAGAGGTATTTTTCCTATTTGTTGAAGATATATTCTAACAGAATCATCAGAATTGACTGAATTTAAACTTTCTTGATTTTTAGGTTCTTCTATAGAAATGTTCTCTTCATCATCTAAATCTTCTAGAGGTTCAATACTATGGAAATCAACACCCTCATCAGAAATGTCGTCAATCATAATATTCAATTTTTCTTTTTGCTTAACCATTAGTTTCCTCTTCTTTTATTCATTTTTGTTAATTGTTGTTTTACACTTTCAAATAATATTATAGCAGTTGCATTTGAAACGTTTAAAGAATTAAAATTTGTTAACATGGGAATTTTTACATTAAAATCTGCAAGTTTTAACAAAGATTTAGAAATCCCTGCGTGTTCTGCTCCCATAATCAAAGCAAAATTCATATCCGTATAATCAATATCATAATAATTGTCTTTTGAATGATGATCTGCTGCAATTACCCAATAGTTTCTTTCTTTTAGTCTTTGAACTGCATTAACTATGCTATTGACTTTTATTATAGAAATATGATTAACCGCTCCAGCACTTGTTTTTTCAACCGTAGAATTAATTAAAACTCCTCTTCTTGAAGGTAAAATTATTCCTTTAACGCCAGCACATACACATGAACGAATAATTGCACCTAAGTTATGAGAATCCTCTACTCCATCTAATATAACAACTGATGTTAAATCTTCGGAATTTTTTTCAATAAAATCATCCAAGTCTTGATATTTGATTGGGGATACTTGAGCAATTACACCCTGGTGTCGAGCTTCTTGAGCTAGTTGGTTTAATTTTTCCTTTCCTACAAATTGAAAAACAATACCTTTTAGCTTTGCTAATACTTTTATTTTCTCAATCTTTTCATCAGCTCTTGAAGTATTTGAAATTAATATACGATTAAACTCTCTTGAGTCAGACTCAAGAGCTTCAATTATTGCATTTTTACCATAAATAAGGTTTTCCATTATTTAGACACCTTTAACATTCTTTCAATACATCCAGCACTAAGTTCTCGTGTTTTTTCATCAATAGTTATTTCATTGTTTTCTTTTTCCAAGCAATTAAGAATTTCTTCTAGTGTTGTGAGTTTCATACTTTCACAAAGCATATCTTGAGAAATAATTATAAATTCCTTATCAGGATAATCTCGAGTTAACCTATCTGCAACACCTTTTTCTGTCACTATTACAAATTGTTTATCTAAACTGTTTTTTACATAGTCAATAATACCACTAGTACTACCAATATAATCACCTAGCGCACTTATTTCTGGCTTACATTCTGGATGAATAAGTATTTTTGCACCTGGATATTTTTTACGAGCATTAACAATATCCTCGACTGTAATATTGTCATGCACAGGGCAGCATCCATCATAGGTTATTACTTGGACACCATCTAATTGCGATTCAACATATTTACC
This sequence comes from Candidatus Gastranaerophilaceae bacterium, assembly GCA_045651505.1. Classification (GTDB taxonomy): domain Bacteria; phylum Cyanobacteriota; class Vampirovibrionia; order Gastranaerophilales; family Gastranaerophilaceae; genus CAG-196. The sequence continues at coordinate 132,423 of JAZRSL010000037.1, read as the reverse complement.
TAAATTTGCATCCGGCACAAACAATACTTTTGACTTGTTTAGACTACGAACAATTTCAATTGCATTAGAACTTGTACAACAAACATCACACTGCGCCTTAACTTCTGCTGTTGAGTTTATATAACAAACAACTGGAATATTTGGATACTGAGCTTTAAAAATTTCCATTTGTCGGGAATTAATCATATCAGCCATAAGACAGCCTGCATTTAAATTAGGCAATAGTACTTTTTTCTCTGGAGAAATAATTTTTGCGGTTTGAGCCATAAAATATACCCCCGCAAAAACTATAATATCAGCAGTAGCTTCTTTGGCTTTTTGGCTTAAGTATAAAGAATCTCCAACAAAATCAGCGACCTCGTCTACTTCAATATTTTGGTAGCTATGAGCTAATATAATAGCATTTTTCTCTTTCTTTAATTTTTTAATTCTCTCTATAATATTATTCATATATTATTCCTGTATACAAAATTTACGTTTTATTGTACAATAAAAAAAGATAGGAAGATATAGCATGCTAAATTTAAAAAATAAAATGGTTGTCGGTGTTTCAATAACACCTGAGTTAGGACTTGAAGTTGCACAAATTGATTTTGCAACTAAAAAGGTTATAAAATATGGTTGCAAATCATTACCTTACGACAATAATCGCAGAAACCTAGTAGACTTAGACATTTTTAAAGAAACTCTTAGTGAATTACTGTTTGAGCAGGGTATACCTAAAGGAACTAATATCGTTCTAAACATACCATCAGTAGTTTTTAATATTGCCGATTATCCAGCTTCTCTGGAAAAAGAGCAAGTAGAATCTGTTATTGAAGAAGATCTATTAACAAATTCTTTTTATGAAGATTCAGAACCTGCTTTGGCAGTTACTTTATTACCAAACTCAACAATGCAAACGTCTAAATATGCATATATGTCAGCACACAAAATAGCGCTTATTGAAATGGTGCTACAAATAAGGGAGCTTGGTTACAATGTTGTTGGAATAGATACATCTGTAAATTCAACATTAAACGCTATGGTATATAATGAAAGCCTAGCTGGTATTACTCCAGAAACATCTTGGGTTTTATTATTTGTTGAAAATAATTGTTGCCGAGTTCTAATGATGCAAGGCACAAATTACGTAGAATTTTACGAAGAAAAAATCAGCATTGGAGAAGTTTTAGGAGATGACGAAAACTATTCAACAGTTGTATCAGCAGTTATGCCAATATTGAAAAATATACCGTCGCAGTTTTTATACGTACTTTCTAAAACTAATATTATTAGTGCAAAAGTTTTAGCCGACAAATTAACTTACGGCGCACAAATAATCCATCAAGATGCAAATATGTTTGCTGAAACATCTTTCTTACCAATTCAAGAAGGAAACCACGAAGGTTTAACAAAATTTATATCCCCAGATGTTATAGGTGCTGCCATAAAAAAAGATTTTGAACAAATCACAAGCGCAGATTTTTCTTTATATAACAAAACTTTAGGCGATGTTTATACTATGTTTCAACCTCCAGAGATAAAAATAGGTAAACGTATTTTTGTTTTAAACGAAGAAAATATGATAAAACTAGCTACTTTATATTCTGCTGTCATACTAATAATATTCTTAATATTATTTATCCCTATCAGCGGATTAATAAAACAAAAACAAGGTATTCTTAGTGAACTAGAACAAAAAATTTCAACTATAAATTCTTTTTTGAAAAACAATGAAAGCATTTCGGCTTCACTGTTCGATGAAGGAGACGAAATCAAAATTGGAATTGTTAACAATAAAAAAATATATTCATATTACACTATTGTAGGAACTGAAATACCTCAAAAATTATGGTTAACAGGATTAAGACTTGGAGAAAATATTGTTATTGAAGGCCAAGCTGATAATTTAGAAAGTATATATAGTTTCTTCAGAAATGTAAAAGATTATGACGTAAAATCTTCTTTAAAACTACAAAAATTAGGTTTAGCAACAAGAAATGGAGTCGCTAAAATAAATTCAGAAGCAGATTTTGATACAGATTCAGTATTGTCGTCAATGAATGCTGATTTCTATGAATTTAAGATTTCTGACGAAAAAGAAGAAAAAAAAGTAGAAAAAAAAGATGTTCAAGGTGATTCAAAAGTATCTAAAACTACAAAAAAGACAACTAAACCACCAAAAGCTTTACCAAAAAATTAATATAAAAAGGAACAGTAAATGGATAAATACAGAAAATATTATGGAATAATGATTTTTGCAGTTACGGCTATTGTTGTAACTATGATAGCTTATAGAATTATTTCTCCCCAAATCAGTAATTTATCAGAATTAAATAATAAAATAACAACTCAAGAAAATTTATTAAAAAAGAAACAAAATGACTTAAAAATTGTAAAAAATAAAATAAAAAAGATTCAAGATTCAATATTAAGTTCACAAAAAAAGATTTATTCACCTTTGGAATCGGATTTAGGTCAGGATTCTTTATTCTTCACACTTTATAACGACTTGATTGAAATGGTACATGCAAATTCAGTAAAAATCAAATCTCTTAGCTATGTTTACAATCCAGCAGATGATTCTTTTGTTGAATTTGGAAAAGACGTTTATTTTGTATGTGATATAAATTTAGAATTAGTTTCAAATTATGTAAATTTAGGTAAATTAATACAAGATATTTATCAATATCCATATCATATAAAAATAAATAATTTAACAGTAAAACCATACTCTAAAGATAAAACTGTCTTATTATCTGCTTTAAGCTTAAGACTATACGCTCATACAATGCCAGCAGACAAAGATTAAAAAAATCTCTTGAAAAAAGAAAATGTTTGATATAGAATTATTTTATCAAACAAATGAGCGGAAGTAGCTCAGTTGGTAGAGTATCTGCCTTCCAAGCAGACTGTCGCGAGTTCGAGTCTCGTCTTCCGCTAATAAAAATGATCCACGTAAGTGGGTCTTTTTTATTTGTAAAGCTTCTTTTCTTATACTAGAAAAAGATAATTGGCTCAAATTTTCCACCTTTAACTTTACCTTCAAGAGTATTTCTTTCAAGTCTAATCTTTTTATACTCTTTATCACTCAATAAATCTCCTAATGAAGAAAAGATTTTATACAAATTATCTTTTTCAACTACAATATACTCCGCGAGTTTTTTAATTTTATCGTTTTCAGCAGGTAATATTAAATTACCGTTTATATCTACCAATCCATATTTACCGTATTTTTTAGTAACAAAAGTATCATAAAGCGGTTTTATTTTTTCGTACTCGTTTTTTAATAAAATTTCACCTTGTGAATTCATTAATCCATAATAGCCGTTTAATTTTGTTAAATACAAGTTTTCACCAATATTTTCAAAAGATTTATATTTAATAGGAACAATAACATTTTCTTGTAAATCAATAATTCCATACTTTTTATCAACACGCACTAAAATTTTATTTTTTGAAATTATAGACATTCTTGTATAATTTCTTTTTGCAAAAACATCACCTTTAGAATTAGCGATAAAATACTTACCATTTTTTCGGAACAAGAAATAATGTTGCTTATTCTGAATTATATGTTGAACATCAGAACAATCCGCTAACAGAAGTGTTCCATCATTATTATAAACATTATAAGAATAATACGTCCTACGCATCCCATTAGAATAAAAATTAACTGTTGTTCGAGTTAATAAATAATGTGATTCACAGTCATTAAAACTTTGTTCATTTTCAAAATAATCACTTCTCACAACATAGGCCGGAGAAGAATAGTAATGATAATGTCCGTGGCATCGCGCATTAGCGCTATTTGGAACCAATAACATTAAAAACAAAAAAGCAAATAAACAAAATCTTTTCATCAAACAACCTCATTTCCAATATTGAAACGATTTTGTTATAAAAATTGTTCAAAAAAAGAAAAAAGGACATTCACATGTCCCTAAAAATGGTAAGTATATAAAATTTTGTAGACTAAACTTTTTAAAGATTTTTAAGCTCCTCTTCCGTGAAGAGCTTAAAAACTTTATTGCATATAATTTAACAAACTTAAATTCATACTAGCTGAGCTTACTTGTAAACTAGCTTGATATGCATATTGAGCATTCATCCACTGGGTGATAGCTTCTGCATAATCAATGTCATTAATTTCTGAAAGATATGATAACAAGTTCTCATTATTAGTTTCTAATGTCGAAGTTGTCATATCTAAACGATTTGCTACTCCGCCAAATTTAGTTTGCTCTGTAGTAATTTGGTTTAAAGAATCAGAAAACATAGTTAATGTTGATTTCATTTCTTCATAACCAGCTTCAGTATCTCCATTAATAACTTTTTCTAGTGAATTACTTAGCTTTCTTAAAGCTCCCATAACACCAAAAGCTTCTTCTGCTGCACCATCTACTAAATCAGCTTCAGCACCAGTATATTCAGAGCCATCCTCATATTTATAAACATCCGTAACTACACCTGTATTAGGATCTGTTTCTGTTGTTTTAATAACTCTTTTATTAGTTGAAGGGTCTGTATAAACGCCATTACCGGGTTCAACCGCTTCCTTAAAATACCCAAATACTTTATCACCAGTTGTATTTATGGTTTCAAAAACACCATCTGCAACCTCAGTTTTACGTGCATATTCAGGGTTATCTTTTGGTGTGCCGTTATAAATCACATTACCTTCTTCATCCATTGTATAGGTTTGGGTTTTTGTATTAGCACCAGAAAAAATATAATTATCATTGTATTGAGTATTAGCTAAGTCTACCATTGTTTTAGTAATTTCATCAATCTCAACTTTTATGGCTTTTAAAGAATCAACGCCATAGGTTTGGTTGTTAGCTTGCACAGCTTTATCCCAAGCTTGTGAAAGATAACCATTAGCTAAATCTAATAAGTCATCTAAAGCGCTCAACTCTGCAGAAGCCATTCCAACATTTTGTTCAAAAGTTTCAATTTGACCCAATTGCTTGTTAGTATTCAAAATATTTACAGATGCAACAGGATCATCAGTTATTTTCATAATTTTATGACCAGAAGTTAACTGAGCTGTAAGTCTATCATAATTAAGCTGATTCATTTGCATATCAGCAATTAATTGTGCATATCTTGATGATGATGTAACTCTTGATACCATTTATTAACCTCCTAAAGCCATTAATGTATCCAAACAATTATTACAAGTATTGAAAACTTGCGCAGCTGCTGAATAAGCGGTCTGATATTTAACTAAGTCAACTAGCTCTTCGTTCAAATCAACACTATTATTACTATGTATTTGATTATAAATAGAATCAACAACATTTTGTTGAGTATCAACTAGAGCTTCTCCATTGCTACCACTAGCAGCAATTTTACCAAGTAAGCTAGTATAAGCATCTTCTAAAGTCATTCCACCTAAATCAGGTCTTCCATCTTTTCCATCTAATTTTAGATTTCTTGTACCTAACATTTCCACGACATTTTGTGCGTTACCTACAGCTTTTTCATCGAAATTAGGTGGAACAGGGTCTCCATTAGGATTTTCATAATAAGCACACGCAAGTAACCAACATCCATCTTCTGTTAACAATTCTTCATTTACAGAAATTGTTCCAGCAGTTGTCTTACCATCTGCATCCACATTAAAGATATTTACCTTATTTTTATCACTTAAAACTGATGTATTATCTGGATCAATATGATAAGCACCATCTCTTGTATTCAATGTATTAAATAAATCTGCTAAAGCTTGAGTAATTTGGTTAAGTTTATCTTGTGCAACACCAACATTTATACCCTCAGCATCTAAATCTGCAGAGTGTAACATACCACCTAAAGCACCACTATTAATGATAGAATTAGCGTCAGAAACAACAACTGTTGGAGTCTCACCCGATTTATTAACAATACTCATAACAGCATTTTCGCGAGGCTTACCGTCCTCTGTTACCCAATCAGTTGGATAATCAATTGGAGGATATTGCGCTGCACAATATTCACTTGCAGTCTTAATCTCTAATTCACCAGTTACAACAGAACCTTTGACCATTGCAATTCCACCAACATATAAATCAACCGATCCATTTGGTTTTTCTTCGATATTTATATCAACAAATTCTGCAATATCATTTAATATCATATCTCTTCTATCAAGAAGATTATTAGCTTCTAACGTACCTGTTTGAGTTACAGCTAAAGCCTTATTACATTCAGCAAGTTCTTCTAGTTTGCTGTTAAAAACTTCAAACTGATTATAAATTTTAGAATTTTCTAGAGCTTCTCTACTAACCCCATCACCTAGAGCCTTTGCATTTAACTCATCCAACTGCATGCTTTTAGCATTTAAAGTTGCTGTTAAAGTTTTAGCACTTTCAATAAAATTAACTCTTGCTGTTGAACTAGCAGGATATTCATTTAAGTTATTAACAGCTTTATAAAAACTTTCAATTGCGTCACTAATACCTTCACCTTCTAAATCATCAAAAATATTAGCTAAATCCCCAATATTACCAAGTTTTTCTTCATATTCTTTAAGAATAGAAAGCTGATCTCTATAATAATTATTTAAATACGCATCATTATGTCTAGTAACACTAGCAATCATTACCCCGCCATTAGCACGGATTTGAGCTGTTACATTATCACCGATTGCACCAGCAATATTTCTTGTTGCAAGGTTAACTCGTTGTTTTGAATAACCCTCAGTATTCATGTTTGCAACGTTATGAGAAACAACGCTAATAGCTGACTCATTTACTGTCAGCGCGTTTGATGAAATATTTAATGCGTTAAATAAGCTAACCATATTGTTACCTCTTAAATCTGTTCATTAATTGTCCACATGTCTAAATCATGTGTTTCTGTAGTTTTGCCTGCACCATTGTAGATACTTCCTTGTGGAGCAAACGCATTTACGATTGTTTCCAACATCTTGTTAGTTATCGTAATGCCATGTTTTATTAGTTCCACATTTTGTGAGTTAAGTAACACTAAACGGTCAATTTTGTTACAAATATTTACTTTTCTTAACAAAAGAGCCTCTTTTTGGTCAGGTTGATTTACCTCTGCAAAGCTGATAAAATCTGACATTGAGCCATCTTTACCTAAGAGCTCAATCGAAGCACTCTTTCTAGCATTGTTCAGCTTAACAATTGAATCATTTAGGGCCAAAATTTTGTTATCTATAACTCCAAGGTCATCAGATTTAGCTTGCTTGAGTAAATCTCTTTTTTGTTCAAATAAGTTTTCAAGCTCTGAATATGCTTCAAGTTCTTTATCTATCAAAGTTATTAATTTTTTAAATTTTTGTGTATACATTATTTAACCTTTTATTAGAACAGATACTTAATAAATCTGTTGAATATACCTTCATTCTGATTTCTAGAAATATTGCCTCTACCAGACAACGCAAATTGTAAATTAGAAACGTTATATGAATAGATTTCACCATTGACATTTAACCACCTTGGATCAACAACACCTGTTACAATAAAATCCATTCTTTCATTACCATTAACAATGGTCTTTTTACCTTGAACGGTTAGGTTTCCGTTAGGAAGTTGTTGAACAACCTGACATGCAATTCTATCACCCAATTGCATAGCTCTTGAACCAACTGCAGAATTTGAGACTTCATTTGAGCCACCAAAACCATTTGAATCTTTTAAAGATAGCCCAAACCACTTGTTTAAAAATGTAGTAAAAGTATCAACAGTTGTTGAAGATTTTTCAGATGAATAAGTTAAGTTATCATTTAACGAAATATTTTCACTCATTACAATCGAAATTAAATCTCCAATCTGACGTGCTTGTACACCACCAAAAAGAGATCTTGGTACTCCCTGGTATTGTTGTTGTGCACCTAAAGTAAATAAAGATTCTGCTTGTACTGCAGGTACTACGAGCATTGTCATTAATATTAAAGTTGATACTATTAGTTTTTTCATAACTTCTTCCCCAAAATTTTAATTAACATAGGTATTCTGCAATAACGCTTCTACCATACATAAGCCCATATTTAATATCTTCATCAGTAATATTGAATTCACCAACATATTCTGCACATTTTCTGATATCAGAAACATCAACTCGCTCTAATAAACCTTTTGGGGCAACTCTTGTCGCATTTGGAGTTTCCTCAATAATATCTGCTGAAGCTTTTTCTGCAGATTTATTTAATTGGTTTGCAGAATTTCTTAATGCATTTACCGCTGAAAATGTTTGTACGCTATTATTTTGTCCTACTGATGATAACATGTCTATTTTATTCCTTTTTTTAATTTACATACTTTTCCATTTGTCTATAAATTTGTTGAGCCATTCCTATGCTTGAGCGAGGATTACTTGCCATATCGTGACCAAGTTGTTGATAAACAATTGATTTAAAAGTATCTACATACTGTGATTCTTTTCCAAATAAGCTATTCTCTCTATCAACTGTCTTATCCATTTCATTAAGCATTTTAGTTATAAAAATTGCTTCAAATTCTTCTGCAGCTTTTTTTAACTGAGCCTTGGAATCCCCTGATTCTTTTATTCGGTTATATAAAACCTGATCAGAGTTTACAACCTGAGCATTTTTTAAATCATGTTTTATTAAGTCTAAACTTGGTGTTGAAAAATCCACCTTTTCTCTCCTTTTATCCCTACCTTAAATTATTATCAACTCAGCTTGTAAGCTACCTGATTTTTTCAATGCTTGAAGAATTGAAATCAAATCAACAGGAGCAACTCCAATTGAATTTAATGCCCTAATTAAATCATTCAAGTTACTATTAGCAGGCATTTCAACCAAACTACCAGGTGCCTTACTAATCTCAATATCAGCATTCTCAAAACCAACTGTTGCACCATTTGCAAAACTATTCGGTTGAGAAACTTCATTAGTTGTAGAAACTGTTACTGTAATATTTCCATGAGCTACTGCTGCAGGAAGCAATTTAACATCAGCACCAATCACAACTGTACCTGTTCTTTCATTAACTACTACTTTTGCTTTTTCTAAAGTAGGAGCAACTTCTAAATTTTCAAGAAGTGAAATAAAAGTTACTCTATCATTTATAAATCTTTGTGGGATTTCTACTCTTACAGAACTACCGTCAATTGCTTGAGCCGGTGCAAGTTTTGAAACTGTGTTAGCAATTCTTGAAACTAAAGTATAATCAGACTTGTCTAAACAAAGAGTAATTGAAGACTCATCGCCTATTTCAGTATAAATATCACGTTCAATTATTGCACCACCAGGAATTCTTCCTGAAGTTGTTATTGCTGTTCTAGCAGAAGATCCGCCTGCGATTTTATTAATACCACCAACAGATAAAGGTCCTTGAGCAACAGCTACAGCTTCGCCATTTGGTGCTTTAAGAATTGTTTGAACAAGAACACCACCTTCTAAACTTTTAGCATCGGCTATAGCTGATACAGTTACGTCAATCTTATCACCATTTTTTGAAAACGGGGGAACTGTTGCCGTAACAATAACCGCAGCAGAAGCGCCTTTTTGAATATAGTTTTCTTGCTCAATTACAGTACCTAAGTTTCTTAATAACATTTTGTTAGTAATCTGAGTTGAACGAGAGTTATCACCAGTCCCAGGTAAGCCAACTACTATACCATAGCCCACTAGTTGGTTTTCACGAACCCCTTTAATATGAGTAAGGTCCATAATTCTTACTTTTGCTTCAATAGCATTAGCTGTAATCATTCCTGATACCATTATTAATGTTAATATACTTGCTAATATTTTTTTCATATATACCTACCATTCACAATTCACGATTTACTAATCACGACTTGTTAAATATTTACTAAAACTCTGTTTTCTCCGATTACTTTTCCTGTATAAACTTTTTTGTAGTTTTTATTTTCTACATTTATGTAATCGCCAGTCATTCCATCAGCCATTGCAGTTCCATCAATTGTTATCATCACAGCACCGTTTGACACAAAGAAAATTCGTACTTCTCCATTTCTTGCAACATCAGGTTTCATTTTTACAAACCTTTTGTCGATAATTTCTCCTTTTTGAAAAGCTTTTTTTGCTGACATTTCTTTGTTTAACATTTTTTCTGATAAAACATAATCAACTTTTTGAGAAACATCTATTTTTTTTATTAAAGTAATTTCTCTAGTGATTGCTTGTTCTCTATTTATAAAGTCTGCAGCAACTAAGACTTCTTTATAAACACTTGTTTGTGCAGGAAGATTAAGAGTTCTCACAAAAGCGTTATTTACATAAATATCAACTCTTTTGATATCTCTAGGGACAATCTTATCCGCACCTTGAACAATCTTGTATGTAACCTCTCCATCTGGTAGCTGAAGTTCTGCAAATGGTGTTGCATTGATTTTAACTTCAACGTCTGCTTTTAAATTCTTTTTGTAAATAGCTTCAAGCTGCTTTGCAATTTGAGTTTTAATTTCAGCAGAACTAACAGTTTGAGCCTGAACACTCATACCTGCTATCATAATTATTAATGCTGTAATTAAAATTTTCTTCAATTTATTTACCCCTAAGACATATTGTTAGTTAACTGCAAGATATTGCTTGAAGAATTAATCAATTTAGAGTTTGACTCAAAAGCTCTTTCTGCTTTAATTAGACCAACAAGTTCATCTACAATTTGTACGTTTGCACCCTCTAACATACCTTGTTGAATTAGACCTAAACCGTTTTGTCCTGGTGTATCTTGTACTGGATTACCAGATGCTTGGGTTTCTTTGTACAAGTTATGTCCAATTGATAACAAACCTGATGGGTTCTGAAACTTAACTAATTGTAAAGAACCGACAATTGATTGTTGAGTTTGACCTGGTAAAGTTACAGAAATGTTACCGTCTTGAGTAATTGTTATTTCTGTAGCATCACGAGGAATTGATACTGATGGTTGAATTAATAAACCATCATTTGTACATAATTGACCAAGCGAATCTACTTGAAGACAACCATCACGAGTATAAGCAAGTGAACCATCCTCTTTCATAACTTGCAAGAAACCTTGTCCTTCAATTTCAATGTCTAATTGACGTCCAGTTGAAATTGCTACACCTTGAGTAAATACACGAGTTGTAGCTGCAGTCTTAACCCCTAGCCCAATTTCAATACCAACAGGTTGATAAGTACCTTGGTTCATCAATGCTCCTGGAGTTCTTGCCGCTTGAGAAAGTAAATCTTGAAACTCAATTCTTGATTTCTTGAACGCAGTTGTGTTTACGTTTGCTACGTTGTTTGCAATAACATCAAGGTAATTTTGTTGTGCAATCATACCTGTTGCTGCTGTTGTTAGTGCTCTTAACATAATTTATTTCCTCTCCTAAGTTTGGTTATTTTTTCTTACTGACCTATTCTGCCAACAGAAACTGCTGTTCTTAATAAGTCGTTGTTTGTGCTCACGACTTTTGTAAGCGATTCATAATTTCTAGATGTTTGAATTGTATTAATCATTTCTTTGATTACATTTGAGTTTGAAAGTTCTAGCATACCTTGTTGCACACTAAATTTTTCTGCTCTCAATTCTCTGTTATCTTCACTCATTGGAATAAATCTTGCATCTCCAACCTCAAACAAGTCTTCTTTATCAGAAAAATCAAAGATACCAATCGTTTGCATTGGATATTTTTGCATATATGAATTCATCTCAATGGTACCACTTTCACCAATAATGATTTCCACTTTATCACGCATTAAAGTCGGATCAAAATCTTCTGGAATCATCCTAATTCTTTGATTATTTACGTCTAAAACATAATTTCCTTGTTTAGTTACTAAATATTGATCAGAATTAACACAAAAAGAACCATTTCTAGTATAAGAAATCTTTCCATCTAAATCTTGAATTTTAAAGAAGCCATCACCTTCAATAGCCAAATCATACGGATTTGAAGTCTTATCTAGAGCTCCTTGTGAAAAATCATGCACATAATTCAAAGCTTCTGAACCCATGCTTATTGTTCCCAGATATCTTGAAGTATCATTTCTTAGAATAGATCCTTCTTGAGAATAAACAGCTGATTCCATAACATCCTTAAAACGTAACTCACCCTTTTTAAAACCAACAGTGTTCACGTTTGCCAAATTATTAGCAATTCTATCATTCATATCCATAAGAGCAATCATACCCTTAGCAGCTGATTCTAAACCTCTTACTATCATACGCCTGCTCCTTTATACGTGTCGTACTTGCTCAAAACTTTTTTTACATAATTTTGAGTTTCTGCATAAGGTGGTATTCCACCGTATTTTTTTACAGCATTAGGTCCTGCATTATAAGCAGCTAATGCAAGCTGTTTATCATTGCCAAATCTGTCCATCAACCCTTTAAGATACTTTGTGCCACCTTGAATATTTTGTTCTGCATCATATGCATTTGTAACCCCTAATCCTTGTGCAGTGGACGGCATTAATTGCATAAGACCCATCGCGCCACAATGAGAAGTAGCATTAGGATTAAATCCTGATTCTTGATTAATAACAGCTTTTACAAAATCTTCATCTAAGCCATTTTTATCAGCATATTTGCTAATTAAATTGTCTATTTCAGCTCTTGAAACATTGGTTGATTTATCTTTATTTTCAACTTTGGTATTAAGTATTTTTTGGAAATCTGAATCTGGTTTTTGAGCAAAAGACGCTAGCGATTGAATTTGATTTTCAATCGTATTAATACGTTGTAAAGTTACGTTTAAGCTCGAAAGCTGCACCTTTCTGCTCTCCTCTAATATTTTATATTACCTACCAAGTCTTTTATTTAAGGTTTAGGGTTATATTTACCCCTACCCCAATTAGTCTACACTAGTAGTTTAATATACATAATATAGAGGAGACATCGACCATTGGGTTGAAATTTTTTAACTTTTATTGACCATATGGTCGAGAAGGCTAAATAAAGATTATGTAAAGGCTGTCAAAAAGTATGTTAAACTATATTTATATTGGAATTATGGTTATTTTTATAGGAGGGAAAATATGATACCTATTTTAGATTCAAAAAGACAATATGCACAAATTGGTGCAGAAGTAGAAAAAGTAGTGTGTGAAGTTTTACGTTCTGGTTCTTATATCCTTGGACCAAACTGCAAAGCTTTAGAATCAGAATTAGCTAAATATATTGGCTGCAACTATACAGTTACACTTAACTCTGGAACTGATGCTTTACACTTAGCATTAAGGGCTTTAGATATAGGTGCTGGAGATGAAGTAATTACAACAGCTTTCACTTTCGTAGCTACAACTGAAGCTATCGGTATTGTTGGTGCCCATCCAGTATTTGCTGATATTGACCCAGATACATTCAATATTGATCCAGCAAAAATTGAAGCTGCAATCACTCCTAGAACAAAAGCAATTATTCCAGTTCATTTATACGGTCAACCATGCGATATGGATGCCATTATGGATATTGCTAAACGTCACAATTTATATGTAATTGAAGACTGCTGTCAAGCTATTGGTGCTAAGTATAAAGGTCAAATGGTTGGTACATTTGGTGATATCGGATGTTTCAGCTTCTATCCAACTAAAAACTTAGGTGGCATGGGCGATGGTGGCTTAATTTCTGTTAATTCTGAAAATCTTAAAAATAGAATTATCGCATTAAGAAACCACGGTGGTGCTGTTAGATATTACCACGATGAAATTGGTGTAAATTCTCGTCTTGACGAAATCCAAGCAGCTATCTTAAGAGTTAAATTAAATTATATTGACGAATGGAACTCTGCTAGACGTGACCACGCTAAAACATATAATGAACTATTTGCTGGTCATGAAGATATTATCACTCCATCAGAGTTAAGCGATACCTATTGTGTTTATCACCAATACACTCTTAAAATTCCTAACAGAGATAATATCCACAAAATGTTACAAGAATCAGGAATTGGAGCAATGCTTTACTATCCAGTACCTTTACACTTACAAAAAGTTCATTCACATCTTGGATTTACTAAAGGAATGTTACCTGTTACTGAAAAGAATACAGAACTTGTTATTTCTCTTCCAATGTTCCCAGAATTAACTTTAGAAGAGCAAAAAACAGTAGCATCAACTTTAATTGAATGTTTAGAAAAATCCAAAGCTTTAGCTTAAGATTAAATTTTATAAAAAAAGGACTTAGATTAAAATCTAAGTCCTTTTTTTTAGCTTAAACAGTATAATTATTTTTATTTACAAGAGCTAATGATATTTTAGTCATTCCTTTTATTACAAATGCAATTCCACACAAGATAGCAACAACCCAAAAAGACATTAACGGTAGCCCTACTATGATTGTCAACCCTATTAAAAACAGAATTGCGGCTGTTAACCCTTTACACCCAGTATAATTAAACATTGCACGAAGTTTTGCAAAAAAAGCTGTCATAGAAATACTTTCCAAAACAAAATATACACCGATTAAGGCTATCAACCATAATAAGCTAATTTTGGGAACAAAAAGCAGCAATATACCTATAGAGAGAATATAAATTCCCATGGTGATATACCACAAAATACTAGAAAAAAATTGTTTATTCATTAGCGAAGTCACTATTTTATAAAAACTATAAACAATAAAAGCTGAACTTAACATTACTCCAAAAGTTACAGAAGTAAGCTTGGGTAAAATTAATACACATAACCCCAGAACTAATAGTAATAGCCCTTCAATACAAATAAAATTTAAAAAACGTTTTTCTGACATAGTTTTCTCCTTTTAAATGTAATATAAAAGCTTTTTTCTAAATTTTTATTCTACAAAAGAGTAAACTATTGTATTATTCAAAAATTTTGCACGATAAAAATTATCAAACTCGCATCAACTTTATATTACTTACTTTTTACACTACGTTACATTTTATTGAATTACTAAAATCTTTGGGATATTCTCATGCATGTGGTAGTTTATATTGGGTATTTTTAAATGGAAAAAGGTTTTGTAGAAAACGGATTCATTATAGATTTAAGTAATACTAAAAACACAACACAATTAGTATTTGAACTTAGTTCTGTAATGGAACATCCTGATGTTAAAGAAAAAAATATTTGTTTAAAACTAGGCAACCTAGATTTGAAACAATCTCAGTTACTTAGTATTAAAGCTCTTATTGAGTCAATGGACGCTCAAATAGCTTTTATTGACACAGCTTCAGAACAAACAGAAGCTTCTGCTGTAAGCTTAGGAATTCTAGTTTCAAAACTAGAATCAAATGTAGATGTAAACTCTTACACTGCTAAAGAAACTGAAGTAGAAAATGAGCCTGTTATAGTAAAAGAAGAAATTTCAGAAAATACTATAGAGAAAGAATTAGAAAATAATGAAAACCAAGCTCAAGAATCTATCAGCACACTTGAAGGTATAGTAGATACCTTTACCGAAGAATCTACCGAAGAATTATCAGAAGTAATTCCTTCTGAACATTTTGAAACAGATTTTGAAAGCCTAGCTGCTAGCGAAGGACTTATTACAAACGAAGAAATTAGCAAATATATCCTCTTGGATACAGGAGAGGTTTTACCTGAAGGCGCAGAAGAAAACTCAACAGATACAAAAACTCTGCCTACACTATATTTGAATCAAACATTACGTTCTGGTCAAACTGTGACATATGAAGGAAATATCTTTATCGTAGGAGATGCACACCCTGGTAGTGAAATTATTGCTGATGGGGATATTACTGTTTGGGGTATCCTTGGTGGTATAGCGCATGCCGGTGCAAAAGGAAATATCTCTGCAAAAGTAAGAGCATTAAAACTTAATGCAATTCAATTAAGAATAGCAGGTTTATACGCAAGAAGGAATGATACGCTAAACGTTCCTTATGTACAAAAAACAAATGAGTTCACTCCAGAAGAGGCTCAAATTGAAGAAGGAAAAATAGTTATTTATAAAAAGTTAAGGAGAGATTAATGACTGGTCGAGTAATAGTAATCACATCCGGTAAAGGTGGTGTAGGTAAAACAACAACAAGTGCTAACATTGGTACTGCACTTGCTAAAGAAGGCTATAAAGTTGTTCTTATTGACACAGACTTGGGATTAAGAAACTTAGATTTATTATTAGGTCTTGAAAACCGCATTGTATACACAATTGTTGACGTAATTGAAGAACGTTGCAAGCTAAAACAAGCCCTTGTTAAGGATAAGAAAAATCCTAACTTACAACTTTTAGCAGCTGCTCAAACAAGAGACAAATCTGCTGTGAACGCAGAACAACTTAAAGAAATTTGTGATCAATTAAAAGAAAAAAACGATTTCGTATTGGTTGATTGCCCTGCTGGAATTGAACAAGGTTTCCAAAACGCAGTTGCAGGTGCTAGCGAAGCTATTGTTGTTACAACTCCAGAAATGTCTGCTATTCGTGACGCTGATAGAATCATCGGCTTACTTGGACCAAAAGAAGAAATTACTAGCGTTAAGCTCCTTTTAAATAGAGTTCGTCCAAGCTTAATTAAAACAAATGAAATGATGAGCGTCGATGACGTTGCAGAAATTCTTGAAATACCTCTTGTGGGAATAATCCCAGAAGATACTGGAATTATTACATCTACGAACAAAGGTGATCCAATAGTTAACAACGAAGAAGCCTTAGCAGGTAAAGCATACAGAAATGTTGCTCAAAGAATCTTGGGAGAAGAAGTTCCTTTCTTAGACTTAGATGAACCAAAAGGTTTTGTTGCTAAAATTAAAAATGTGTTCGCAAAATTGAAAGTGAAGGTGTAAGATGAGTATTTTCACTGATATTTATAACACGGTTGCTAAATTTTTTAGACAAACCGAAGAGCCTGTTATAGGCGAAGCTTCTAAAGCTGTTGCAGCCAACCGTTTAAGACTTGTTTTAATGCAAGATAGAACAAACCTTACACCAAGAGTTCTTGAACAAATGAGAAGCGAACTTGTTGATTTACTTTCTAAATACTTAGAAATGGATAAAGATTTACTAGAGCTTAACTTTGAACAAGAAGGAGATCAGGTTGCTTTAATGCTTTCAATTCCAGTTATTCGTGCAAAAGACGAAGAAGAAATTGAAGCTACTTTAGCAGCTCAAAGCATAAACTCTGAAGAAAGTGAAGAAGAATCTGAATCTGAAGAGGAAAACCAAGAAACAGATGAAGAAGTTGAAGCTAATATTGAAGCTGAAGAAGAAGAAACTTCAGAAGAAATGCCTAAGCCAAAAAGAAGAAGACCTAAAAAGGTAACTCCTCCAGAAGAAATGATAAATGTTTCAGAAAAATTTGAAGAAGAAAAAAATCAAGAAACAGCCGAAATTGAGGGTTAAGTTGGATTTAGGATAGTTGGTTATAAGAGGCGATTCGTTAAACGAATCGCCTCTTCAAATTTCTAAATATTATCTTCTTTGCTTATACCTTTTATCAAAAAGATTAAAGGAATAATAATTATACAAGCAATTGCAAAAACTCTAAACGCATCAATAAAAGCCATTAAATTTGCTTGTTGCATTAGCTGCCCATAAATCAAATTTTGCCCCATATATGTCGCAGTGTGAGAGTCAACCATATTCATAAAACTTCCTGACATTGCTTGAAGTCTTTCCACATACGGTTGGGAAAAATCATTTAAATGCTCTATCAACAAAAACTGATGTTTTTGAGCACCACGAGAAAGCAAAGTCGCAACAATTGAAGTACCAAAGGCACCTCCAATATTTTTTAATAAATTCTGTAAACCACTAGCATTTGTCATCTGCTCATTTTTAATTGTAGCCATAGATAATGTAATAATAGGTATCATTGCCAACCCTAAACCTAGACCATACAATATATTTGGAATCGCAATATTTACTGGAGCTATCTGCAAATTAAGAGTACCTAACATCCACCCAGCACTACCCATAATCGACAAACCAATAACAACTAATAATCTGTTGTCTATAACATTGGACATCGTAGCACAAAGTAACATTGCACATAACGCCCCAAAGCCTCTTGGCATCATCGACATACCACTTAACAAAGCATCGTAACCTAACAACGCTTGAAGAAATTGTGGCAAAATTGCTAAAGAAGCTAAAAGCACACCTTGCATTACAACTTGAACAGCTGTTCCTATAAAATAATTCTTATCTTTAAAAACACTTAAATCAGTAAGTGCATTTTTGTTCTTAATTTGTGAAATTAAAAAGGCGGCACCTGAAATCACTGCTACAACAGATAACCAACAAATCCAAGTTGAATTAAACCAATCAGCATTGTTTCCTTTATCTAAAACTATTTGTAAAGACGCTAAAAATACAGTAAGTAAGAAAAATCCTACAAAATCAGTCTTAACACCTTTTTGCTTTTGCGCATACGGAGGATCAATAATAAAAGCCTTAGAAAGACTCCATGCAAGAATCCCAATAGGTATATTAATAAAATAAATGTACGGCCAAGACCAATTTTCAGTAATCCAACCTCCAATAACTGGACCAATAATCGGAGCAACTACAATTACTAAACCAAATACAGCCATTGCTTTACCACGTTCTTCTGGTTTAAAATTCTCCATTAAAATTGCCTGCGAGACAGGTAGTAATCCACCACCACCAAAACCCTGCAATATTCTTGCAAAAATCATAGTTTCCATATTTGGTGCAAAACCACACAAAGCAGAAGACATAGTAAATAAAATTATGGCAAACATAAAAAAGTTTTTACGTCCCATAACTTTGCTGAACCAATCCACCATTGGTATTGCAATACCGCTAGCAATAAGATAGCTTGTAAGAATCCACATAGATTCTTCTCTGCTTACAGAAAAACTTCCTGCCATATGAGGTAAAGCTACATTGGCAATTGTTTCGTCCAACACAAACATAAAGGCTGAAGCCATAGTCGGCAAACAAGCCAACCAAGGATTTATACTTTTACATTCTTCTTTTATAATCTCTGCAGACATTTGTTATCCTCACAGAGAAAACAATATCATAAGTTTGTTGCATTTGCAACATGTTATAAATGCAACAAAGCTTTATTTTTAAAATCTAGAATAAGAACCTATTAAACGATAACTTTTACAATAATTAGCTAAATCCGTAATAAGTTTTTGAACAATTTCATCATTAAAATGTCCATCGAAATCTATGAATACAGCTTGTTCTTCAATTCTATTATTCATCATTTTAGAGTTTATTTGAGTAATGTTAATGTGATATTTTACAAAAACTTGCACAATATCCATCAGAGCACCTTGTTTGTCATCTATATACAATACAATACTTGTCTTATCTCTACCAGTAGGCATTGTAGTTGCATCGCCTATAACAATAAAACGCCTATGATTTTCTTTGTCGTCTTCTATATGTTCCTTCAAAACGTTTAGATTATATAGCTCAGCTGTTTTTTCAGTACCAATAATAGAATATGTAAGATTATAATTACTTAGTAATCTAGCTGAATCATCCATACTTTCAGCCATAACAATGTTCAATTGTCTAGGCATTTCATCTTTGACAAACTTTTTACATTTAGCTAAAGCATTTGGGTTAGCAATAAGTCCCATAATACTATAGAATTCTGTAGTTTTAGATAAAATACAATCATTAACTGGAATAATTGTCTCGGCTAAAATTTGAACATTTTGGTTCTTTGTCATAACCAAGTTATCCATTGTTTCTCTGATAATACCTTTATACGATGTTTCTACAGGCAAAATCGCTATAGCATTTGAATATTCATCAACATATTCAATACAATCTTTTATAGAATTCAATGAGCGTTGATACAAATATAAATCGTATGCTTTAAAAAGTTTGTCCTTAGCGATTTCTGAGTAAGATCCGCCCATCCCAAGACAAACTATTTCATTAAAATCTCTAAACATAATAAACTCCAGTTTTACAATATTATACATCAAATATAAACATATAAAAATTGGTTTTGTTGAAAAGCAGGGTTAATTTAGGCAACACTTGCAAGAAGCATATTAATTTCTGCAATCAAATCTTCATTTTTAGTTTTTACTGCATTAACCATAGCCTTTTTAAGCAATGATTTTGCTTTATTAGGGCTATTAAATTGAATCATTAATTCAGCAGCGGATTTATAATTCAACGCAATTTCTTCTACAGCGCTAGTTTTTTCATAATTTTTCACTGCTTCGGCGTAATACTTTAAAGCTTTGTCATTTTTACGGAATTGAACACAGGCGTCTGCTGTATTAGAAAGAACATAACCTTTCATATTACTATCAGCAGTTTGTTCAACAAGCTTACGAGCTACATCATAATATTCAAAAGCTTCTTCATTATATTTATCTGTAAAGATATTTGCAACACGAGTTAAAGAATCTGATTGTCCAATCAAATCATCGGATTTACCAGCATAAGAAATAGATGTTAAATAATGATCTAGTGCCGGTTCAACTTGATTAACATCGTCATAGATTTGAGCCATTGAATAATGAGCTCTAGATTTAACATTAGTGTCAGTTGTATATTGTAGTGATTTATTATAGCTATTTAAAGCTTGTACAACAAAATCATTATCATCATATATTTTACCAATTTCTAAACAAATTCTTGACTGAGTTTCTGTATCTTTTAACTCACCGGCACGATTAAATGCTTCCTTAAATATAGCCATTGCTTTTTGAGGATTATTAGAAAACGCTTGTTTTTTAGCCTCAACGAATAAAGATTTCAATCTGGTATCTTGAGGAATAATAGTAATATTTGGTTTATGTGAAATTATTTTTTCAGCTTCAGAAAATTCTTCTTCTAAATTTTGTGGAATATATTCCTCCACTTCAATAACATTAGAATCCTCTACTATACTTTCTTGTAAATTTTCATTACTATTTACTTCTTGAGAAGCGTCCTCTACTTTTACTTGTTTCTCTTCTGTTGTTTTAGGACTCTGATCAGGAAATTTCACCAAGAAATTTGGATTTACTTCTTCAGAGTTAAACTGATAATTAATTTTTTGCAAAAATAAAGCATCTAGCCAGTTTTGAACAACTTTAGACTCTTTATTCAAAGTTTCTGAAATATATTTATCCAAAAGAGACGCTGCAATTTTTAAATTACTTTGCACAAGATTAACCTGAGGATTAGGATTTCTAACTTGATCTTCTACAATTTGCAAATATCTGTTAACATTTTCTTCTATCTCAGCAGGTGTTGCTATAGCTTTGATTGTGTTTCGAAAATCTTTAAGTATCTGAGCAATATTAACTTTATTATTCCTTGCATTTGTTACACCCAACGGCTGAACTTGTGCTGGACTTTGTTGAATTGGTTGATAGCCACCCTGAATTGATTGATATTGCATAGGTGTTGCCTGATGCACAGGATAGCTTGCTCTCATTGAAGGAGGTGTTTGTGCCTGATAATTCTGTCTTTGTGGATAAGGATTATTAGCAGGCATATTGATTGCTTGACGTGGCTGATTTGAAACTTGCTGAACATCCTCTACACGTCCACGAGCAATTGTCTGTTGTGGATTTTGTTGGTGCTGCTGGCCATTAGAATTACGACCATCTTTATCTAGCCCTTCATTTCCTGCATTATAATTGCCTGTGCCTCTTTGTGGATAAGGTCTTGGGCGTACTGTGTTCATTGTATTAAACAAATTATACCGTCCTTCCTTAAATTTAAGCGGTTAATAATAGCAATTTCTTAAGTATTTTGAGAAAAAATCATTCATTTGTATGAGTATTAATTAATGAAATTTTCCTATTTGTCATGCTTTTAACTAAAATTTGTTTTATTAAATCTAAAATAAATTAAATAATTTCATTTGTGTTATAATATTTTCAATGGAAATTAAGGAGAAGATATGCAAGAAATACTAAAAAAGAGCGCAATGGAACAATTTAATGCGATAAAAAATAAAGAAATATCTGCAGTAGAACTTACACAAGCATCTTTAGATAGAATAAATTCTATTGACGATAAGTTAGGTTCTTTTAATTCACTAACAAATGACATCGCATTAGATACAGCTAAAAAAGTTGATGAAAAAGTTTCAAAAGGAGAAGAATTACCTTTATTAGCTGGCGTACCTCTTGCACTTAAAGATAATATGAATTTAATTGGTTCTAAAACAACTGCTTCAAGCAAAATTTTAGAAAACTTTGTATCACCATATAACGCAACAGTTACAGAAAAACTTTTAAACAACTTAGTTCCAATTGTGGGTAAAGCTAACTTAGACGAATTCGCAATGGGTTCATCTAATGAAAACTCTGCATTCAAAAAAGTACACAACCCATGGAATTTAAATAAAGTTCCAGGTGGGTCTTCAGGAGGTTCAGCAGCTGCTGTTGCATCTTGCGAATCTGCTTTAGCTCTAGGGTCTGATACTGGCGGAAGTATTCGTCTTCCAGCTAGCTTCTGCGGTATTGTTGGCATGAAACCTACTTACGGTAGAGTTTCTAGGTATGGGCTTATTGCTTTTGCGTCATCCCTTGACCAAATTGGACCTTTTTCTAGAACAGTTGAAGATTCAGCGGCTCTATTAGAAGTTATTTCTGGATATGATAAACATGATTCTACATCTTTAAATCTGCCTGTTGAAAATTATCGCGCAAATTTAAATAATGACATCAAAGGTATGAAGATAGGTGTTGTAAAAGAACTTATGTCAGAAGGTCTTGCTCCTGATGTACAAAAAGCTTTACAAGGCGCTATTGATACCTATAAAGCCCTAGGTGCTGAAATCGTTGAAATTTCATTACCAAATTTAAAACATTCAATTGGTATTTATTATATTCTTGCAACAGCAGAATGTAGTTCAAACTTAGCTAGATTTGACGGTGTTAGATATGGTCACAGAACCGACAGTGCTGAAAATCTTCTAGAAATGTATTGTAAATCAAGAGCTGAAGGTTTTGGGCCTGAAGTTAAAAGAAGAATAATGCTAGGGACTTACGCTTTGAGTTCTGGTTATTATGATGCTTATTACAAAAAAGCTCAACAAATGAGAAGAGTTGTAACAGAAGACTTCTTAAAAGCTTTCGCACAAGTTGATGCATTAATTTGTCCAACTTGTCCAAATACAGCATTTGATATTGGCTCAAAAGTTGATGACCCACTAGCTATGTATTTAACAGATATTGGAACTATTACTGCAAACTTAGCAGGCATTCCTGCAATGAGTATTCCTGCAGGTTTTGACAAAGATGGTATGCCAATTGGTCTACAAATTATGTCACCACAATTGAGTGAATCTAAATTATTCAATATCGCTTACAAGTTTGAACAATCTCACGATTATTATAAACAACTTGCAGCTATATAAGTTTAAACATATAAAATCAAAGGGGCGGTTTTTGTAAAAAACTGCTCCTTTGACTTATTCAAAAAATTATACTCTAATATATTTTTCTAGATGTAATCTTCTCAAATTTTCTTCAATCAGACGACATTCAACACTTCCAAGTGCTAATTTATTAGAGATATATTGAAACCATTGCTTTGCACTAAATAATAAAGGTTGTTTAACACTAATATCAGTTCCTAATTGCTTAATCGATAAAATATCAGAATCATTTTCTATAATCCGTTTATAAGTAGTATTATTCTTCATAATTTTATTTACATCTTCAATCGATTCATCACCAAACGGATAATATAATCTGGTTTCATAATTAGCTAATACCATTTTATTACCGTGTAATTTCTGTTCATTTGTTTTAATAGTTTCTCCCCATAAACCTTTAAAACTTCTTTGGTTGTCAATACTTGTAATTTTCATATATTCCTCCTGTTTTCTTCCATATAAAAGAAAAGCTGAGAATAAATCTCAGCTTTTCGAAAAATAAATATTCATAAATGCGAAATCCGCATACCAAAAATTTTTCTTATTACATTTTCTCCCGTTTCGTAAAATCATTACTTCCTCAAAATCTCATTGAATCGATTATACCAAATTAAAATAAAAGAGTCAAATGCTTGACTCTTTTATTAATTATTAATTTTCTACATATTCTCTTAAGCGTTTGCTTCTATTTGGATGTCTTAATTTTCTAAGAGCTTTAGCTTCGATTTGTCTAATACGTTCACGAGTAACACCAAATAATTGTCCAACTTCTTCTAAAGTTCTTTGACGTCCATCGTCCATACCGAAGCGTAATCTTAATACATCTCTTTCTCGAGGTGAAAGTGTACAAAGAACTTCTGCTAAATCTTCTCTTAAAAGTTCAGATGCAACAGTCTTAATAGGAGCATCCGCTTCTTTATCTTCAATAAAATCGCCTAATCTAGAATCTTCTTCTTTACCGATAGGAGTTTCTAATGATAAAGGTTCTTGAGCGATTTTAACAATTTCTCTCAATTTAGAAATAGAAACGCCCATTTCTACTGCTAGTTCTTCTTCGGTTGGTTTTCTAGAAAGCTCTTGAGCTAATCTGCGAGTGACTTTTTTAAGCTTGTTAATAGTCTCTACCATGTGAACTGGTATACGAATTGTACGAGCTTGGTCAGCAATAGCTCTTGTAATAGCTTGTCTAATCCACCAAGTTGCATAAGTTGAAAATTTGAATCCTCTTTCGTGGTCAAATTTTTCAGCTGCACGAATAAGACCTAAGTTACCTTCTTGAATAAGATCTAAGAATAACATGCCACGACCGACATATTTTTTAGCAATACTTACAACTAATCTTAAGTTTGCTTGAACTAATTTGCGTTTTGCAATAGCACCAGGAGTACCACCTTGCATAATTTTGCGAGCAAGTTCAATTTCTTCACTAGTTGAAAGAAGTTTAATTCTACCAATTTCTCTTAAGTAAAGTCTTACCGGATCTTCAACTGCAATTCCTTTTGGAACATCAGCGCTTATATCAGAATCCTCGTCTGAATCACCAGAATCCATCATGTAAAAATCTTCACTTTTTACACCACTTAGCTTTGATGTTGATATAATATCTTCGATGTTATCAGTGCCTAAATCTGTTTCAATATAATCTGCACCATCTTCATCTGCATCAGCATCAAAATCTAATAAATCAATGTTTTCATCTTCCATACTAATTACTGATGATCTTGAATTTCTTTTTTGGGTCATTATTTATCTCCAGTTCTTAACTTTATCTTGTCTCTAAGTTGCATTTGTAACTTTAATGCTTCTAAATCGTCATCATTTACATCTCTGTATTGTTTTCTAATTTTTTCTGACTCACGTTCTTGATAGCATCTTTTAAGTCTAACAATTATTTCTCTAACCGCTCGTTCCAAATCGTCTTCCTCTAGGGCATTGAAGGCTTCAGACATTTCTACTAAATCAGTTAGTATTTGCGTTAAGTTATTATCCTCAATGAACTCAGTGTACATACTTTTTGTCAATTCGCTAACATTATTTACTGTACATGCTAATTTGTCAATTGTATTTTTTACAATTATTAATGTTTCATCTTGAATAATATCTTGAGGCAACAAATCATTTAATTTTTGATAATTATTTGAAGTGTTGTTTGATAGAAAAACGCTCAATAAATTTTTTTGCGCCCTAATTTCAAATTGTGAAGAATTTGTTACAAGATTTCTTTGAGGTTGCACTGAAAAGCTTGGTTCATAAGCGTTTGAGAACTTATTCAATTCTCTTAACATTGCTTTTTCATCAATTTCTAAAACCCCTGACACCATTTTTACATACTCAGACTGAATAATTTTATTATTGACATCTTTTAAAATTTCAATAATTTGTGAAACTAATTCAGCTTTTTCTTGAGGTGTCTTTGCATTATTTTTTTCTTTTAAAATATTGTTTAACAAAAAGTCTATCAACAAAGGAGCTTCGTTAATATACATTTTAAACGCTTCACCGCCCATTGTACGAATAAATTCATCAGGGTCTTTTCCTTGTGGAGGAGAGATAACTCTAATTTCACACGCATATTTATCTTCTTTTGATGAAATATGACTTTCGTCAAATTGTTTAACATTACCTAATGTCGCTAGTGTTTCTTTGATGACTTCACTACCACGTTTTGTAGCATTAATTCCAGCTTTATCTGTATCAAAAGATAGAAATATTCGTCTTGATTTTGTGTAGCGAGAAATCATTTTTACATGCTCTGCTGTCATTGCAGTTCCACAAGAAGCTACAGCATTTTCGATTCCATTTGCTTGTGCTGAAATTACATCAAAATAACCTTCCATAATTACAACAGAATCTTCATTTTTTATTGCATCTTTTGCAGAGTTTAGACCATACAATATTTTACTTTTATTGTAAATAAGAGAATCTGATGAGTTCAAATATTTTGGATTTTGGTCTTTGTCAACAGCACGAGCACCAAAGGCAACATATTCTCCATTTTCGTTTTGGATAGGAATAATAATTCTATTTCTAAATCTATCAATCCAACCGCCCTTGTTTGATTTTAGAATAAGCCCAGCTTTTTCTAAAATTTCATCTTTAAATTCTTTTGATAATTCCTTATAAAGCATGTCAAATTTATCAGGAGCCCAACCCAAAGTAAATTTTTGAATCACTTCTTCAGTAATTCCTCTAGCATGTAATGTTGAGTTCGCTTTATTAGCATCAGTAGCTATCTTCAGTTGTAAGTTATAAAACTTTGCAGCTTTTTCACAAGCTTGTAACATTTCAATCTTTTGAGTTTTATTTTCATTATTAGGAGTAAATTTTTTAGGTAATTCTATACCAAATTTTTCTGCAAGCTCCAAAATTACATCTTTATATTCTCTATTTTGGATTCGGACAAGAAAGTTGAGCGCATCTCCACCAGTTCCACAAGAGAAGCACTTATAAATACCTTTTGTTGGACTAACAGACATTGAAGGTTTTGAATCATTGTGAAAAGGACAAATACCCCAATAATTTGCACCAGTTTTTTTTAGTACAACATATTGTGATACTACATCTACTATATCCAGCCGATCTTTGATAAGTGATATAACTTCGTCAAACGAATTCGCTACTACCATAATGAATATAGTAACATAAAAACTTTAAAACTACACTTGTATATTATAGTCAACTTTCAAAAAAACTTTGAATCAAAATCAGTAATAACAAGCGTAAAAAATCAACTAATTTTCTTTTTTAACACTAACATAACAAAAAACACCCCCGAACGGGAGCGTTTTTTAGTGAACGCTAATCTAAAATTATGTTTTTGATAGCATTTAAACCAAGGAAGAGTTCTTTTCCTTCTGCAACAATTATATTCTGAAGAATGAACGCAAATCTTGAGCTCAATCGTGCTCAACTCTGTCTCTTATACCTTTTTATATTTTTGTCACAAAAATTTACACAATTATTTGCATATTTTAAAAAGTTTTTTAAATCAGTTCGTTTTACATTTACCCCTTGTTTTACATTTACCCCTTGCTTTACATTTACAACTCTTTGCGTGATAATAATTTTGTTGAGCTTTTATGCTTAATTTGTAATTAAAAAATTAATACTTAAACGTCTTAACGACTTAATGACGTTTCAAGAAAGGGAATAGAAATGAGTGAAGTTAGAGTAAGAATAGCGCCATCTCCGAGTGGAAATTTACACGTTGGAACTGCTAGGACTGCATTATTTAATTATTTATTTGCAAAGAAAAATAACGGTAAATTTGTTTTAAGAATAGAAGATACAGATGCTGAAAGAACTAGTCAAGAATATGTTAAAAACATCTTTGATTCTTTAAAAGCACTTGGCTTAAACTGGGATGAGGGTCCAGATGTGGGAGGAGAATATGGTCCTTACACTCAATCAGAAAGATTTGATATTTATCCAAAATATATTCAAGAATTATTAGATAAAGGTTACGCTTATGAATGTTTCTGCACACCAGAAGAATTGGAAGCAGAAAAAGAAGAAGCTACAGCTAACAAAAAAGCTTATGTTTATTCTAAAAAATGTGAGAACTTAACTGAAGAAGAAAAAGCAAAATTAAGAGCTGAAGGTAGAAAACCTGCAATCAGATTTAATATTGCAAAAGCTCAAAAGGCTTTCCATGATTCTTCAATTCTTGAATTTGAAGACCTTGTAAAAGGTAAATTACATATGGATACAGACCTCATTGGCGACTTTGTAATTATGAAATCAAACGGAGCTCCAACTTATAACTATGCAGTTGTTATTGATGATGCTCTAATGAAAATTACACATGTTATCCGTGGCGAAGACCATATTTCAAACACATACAAACAAATCTTAATCTTCGAAGCTCTAGGTTTTGAAGTTCCAAGATTTGGTCACTTGGGCATGATTCTTGCTCCAGATAGAAGTAAGCTTTCAAAACGCCATGGTGCAACAGCAGTTTCTGATTTCGTAGAGCAAGGCTACTTAACAGAAGCTCTTGTAAACTTTGTTGCGCTTCTTGGTTGGGCTCCATCTGATGGCGAAGAAGTAAAACCTGTTGAAAAAATTGCAGAAGATTTCAGAATTGGTGAAATTTCTTCTTCAAATTCAATTTTCGAATACGATAAATTAAAATGGATGAATAGCCACTATATTAAAGCACTTCCTATTGAAACTTTAAAAGAAATGCTTAAAAAATATTTAACTCAATACGATTTAAGTTCTTTAACAGATGCACAATATACAAGAATGGTTGAAATCACTCGTGAGCCATTGACTTTGTTATCTGATATTACAGATGCTGTTCCTTATTTCTTCGGTGGAGCAGGGGTAAATATTGAACCAGAAGTACAGGCTGAAGTATTAGACTTACCAGAATCTCAAGAAGTTCTTAAAGCTTTTGTTGCACAAGGTGAAGGTTGGGAATGGACAGAACACAACTTACATGAAAAACTAGAAGCTTTCCGTGGCGAATTCAAAGAAAAAGGTATCAAGCCAAAAGCTACAATGTGGGCAATCCGTGGTGCTATAACTGGCAGAACTCGTGGAGCTGATATGACTGCTACTCTTGATATCATAGGTAAAGAAAACTGTCTTGCAAGAGCTAAAAAAGCTATCAAATAGACTATACATTAAATAAAATTATCAATTTATAATAAAGAGCGAATCATAGATTTGCTCTTTATTACTCAAATAGCAAAAAAAATATTTACTGGTTTTATAGTTAAATAGAAAAAATATGAAAATAGTATTTAATAGCCCAATAAATAGTATTAATAAAACAACAACAACGTCAAAAAAATATTCCACAACAACTATACACAATCATAGTGCAAACGAAATTTCTAACAACGTTGCATTTTGCGGTGGTCAAAATTTAGGTGTTGTAACAACCAGGATAAAATCAAATAAAGCAAAAATGCTAAATATATTTAAAGAGATACTAGCTTCAAAACCGGTTTATATGACTGAGTTTGAAAAAGAAATGTACAGACAAAAGAGAGCTTTAAATATTATTAAATATAAAAACAAAAAATTTATGGAGCTTTCAGCTATTGCAGAATACATTGTTACCCAAAAACCTCACGGGGGAAATGGGGTTGATAAACAATGGCTAGAAAGTGTTGCCCGGGAATTAAAAGAACTAGATAAAATCCCCTTATATGACGAGCCTAAAAAAAACACTAAATATAATCCCGAAGATTATGATTTCACACTAATAAATCTTTTTCAAAAAGCATTACTTAACGATAATTTCGACTTAAAATCAGTTTATAAAGAATATTATGGAAATCTAGAAAATATTGAAACCATTGCAGAATTATCTAGCAAATATCCTGCAATAAAATTACCTCAAGATCCAATATTTAACATTGCACACAGGATTTTAAACATTATCCCAATAGAACTACACCGACAACATCAAGCAGCACTTCAATTTAGCGACGAACATCAAGCAATAAAAAATGATATTGCAATTAAATTTACTAGATACATAATGGACTTAATTTCAACACTCGGTATTGATGATAAGCCAGAGCTTGTTTTGGCAATAGGCAAAATAGTTATTGAAGAATTCAAAGAAATGCACTCAGAAGTTTCTCCGAATCCTAAACGAAAATTTTATACTGTAAATACAAATAAAAAAACTGAATTAATTACGCCTTTAGAACGTAGGTTATTAGATGTTAATTATGATAAATTTATATTAACTGTTATTAAAAATCATTATCTGAATGATGTTAAGTTAAATGATATCGTTTATGAAGAAAATGGTAAAACATTAAAAGTCTCAGACCTTAAAGATACTGATTACAAATTTGAAAAAAAATCAGAAAAGCTTAAAAAGTTTGTTACCGACTCTGAAAAAATTAAGTTAATACAAAGAGACTACCCAAAATATACTCAAGAAGAATTAAAATCTCGCCTTGAATTTTACAGTAATTCCCCTTTGGGTAGCAATGAAGAATTATTTGATTTAATTTGCGAGTTTCACACTTGTAGATTTGTTGCTGAAGATAGGGGTTACTTAATTAAATTATTAACTACTTTAGATAAAGTTCTAGATAAACAATTAACTTTGGATGATGCAGTAAATTACTTAAAAGAAAATAACATCAAACCAATTGGAACTCATAAAGTAAACTCAGCCGAAAAACAAAAAATAAAAGAAAAACTCCGAGCAGAACATCTACTAAATCAAACATTACAAGGAGCTCAAGAAGAATACCTTGAAACAATAAATAATTTATACGCAAATAATTTAAGCCAAGTTGTAGAAATATGTTCTAAATATTACCCAGAAAAAGCTGACTATTCTGTGATTATATCATCTCTTATTTTCATTGGCTTAATTAAAGAACTATTAAAAAATAATGATGTTGAAACTGCTCAAAATAAAATATTACGCCTAGAAGCTTACAAAGAATATTCCGAAAACGATGCTGATTCCATAATTTATAAAGATGCATTAGTATATGTAAAAAATTTATCTTATGGTGAAAAACAAGGTGTTCCTTCTGAGACAATAAAAACTTATGTCAAGTCATTTACCCCAGAAAATCTAGATCTGAGCTTATATCACGAAGCTTTTGCGCAATTAGAAGATTTTTCTTATAAAGAGAAAGTGGGACAATATATATTAAATAGAAATGTCGTTGAAGGATATCCTGATAGTAAAGAATTGGTTCCTTACACACAGATGTTTGAAAAAATAATGCAAAATTTTAGCAAAGATAAAAATTTGGCAACAATACTTTTATGCAAATATCACGATTACTACGCATTAAACGAAAAAGACAAAAGTTTTATAAATAATATTTTAAAAACTTTTGATTCAAAAAATGCAGACGAAAGAATTATTTTAAAAGAAATTATCGAAAATGATTTTATAAACTCTGACACTTCAATACTCGTAAATGAAGGCAACGTTCCAAAAGCAAGAACGATATCTTCTGCAGCAAAACAAGAATTATACGATAAATATCGATTCCCAAATTCATTACTATATTTCGAAAAGTTTGAAGATGCATTATCTCTTAACGCTCGTTCGGAAAATTCCTCTGGCGTAAAAAAAATAGATAGAAATAATAAAAAAGCAATCTTTAAAGCTGAGGTAAAAATTACTGGTCACGATGACAGACTAGTTGCAGATAATAATGACTATTATTTTAACCACTTTTTACCTGATGGTGTACACTAAAAAGAGCGGGTTTTGTGAATCACAAAACCCGCTCTTTTAAAATCTATTAATTAACCAACTAACTCTGTATTATCAGACTCAGAAGCTTTTACCATAATTGCGTGTTCAACAGGATTTTCTTTTTTATAAGAACTTTCTTGAACAACTTCCTCAAAACCAAACTCATCACGAGCTTTTTTCATTTGAGTTTCGTCAACTAATTTTTTAGCTAATTCAGCTATTTCATATACCAATTTATAACGATTTTCACTGTTTTCGTTTAAATCCCAAGCAACTTTAATAATTTGATCCATTTTTAACCTCTTTGATTAAGATATTAACAATTATTTACAATTGTATAACATACATTTTTATTTGTCTAGAGGGAAACCTCTTCATATTTCTTAATAATTTATAAAAAAATAGGCAATTTCTAAAAGTATATATACTTTATATATCTATACACTAAAAAGGAGAGAACTTAAATGGACTATACTAATTTTACCCAAAACAGACCTATTTATTTGGTTGCTAACGAAGTTGACGTTGCATTTGGAAACAATAATGGAAAAATTGATGGAAATGAAAGAAGTATTTTTACAAATATAATAAAGGCTCGCTTTGGGTATGATTTTGATTTTAATGGAGATATTAGCGCACAAGGAGAAGAATTAAATAACATTTATAATAGCAATCAAACTTTAAACCTAGAAGGAAAAACATTTTTCGCAAGCATAAATCGACTTGATGGAAATATTGGAAGAGAAAGTCATTACGTCCAAATTGGCGATGGTAGTATAGATATTATTAGAGATAGTGCCGGCAAAACTGCAGGTAGAGAGTTTGCGACAGATGCCATTGGTCTTACTAATGACGAAGAATCAAGAAGAATGTCTCGCATGGTAGATCGTCTTTCATTGGATTATGGTGAAGAACTAAACGAACGTATAGTAACAAATTTCTTAAATGGATATTACGATGAAAAGTCCTTCTTGGACAGTGGGTTGTTCGAACAACTAGCTAGTGAAGGAAATTCATCAAAAATAACAAATAGCCAAGCTGCTAATTTATTAAATAGTATAATGAGAGCTGTTCCTGAAGAAAAAAGAGCAGGAAAAGATTGGCAAACCTTAGTAAGAGCATACAATAAATACAGTCAAAAAGATCCCGCTGGTTACTTTAAGAACGAGCAATGGGGTATATCAAGACTTTGGCATACTACAAACTACATTGATAACTTAGATGATGCTATTGAAAGATTATTCAATTTATAATAATTTATTCCATCAATGTAGTTAATAATACAGGTTCACCGTCTGTAGCAAGAACTGTATGTTCGAAGTGTGCAGATGGTTTTCCATCTTTTGTAACAACTGTCCAATCATCGTCTAAAACTTTTACATCATCACAACCAAGGTTTAACATTGGTTCAATCGCTATTACGTAGCCTGACTTGATTTGAGTTTTATCACCGACTCTGTAGTTAAATAAGAATGGATCTTCGTGCATCGCACGACCAACACCATGCCCTCCATATTGACGAACAATGCCCATATTATACTTATGCGCAACGTCTTCTATTGCTCCAGATATGTCATCAAGAACATTTCCTGCACGCATTTTTTCAATTCCCGCAAAAAGGGATTCTTCAGTGACTTTCATTAAAAGAGCTTTCTCTTCGGATATTTTTCCTACAGCGTAAGACCAAGCACTATCACCGACCATACCTCCGTAAGTTGCACCAACATCTACTGCAATAATATCACCCTCTTTTAAAATAACATTTTCTGAAGGTATACCGTGTACAATTTCATCGTTAATGGAAGCACAAATACAACCTGGAAAACCATGATATCCAAGAAAAGTCGGAATAGCTTTATTTTCTTTTATTATTTGTAAAGCAATTGAATCCAGTTCCTTTGTAGAGATTCCTGGTTCAATAACTTCCTTCATTTTTTTATGTACAAGAGCAACAATATGTCCCGCATGACGCATTTTCTTTATTTCATCTCTTGATTTACGTGTAATCATTGTTTCCTCTTTTCTTGTATACAATTATATTTTAATTTAACCACGGATTCTAGTATCAGAATAATATTCTTTATTAACTTCATCCATTAATTTTATTCGTTTAATCTTGGCTTCTAATTCTAAATTTGGATTTTGAGCCATTGCCTCATCTAAAAGTTTTAATGCTAGTTGAGTATCACCCAATTTTTCATAAATATCGCCCATCTTAAAAAGTGTATCGTAATCTTTATCAAAGCCCAAGCGATAAGCTTCTTTGTAATATTTTAAAGCTTTTCTATAACTTTGTCTTTTATAATAAAATTCTCCATAATAGAAATATGGTTTTGGATTATTGTGATTAACTTGCATAGCTCTAGCAAATTGTCCTTTTGCATATCTATCCTTGTCGATTTTATCATACAAGATTCCAAGCTTTACAGGATACTCGGTATGTTCGGGTTCCATTTTTTGCAATACCGAATATAACATTAAAGCATTTGTTATATTTTCACTTACCACTCCATCTCCTTCGCGCATTGCATTGTGAAAATAATCCCTTGCTCTTAGGTTTAAATCATTTTCGGACAAGTTTGAATAATCTACTGGAATATTATATTCAATTCCACCTTTGACAGCTGAAAATACTGGTAAATTACCTAAAGAAAAAGTTGTAAATATTAATAAAAATGTTATAGAAAGTCGTCGCATAAATTCTTCTTAATATTATATAATAATCACTATTATATCAGATAATTTTTTAGTACAATATCTTTTATAAGGGGGCAAATTTTTGAAAGAGCTTATTTGTTTAGTGATTTTTATAGCTTTGTCGACAATTTTTGCAATACTAATGATTGTTGCGGGGTTTCTTTGCCAATACAAAAAAGAGTCTCAGGCTAAAAATACAACATACGAGTGTGGTATAGTCCCTTTTGAAGATGCAAGAATAAAATTTGATATCAAATATTTTAACTATGCAATTTTATTTTTAATCTTTGATATCGAAACAATTTTCTTATATCCATTTGCAGTAAATATGAATTCATTGGGAATTTTTGCGATAATTGAAGCCTTTCTTTTTGTTTCAATTTTACTTTTAGGGTTGTTCTTTGCAATAAAAAGAAAAATGTTGAGGTGGATATAATGAATGTAGTTGTGACTTCTATTGATTATATCTTAAATTGGAGCAGAGCTAATTCTTTATGGCCTTTAACTTTTGCGACATCTTGTTGTGGAATTGAAATGATGCAAACAGTTGCATCGCATAATGATATTGCAAGGTTTGGCTCTGAAATTTTCCGAGGTTCACCAAGACAAGCAGATTTATTAATTTGTGCAGGAACAATAACTCATAAAATGGCTCCAGCTTTATTAAGGCTATATGAGCAAATGCCTGAGCCTAAATATGTAATCGCGATGGGCGCTTGTACTTGTGGTGGTGGAATGTTTAACGAAACATCTTATTCAGTTGTAAAAGGTATTGATAAAATTATCCCTGTAGATATTTATCTTCCAATGTGCCCACCAAAGCCTGAATCACTTTTGGACGCAATAAAAAAATTACAAACAGATATTAAAAAAGAAAGTGTTACTCAAAGAAAAGAGTTTATGGAAAAACATACGCCAAAATTAAAAGAATATTGTGGAATTTTGGTAGATAATGATTTTACAGTTACAAAATTAGGGGTTTTATAATGAACTGGTTAGAGTTTAAAAATATATTTGAAGATGTAGAACTTGTAGGGGATAAGATTGTTGTTAAATCTAATCTTACAAAAACCATTGATTTTATAAAAAATAATTACCACTATAACTTATTAAAAGAAATTGTTGCTGTAGATAATAAAGAGGCTGGAATTGAACTTATTTATAAACTTTATTCTATTGATAATGAAGAAGATGTTTTAGTCTCAATCACTGTACAAGATACAGCAGAAAGCGTTTCTCAAATTTTTGATTCAGCTATTGCTGATGAAAAAGAAATATATGATTTATTTGGGGTAAACTTTATTGGCAATAAAGAATTGAAAAGGCTTTATATGCCTGAAAGTTGGGATGGTCATCCATTAAGAAAAGATTATGTAGAAAATGATGAAAGGCTAAGTTGGAATGAGTAAGCTCAAACTAAATCTAGGGCCTCAGCACCCATCAACACACGGAGTCTTAAGGCTAATACTTGAGCTAGAGGGAGAAAAAATTCTCTCTTGTGAGCCTGACGTTGGCTACCTTCATAGAGGAATGGAGAAGATGGCCGAAAAATTGAGCTACATTCAATACTTGCCTACTGTAGATAGAATCGATTATTTAGCAGGATTTTTCTACTCTGAGCTTTTATGTAGAACAGTAGAAAACGCTTTAGAAATAGAACTTACAGCAAGAGTTCGCGCGATAAGAGTTATGCTTTTGGAGCTTAATCGTATTGCATCACACTTATTGTGGATTGGTGCTTTTTTAATGGATTTAGGTGCAACTTCGCCTTTCTTTTATGCTTTTAGAGAACGTGAGTTGATTCTTAAATATTTTGAAAAAATATCTGGTCAAAGGATGATGAATAATTATTTTGTCTTCGGTGGTGTAAGAAGAGATATTTTTGATTTAGAGGATGTTGAAGAAATTCTTAGTCTGTTGCCTAAAAAAGTTAAGGATTATGAAAGAATAATTACCGAAAACCCTATTTTTGTACAAAGAACTAACAGCAAAGGTATTTTGACTCCAGATGTAGCTTTAAATGGCGGGATTACTGGGGTGAATTTAAGAGCTAGTGGAATTAACTTAGATTTTCGCACCAAAGATAATTTATATTGCGGATTTTATGTTCAGCCTGTAGTTCTTGAAGGAAAAGATGCTTGGAGCCGATATAAAGCCAGAGTGCTTGAGATTATAGAGAGTGTTAATATTGCAAAACAAGCTTTAGATTACCTGAAAAAGGATGATAAATTAGAACAATCCTTAATAAATCCTCTTGCCTTAAAGCTTCCTGAGGGTGAATATTATTCAGAAATAGAAGCGCCAAGAGGCTTGGCAAGTCTTTATATAAAATCAGACGGAGAAAAGTCTCCATATCGTTTAAAATGGAGAACGGGCTCGTATTATGCAGTAAATCTTTTGAGAAAACTACTTGTTGGAACTTATTTAAACGATGCGATTGCTATAGCAGGATCTCTTGATATAATTTTACCGGAGGTCGATAAATAATGAATTACTTGTACTTTTTATATATCGAATTTCTTGCAAAACATAATATTCCACAATTGTTTGGGGACATAACATTTTATGTTATTCCTTGCACTCTAATTTTTATAGCGCTTTTAATTATAATTTTGGCATTGGTACTTTTTGAAAGAAAGCTTTTGGGCTGGTTTACCCAAAGAAAAGGTCCAAATCGTGTCGGGCTTTGGGGAATTTTGCAGACAGTTGCGGATGCTTTTAAGCTTTTATGCAAAGAGAATATCACTCCAAAAGGAGCGGATAGATTTATATTTAACCTTGCACCAATTCTTATTTTTGTACCCGTGCTTGTTATTTTAGGGCTAATTCCTTATAGCGCAGAATTCACATTTATGAATTTTCAAACGAATGTATTAATCTATATAATTCTAGCAACGCTTCCTGTATTAAGTATTCTACTTGCTGGCTGGGCTAGTAATAATAAATATTCTCTAATAGGTGCAATGCGAAATGTTGCGCAGATTTTAGCTTATGAGCTACCGATAGCATTTACTGTGCTTTCAGTAATTGTGCTAGCCTCATCTATGAATTTAACTCAAATAACTTTAGCTCAAAGTAATCAGTTTGGAATCTTGGGCTGGTTTTATGCACCTTGCTTTATTGGATTCGTAATTATGTTTATCTGCACACTCGCAGAGCTAAATCGTTGCCCTTTTGATTTACCAGAAGCTGAGAGTGAGCTTATTTGTGGATATAATACAGAGTATTCTGGCATGAGATTTGCAATGTTTTACTTAAGCGAATACGCAATGCTATTTGCAAACTCGCTTTTAATCTCAGTAATGTTTTTAGGTGGATACTTATCTCCATTGGGCAAGTACCTGTCGCCAATGATTTTTTCAGGCTCATTAAGTGGTGTAATGATTTATTTCGAACAAGCTTTTTGGCTACTTCTAAAATCGTTTTTAGTAATTTTTGTAATGATTTGGGTGCGTGCGACTTTACCAAGAATGGCATCTTTTGATTTATTAAAATTCTCTTGGGCAGTGCTTTTGCCAGTATCAATTTTAAATTTATTTTTAATGGTGATTTTTAAATTTATAATGTCAGGAGGGCTAAATGTTTAAGAATATAAAATACACTCTCCTAAGTATGTTTACTGTATTTAAGCACTTGTTTAAACGCCCTGTAACTTTAGAATATCCAGAACTAAAACATCCTGTAAATAACATTTTTAGAGGTAAATTAGTAGTTGAAAGTTGTATAAAATGCGGAAATTGCATAAAAGTTTGCCCTTCTGGTGCAATAAAAATTGAAGAAAATCATTTTAGAATAGATTTAAAAAAATGTATTTTCTGTGGAAATTGTACTTATTATTGCCCAGTAAAAGCAATTAAGACAAGTGGAAAATACGAGCTTGCTACAAATAATGAAGAAATGTTAGAATTGACTTATGAAATTAAGGAGGGAAAATGAGCGGAATAGATAATCCTATTATTTTTTATCCTTTATCAATTTTATTAATTCTTTTTGCAATTTTAACAATAAGTATAAAGAACATTTTTCGTTCATTGCTTTCTGCAATTGCAGTATTTTTCCTCACAGGGTTGTTATTTTACATCTTGGGTTCTGAGTATAATGCAGTAATCCAAGTCGCAATTTATGGTGTCGCGGTGCCAATTGTACTAGGGTTAGCAATTATGTTTACTAACCTTAAAAAAGCTGAGAAAGAAGAAAAAACTTCTAATATGAATTATTTACTAATTCTTGCTGTGGGCTTGTTTATTTTAACAGTAAT
Source organism: Candidatus Gastranaerophilaceae bacterium (assembly GCA_045651505.1). Lineage (GTDB taxonomy): Bacteria > Cyanobacteriota > Vampirovibrionia > Gastranaerophilales > Gastranaerophilaceae > CAG-196. The sequence goes on along the minus strand of JAZRSL010000037.1, from coordinate 94,072 downwards.
TTATTTAATGTTAACATCTTTAGCTATTATGCCAATTGGTTTTAATGTTTTAGATGATATCGGTACTAATGCAGTCCAATCAATATCAGCTTTTGGTTCCGGAATTTTGATTAGATATGTTTGGGCTTTTGAAATAATATCTTTAATTCTTACAATTGTCGTAGTAGGGCTTACTTTATTTAGGAGGATAAATAAATGCAAGAAATAACTATGTATCATTATTTATTCTTAGGCTTAGTGCTTTTTGTAATTGGCCTTTTCGGCTCAATTATTTCTAAACATATTATCAAAGTCTTAATTTGTATTGAATTTATTCTAACGGGTGTGAATATAAATTTTATTACATTTGCAACTTATTGCGATAACGTAAAATTCGATGGTTATATAATGTCGCTATTTTACGTTGCAATAGGCGCAGTAGAATTAGCAGTAGCGCTTTATATTTTTTATCTAATGTACGTAAAAAAAGAATCAGAAAATATTGAAAAATACGGAGAATTATAATATTGAACGAATTATTTTTAGATAATATTTATTTAATACTTTTGGTTCCGTTTTGGATTTTTCTAATTATTATGTTAGGAAGATTTTTCTCTGTTTATGTAAATAAAAATATTATTTATGCACTTACTTTATTATCTTCAGCTTTTGGAGCATTAGTTTGTGGCGGTGCATTATGGAAACTACCGATTGATAAGATTTTAGATATTGACTTTCAGTTCATTAAAATAAATAACTTTATTGTTAATTGTGGACTTCACGTTGATAGAACTGCACTTATTTTTGCGCTTGTTTTATTTTTAATAGCGTTTGCAGTGCAAATATTTTCTATTTCTTATATGAAAGAAGAGAAAAAAGCGTATAGATTTTATGCATTTTTGAATCTATTTAATTTTTCAATGGCAGGGTTATTTTTTAGCCCAAACTTATTCCAGACATATTTCTTTTGGGAGCTTGTAAGCGTTGTATCATATCTTTTAATCGGATTTGAATATTTTAAAAAATCAAAATCATTAGCTTCAAGAAAAGTTTTTATTATAAATAGGATTGGTGATACTACTCTATTAAGCGCAATAATTGCTTGTTCGTATTTTATGTATTCTTATGCGCCCAATAAATCTTTTGCTACGTTATCATTTGTCGATATGAATATGATAACAACACTAATTTATGCTTATACTTCGCCCCCATTATTTTGGATAATTTGCTCATTGTTTATAATCGGAGCTTTTGTTAAATCAGCTCAGTTTCCGTTTTATACTTGGCTACAAGATGCAATGGAAGCTAAACTTCCAGTGAGCGCACTTCTACACTCTGCAACTTTAGTAGCTGGCGGTTTATTTTTAACAGTAAGAATTTTACCACTAATAAGCTTTGAACCATTATTGTTAAAATCTATAGCAATTATTGGATTATTAACTGCTTTAATTTGTTCTATTTCAGCTTGCGCACAAGCTCATCCTAAAAAAGTTTTAGCATATTCTACTTCTGCACAATTCGGGCTTATGTATTTTGCTTTGGGCATTATGAATATTGAAGCTATGCTTGCATTCTTTATTGCACATGCATTTATTAAATCTCTTTTATTTATAACTCTTCCAAAAGAGGATGAAAAATGGAACTTTTATAGCTTTATTATATTTTTAGTAAGTGGACTTTCGCTTTCTGGAATCCTTTTATCAGGAATGATTGCTAAAGAAATGATTGCAACCGATTTGGGAGTCGTAGGAACTGCTTTGGTTTCTATAATTTCATTTTTAACAGCGTTTTATATTATAAGAATCGCATTAGTTTTATATGATAAAAATAAAGTTGAAAAAACTCGCCCTCAAGCGTATGAATTGTCATCTTTCAGCTTGCTTTTACTCCTAAATATTTTATTTTATGGATTATTACATTTCAATGCTAAATACCAAGTTGCTGAACCATTTTGGTCGGCTATTACAGCTTGGATATGTGTTTATGTCCTATATATTAAAGATGCTTTTTGGAAAGTTCCAATTCTTTATCCGCTAGCTTTCAATGGTTTTTATTTAGATAAATTCTATTCGACAGCTTGTGTTTGCTTTTATGAAAGCGTTGCGAAATTAGCTAATTTTATTGATACAAAGATTTTTGGGAATTACAAATTAGCTATTAACTCTGCAAATTTTGGAGTAAATGTATTTAAATTTGTTGAAAATAAAATAATGGATAGCTCTATAAATCTTATCGCAAGATTTTTTAGAAAGCTATCAATGTATGATAAAAAATCTCAAACAAGTAATGTTCAAACATATAATGCGTACGCATTTATAATAATTACAATTGTACTAACTTGCCTAATATTGGGCTATACAGCTATAATAAGCTTTATAAATGGAGGAGTGTAGATGGATAAAATCCTTTCAGTACCGTTTTTAGTATTTTTACCGATGTTAATGTCGTTTTTTATAATGTCACCATTATTTACAAGTAATGAAGTCTCAATAAGAAGGTTTTCAAAAGGCTTTTTTGCGTTTCACTTTTTATATGCGACATTGATGTTGGTATTTTTTAATTCGGCTAATCCTTATTTTAGTCAAATACATTTCTTTGGAATGGATTGGATTCAATCTTTGGGGATTAAATTTCAGTTAAAAATCGATAATATTAGCATAATTTTAACTACACTTACTTCATTTATTTTCTTGCTTGCATCAATTTCGAGCAAAATGAATATAAGAATGAATCAAAAATTCTATTATTCAATGCTTATGCTTTTAATGTCAGCTATATTGGGTATTTTTACTGCAAATGATATGTTTGTATTTTTCTTGTTTTGGGAATTAGAACTTATCCCTGCTTATTTCTTAATCGGGGGTAAATATTCAAACGATACTCATATAGAGGCTAAAAAATCAGCCATAAAATTTGTTTTATTTACTTTCTTAGGAAGTATGTTTATGCTTCTAGGTATTCTTTTACTTCATTATTATAACTATGTAACTACAGGAACCTTATCAGCTACATTTGCCGATATTATGGAAACCTATATCCCAATGGGAATTCAATTGTTTATTGCAATATGTTTCTTAATAGGATTTGGCGTAAAACTTCCAATAATTCCATTACATACTTGGCTACCTGATGCGCATACAAATGCACCAACTCCTGTAAGTATAATTTTAGCGGGCATTTTGTTAAAAACAGGTGCTTATGGTATTTACAGATTTAATTATGAAATGATGGGAGAATCTTTTAAAATAATTGCACCAGCATTAGCAATTTTTGCATTAGTAAATATAATTTATACTGCGTTTGTAGCCTATGCGCAAACTGATATCAAACGGATTGTTGCATATTCAAGTATTTCAAATATGGGCTTAATTTTATTAGGCTTATGCGCATTAAATCAACTCGGATTAAATGCATCTGTTTTCCATATGGTAGCGCATGCACTTGTAACTGCAGGACTATTTATGATTTGCGGAATTGTTTCTTTACGTTGTAAAACTCGTGACATAAATTCACTTAGTGGAGTTGCTCAAAATATGCCAAGATTGTTTGGATTTGCAACTCTTATAGTGTTAGCATCGGTTGGTATTCCGACTTTTGCACCATTTATAAGTGAAATTTTAACAATGATGAGTGCTCTATTCTCAGATTTAGGTATTACTTTAAAAATTGTTTCGGTATTATCGTTACCATTACTAATTGTAAGCTCTTGCTACATGCTAAAATTCTTGCATTGCGCATTTTTTGGCGAAAAACAAGGATGCTTTGAAAAAGTTAACGATATTTCTGTGCACGAATTTATTGTATTGGCTTCTGTCGTTGCAGGCTTGATTTTATTCGGTCTATACCCTAATGCGATACTTAGTCTTGTGGGAGTAGCCTAATGATAAACGATTTCTTTAATGTATTACTTCCTCAAGGTTGCTTAGGATTATTTATATTAATCCAACTTTTCATGGCAATGTGTGCTCCTCAAAAATTCTATAAAAGCGCACGTTGGATATCTGCAAGTGGAATATCTTTGGCTATTGTACTACTTTCTACAGTTCAAACTGAGCCACAATATTTTGCTATGCGTGGGGCTTTAATGTCGGATAGTTATACTTTATTATTCCACTTTATAATTCTATTATGTGGATTTTTTGTAGTGCTTTTGACAAAAAATCTTGTGCAAAAAATTAGAACAAATGCTTTTAGTTTTCATGCAATTTTATTAACAGCAATTTTAGGCGCAATGAGTATTATAAGCTCTAATGACTTTTTAACTTTATTCATTTCACTTGAGCTACTAAGCTTTCCAACTTATTTTTTAATCGCTTCAGCAAAAGGATATCATTCAAAAGAAGCTTCGTTTAAATACTTGTTAACAAGCGCAGTTTCTACTGGTGTATTTTTATTTGGTGTGTCTTATTTATATGGACTTACTTCTAGTCTGAATTTTAATGAAATCTATGAAATTGTTGTACAAAGTCAATCAAGCTTGCTTTATTCTTTTGCAGTAATAATGATAGTTTTAGGCTTGCTTTCAAAGCTTGCAATATTCCCTTTTGCAAATTGGGTTGTTGATGTTTATAAAGGCTCTGAAACTTCAATCTTGGCGTTTTTATCTACGATTCCGAAGCTTGCTTTGTTTGGAATTCTTTGTCGTTTGATTGTATTTGCGCTTGGAGGAAGCTTTGAATTAACTTTTGTACTAGCATTTTTAGCTTTATTTACCGCGCTTTGGGCAAATACTTATGCAATAAGAGAACGTAATGTAAAAGTTATACTAGCTTGCTCTTCTGCAGCTAACGCTGCTTATGTCTTGCTAGCAGCTGGATTAGTCTCTGTATATAATTTATCAACTGTAATATTCTATTTGATTTGTTATGTAATTATGAATATATCAGCGTTTACGTTCTTGAATATTGCTGAATTGAATAAAATCGGTGCTAACGTAGAAGATTTCAAAGGATTATTTAAAGAAAATCTTGGACTAACTATCGCTTATGTTGTTGCAATAATTGGGCTTGCAGGTTTTCCAATTACATCAGGATTTGTTGCAAAAATTTATTTATTCTCAGCAATTGCTCATTCAGGATTGATTTTTATTCCATTTTTAATTGCGTTATTAATTTTAACAGTCGTTGCTCTTTTCTATTATTTAAAATTAATTATGCCGTTATTTGAAAATGTTGATAAGGCTAAAGTTTTACAAGCTATTTATTCACAGAAGTTTGTTCTTATAATAACAACTATTACAACTGTTTTAATAGGAATTTATCCAGAAAAACTTATTGAACTTTGTAGATTTATTGCTTATAATATATAACAAATAACCATAGGGATATGTTAGATATGAAATGTATGTTATCAATATCACATCCTAATTTTAAATCTAGAAACAATCCTATTAAACCATATATAATTAATACTAAAATAGGTCAATTATCTTGCTTTGAAATACCAACTAAACAGTTGTTAGATGATAACATTATTAAAGAATTTTCCAAATTTTTCTGTAAAAACTTTGCATCTTTAACAGAAGATCCGTATTGGCTGAGTTACAATAAAAAAAGTCATCAAAAAGACATTGCAAAAGAATTTAGTAGATATCTTAGAAATAAAATAGTTAAAGATGATGGCAATTTAACAATGCTAGTAGCGACAGATGAAAACAATAGACTTCAAGGAGCTTGTTTTTCTTATGCCTTTGATGAAATACCATTTGTAAAAAATACAACTTGCTATATTGATTCTTTAGCTATTAATCCGAAATATAGGGGTTTTGGTGTTGGTAAAAATTTCGTTAATAAAACTTGTGAAATCAATAAAAATACTTTTACTGATGTTTTTTTACGAGGCGAAGTCTTAGCTTATAAATTCTATAAAAAACTTGGTTTCTCCAAACTTAATAAAGCAAATCCAGGACAAAGATTTGTAGCAAGATTTATAGAATCTAGCACTGGAGAAGGTATAGAGTATTTAAATCTTTTAACGAAGCCCCTTCAAGAAAATAAACCAAGATGGTATTCTATTTTTGATTATAAGACCAATTCATAAACATTTTAATTATTTAAATCTTTTTCCTTTTTATCTAACATTTTTTTAAAACGCTCATAATAAGCATCTAAAGTATCATAAAATTCAGCTACAGCCCAAAGACGGCCACCCCATTTAATAATTTTTTGAGGAGTAATAGATGCACCGAGTTTAGTACTAGCTAAATTTTTAGGCATACTTGTATTATCAACTTGATAAATGTCATTAGGATCTATTTCTACAATCATTTTTTCTTCTTTGCTTAGTTCAAAAGAATCTTCTGGAGCTTCCATTTTTACTTTTGGATTAGAAATAATTTCTTTTTTATTCTGAACTTTTAATTCGGCATTAGTTGACTTTAAATTTAAATTAACATTTTCCATACACATAACTCCTTATTTATATAAAGAATTTTTGAGCATTTTTTTTGACTTTAAAAACATAAAAATTAACAAAACTTCATTTTATCTGTTTAATGATGAAGAATAACGCATTTTAATATAAGAATTTTCAACAAAATTTTTCAAAGTTTTCTCGTCAATTTTCTTATGGGAATTAAATTTTTCTAATATTTTCTTTGCAGTTTTTCCTTCAAATATATTTAAATTTTTAACTGCATTCAGCCCATACAAAAAAAAGTTTTTAGCTAATTGGATATTTGAGCCTGGCAAAATCTGTAACAAAGAAAACCTTCCTTCTTTATTAAAAGCAATAATTTTACCATATTCAAACTGACATAAATGATAACAATCTTGCATTGACAAGTGAGCACCTTTCCTTTTGGGATGACCATGCATAATAGTAATATTACGTCTATCATTTGGTAATAACCAACTGTCAACGAAAACATTTGAATCATTACCTAACTTCTCGCTAATAATCTGATTCTTTTTTGTATCAGCAATAATTAAATATTCTTTATTTAATTCTCGTGCAACACCAACTATTCTTTTTCTTGCATAAGAATACAATTCTTTTGTCGAATTAAAACTAGTCTGTTGTTTAGCAAAAGAATTTAATAAATTTTCTATTTTTAGAGTTGTCACTGCTGTTGGATTAATTTTCATAACTTTATAATAATACAAAAATAAAATAGCAAAAAAAAAAATTACAAGTTTTAAGATAAACATTAAATAAAAAAATAGGAGTTATATTAATGTTTATTAGTTCAATCACTTATTCAAAAAATCTTTATTCAATCACCCCAATGAATAGCAAAACATCCAACAAGTTGAGCAAACCTGAAAAAGATATTACAACAGAACAACCTAATTTTAGAGGGATAGAAAAAGCTGAAGTTGCAAAAAATCAAATGAGAATTTTGGTAGCTCAAGATATTTGGGCACCAAGGTTAAAAGTCAAATTACCAGAGAGCCAATTAGAAAAAGAAGCTTTACTGGAAGTTTTAGAACAACGTTTAAAACTTGATAAATATGTAAGATTAAAAAATGATAGACTTGCAATTTTTGCAAAGCTTAATGAAATTGACGAATTAAGTGTAGAGAACCCTAAAAGTCCTAAAGTTTTAGCTTTAAAAAATGAATTGGCTAAAAGAGGTAATATTGACGCAGTTCTATTAACTATCAATAGACAACTTGAACAAGAAGAAAAAAGAAATAAATCTGCATTTGATTATTTTGAAAATTTAGATAAAACAATGGAAGAGTATCTAGATAAAAAACTTATTAAATATAATCAAATTGAAAAATTTTGGCATCAAGTTAGGAAAAACGATATAAATGCAGAAGGTAAGCTTAATACTTCTGAATTAATCGAAACTTTAAAATCTCCTGAAAAGATAGAAGCCAGTTCTGCAAAACCAGTATCAAAAATTTTATCTAGAAAAGAATTTCTAGCTCAAATAGAAAAAGAATACGAACAATTATTACGAGAAAATATTAATGTTTATGCAACAGCTAAAGAAAATAAAGAAGTCAACTCACAATATAAAGAATCACGAAATGTGCGTTATCAAATAATGCAAAAACATGCAAATGCAATTAAAAATTTACCTGGGATAACTGACACAATTAGATCTACTTTTTCTAAGATAGAAAAAATGTATGCATATAAAGTACACAAAATCACTGGTGTAAACATATATCCAATTGGAGAAATTTGGGATCAAATGAGACCTGTTGAAAAAAGCTTATTAAGCTTAACTAAAGAAATTTCAGAACTAAAAACAAAGCTTCTTGAAGATCAAGGCAATAAAGAACTAGAAAAAGAACTTTTATTAAAAGAAAAAATGCTAGAAGAAGCAAAAACTGATTGGCTAACTGGTGCTAAACTAGTTGTTAATTATGAAGCTACAAATTATTCTAGAATGGAAGAAGCTGGTAAACTAAACGAATATATATATTTAACAGCTGAAAATAAGAGACTAAATCTTAATAAAGAAATCGTTCAAATTCTAACAGAGAATGAAGAAACAATTCCAGAAGAATATTGGGATAAAATTATAGAAAGTTCTAAAAGCTGGAATTAGCTCCAGCTTTTTATAACCTATTCAATTAGAATTTTGTTAATTTTTATTAACAAAGATTCAAAAAAAAACAATTATTATAAAATAATTGTTTTTTTATATTAGAAGTTATTGTGGTAAGGAATTCTGTATGATAAAAATAAATAAAATAATAACACCAGAAGTCTTCAAAAAAGGTATTGCTATTACAGGACTAGCAACAAGCACATTAGCAATTATTAATTCTAGGAAAGAGACTTCCAGACAAGACACTCTAGATTATATAGAACATTCACCGGTAACTCTTGCAAATAAATTATTAATAGAAACTACAAACCCAATAAAGCCAGGAGAATCTGTAGAAGATTTTTTTGAACGTATGCGTAAAGGAAGAGAAGTTAAAACTAGTGATTATGAATTTGATATAGATTTTGAATCTTTTGATTTTGAAGAAAAAGAACCCATTTTAGACAAAACTGTATTAGAAGAACATATAGAAAAATTTAAAAATGATGATATAAAAAAAGCTATTATGAACATTTATGATAACGAATGTTTATATGATACTACTGTTGAAATTTTATATGATATTGAAGTCAAATCACAAAACATCAAAGATGAAAATATCTTACAAGAATTAAAAAAAATATTTAAAGAAGTTAGTAAAGCTAGATATGATGAAGAAACTTATTTAGATGTAAAAGACCAAGCCGATATCTTAATACAAAAAGCATACCAAATTGTCGAAGCATACAACACAATTGTTGGAAATTACGTACAATACAAAAAAATAGACATTCTCGATCTTACTATGCCATATGAAGACGAAGCTTCTAGTACTCAAGAATATCTTGAAACTCGTGATATTGATTTTATGATTACAGATGAAGAAGATGAGGATTACGATGAAAATGTAACGGATTTAAGACAAAACCTTGAGAAAAAAATATTTAAAAATGAAAACTTTTCGGATTTAGAGGTTGATGATTTTATTTGGGCTCAAAAATGCGAGGCTTTTGAAGCATTACGATGCGAACCAGAATTAAAACAATATTTATACAAAATGCTCATAAAAGAATTAAATATTCCTGAAAGTGCTCAGGAAACTTGTTTAAAAATTCTAGAAGATTTTAATGTTATGGTTATTCCTTCCCAAAAAAGCCATAATTATGATTTAGTAATGGAAGAAATAAGGAATGAATTAGAAAGTTGGCGCAATGCAAGCAATAACAAAGCTAAATTCCCTACAATCATTTCTATGAATTCGATAAAAAAAGTATTTTTAAATAATGCTGCAGGATTTTATGACAAAATAAATAATTTAATAGGATTAAAAAACGGCTATTTTAGCATAATAAGATATGCTCTTCGTCATGAAATAATGCACTTAAATGACCCACTTAGATATAGCATGGGACATATCGGAGAAGAACAAGTTGAACTTTTAGCTAAAATTATGCCTACAAAAAATGTAAAAGGACGCATCGTTAGAGATTTTAATAATTGTATGTATCGCGAAGAATTTTTAAAAGCAGGCGTTGATCCTGATCATATAAATTACGCTTATGAAAATAGGGCAGAATTTTTAGCCGTTGCAGCAGAAGGAGATACATCTCGGTTTTCTCCTGAATTTAAAGAAATATTATTAAAATTAGGAATGCCAGAATTTGTGTTTAATTTAAAAAATACAAATTCTAATATAAGTGAAAATTGTAACATTTACGATAAAATAAAAAAAGAAGCTCCTGAAATTACAGATTACAAAACACTACAGAAACTATGTTTAAATAAAAAAATGGAAATAGAATTAAGAAAAAATATACTCTTAAAAGAATTATTCAACCTAGAAAATTAAATCTTATTATTTGTTAAGTTTTTTAATTGCTTTTAATATTTCCATAAAAGCGTTGATTTCATTTTCAGATGACAAAAAGATTTCTTGTAAAATTTCATTACGTGACTGAGTGTTTTGTAAAACTTTTTTTGCACCAAAATCTTCTAATGATAAGTTAAGAACCTCAATGAGTCTTATAAAATTATTTACTTGAGGAAATTGTTTTCCATTTTCAATATTACCCAAATTCTTTTCGGTCATGCCAACTTTTTCTGCTAGTTGAGCTTGCTTGAGATTCATTGATTTTCTAGCTCTTTTAATAACTTCACCAATAAAATTTTTATCGTCATACAACATATAGACATATCCTTTTTTCATAAAATACCGCACATATACAACATTTTTAACCCGACATGTTTACATTTTGTTAAATAAAGGAAACATGTTTCCTTTTTGTGATAAAGTATTACATGTAATACCTGTAAATAAATAACAAAACATGTGCGAGGTTAAATGAGTTTTTTTATCACAAAAAATAAACGTAAAAAGACTAAAACAGTATTATCTGTTGGTTTATCTTTCTTACCAGAAAAAACAGACATGGATATTATAACCATATATCAAACCCCAGAATTTATAGAATACTATTTATTTAACTTAATAAAAATATATAGAAAGGATTTTAAATGATAAAAAAAATTTTAAAAAAATTTTTTTCAATATCTGAATATTCAGAACAACGTTATCTAATAACATTATTCGGAATAAAAATCAGAAAAGTAAAACCTGAATATGAAATCCTAAGAAGGAAGAATTCCTATCATTATTATAAAAAGAATAATATTGATATAACAACATTACCTCCAGCAGAAGGCGAATTCAGGGATTTTCAACTTGCAACTCTTGCTTTGTTAATAGATTTTGATAAAATCTGCAAGCAAAATGATATTCATTACTGGTTAGATTTTGGAACTCTTATTGGCGCAATGCGTCATAATGGTTTTATTCCTTGGGACGATGATATTGATTTAGGTATTTTCAGAAAAGATTATGAAAGAATAATGGATGTTGTGAATAACAATACTGTTAATCCTAATATTATTGCGGAATATGATATTAAAGGAACTTTTATAAAAATTAAACACAGAGAATCTGAAGATTTATTTGTTGATCTTTTCCCAGTTGATGAGTACGGTGAAATTATTTCTAGAGAAGAGCAATTAGAAAAAACAAAAGAAATAAAAGAAATTGCAAGAAAATACCATAAAGATATAATACTTGATTATAGTTTTGAACAAAGAAGAGAGCTTATTACTCAGGCTCGAAAAGAAAAAGTTCTTGTAAATGAATTGCCTAAAGATGTTACTAAAATGCAATATATTTGGGGTATAGATTTTCCTCATAGCTGGAAAAATTGGTTTACAAATTATGATGAATATTTTCCATTTAAAACAATTACATTTGAAGGTTTTGAATTCCCATGTATGAATAAACCTGATGAATATTTAAGAAAAGTTTATGGTGATTATATGGCTTATCCTAAAAAAATGCATTTAGGCCATAATATTTTCAATAACAAACGTACTGACGAAGATAGAGCAATACTTAAGCAGATTATTAAAGAAAAAGGATTAGATAAATGAAACGAGTCATAACTTACGGAACATACGATGTTCTACATTATGGACATATAAATTTACTAAAACGAGCAAAAGCCCTAGGTGACTATTTGATAGTTGTTTTATCCAGCGATGAATTCAATGCTATAAAAAATAAAAAATCTTATTATACCTATGAACAAAGAAAGAAAATTCTTGAAGCTTGTCGTTATGTTGACCTAGTTATCCCTGAATATAATTGGGATCAAAAAATAGATGATGTGCAAAAATATCAAGCTGATATCTTTGTTATGGGTGATGATTGGGAAGGTAAATTTGACTTTTTAAAAGATTATTGTGAAGTTATTTATTTACCAAGAACCCCTAAAGTCTCAAGCACTCAAACCAAAGAATATTTAAAAGGATAGTAAAATGCCAAAATTTTCAATAGGTTTTTAGAAAATAAAAAATATCTTCCAATAAACAATATTAAAAATAAAAAGTTCTATAAAGAGTTTAAGATTGTATTGAAAAGTAAAACTTATGAAGAGTTTTTATTTCGTAGGTTTTTAATGAAAACTTTTGGAATTATATTTTAATTTTAGATTGTTCACTATTCCACATCAAAAAAACATGTTATAATATAAATAGAAGTCGTGAAAAAATCTGCAATCCAACAAAAACTTTATTTCCTGAAAACTGCCCCAAAAAGAATCGCTAAAAAAGGTAATGAAGTAAAGCCCGAGGTTCAATTCACATTACCTGCTATTTATTACCCTTGTAGCACAATTTTGGGAATAGCTAATGCTGGAAAATTAAAACTTCTCTTTGCATACAATCTTCCGTGTATGTATTCAGGAATAGAAATGATTGATCCAAAGAAAGTTCAAAAGTTTTTGAAAAACCGAGTCTTTGAAGGAGAAATTACTGAGGTTTTGGAAAGGATAAAAATTTTTGAAAACAGTATTCAAGGAACAGAATTAATAGTCTACGAGATTTTAAAAGAACAGGCAAAAATTAATCCTAAAAAAACAATTAGCGAAACGTTTAAAGAGATTGCACCATATTATCAAGGCTTTTTAAGAAAAGACCAAGCTCCAATACTATATGAATTAATTGTTTTAGCTAAAGGTTTACCGCAAAACTACAGAACTGAGTTTTTAAAACTTATAAAAGAAGCTCGAGATAAATTAGCAGAAAAACCTATTATAAACCCTTTTAGCACAAATGAGTTCAAATACCGTTTACGCAAAATCAAGGATGATGTAGCAAAAAATAAGAGTTTAAAAGCCAAAAAAGTTATGACAAAGCTCCAAATGGAAGCAGATAAATTACCCGAGAAAACAACAAATTTCACCAAAATCAACCAAATAAAAATCATCAAGTTTTTAAAAATTATTGTTGGAACATCTATTTTAAAAAATAATGAATACTTAACTAACCTTTTAGATGATGCGCAAAAGCGTTTGAATGGAGAAAAAGTTATAACACCTTTTAGTAGAAAGGCTTTTATTTACGACCTTGCTAAAATTCTTGAATTCTTACCAGATAAAAAGCTAAAGAAAAAAATGCTAGAAACAGCTGAAAGATTACCTACATCAAGAGAAAACGTTTCCGCTTATGTTATGAAGTACGTACACGAGCCCTCCGAAAAAATTATTTATAGGCTACTTTGGCCATCAATGGCATCTGTTGAACACATTTACCCTCGTTCTTGTGGAGGGATTGATGATATTTCAAACTTTGGTGGAGCTTGCACAAGAGAGAATTCTGATAGAAAAAGCTTGGATTTTATTGAACAAATAAAGCTCAAGCCTGAAACAAAATACAACTGTCAAAAATACGTTGATAGGCTTATTGTGCTCGCAAAAGAAGGAATTTTTGATGAGCTAAATATCGATATTAAATACATTGAAGAATTTAAAAACTCAATTTATGAGGAGTCACAAGGGCTTATTTGTTTAGATATTTCTAAACTTTATGTATAAATTTTTATTTCAGATAGATTATTCACGACATAAGAGCTTGTCTTTTCAAGCTCTTCTTTTTCTATTTGTCCTGTCGCTACAAGAATAGTTTTGTTTACCCCAGCATTTTTTGCAGAAACATAATCCATCGGTGCATCACCTATCATTAATGTTGCTTCAGGATTCGCACATAGTGTTTGTAGGGCTATTTTTGTCGGCTCACCACTTTCTTTTGTAAATTCAGAAGATTCACGCCCTATTACGACATCAAAAAATTTTTCCCACTCAAAATGTTTTAGAGTGAGCTCCGTTGATACAACCGAATCGGATGTTACTATTCCAAGCTTAACTCCTTTTTGGTGTAAATCCTGAATAAATTCAATCGCGTCTGCAATCGGTTTTGTATATTCAGTCATATTTTTATAAAAATTATTGCTAACTGAATCAAAAATATCTTCAAGCTCTTTTACAGTTGGATTAATTCCAAATTCTTGCAAATTTTCTCTAAATATTTCAATAATTTTTGAGCGAGAATATAGAGCTGTAATTCCGTCTGAAAGCATTTTTCCAAAAGTAGGATTATAACCTAGAAATAAACACAGTTTTTCAAAAACTTTCAGCTCAAGTGCAAACTTTTTGATAACAGCTTCTGCTCGCATTTCGGTCATTTTTCCCCAAAAATAATGCAAGTCAATAAAAGTACCGTCTTTGTCAAAAAGTATAGTTTCAATATTATCAATTTGCCAATTGGCGGTTTTTAAACTAATCATTTTTCATATTCTCCAAAGAAATATCTATTAAAGATTTAGCTATTGTGACCGCTTCGTTTAATGCATTAGAATTTTCTAATAAATTATCCATTTGTAAGTATTTTTTTACAATTTTTCTTGCATAAGACCCAACCGCTAAACAATGTGGGTAAACTCCACAAGTCTTAGCAAGTTCTGTAGATTTCGTATTAGTTCCACCAGACATCATAATATAGATTGGCATTTTTGAATCTTGAAACAATTGAGCAGTAGCAACAGCCTGAAGTGTTGTTCCATACTCGTCATCATTTCCGCTCATTGCAATCCCGTCAGCTTGAATAATTGTAGTATATGGCACACGATTTTTAATCATTCTCTCAACCCTAGCTTTAAGCTTTCTATCACCAAGTTCAGAACGATCAAGAGAAATGCAAAGCATTCCGTCAAACATTTCGTTAATTTGGTCCCATTTTTCATTAACATCAGACTCATCTTCTGAAATTGCGTGAAATTCGATACAATCAATTCCTTTATTGATAAGCTCTGGTAAAACTTCTTTATAATCAATAAGCTTAGATTCCATAGAAATAGCTTTTACTGGACAATTTTTTGCACAGACTGAACACCCAAGACAACGTTCTGGAATAACTTCAACATTTTTTATAGCATCGTGTGGACAAATCGTTTCACATTTTTTGCAATCTACACACTTTGATTTATCAATTTTAGCTTTTGTAATATGTGGGTCACCATCGATTCCAACACTTACGCAAATATAACGGTTTTCATTTATACCAGCTCTTTCGAGTCCACGCTTTGCAGCATCAACAATCTCAGGTTTAGCACAAACATCAAAAAAGCTACAACCTGCAAGAGAATATATTGTAACTAGTTTTTCTACTTCAACTGCATCCTCATTTCCCGCTCCACATACGAGCTTAAAGCATTCACGTTTTTCAAATAAATCTTTTAGCATAAAATTTTTCCTAAACAAATGATAATAAATAAATAGTTAAAACTAAAACCGTAGATATAAGAGAAGAAATTCCAACAAAAACCCAAAATAAAGAATTGTTTTTAGGCTGACTTGGCTTCATTGTATGAGATTGTTTGACCTTTTTTTTAGAAGATTTAGTTTTTTCAGAATTAATCCCAGAAGTTTTTTTAGCTTTTTTATATTTTTCTGACAAAGATTCTTTAGATTTTTCTCCAGTTACTAAAAGCTCCGTGTCGTATCTAAGCTTTAGTAAATTATTCCTAGCTTTTGCATAAAAAACAGCATAGTTAATTGAAACTTCAAAAGCTCTTTGTAAACATTCTAGAGCGACAATTCCATCCTTTTTTACAGTCGATGAGTGAACAGAGTTATTTCCTTCACGTTTTAAGAAATACAAATCGTCAATAAATTCTCTTTCTTGCTCTGATTGGTTTGATTTATCTTTTAATGTCGCAAGCATATCATCAAAAGTTTTTTCCGTTGTTCTAGCTGAGCCTAAAACTTGTTTGCATATATTTTCAGCAAAACGACGAGTTTGACCAATACTTTGTTCAAAATACTCGTCACGGTAAAGTTTTTCAGCATCAGAAATTATGTCATAGAGATTTTTATCTAACGATTTTAAAAAAGAAAAATTACCCATTACGCAATTACTTTCAACCAACCTTCTGGAGCTTCAATTCTTCCCATTTGAATACCAGTAAGAGTATCATATAGTTTTTTAGTAATTTCACCCATATTTTCCATACCAGATGGGAATAGAATTTCTTCATTGTGATTAACAACTTTTCCAACCGGAGAAAGAACTGCAGCAGTTCCACAAAGAGCACATTCTTTGAACTCTTTCAGTTCTTCTACAGGAACTTCTCTTTCTTCTGCTTCAAGCCCTAAATAGTGTTCCGCAACGTACATTAGAGAACGCCTTGTGATTGAAGGAAGAATTGTATCTGATTTTGGAGTTACAACTTTATTATCTTTAGTTACGAAAATGATATTAGCTCCACCAGTTTCTTCAACTTTTGACCTTGTAGCTGAATCTAAATACATGTTTTCATTAAATCCTTTATTATGAGCATCGACAATTGGATGTAAACTCATTGCATAATTTAGTCCAGCTTTAACATGTCCTGTTCCACGAGGAGCTGCTCTGTCAAAATCAGGAATTCTTAATGTTAAAGGTTTTACCCCACCTTTAAAGTAAGGCCCAACAGGTGTTGTAAATATTCTAAACTGATACTCAGTAGCTGGCTTAACACCAATTACAGCATTTGAACCAAATAGATATGGTCTTATATAAAGAGTTGCACCAGAACCGTAAGGAGGAACAAAATCCAAATTAGCTTTTACAACTTTTTCTACTGCATCTACGAATCTATCTTCTGGAAATACTGGCATTTCAAGCCTTTTTGCTGTGTCAGACATTCTTTTTGCATTCATATCTGGACGAAAACATACAACTCTGTCGTCTTCTGTTCTGTACGCTTTTAAACCCTCAAAACAAGTTTGTGCGTATTGAAGTACGCAAGCACATTCGTGAAGCTGAATCATTTCATCTTCTGTTAATACTCCATTGTCCCAACAACCATCCTTAAAATTTGAAACATACCTATAATCAGTTTTAATATAACCAAAGCCTAAATTGGTCCAATCAATATTTTTTACCATAAAACTTTCTCCAACATAATTCCATAATTCGTATACTATTATATTACAAAATTATTACGAAAAATAACAAAGAATCATGGTTTTACTTTGAAATTAATAATGTTTAACATATAATTAACTCAGTTAATTTACGAGGGAGTAAAAAAATGAACAACGAGAGTGTAGGAAAAAAGATTGTTGAAGCTTTGAAAAAGCAAGCTGAAAATATGGAAATAGAAGAAAATGAAGTTGATGATACTCTATTTGAAGAACCTGTTATAGAAAACTCTTCAAATGATATTTTTGCTTCAGATGAAAACTTTTTAGAAGAACCTGTAGTTCAAACAACTTCAAGCTTTTTTGATGATATTGAAGAAAAAGAACCAATGTTTTCTGAACCAATGGCCCAAAATGTTGTTGATAACTCTGGAGAAAGTTTCGAAATGCCTGCTAATATAGTAGTACTTAAAAAACTTATCTCTCAATTACCAAGTGGAGTATCTAGACATACTGGTGCTCAGATTATAAAACAGACAATGGAAGCTCTTGGTATTTCGATGAAAAGTGTTTTACAAGATGCACAGCAAGTTCAAGAAAGTTTAAAAATTTCTGCGAGAGAGTGTCAAGGAACAATCCAAGAATATAAAAAACAAATTCTAAATCTTGAAAAACAATCTCAAAATTATCAAAAACAATACTCCGCTTTGAATGATTTAATAAGCTTATTTATTCAGACAACAAGATAAATTTAAAAAAAAAGGAAGCCGTGTTATAAAACACGGCTTCTTTTTTTTGCTAAATCATCTATCTATATGATGGTAGTCATGCCTTCATGCTGTAAAGTGTTAGAGGTACTAGGTGTACTTGTATGTATACTTGGTGGAGAAGAGGTAAGGTAATTTGAAAAAATTCAAGTTTCGATTGCAGGTCGTGCTTGATATGCGCCAAAATGAGCTTGAGCAACGGCAGATGGAAATGGCAAAGATTATAGCTGTCTTGCAAAAGCAAGAAGGCGAATTGCAAGCCATTCGGAACTCACAACTTCTTAACAACGAACAAATGGAGGCTCTATACAACACTGAAACTCTAAATATTCAACAAATTGAATCTCACAGAGACTTTGGTTTAAAGCTTATAGTTGACGAAAAAAACAAACAAAGAATTATCGCTAACACAAAAGCCTTACTAGAGAAAAAACAAGCAGAAGTAAGAGAAGCTCATAAAAAAGTAGAAATACTTAAAAAACTAAAAGAAAAACAAGAAGAAGAATACTACAAAGAATTCTTAAGTTCAGAAGTAAAAGAAATAGACGATATAACATCAGCAAGGTTTAGTTTTAGATGACACAAGCAATTACAAACAATTTAAATAATTTACAAGAACTAATGACTCAGGCTAATCAAGCACAAAGCAAAACGTCTGAAGTTAAAGAAGTTGTTGCTACAGATAAAACTTCCAATAAGCTTGTTGATTTTTCGAAAGTATATGAAAAACAAATTTCAAAAGAAAAAGAAAAGACAAATATTACTGAAAATAAAAACATTAACACTTCTGAGATAAAGACTATTGCAGATTTAAAGACTATAGCAGATTTAAAAAACAATAATCAAATCCAACAAACAGAAACTAACTGGGCTGATTTCCAAGCAATCTTATCTAAAATAACAGAAGAATCCAACGCAGAAACATCATTAGATTTAACCTTAGCTCGTGATATAGAAGAAATCATCAGCCAATTAAAAGAAGCAATAGAAGAAACTGTAGATGAAACAGAAGATACTGTTGAACAAAGTGAAGTTGTTGAAGAAATAACAACCGAAACTTTTAATGAAGATTTGCCTACAGAAGAGCTTCGCATAATCGAAGAAGAAAAAAATACTACAACTGAAAACGAAAAATCGACTCAAAATTGTACTAACAACTATAAAATTGCACAAGAACTTATAGCATATTCTAGCAAAGAATCTACTGTTTTAGATTCGTCAAACAATCTTGAAGAAGCAAATGTAAATTTTGAAGAAAACCTAATAAACGATTTTAATTCTTTAGAAAACAACTTTGAAGCATTAGAGTTTTTCAACAATTTATCAGCAGATGACTCTTCAAATGTTAATAAAACAGATAATAGCTCTCCAAACGAACTAGAAAATATTATTGAAGAAGATATATTAAAAGAGCTAAATGTCGAATCTATCAAAGCAGAAGTAGATGCTTCTGGTGATGATTCATTATTGAGTTCTCAAACACCACAAGAACAAGCTGTAAAAGCGATGTTAAATAGTGAAGTAGAAATTTTTGATTTAAAAATTGATAAAACAATGCCAAGTCAACAAGTTCAAACAACACAGGCTAAGCCTATAGAAGTTAATTCAAACAAAATTATTGAGCAAATAACAAAACAAATGGAAAGCCTTCAAAACAATTCAAAAGTAAATATTGTTCTCAACCCAGAAGCTTTAGGCAAGGTAACAATTCAACTTATTAAAACTGGTGAAGGATTGTCTGCTCAATTTACGGTCGCTAATCAAGAAGTTAGAGATTTGCTAATGAAAGGACTTGAAGGTCTTAAAGAAACCTTAACTGCACATGGAGTTGGAGTTGATAATGTTTCAGTAAAAATGAATGAAACCCAAAAATCAGAATATAATGCTGATTGGACAGAGCAAGAAGGTTCTAGAGGTGGAAATAAAGAAGAACGGCAATCTAAAGATGAAAAAGAAAAAGGACTTTTTGAGAAAATGATGGCTCAAACTTTAAAAGAAGAAAATGGTAATGTATAAAAAAAGGACGGGAGAAGGTTATGGCAACAGCAATTAGTAGTGAAATAACAAATATGCAGAATCAAACTGCATTTAACAATCTCGGTGTAAACAAATCGATGGATGATAATGATAGCAATATGTTCTTGACCTTGATGCTTCAACAGCTTCAAAATCAAGACCCGACACAACCTACAGATAATACAGAATGGTTAGCACAATTGGCTCAATATTCATCTTTGGAACAAATGGCTCAAATGAATAATGGTTTGCAAAATTGTATGGATTACTTGTCTGCTTTCTACAATGATTCAGCAGCTAATTCAGAAATAACACAAACACTTTCTTTAATTGGTAAAGAAGTCACAGTGAAAATTCCTAAAGATTCAAAAGATCCAGAAAGTAAAGAACAAATTATTACAGGAAAAGTATCTGAAGCTAGTTTTGAAGAAGGTTCTGGAAAAGTTAAAATTAACGGAGAATATTATTCAATTGCTAATATTATTTCTGTAAGAGATAAGTCTCTAGAAGAATCATAAAAAAAAAATATTATAAAAAATAACCAGACAAAATTAAAATATATGGGCAGGAGGAAAAATGTCACAAGCTTTACAAACAGCAAGTACCGGCATAAATGCTGGTCAAGCACAAATTAACGTAATTGCAAACAACGTAGCAAACATCAATACAGTTGCTTATAAGTCTGCAAATATGACTTTTGAAACATTGTTTTCAAATACACTTTCTCACGGTAGTGCAGCTACTAAAGAAGGTGGCGGTACAAACCCAATGCAAATTGGCCTAGGTGTAAAAATTGGTGGTATATCTAGAAACTTTGAAGTTGGTACTTTCGTAAATACTGGTCGTGACACAGATGTTATGATTTCAGGTAACGGATATTTCGTTGTTCAAGATAGCGATGGTAGTCAATATTTCACAAGAGATGGTGTTTTTACAACAGACTCTGATGGTAATTTGGTTACTCAATCAGGTATGAAAGTTGTTGGTGCTTCAGCTCCATATTCTGGAACACCTTCTTCCTCAACTGTAAGAATACCTACCAACCTTAAAACAACAGTAAGTCCTTCTGATGCAGAATCTGTAAGAGGAAAGAAAATTTCTGACTTAAACGAAGTTGCTATTAGCAGTGGTGTATTTAACATTTTAATACCAACTGTATCAAACAATGTTGTTGTTGGAGCTACAAAAGTTGGGGAATTAAGTGAAGTTACAATAAAAGAAGGTGATTTTGTTGTTAATGTTAATGGAGCTCCTCAATCAGTTACTTTACATGTAGATCCGCTTTTATCAATGGATGCAAATATAGCGAATTGGAAAGGTGAAGTTACTAAATACAATAACGCCTACGATCCTGATATTGATTTAGATTTTGCTTTAACAGCTGATGGAAAACTGCAAGTATCATGTAGCGAACCAATGACAATGAATGACATTAGTACAAATTTCTTGGCTCAAACAGGTATTACTCCTACAAGCTTGACATCATCAACTTTAAATATTACAAAAACACCTATAGCACTAACCGTTGATGCTCAAAGTACTATGGGTAGTAATGTAGATAAATGGAATCAAATAATTGATAACTACAATTTGGGTGCTGCAACTCCAATTAATTTTGAATTCAGCATTAATAATAAAGGTGAACTACAAGTTACAACAGATCTAAAAGATTTTGAATTTGAACCTGTTGATACAAACATCTTGGCTGAGACTAAACTCTCTCCAACACAATTGACATCAATTGCATTAAATAAAAGCGCTGTAATACAAGACTTGCTTGATTATAACGATCCAAATGGTATTGCAGTTTCATCAGTAACTATCATTGATGAAAACGGTATTCTTTCAGCTTCATATTCTGACGGTTCAAATTTAACAACACAAATTAATGAACTTGGACAAGCTGAATGGAGATATACTACTCCAGATGGCACAATTATTTCTGGAACAGATATTACAACCAAGGGTTCTATTAATGCTCAATCAAATATGATTATTGAACTTGCTTCATTTATAAATGAAGAAGGTTTAGTATCTATAAATAATAACTTATGGAAATGGGGTCCAGACGCTGGTGAAATCTTCTATGGTATGGCTGGCGAAATGGCTTTCGGTTCTCTTGAATCAGGAGGTTATGAAGGTTCTAATCTTGATATCGCAACAGAGCTTTCAAACATGATTACTGCTCAAAGAATGATTCAGATGAACTCAAGAGTATTTGGTACAGCAAGTACTGTAATGGAAACTCTTGCATACTTAGGACAATAATACGTAAATAGATTTTAAGGCGGCTATTGAAGATAATACAATACCGCCTTAAGATCAAATAAAAAAAGAGCATGCTCTGGCATGCCAACGACATGATAAAAACAAGAAAAATCATGTCAAGTTCTTAACAAAAGTCATGAACTTTACAAATCTTAATATTTTAGACATGGTTGAAATGCATGTGAATCATGGGTTTGAGCATGTCGGGCAAAATTCAAAAAACTGTTACAATTCAAGACTTGTGCAGGTCATGATATGTGTTATATAATACAGAAGAGGTCGAGGGGAAATGTCTCACATTAGCGAGAAGACTGACAATCACAAAACGGAAGTTTTAATTCCGTCAAATCAATGGGGAAAAGGTGTTGCGGTAAAATCGGAGATGATTGAGAAGAATCTTCACGAAATCAAAAACAAAATCGCACCTTATAACATTAAAATAATTGCAGTAACTAAGTATTTTGGACTTGATGGTATTATAAATGGATACCAAGCCGGTTTAAGAAATTTTGGAGAATCAAGAGTTTTAGATGCAGTTTCTAAAATAGAAGCTTTACCAAGCGAAATTAGAGACAAATCTAGCTTCCACTTTATAGGTCATTTACAAACAAACAAAGTTGAAAAGGTGGTTAGATACTTTGACTACATCCATTCCATAGATTCATTAAAACTGGCAAAAAAAGTTTCTGAAATAGCCTGTGGTTTAAATAAGAGAGAGAAAGTTTTATTACAGGTAAACAACGCAGAAGAGATTCAAAAATACGGTTATTCTGTGGCTCAATTAAGACAAGATTTGCCAGAAATCATGAAACTTGAAGGGATAGAAGTTATTGGTTTAATGAACATGGCACAACTCGGGGCTAGCGAAGAAGTTTTAAGAAAAACTTTTAGGGAGCTACGAGAATTAAAAGAAGATCTAGAAAAAGAGTTCTCCGTTTGCTTATCTGAACTTTCAATGGGAATGAGCAACGATTACGAAATAGCCGCAGAAGAAGGCGCAACAATTATTAGGTTAGGTAGAAAGTTATTTAGTTAATATTAATATAAAATTGGAGGAGAACATGGCTTTATCAGAAGGTTTAAAAGGGTTTGTAAGTTTTTTCACTAAAAGTTTTAACGACGGTAGTGATGAAGGAGCTTTCGATTTCGAAGGTGGAATGGATGATTTTGGTGGTGAAATCGATGGTAATGTAGCGTTAGATGCTATGTACGGTACAAGAGTAAAACCTGAAAGATCTTTTGAAAGAGAGTCAAAAATCGTTAGTCACCCTAACACATATAAATCAGGTGAAGTTACTGTTATTGAACCACGTTCATTCAGTGAATCTGCTCAGATTGTTAAAAAATTAATCGACAAAAAGACTGTTATTTTACACTTAGATTTACTAGATAAAGAACAGTCTCAAAGAACAATCGACTTTGTTTGTGGTGCAGCTCACGCTTTAAATGGTACTGCTCAAAAAATTAGTGACATGGTATTCATTTTCACACCTAGTAATGTTTCTTTATCAGTTGAAAATGGCGCAGTTCAAAGCAAATTTGCTGAATCACTTTGGAACAAGCCTCTATAGTGCTACGCACGTAAGTAAGGTACCACTTTAAGATAAAAGCCAAGTAGGATTTAATGATTATAAAAACGCTATTTGGTAATAAATTACAAGATCTTAAGTGAAAAAATTTTAAATAATATATTGATTTGTGATAGTTGGATTTTCAGGATGCATTAAGCATCCTTTCTTTTTGCAAAAAAACATGATAACATCTATAAGGGGTTTATATGATATCAAAAATAAAACGAGTATTAGAATATTCTAGAGTCTTTTCACTACCTATGACTATATTCTCATGGCTAGTAATTTTCACATATTCTTTAATCAATTCTGGAAACATTAAATATGGTCTAATAGCGTTATTAGGAATATGTTTTGTTCATTTGGGCACAAATTTAATCGATGACTTTTTTGATTATAAATCACTTATAAAAAGACTGGATTTTAATAAGGAGGAATATTTAAAACAATCTCAAAAAACAAAATGCCGCTATATAATCAATGGAGCTTTCAGTGAAAATCAGCTATTACTAACAGCTGGGGTTTATTTTTCAATAGCACTGTGTATAGGATATTTCTTGTTTTTAAAATGTGGTTTTGGCGTTTTCTACTTCGGATTAATTGGTGCTATTTTAGCACTTTTATATCCATTTTTATCAAAAATTCGTCTTTCAGAATTTGCCGTAGCAATCGCTTATGGCCCAGCACTTTTTGGTGGCGTCTATTACGTTATGACAGGGACTTATTCTAACGATGTTTATATTTTATCAATACCAACTACACTTATGACAGTGGTTTTACTCTACGTACATACCGTTATGGACTATAATTTTGACAAAAATGAAGGGAAAAAAACTGTCGCAAACTCTTTTAAAAACCCGAAAGAATCACTTATTATAT
Source organism: Candidatus Gastranaerophilaceae bacterium (assembly GCA_045651505.1). Classification (GTDB taxonomy): domain Bacteria; phylum Cyanobacteriota; class Vampirovibrionia; order Gastranaerophilales; family Gastranaerophilaceae; genus CAG-196. Next base: position 69,324 of record JAZRSL010000037.1, on the reverse strand, counting down.
TAAAATACCTGTTAACACTATCTTATGCATCAATTCTATTACTTTGTATTTACGATATAGTTGACTGGTATATTTTTTCAGTTTTTATAACTATTCCAATAGCATTTGATTTATTTAAATCATTACAAAATTTCACATCTAATACAAACCCATCCTATGAAAAAAAGTGGTTCCATTTTCCAATGAAAAATATTGATAAAATTATGGATAAAGCAGAAGCAAATTTTGTTTTTCGTCTATTGCAATCTAGAAATTTAATGATTTATTTTACAATTCTTATCATAATTGCTTTAATAATTGATTTAGGAATTTAAAAGTTATTGTAATGATTTTCCTTTGTTTCTGATATAATAATCATGCTTTTTAAAGAAATATAAGTTAGATTAACGAATCTGACAAAGAAAGGAAGAGACTAATGAAAAAATCAATCAAAGATTTAGGAGACATTCAAGGCAAAAGAGCTCTTGTTAGAGTTGACGTTAACGTTCCTTTGGATGAAAACAAAAATGTAACAGACGATACTCGTATTCAAGCTATCGTTCCTACAGTTAATGAATTAAAAGCTAAAGGCGCTAAAGTTATCCTTATGGCTCACTTAGGTAGACCAAAAGGTGAAAAGAACCCTGAGTTCACACTTGCTCCTGTTGCAAAATATATGTCAAAAGTTTTTGGCCAAGAAATCGTATTTATTCCTTCTGTTGAAGAAGCAGCTGAATATGTTGCTAAATTAGAAGATGGTCAAATCGCTTTATTAGAAAACATCCGTTACTACAAAGCAGAAGAAGCTAAAGATGATGATATGACTTTTGCTGAAGAATTAGCTAAACTTGGTGATTTCTATGTTAACGATGCTTTCGGTGCAGCTCACAGAAACCACACATCTACTGCTAAATTAGCTAAATTAGTAAAACCTGCAGTTTCTGGTCTATTAATGGAAAAAGAATTGAGATGCTTATCACAAGCTCTTGATAATCCTGTAAGACCTTTCACAGCTGTTGTTGGTGGTGCTAAAGTTTCATCTAAAATCGGTGTATTAGAAAACCTTATAGACAAAGTTGATAACCTAATCATCGGTGGTGGTATGGCTTATACTTTCGTTAAAGCTAACGGCGGTAAAATTGGTTGCTCAATCTGTGAAGATGACCAAATCGAAGTTGCTAAAGCTATTGAAGCTAAAGCTGCAGCTAAAGGTGTTAAATTAGTTATGGCTACAGATGTTTTAGTTACTGATGATTTCTCTGGTAACGGAACTAACAAATTTGTTGCTATTAATGAAATTCCAGACGGTTTTGAAGGTGTTGATGCTGGTCTTGAATCAAGAAAAGCTTTCGCAGAAGTTCTTAAATCTTCAAAAACTATCTTGGTGAACGGACCTGTTGGTGCTTTCGAAAATCCTAAATTCGCTGAAGGTACAAAAGCAGTTTTAGAAGCAATTGTTGAAGCTACTAAAAATGGTGCAGTTTCAGTTATCGGTGGTGGTGATTCAGTTTCTGCAGCTAAGAAATTCTGTAAAGCTGAAGACTTCACTCACGTTTCAACTGGTGGTGGTGCTTCTCTTGAATTTATCGAAGGAAAAGTACTTCCAGGCGTTGCTGCTTTAGATGAAGTTTAAAACTTAAAAAAGTTTTTATAAAAACTTAAAAAGGTATTATGGCTAGATCATAATACCTTTTTAATTTAACAATAAATGTTTTTTGTCAAATTACCTTTACTATCTAAAATAATTTATCTCTCCATTGTTGAATTCAAATGAATTATTTTTTATAGCTTTTAAAACATTTTCAGCTCGTAAAACGTTTATTTCTGTATCAATTTGAGCTAAGGCTGTAATTTCAGCTAGCTTTTTCTTAGCCTCAACGGCTCTTTTTACAATAAATTTAGCTAACTGAGCAGAATCCCCCTCTTCTAAACATTTTTTCATTGCACTACTATATTCTTTAAAATTATCAGTATTTTCTTTTAAAAATTTTTGAAGCCTATTGTTGAAAATCGTTATATGAACATCATCCATTTCTTTTTCATCTAAAATACCAAGTTTTCTTTTATAATAGTCTGCTATAAGCCCAGAGTGTTCATTAGTCATAAATAAAGCTTCGACCAATGGTTGTTTTTCACTAAAAAAACCAGTTAACATTTCTGCTGTACAAGTAAAATTTTTTAATGGCTCAATTTTATTATCTAACCTTGTCACATCCCCCATTTTAAGTAAGAAGTTCATTTGAGTTGGATCAGAGGTTCTAGAACACACCTCGCGAACTACTTTTGAAACTTGTCTTCCATTTCCCTTAACTATATACATACCTTTAAAACTATTTTGCGTTGAATGATTAATTCTCATATTTTCTCCATAAAAAAATCCTTACGCTTAAAATAAAACACGTAAAGTTTTTTTTTGCTAACTTTTATAATATAAATTTATCTACCAATTTCAGTTGCTTTAGCTGCCATTGAACGTGAAATATTGATTAAAGCCAAGTTTGCCTCATAGGCTCTTTGTGCCATTACAGCATCAGCCATATCAACCATAGCATTAACATTAGAAGATCTTATGTAGCCATTTTCATCAGCATCAGGGTGACCTGGAGAATAAATGCGCTCGCCTAAAGTAGGATCTTCTACACAACCATTAAAAACAACACCGCCCTGCAAATAAGGTAATGTACCCGTTCCGAACACATCATTTTTCATTGTATTCATTAGCCCGTGAAAAGAAATATCTTCAGAAGCATTTAATACAGGAATTCTTCTTACATAATTCGGAGTATCAATATTCGCAATGTTTTTTGCGTGAATATCTAATCTTAATCCGTGCGCCCTTAGCGCATTTGATCCTATATTTATTGATTCTAATATACTCATCTTTTAATCCTTATAATTATTTACCTACATTAATCACAGTTTTCATTTCTGTAATTATATTAGACATTCTTCTTGAAGCCATTGTGTACATTAAAGAGTTCTTTTGAATTTCTGCAAGTTCTTCGGCTATATTAATTTCTTGATTTTGCCTATCTTCAATTACACCCGAAGGCCCTAATGCAGTTGAAAGTTTAGTTTCAAGAGGGCTATTCATGCTACCTATGTATTGAGAAAAATTAATATCTTTACGTACATAGCCAGGAGTATCAACGTTAGCCACATTCGCACCTAACGCTCTATGTCGTTGAGAAATTAAATCTAACATTAAACCTGTTTTTCCTAATGAATCTAAACTTGTAAAAGTCATCTATTTTTCCTCTTTAATTAACTACCTATTCTGTGATATTAATTGATTTGTTATACATATCATCCGCAACTTTCATAAGGTTCATACTTGCAATCATTGAACTATTAAGTCGCATCATCTCATTAATTTCATCATAAATATTTGTATTTGCAGCTTCTAATGCATATTGTTGAATACCTTGGTCTTCTTTAATTATTCTTGGCATGCCAGAATCTTCAGTTATAACCATCTTATTATTATGACCTTGATCAAGTGATTCAGGTGAATCGAATTCAACGATAGGAATTGTTCCAATCTTTTCTGGTAAAGATCCTGCTTTATCATAATTTATAACATCACCGTTCGCACGAATTTCAAATTTATATGAATTTGCAGGAATCTTAATTCCATCACCAACCATCCAATCATCAAAAGTCATTAAATAACCATTTGCACCTCTTTTGAAAGATCCATCTCGTGTATATTGAACTTCACCTTCTGGAGAAACAACAGGAATATATCCATGACCATTTATTGCAATATCATATGGATTTCTGCTTATTCTAACATCGCCTTGTAGACCATTTTGTCTAATCGCACCATCTAAATAACCGTCTTCCCTAAGTATTTGTTCAAAACGATTCGTTTTATAAGCAACGGTGTTATAGTTTGATATATTATTAGCAATGTATCCTAAACGCTCAAATTGCAAATTAGAATTACTTATACTTTTTCTTATTACAGCTTGCATATTATACATAACTTACTTTCTCCTATGATGATGAACCCAATTGACTTATAACCTTTTGAAGGTTCGAACTATGCATACGGAAAATTTGTCTATTTGCCTCAAAATTCCTCATAATAGGTTTAACTGACATAAATTCCGCAGCTAACGAAACGTTTGAGTATTCATTAAAGCCTTGTTTTACATCAGGATTTAAAACTGCCATTCCATTTGCATCAACTATACCTAAATAACCACTCTCAAAAACTTTTTCAGAATTGGTATCATAAACACTAATTTTACCTTTAGCATCAATCACAATTTGATCAGTACTTTTTGGAACCACTGGAAGCTGAATAGGCATACCTGCATCTGATAAAACTTTATTATCTTCCAAATCCAATAAATTACCAGCTTTATCTAGTTTAAAACGACCGTCTCTTGTCAATTTAACACCTTCAGGGGTTTGAATTTGGAAGTATCCTTTATTAGCTAAAGCTATGTCTAAAGGATTTTTCGTTGTCATAATTCTGCCAACTTTATCATCAACAGTTTTTGATAAGCCATGAATACCTAAATATTCACTAAATGAAGAAACTACAGCCTCACGTCTTTGAAAACCTACTTTATCAAAACCTGTTACGTTTTCATTTACTATACCTAGAATCTCGCTTTGAAGATGCATCGCTCTTATTGACGACTTCAAACCTTGTTCGCAGAATCTAACACCACCGTTTATTTGCATATAGTTTACCTCATTTCTCCCATGTTAATCGGTATATATTATAGTTACTTTAGTAATTTTTCATAAAATCATACGATTGAGGGAGTTCTACATGTTCTTAATGCTATTTCTTATAAAGTCAAGTTATATTTACTATTAATTTAATTTTTGATATCATAAATACAATATTTTGAGGTTTATAATATGAATACAGCCGAATATTTAATAAAAAAATTAGAAGAGCTGGGAATAAATGATTTCTTTGGTTTACCTGGAGATTACAACTTTAATATTCTTTACGCAATAGAAAACAATCCGAATACAAACTGGTATGGCTGCACAAACGAATTAAATGCTGGGTACGCCGCAGATGGATATGCGAGGGAAAAAGGCTATGGCGCATTAGTTACAACATACGGAGTTGGAGAGTTAAGTGCAATAAACGCACTTGCAGGAAGTTTTGCTGAAAATATTCCTGTTATAAACATTGTTGGAGTACCAACAACTAAAAATATTACTGATAAAAAAATCATTCACCATAGCTTTCAGAATCCAAACCCTCACGCCTACGAAAATGTATATAAAAATGTATGCGAAACTACCGCTTTTTTAAATAGAGATAACGCAAAAATAGAAATCGATAGAGTTTTAAAGATTTTTGTTAAAAGCAAAAAGCCTGTTTATATTGCAATACCTATTGATATTGCAACAATGGAGATTTCGGATAAAAAAATAAATTATGACTGGTCTAGTGATGAAACTACTCTTAAAAATGTTACAGAAAAAATATTAAATAAAATTCAAAATTCTAACAAACCAATCATATTGGGAGATTCTCTCGTTAAAAGATTTGAAGCAAAAAAAGAATTTAATGATTTTGTAAATAAATCAAAAATACCTGCAACAAACTTTTTAATGGGAACTTGCCTCATTCCTTCAGATACTCCAAATTATATCGGAAGCTACTATGGTGAGTTCAAAAACCCTGTTGCAGAAAATTTACTTCATAACACTGATTGTTTAATTGCAGTAGGGCCGATTTATAGCGACCTAAATTCATATGGTTTTAACTTACCATATAAAATAAATTCTCATATAGCAATATATGGTACCGAAACTTATATTGAAGGAATTAAATACGAAAATGTAAAAATGTCAGATGTGCTCAAAGAAATTGCTAAAAATATTAAGCCACAGAACATAAACATAGAAAAATCTTCGATATATTATAATAAAGCTCAAAGTATCGATAATTCGCTAACTTCTGAATATATATATCCTCGCTTAGAAGAATTCTTAAAAGAAAATGATATAATCTTTGCAGAGACTGGTATAATCCCACATGGAGTCTGCCAGATTAGGTTTCCAAATAATACCGAATTCCATACTCAAACTTTGTGGGGCTCAATTGGTTGGGCAACGGCTGCTTCTTTTGGGGCTTGTATTGCTAAGCCTAATTCTAGAGTAATTCTTTTTACTGGAGAAGGTTCTCATCAAATTTCCGCAATGGAAATCGGTTCAATGCTAAGATATAGAGTTAAACCAATTATTTTAGTTCTAAATAATAATGGCTATACTATTGAAAGAATGCTTTCTAATAAACCTGAAGACAATTTCAACAATATTTTACAAATGAATTACTCTAAATTTGCAAGATCATTCAATGGTGACCTTTGGGCTACTAGAGTTGAAACTGCTGAAGATTTTGATAAAGCACTGAGAGTAACACAAATTATAAATAAATTGTGTTATATTGAAATTTGTACTGATGAAATGGATGCTCCAGATTTATCAAAAAAAGTTATAGAAAAATTTAAGCAAAATACAAAAAATGGAAAACAAACCTTAGAAGTAATGACAGAAAAAAATATAAAGTATGAAACAACAGTGCATACAAGTCTAAAAAATATAGGTGAGTAAATGGGAAAATTATTTGTAATATCAGGTTCATCTGGTGTAGGAAAAGGAACAGTTATCAAAGAATTCTTAAAAAAGAATCCAAGTTTTAAACTTTCAGTTTCTTGTACAACAAGAAAACCTAGAGAAGGAGAATTACACGGAATAAATTATTTTTTTCTTACCAGAGAGGACTTTAAAACAAAAATTGAAAACAATGAATTCTTAGAATGGGCCGAATTTTCAGGTAATATGTACGGCACACAAAAAGAATATGTAAAAAACAAACTTTCGGAAGGCAAAAATTTAATACTTGAGATTGATACTAAAGGCGCTTTAAACGTAAAAAAAATACTCCCAGAAGCAACCTTAGTTTTCATACTTCCACCTTCTTTTGAAGAACTAGAAGCAAGATTAAGAGGACGCCACACTGAAACTGAAGAAGCCATACAAAAACGCTTAGAATCAACCCGTTTAGAAATGGAAAATGCAAAATTATTTGATTATCAAATAGTTAATGATTCTATAGAAAACGCCGTTTTAGAACTGGAAAAAATATTACTATAGTTTATTTTTTAATAATTAAATTTTTCTTCATCTTTAAGTTGTTGATATTCATTCTTTGCTTTTTCAATCCATATAACTATTATTGGCTGAGATTCCATAAATGGATTACTTGCTATTTTATTATACATTTCAATCTTTTTATTCAATATTTTAAAAAAGGATGACATTTTCATATAATCATCTTAAACCTAATTAAAGCGGACAAATCACCTTAATTGGCAATTTGTCCGCTTTAAACATTAGACTTATTAACTAATCACTCATTGTACCAGTCACAAAAATCTTCTTTACAAAGACTTGTTTGAAGTTCTTCAATATGATTTTTACGAGTCATATCATAAGTAATTGGTGTAATAGATATCATATTATTTCTTATTGCAGTAATATCACTATTATGGGCTTCTTCAGATTCATTTACTAATTCGCCAGCCATCCAATAATAAACTTTACCACGAGGGTCAACACGTCTTTCATATGCATTAGTAAACATTTTTCCACCAAGCTCAGTAATAGCAATGCCTGCAATGTCTTCTTTTTCTAGTCCAGGAACATTAATATTTAAAACTGTTTTCGGTGGAATTTTATAAGCATCTAGCTTTTGAATTAACTCAGCTATAAATTCTGCTGCAACCTTAAAATCTTCGTAATCATTACGCATAGTTGTCAACGAAGTTGCAATACTTGGATATCCTAGCATTGCACCTTCTAATGCACAGTTCACTGTTCCGGAATAAATTACATCTATACCTAAATTTGGCCCGTGATTTAATCCAGAAATTACTAAATCTGGTTTTTCATTCTCGTCAAGAATTGCTGTTATAGCCATTTTCACGCAATCACCAGGAGTCCCAGATGTCATCCAACAACGCTTAGCTCCATACTTTGGTTCGACTTCCTCAACGCGAATAGGCGTATGCAGTGTTAGTGAGTGCCCAGCTGCACTTCTTTCTCTGTCCGGAGCAACAACATACACATCATGACACGGAGCTAATGCTTCTATTAATGCACGGATTCCATTAGCCAAAATGCCGTCATCATTGGAAATCAATATTTTCATCCAGAAATCCTCTTCTAAATCTAATAAACACTATCATTATCATTATAACAGTATTTCTAATTAAAGTATAGTGTCCACATTAAACCTATTCTTAACAAAAATTTACAATTTTACATGCCATTTTTATTAATTAAATAATTAACTTAAAAATATTTGAAACGTATTTATTTACTAAGTTTTTTTAGGCTTTTTAAAAAGAACCCCATACATAAAAAAATATTCAAAAAATCTTCTTTACATTTTCTTTACATTTCATCAAAAATGCGCAATTTATTTTTTCAGGGGGTTTTAATTGGATATACCTATTGATATAATTTAGTATATTGCATAAAAAAAACAAAAATGATTAGTAGAATTGGTGTAGAAGACAGAAATATAAATAGAGTACGTACCGTCGCCCCAAACACAAGTAGAGAAAATATTTCTCCTAACTTCAAGGGTGGGCCGTGGAGTGCTATTCTTTGGGGTTTGCAAGAATGTGAAAAAAACCCAATGATAAATGTTGCGGTAATTGACATGTTTTCTGCGATTCTTCCAAGAACCTTTGTTGAATCAATGACAAACTGGTTTGCGGGTTTTGAAGCTTTTAGACGAGAATCTTCTGGTCTTGTTGTTAACTGCTTAATTCCGAGTGTTATAACTTGGGGAGTTGCTTCAGGAATCAATAAGTTTGTTATGCCTAAAAACATCAACATGGCATCTTGCTGGGCCGATAACAAGCTCCTTGACAGAGTTGCAGATATTTATCAAAATTCTAACGCCGAAAATAAAACAAAAGATTCTTTCATTGAGATTCTAAAAAATATTGAAGGTTATCACGGAGACAAAAAAATTATTTTTGGCGAAGTGTTATCAAAACAAGAAATTGAAACATACGCAGAAGAATTAGAAAACTTAGCCAAACAAAATAAAAGTAACAAAGAAGTAAAAGAAGCCACTAAAAGAATTGGTAAAAAAATTGCTGAGAAAACACACGTTTATGAAGGAATTAGCGTAGGTGGCAAAAAACCTGTGAAAGCTAATACTACAAGAACATTGTTAGAAGACTCAGTCAAATTCTTTAGAGAATTTAAAAAAGCCCCTAAAGATATGTCTATTCAAAATTTTGTTCAAAAAAGCAAAAAAATAGTTAAATCAAAAAGTGCTCTTGGTATGCTAATAGTGCTACCATTAGCAGCTTCTATGCAATATATCAACAGATGGATTACCGAAAAAATGTCAGGCACAAAAGGTGCTCCTATCTATGATGACTTCGGTAAAAACGACAATGAAGAGATTAGAGCTAAATCTAGAGAAGGCTTATTAAAACAAAAAATAATTTCAATCTCATCAATGATCAGTGTTGGATTATTATCTATGATGAAAATGCCGAGTTGGAACATGTTTGAATTCAAAGGTTGGTTCCCTACTATGGATCAAGCAAGAATCATTTCAACAACAACTTTTGCTTCACGTATGGCTGCTGCAGATGATAAAAATGAACTTGCAGAATCTACAGTAAGGGATATTGCAACTTTTGGTGGATTATACTTCCTTGGGGATTATGCAGGAAAAGCTACTGCTACTGCAATTGAAAAATCAACAGGAATACAATTACTAAATGATACAAAACCTCTTAAAGGGAATGAAAACATTATCAAACGTTTCTGGCATTGGGTTAAAGACGTAAACATTAAATCTTCAGAAGAAGTTGTAAGCTCAACTCGTGAAAGTTTAAAAGGTGCAAAACCTACAGTAGAACAAGAAAAACAAATCGCAAAAGAATTAAAACGTGCTGCAAATTTACGTTCAGCTTGCCAAGCAGCTAACTTGGGTGTATCATTAATCTTACTCGGATTAATTATTCCAATATTTACAAGAAAACAAACTAAAAAGAAACATGCCGAAGCTATTAGGGAAGCTGAAGGCAATAATAATTTGGCATTACAGCCAACTAAATAGCATTAACACTAGCAAAAGGTAATATAAAAATGAAAGTACATCAAATTCAAGAAAAAAACTATCAACACAAAAGACAACCTCACTTTAAAGGTATTATAGACAATTCTCTTAGATACTTAGTAACAAATCAAGCTTTAGGCGCTAACGGGGTTGATTTAGCATTTATGGTCATCCCAAGAACTACCACAGATATGATTGGTAGAGGTCCTGCAGCAGGTGCTGAAACACTAAGGCGTGAAGCATCAGGTACAGCCAACCACTCTCTTATTGGAGCATATGGTATCGCTAGTGGTTTGGTTGCTGCTAAATTACTAGGTATTGATAAAAAATATGGAACTAATGTAAATGAAATTTTTACAGCTCCTGAAACATTACATATTCTAGCAGACAATAAAGCTCGACAACTTAAAGAAGGTAAAACACAACTAGACTATTTAAAAGAAACACTTTCCCACTTAAGGGCTTTCAATCCAAGTATAGCTGGAGCTGATAGTAGTGGCTATGTAACTTTGCCAAAAGATTCTATAGACGAAATTGCTGAAATTTTAGACAAAGTTATTTCCAATGATAAAATAGATTATAAAGCTTGGAAAGAAGCAACTACAGCAGATTCTATAGAGGCTGTAATCAACAAAATTACAGAAAAAACTGGTGCTCAATCCAAATATATATTAGAAGAAACTTTGGAAGAAAGGGTCAAAACTAATCCGCCACGCCAAAGAATTTCCAGCACAACAGACTTAAAAACTTTATTAGAAGATATTTTCAAAATTTCAAAAACATTCAATAAAGATCAAGTAAATGAGGCTTTCCGAGAACAAGTAATGAATAACGGAAAAAATCAATTTTTACAAAAAATGAGAACTTTTATGAAATCACGTGCCCTTGCTGGTTTTGCAATTGCAACAGGTATTGGTATGTCAATTCAACCTTTGAATGTTTACCTATCTAAAAAGAAAACAGGATCAGACGGTTTTGTTGGCGTTGAAGGTAGATCAAAAGATGATAGTGCTGGATTTAAAGCGATGAAAGTAGCATCAGGTGGAGCATTCTTTGCAATGGTATTAGCAACTCTTAAAACTAATCTAAAAGGTTTTATGGATAAAATGGCATTCAAAGGTTTCTGGCCTACAATTAGCCAACTAAAAGGGGTTTACGGCTTAACTATCATTTCTCGAATCCTTGCTACTCGTGATAAAGATGAGCTTAGGGAATCATTGACAAAAGATACTTTAGGCTTCTTAAGTTGGCTTGTACTAGGTGATTTTGTTAACAAAATGGCTGCAGAAGGCCTTGATAACAGTGTTATGAACAGAACAAAAGACGTTGCGAAAAAAGGCTTCTTTGGTAGAGTATTTAGATCTTCATTAAAAACTAGAGATGAAGTTCTAATCGATGCTCTTGCTAAAAATAATATAAAAACAGTTAAAGACAATGGCGTTGCTAAAACTTTCAAAGAAATGATGAAAGATTTAGACACACTACCAGAAGCCGTTAGAAAAGCTACAAAAAAACGTATGGGCACATTAAATAAAGCTCAATTAGCTGGATATGTATTCTCAGGTTTAGTCCTTGGTCTAGGTATTCCTAACCTAAATATATACATTACAAACAAACTTGATAAAAAACGTAAAGCAAAAATAGCTGAACAACAGGCTCAACAAGTTCAGCAAGAACAACAAACACAACAAATTCAAGAACCACAATTAGCTAAAGCATAAGCACTGCGTAATGACGGTCTTGAGTACCATTTTCTTTACGATAAGAATAAAATAATTCATTATTACAGCTTGTACAATACGGGCAAACATCAATTTTATAAACGCCAAATTCTTCTAATTGGCGTTTATTTATTTGCTTTAAATCAACATTTTTCTTTTTGGATAAATTTGTAGTATCAGAAACTGTTTTCAACAATTTATCCTGAACTTCTCCAGATACTTCATAACAACAAAGTCCAATAGCAGGGCCAATGACAGTAATAATATCTTTTGGTTTGGTTCCAAAATTTTCAATCATTTTTTGAAGAGTTTTTGGGCCAATTTTTTGAGCAGTTCCTCTCCATCCCGCATGAGAAATTGCACCTATTTTATTTTTTCTATCGTAAAAAACCAGTGGGGTACAATCTGCAAACCTTAAGACTATTGGAGTTTTTTCCTTAGTAATAATTAGCCCATCTGTATCAAAATATTCCATACGCTCGTCAACAATTTCTATATGATCAGAATGAGTTTGCTGAGGATAAACAATACTTGTTTCCTCTCCTCGGGGGAGGATTAGGGTGGGAGTTGTTCCTCTAGTTGTAAAACAATGATTTACACCCTCTAAAAAATCACTTTTTAAAACTTTATAACCATTAATTTCTTCAAAATAAAACATATTTTCATTATATTACAAAATATTGCAATATTATCTTTACTTTTACCCCCTTTTTTGTTACGATTTTAGGGCGAAATAAACCATTTTTAAAGGGAGATTAAGAAATTGAAAACTAGATTAAAATCACATAACTGTGGAGAAATGAATTTAGCTCTTGAAAATCAAGAAGTTGTACTATCTGGCTGGGTTTCAACAGTTCGTGACCTTGGCGGCATTTTGTTTATAGAATTACGTGACAGAAGTGGATTTTTCCAAATCGTTGCAAACCCTCAAGTTAACCCAGAGGTTCATAAAGTTTTAGAAAAAGTAAGAAGCGAATATGTTATTACTGCAAAAGGTAAAGTAACACGTCGTCCTGAAGAAACTTATAATGAAAAATATCCTACAGGACAAGTTGAAATGTACCCAGATTCAGTAGAAATTCTTTCTGAAGCAAAAGTTTTACCATTTGTTTTAGGTGATGAATCTGTTTCAGAAGATGTTCGTTTAAAATATCGTTACCTTGATATTAGAAACGAAAAAATGCTTCACAACTTAACTACAAGACATAATATATGCCAAGCGGTAAGAAATTACTTAAACGGACAAGGTTTCTTGGAAGTTGAAACACCTATTCTTATTAAAACAACACCAGAAGGTGCTAGAGATTATTTAGTTCCATCTCGTGTTCAAGAAGGAAAGTTCTTTGCACTTCCACAATCACCACAAATCTTTAAACAATTATTGATGGTTGGTGGTATTGAAAGATATTATCAAATAGCAAAATGTTTCCGTGACGAAGATTTAAGAGCTGACAGACAGCCTGAATTTACACAGATTGATATGGAATTATCATTTGTAGAACAACAAGATGTAATCGAAACGGTTGAAGGTTTGTTAGTTGATGCATTCAAAGCTGCTGGCGTTGAAATCAAACCGCCATTTATTCAAATGCCTTGGCAAGAAGCAATGGATAGATATGGCTCAGACAAACCTGATACAAGATTTGGTTTAGAGTTATTTGATTTAGGTGATATTATCCTTGAATCAGAATTTGAAATCGTTAAGAAAACTCTTCAAAATGGTGGAATTGTTCGTGGTATCAGAATTCCAGGCGGCGCAAGCTACTCTAGAAAAGATATTGACGATATTACAAAACTAGCTGTATCATTTGGTGCTAAAGCATTAGCTAATATTATTTACCAAGAAGACGGTACTGCTAAGTCTCCAGTTCTTAAATTTGTTACTGAAGATCAAGCAAAAGCTATTCAAGAAAGAGCACAAGCTCAAGCTGGCGATATCATCTTCTTTGTAGCTGATAAGCCAAAAGCTGTTTATGATATTATGGGTAGATTAAGATTACACTTTGGTAAATCATTAAACCTAATCGATGAAAACAAACATAATCTTCTTTGGGTTGTAGACTTCCCTATGTTTGAATACTCTGAAGAAGAAGGTAGATATATGGCAATGCACCACCCATTCACATCTCCAAACTTAGAAGATGTTGATAAATTAGACAGTGGTGATTTAGGTAATATCAAATCAATTGCTTACGATATCGTATATAACGGTACTGAATTAGGCGGTGGTTCTGTAAGAATTCACTCATCTGAAGTTCAACAAAAAATCTTCAAAGCATTAGGCTTAACTGAAGAAGAGGCTGTTGAAAAATTCGGATTTATGGTGAATGCTCTTCAATATGGTACACCTCCACATGCTGGTTTAGCAATTGGTTTAGATAGATTGGTCGCACTTCTTTGCAGAACAGATTCAATCAGAGACGTTATTGCGTTCCCTAAAAACGCAAGTGCTAAGTGTCTGATGTCAGATGCTCCTGGAGAAGCTTCTCTTCAACAGTTAAGAGAATTACACATCAAATCAACTGTACGCAAAGAGGGATAAATAAAACATCAAAAAATATTTATACAAAATAAAAGGGCTTATTTCAACACGAAATAAGCCTTTTAAAATAAAGAAAAAGGAATATAAAGGTTTAATATTTAAAATTATTAGTATTTATTAGCTTTTACCCCAATCAAAAACTGAACCAATTGCATCCTGAATTAATGATTCAATTGATTTCATCTCTGTTTTTATAGCTTCAAGTTCTGTTGATAATTCATCAATATACAAATCAATCATCGTCTCTTTTTCGCTAATTCTATCTTTTTCTGCATTATACCAAGCTGTTACTTCTTCTCTTTTTTCTGAATCAGATCTTGATTCAATAAATCCTGCTGTAATAAAATATGTAAGACTACCTTGTTCATCATATTCACCATATTCATTAACAGATGCTAATTGCAACATGCCAGAAACTAAGCCATCTGAAATATAATCCTCATTATATTCAGATGCTTCTGGATTCATATGCTCATTATACTCAGTAGTCCAACCATTAGCTGCTGCCGCTGCAAAAATAGGATAATAAAAATCAATCAATTTTTGGACTAAGGAGGTTGCTTCATCTGTATTATTTACTGATGAAGTTGTACCAGTACTAATTTCACCCATAGACAAAATTACATTTGCAGCATAACTAGAATCAAGTTTTCCATCATTCATTACATTTTTAATTGTCTGTTCATCAACAGGAAAACCTGATAAATTTGCAATAATTTTTGGAATATCATCTAATGAAAAAGTTGTACCTTTACCATAAACATCCATAGAACTAACACCAGCAGCTAAAATTGCATCAGCATACTGATCAGATAATACAGTACGACCATTACAATCAGTAAGCACCATTGAATTGTTAGTTTTAACAGTACCTGTATTATTTGCAATCGGACTATAATTAATTCCTCCCATCAAATAATTATAATTCATCTTATTATACTGCCCATTCGCATAATAAGAAATTTGCTTAGATTGTAACTTACTATAATATTCACTAGAAAGTGCTGACATCTCTCTAGTAAGAGACATCTTGTTCATAGAACCAATAGTTAACCCATACTCGCAATCCGCCTTACGAGCAGTCAAGGTTAATAATCTAATTTGATTACAAGACAGTGACATATCAGACTTTCCTTTATTTTCCTTTATTGATATATGTATCGGCATTTTTTTTTAAATCTTTAATGTTTTTGAGAAAAAATTTACAAATATTTACAAAGTAGCAAAAATAGTTTAGTAAATGTTTTAGTATGAAAGAAGTGTGTACCTATTTTAGGAGTTGTTATGACAGCTATAAAAAATAATTTATTTATCCCAGAAACACCACAAGGAGTTGCTCAAAAAACTATTAAAACAAGTTTCAAAGCAATAGAAGATGATCGATTTGTAAAACAAAAACAAGAACCTGTCATTACAAAACCTGCAATTTTACAGCACCAAAATTCTCAACTTGCTAAAATGATTGAAATGCAAAAACAGGCAGAAAAAGAGCAAAAAAAAGCAAAGCATAAACAAAATCTCTCTTGGGGTTTAGGTATCGGTGCAAGCTTAGTTCTAATTTTAGCCTTATTACCACAAGCATTAGGAATTTTCAGAAAAGGCGGCAATGCAGCAGCTCATGGGATAAGAAGTTCATTGGAACAAGAAGCTGTCAGCCTTAAGCCTAGAGACGTTATGAATAAACCGTCTAGACATCTCGATTGTTATTCAGATGAAGTCAAAAACTTTTTAAAAAGACTTGATGAATTATTTACAAGAAAAGATATTGAATTAAAAGGTGGCAAAAGAATTGCTCAGGTGCAATTCCTAGGACCTGGAGGAACTGGTAAAACTGATAGCGCAGATTTAATTGCAAAAAAAATAATTGAAAAACACCCCGGCTCTGAGTATTATGTACCAGACTTAAGCATGCTGACATCTAGTAGTTTTAGAGGGCAAGATGTTCAAATGTTATCAGAATATACCACAGCTATTTGTTCAAGAGCTGATGCTCTAGCAAAAGAAGGACAAAAAACTGGGGTAAAAAAATATGTAATTATGTTCCTAGATGAATACGATAAAATCGCAATGGAAGATTTTAGCCACAACAAACACGACTCAAATAAAACTACAGGTGCTTTAAAAACCCTAATAAACGAATTAAAAGAACGTGATAACGTAATAATTATGTCAGCAACAAACTATCCAGAATTAATTGAAGGGGCAATTGACAGTAGAATGGCAGAAAAGGTTTTATTCGATTATTTAACTCCAAAACAAATTATTACAGCCATCACAGAACATTACAAAAACTTAAAAGATACCACTTTAATTGCCAAAGAATTATTGGATGCTAAAAACCCAAAAATGATAGAAATTTGCAATATAATTGGCAAAAAAGAACATCAAGTAGAATATAGAAAAATCTTTGACGATATATTAAAGAAAACATTACACAAATCTCCTGATATGGGGAAAATAGAACTTAAACATTTTGTTGAAGCACTTACTGAACCTAGTAGTGTAAGATCTCTAAATTTAACATTAGAAGAAATTTCAAAATTGAAAAAGATTGTTTCATAAAAATAAATAATGTAATTTTTAAGATAGCAAAAATATTTAATTCAAAATATAAAAGGATATAATTTTTCTATACTAAATTAAGCTATGTAACAATTATAAAATTTTTACTCAGTAAAAGGCAATTTTCTATTTCAAAAATACTTTATATAAATGTAAGACATAAGGGATTTATTAAATAATATGTTGAACCAAATGTTATTAAGAACATAAGTTAAGTAAGTTATATTTTAATAACCGAACAACCAAAAAAGATTTCTTTTTATACTCTCTCTTAATATCCTCGTGTTTATTTAATGTTTGCTAAGTATTCTTAGCAAACTTTTTCTTTTGGAAAAATATTGGATTTACTGTATGTTTAAAAAGGTCTTAATAAATGTTTACATAAAAAGCAATTCTTAAACACAAAATGTTTTTTATATAATGTATAGGTTTAATTTAAAGGTTAGAATATTATGACACAAATTTACAATGCTGGTATACCAGTGCAGGCATACAGTATTCAGCAAAAAAGAACAAACTCCCCTCAAACACCAGTGAATTTTAAAGCCGGACGGGATGAGTTTATTAGAAATGTACAAAACCGTCAATCAGATTTTACTAAAATAATGGAAGAACGCCAAAAAGAACAAAATAAAGCTAAGCGTAAACAAAAATGGATGAGTGCGTTACAAATAGGCGCTTTAGTCAGTACAATTGCCCTTGCAGGTTTCTTTATTTGGCAAGGTACTCGTGGAAATAAAAAAGCGATGGATGATGCTGCAAATGCACTAACTGATGTAAAAATTGATTGGACAAAATTTGACGACAAAACAAAAGTTGCATCTCTTGATTCTGAAACTACAGCCGATATTGTTAGAAAGAAATTTAGATCATTAATTGATTTGACAAATCTTTCAGACGCTAAAAAAGCTTGGTCAGGAATGAAAGATAGATCAAGATTATATTACATGTATGGTGAAAGTGGTGTTGGTAAAACATATGCCGTACAACAACTTGCTCAAGAAATGGGAGCTGAATATACATGTATAAAATATGGAGACTTAGGTTCACCATATAAAGATGCTGGCAGCATGAAAATATTAAATCTATTTAGAAATATTGCTAATACTGCTAGTGAAAATCCAGGAAAAAAATACGTTGTGTGTATTGATGAAATAGATTCCTTATTACGTACCGTAGGTGCTCACAGTAGTGATGAAGCTGCTAAAGCTAGAGGTTCAGTCTTAACAGGTATGGATGAATTAGTTAAAAAATGTAAGAACGTAACTTTAGTTGCAACCTCAAACTATCACCCAGATAGCAAATTAATTGATAAAGCTAGTATGAGACGATTCAACAAAGGTAAAATAGAAGTTCCATTACCGAATAGAACCCAAGCAAAAGCTTTATTAAAAATGTACTTAGGCAAAGTTGGAGCAATAGATGATAAATTCTACAGTTCTAAAGAATTTTCAGAATTTGTTGATGAATTAGTAACAGGAAAATATGCAAATGGTGAAATTCAGAACATCGCTGAAGGAGCTGCGGATGATTTTGCCGCACATATCTCAAAAGTTGCTGATGGTGAACTCTCAAAACATCCATTCAAATTAGATTTCTTAAGAAAAGCCCGAGAATCGTTAGGACAAGCTGCAGCTATCAGTAACGAAACTATGCGAGTTTAAATAAATTAAAATAAAACAAAGGGCCTTTTTTTAAAAAGCCCTTTGTTTTATATTTTTTTAATCTTTTTAGCAATCTTTTTGCACTGAATCTTTTTAACTTCCTCAACAACTTCAGCCATTGGTATATCCCAAGCTTTAGAAGTCGGACATTGGAATGGTCTTATAGACTTATACCAAGCAATATCCTTACCAGTTGTCTTAAACCAACGCCACTCAGTAATTGTATTAAATAAGCCAAAAGTCTTGATTCCTAAAGCACCTGCAAGGTTCATAACCCCGTTATCAGTTGTCACCATTAAGTCCATACAATTCATAGCACAAGCTGTATCTTCCCAGTTCTTAAATGTTTTACCAAGACGAATTAAATTACAATCTGCTGGAACTCTATCCATTTGACGAGTCAAGTCATCTACTTGGAAACTATATACCTCTACCTCTGGCATACGCATAAGCGAGTATAAGAATTCTAAAGGTATATCACGATCAGTTTCTTTTGAAGCCAATGTACCTTCATATGCTATACCTATTTTAAGTTTTTCATTATCATTAATATGTTTTTTGCGATATGCATTAATTTTAGCTTTACTTACACTCAAATATCCTTCTGCTCTTGGAATTGTATCAGGGCGTGTTTCACATATTATAGGTAAATCCATCATAGGAATATAATAATCATAATTTAATTTTTCAATTTCTGCTTCTGTATATATATCAACGCCTAATTTAGAACCTTTAAACAAATCAACAAGTCCATTTTGAACAACTAATGAAACTTTAGCACATTTTTCCTTAAGTTCATCTAGGAAACGAGCAAACATAATTGTATCGCCAAAACCCTGTTCGAAGTGTACTAAAATATGCTTATCTTCAGTATTTACTTTTAAGCTCCAACGTTTCTTTTTATTTGTAGTAAATAATTGAGGGAAAGAAGCTCCTTTCAAATCTTCTTTCTGGAAACGGTGTTGCAAGAATTTGAAACCTTCCGCAAAACGTTCGTGTTTCACTAAATATGCACCATAAGAGTGTAAATCTGAGTGAGTTGGGTTCAAATACATAAGTTTAGCATAAAACTCATCCGCTCTCTGAACTTCATCAAATTTACCTAAAACATAAGCCAAGTTCTTAACAACAATTCTGTTATTTGGCGCAAGTTCATAAGCCTTAGTTAAATATTCAATCTGCTTATCTTTAAATTTATCTTGGTGGTGAGTTGAATACAAGTGACCAAGCATATTGTAAATTGAAAAGTTATTTGGATTGCTCATTAATGCTTTTTCATAATACTCAATTGCCTTTAAGTTATCCTTAATATCAGCATATGTTATATCTGCAAGATAAACATAGACGTCTTCTTTATCTGGTGAAATTGATTCAAAACGTTCAAGAAATTTAATCGCTAAGTCTGCATTTCCAAGGTTTTTCATACAAAGGCCAATATTTTTATAAACATTAATAGGAAAACCAGAATATCTCATAATATCACGATATATTTCTACAGCTTCTACCCATTTTTTATCTTTTGTTTTTTCTTGAGCGTATTGCAAAGAAAAATCAATGTATTTATGAGAAGCAAGATTTCTTTCAACATCAGACAAGGTTGGCAATATTTCTCTATAAAGCTTTAAACCTTTTTCATAATCCTTATTTGTACAATGATATTCCGCTAATGCTATATCTAAAGAATTAACTAAATCCTTAGAATTATCCATAGGAATTTCTTTTCTAACTACTAATTTTTTTGAAACTTGTACCATACTCGCCTCTCTAATGTAAATATACATTAGAATTCTAGCATATATTTTACTTTTATAGAAGTAAAAAAGCCCTATTTACTGCGATTGGAGTAGATTAAATTTCTAAAATAGATTCAATTGTGGGGCTAAATCTTCTTCATTAGAAATTGCACGCTTACGTCCAGCAAGGTCTTTAGAAAAATCTCTCTGCATTTTCTTCATAAGTTCTTCGGAACGATTAATTACACTAGAAGGTAAGCCTGCCATTTTAGCCACTTGAATACCATAACTCTTACTAGCTCCGCCTTGTACAATTTTTCTCAAAAACTCTATCTCACCGTTCTCTTCTGAAACGGTAATTCGATAATTCTTAATTTGTGGGAAAGTTTTTGTCATAACATTTAACTCGTGATAGTGAGTCGCAAAAATACATCTAGATTTCAATTTTGATGCAATATATTCAGCTACTGACCAAGCTATTGCAACACCGTCATAAGTACTTGTTCCACGACCAATTTCATCAATTAAAATTAAGCTCCTATTTGTCGCACCATTCAAAATATATGCTGTTTCAGTCATCTCAACCATAAATGTTGACTGACCAAGAGTTAAATCATCGCTCGCGCCTACACGAGTAAATATTTTATCTACAAGCCCGATTTTCGCATAATCAGCAGGAACATATGAACCAATTTGTGCCAGAATTGTAATCAAAGCGTTTTGACGCATATAAGTTGATTTACCGGCCATATTTGGTCCTGTTAAAATCATAAATTGTGTTTTATTAGGATTTTCAGAATCAAGCTCTAAATCATTCGCTACATATGAGCCCAATGGTAGAATCTGTTCTAAAACAGGGTGACGACCATTTTTAATAATAAAGTCTAAATCTTCTGAAATTTCTGGTTTAACATAATTTTGCTCTACCGCAATTATTGCAAAAGAATTATAAACATCTAGTTCTGCAATTTTTTCAGAAATTTCTCTTATAAGAGATACAAATTCTTTTGAATAGTCTCTAAAATCACAAAATAATTTATATTCTAAATCGTTTGCCTTAACTTGCGCAGTTAATACTTCATCCTCATGTTTCTTAAGTTCTTCTGTAATATATCTTTCAGCATTAGCAAGAGTTTGTTTCCTGATATAATCTGAAGGAACCTTGCCAAGATTTGAATTAGTAACTTCAATATAATATCCAAAAACTCGGTTATAATTAACTTTTAAAATATTAATTCCAGTTCTTTCACGTTCTTTTTCTTCAAAATTCTTTAACCACTGCTCGCCATTGGTCATCAAATCTCGCAAATAATCAAGAGTTGAATTTACACCCTCTTTTATTATTCCACCCTCTTTAATTGTATTAGGCTGAGTCTCATTAAGAGTTCTATCAATTAAATCTGCATACTCAGCTATAGAAGGCAGTTTGTCTTCATAGTCATTGAATAAATCTAAATTAGCATTTTTAGCGATTTCTAAAAGGTTAGGTAAAGCCTTTAATGAATATTTTAACCCTACAAAATCTTTAGGAGAAGCACTGCCATTACTCATTTTAGACGTCAAACGCTGAATATCTGATACGAGTTTTAAATTACTTTGCAAATCACTTCTTGCAAAAGAATTATTCACCAAAGTCTCAACATAATTTTGTCGAGCTTCAATCATAGCTTTATCTTTTAAAGGCTGACAAATCCAAGAGCTTAGAAGCCTTGCACCCATATTTGTAGAAGTACGCTTTATAGCCCACATTAGCGAGCCTTTTTCTGTTTTTGCGTGAAGAGTTTTAGTAAGCTCAAGATTCTTGCGAGTGCTAACATCTAGTGCTACATAACAAGATAATTCATAAAGCTCAATTTTTTCAAATTTAGGGAAACCCTCTTTCATATTTTCAAAAATATAAGCCAAAAGACCTGCCGATGCTCTATAAGCAAGCTCATTATTTTTATATCCTAAAGATTCCAAGCTTGATAATTTAAAAACTGCTTTCAAATTATTTTGCGCAAAATCTTCCTCAAAAACTCTTGTTGGAACTTTTGAACAATTATACTGTTTTGTAATTTCCTCTGGTAAATCAACAACTTCTTCCGGGACAATTTGGAAAGGCTCAAGCTTAAGCTTTTTAACTGGCGCAACTATCTCAGAAGGCTGAATTCTTGCAAGCTCTGTAATTACTTCTTCGTAATTTAATAAAGAAGCCTTAAACTCTCCTGTTGAAATATCGGTATAAGCAAAACCCCATTTTTTACCCTCTTCAAATAATGCACACATATAATTATTTGAATTTTGTTCTAAAAAATTACTTTCAATGAGAGTTCCTGCTGTAATTATTCTTACAACTCCTCGTTTTACAATCCCTTTTGCAAATTTTGGATCTTCAAGTTGTTCACAAATTGCTACTTTTATATCTTTTGCAACAAGCTTCTCTAAATAACCATCTAAAGCCTTAGCTGGAATACCAGCAAGCGGGATACGTCCTAAAATTCCACACTCTCTGCCAGTTAAAGTTACTTCTAAAACTTCTGAAAGTTTTATAGCATCTTCAAAAAATGTTTCGTAAAAATCTCCCATACGATACATTAATAAAGCATCAGGATGTTCTCTTTTTATTTCTAGAAATTTTTGCATCGCAGGAGTTGCATCATTTATATTAACTTCTGCAGTATTTATAAGATTGATTTCAGGCTTTGTCATAGTTATAATTGTACATAATACAAGGATAAGGTGCAAGTAATGTTTAGAATGATTAAAATAATTTTTAACGCAACTTTATTGGTTCTTGCGTTTATTGGATTTAATGCAATTGGCGGGCAAAAATATGTAGAAATGGCAAAAACTCATATAGTTAATTTTGTCCAAGAAAGAGCAGAAGAAAGTGCTAAAAAATTTGGAAATTTTTCTAATTTACACGAAGAATTTCAAATTGATAATACAGTAAATCTTTTTGGATATAGAGCAATCTTAGCTGAGCATAAATCTTCTGATCAAAAAATGGTTATAGTTGATTCAAAAAAGAAACCTTTATTAACCCAGACTGATATTAAAAGTGATAATTTGGAAAAACAAATGCAAGAATTAGCTGATAAATTCAAATATCAAGCAGTATCTTTTCATGAAATAAAAGTTATTTCTCGTGGCACTATGAATATTTATGGTCAGACTGTACCATATGCAAAATTTGAAGCAAAAGCTAATAAACTTCCTTTTTCAGACTTAGCAGGAATTGTAGCAAGTGTTAAAACTTCTGATGGCTCTGAAAAACTTGCAATATCATTAAGCGAACAAAAAAAATATTCACAGCTAATTGCTGAAGAATTCTTTAAAAATGTCAAAGAGAATTAAGTATGAAAAAGTTTTTAATACTATTGATAACTTTATGTGTATCATCTTCGGTTTTTGCAAAGACTGATAAAACTTCCGCAGAATATTTGCGTGACAAAAAACATTTATCAGCAATGAACCCTTTGGTTGAAAAAATAGCAGAAAAAGCCATTAAAAAATCTTTAAAAAAAGAATGTGGTGGTAAATATAAAGTTGAATTTGATGGTTATACTTTAGGTAGCATGAAAGTTGGTATTTTTAAAAACCTATTAATTACTGGAAAAAATCTAGAGATTGATGAAATAGAAATACCTTACCTACAGCTTAAATCCGTTACTGATTATAATTGGATTGATTATAGACAAGATCCTATGATTTATAAATCTGATATGGAATTTTCTTATTCTTTACATCTAAACGAAGATAGTATAAATTCGGCATTAAAGAGTCCTAAATACAAAAAAAATCTCGATAAAATTAATCAAATAGCTTATCCTTTGTTTATCTTAAATGATACACAGGTTAAAATTAAAAACGATAAACTTTATATTCTCATGGAATATAATTTGCCATTATCACCATTTAAAAGAAACAAAGTTTTTATAGCTTCAACAGGGCTTAAAATTCAAAATAACAGAATACTCGCAAAAAATGTTAATATTGATAAATCTTTTGGAAATATTCCTATTAATAAGGTTACAAACCTTATTAACCTTCTAGATCCTTTGACATTCACACTTTCTTTAATAGAATCTAAAGATTGCCAAGGTGAAATTAGTAGTGTTAAAATAATTGATGATATTATTGAAATTAATGGTAAAATAAATATAAAAAAGAGCGAAATACCAAAGGAGAGTAAGTAAATGAATTTTTCACAAAGATTCGGATTATTCATCTTAATATCAATAACAATTGCATATGTATATTTTTCATTTTTTGCAAATAATACAAACCTGCACAAATGGAATACAAAAGAGGAACAAACTTATAATCCATTAACTCCAACCTCACAAAACAATAAAAAAGAAGAAAATATCGCTACTCAAAAAAATGTTAAAGTTTTTATGCTTGATAAATCTGGAGAAATACGTTCCTTAAATAGAGTTTGCGACACTAGCATTGAAAAATCTTGTTTTGAATTTGCAATGAAAGAACTTATTACAGGACCTACTAAATGGGAAAAATCAAAAGGTTTTACTTCAGAAATACCCCAAGGCACTAAAATACTTTCTATAAGAGAATCCTCAAACAGTGTAATGATTGACTTATCTTCAAACTTTGAAGCTGGAGGTGGAGCTGAAAGCACTTATATGAAAGTCAAACAAATTATAAAAACAGCAAATGCAAATACAAAAATTCCTACTTATCTATACATAAATGGAAAACAAGCTAATGTTATAGGTGGCGAGGGAATCATGATTAAACAACCTTTGAATGAAAGGTCTTTTGATGAATAATGATAATCAAAAAGATATAGAATACTATTTAAATCTTGATTGGACTTTAATTGAGGGAACTGATTTAGACTTTAATGGTAATCCTTATCATTATATTGAAATAAAAGAAATACCAAGTTTTGTCTTCTGTGCAAAAACTAGAGAAAAGGCTCTAGAAAATTATAAAAAGCAATTGCGTTTATCACTTATGCTTATGCTAGAAGATGGAGAACATATAGTAGAACCTGGAGAAGAGACAGAAGAAGATATTGATTGGGAAAGCATATGTCCGTAATGAAATTGTCAAAAATTTTTATCTCAAAAATGACTACAGATGATATTGATATGGTATCAGAAATTGAAGCTAGCGCTTACGGAGAACACCACTGGTCAAAATCATCTTTTTACGATGAAATGAATAATAATCTTGCAAAGTATTATGTAGCAAAAACTGAAGAAGGAGAACTTGTTGCATATGCTGGTACTTGGCACATAATTGACGAAGGACATATAACAACTATTGCAGTAAAAAAAACTTATTTAAGAAATCATATTGGAGAAGCTTTAATCGTTAAGATACTAGAAGATTGTTACGCAAACGGAATAAAATACCTAACTTTAGAAGTTCGAGTATCAAATGAACCTGCAATCTCGCTTTACACAAAATATGGTTTCAACTCTCTAGGAACACGAAAAGGATATTATCAAGATAATAATGAAGACGCTTTAATTATGTGGACTGAAAATATTTTTTACGATAAATTTAAAGAACAGTTTAATAATAATAAAGAAAAACTTAATAGCTTAATTAAAATAAAATGACAAAAAGAATTTCAAGACAACTAAATAGTTTTAAATACAAAGGTGAACCTATAAAAATAACTTTAGGGACTTTGGTCTTGACTTGTCTATGCGTTTTATTACTAATTGTAGCTACTTTTACTCAAGTAACTTTAACACACTATTACTTACCATTTGATTGGCTAAATTATGTAGGAAACAATTTATCAGAATACGAGATAGCGCAACATTTCACTAAAAGTTATAGATATATCCCACAAATCCCAATTGTATTTTTTATAATCGCACTTTTAGGAAGAAAATTTGGAATTTTAGCTATTTCACTATATATAATATTAGGAATGTTTTTCCCTATATTTGCTTTAGGTGGAGGAGTTTCTTATATACTAGAGTATGGTTTTGGCTATATTCTAGCTTTTATACCTGCAATCTTTTTCTCAGGAACTCTATTAAAAGTTAAAACAGACTTCCTCCGAATAGTATTATTATCTGTACTAGGAGTACTCGCTATCCATATTTTAGGGGTTTTATATATGCTATTTATTGCAACCTTAAAACACGCTCCAATGGATTTAGTTTCAAGTTGGATAGCTTCTCAAAGCGGAGTTCAGATTCTATATGATATGTTCTTCTCAATAATTTCAATTTATTTAGGAAGATTTGCAAGAAAAATTTTGTGGATTATTATGTGTTAATAAAACTAGGGATTGAGTTAAAACTCAATCCCTAGTTATTTTTATCTAAGTTAAGGTTTTTGATAAATCATTTAACTTATAGTTTTACCTAACAGCCAAATACATTTACCCCTTACGCTCTGTCTTTGATTTCTTTCAAAATATTTTGAACGAATTCATCAACATTAATTGTCCCAACTTGGCCTACGCCACGTTTACGAACTGCAACAGAGTTAGCTTCGATCTCTTTATCACCGATTACGCAAACATAAGGGATTTTCTTATCTTGAAGAGATTCTCTTATTTTGTAATTCATTGATTCAGATCTATCGTCAAGCTTAGCTCTAATACCTTCCGCACGAAGTTTTTTGTAAACTTCTTCAGCAAAATCAGCATGTTTTTCGTTAGAAATAGGAACAATCCCAACTTGAGTTGGAGCTAACCAAGTAGGGAATGCACCTGCATAGTGTTCAATCAAGATACCGTGGAATCTTTCCATTGAACCAAAGATAACTCTGTGAAGCATGATTGGAGTCTTCATTGAACCATCTTTGTCTTGATATTTAATATCAAATCTAGCAGGAAGGTTGAAGTCAAGCTGGATTGTAGCACATTGCCAAGTTCTTCCCAAAGCATCTTTAACTTTGAAATCGATTTTTGGACCATAGAATGCGCCATCACCTTCGTTGATTTCGTATTTCATACCACGTCTATCCATAGCTTCTTTTAATCCAGCTTCTGCTCTTTCCCAGTTTTCTAGTTCACCAACATAGCTTTCAGGACGAGTTGATAATTCAACTTCGAAATCCATTTTGAAGATAGCCATTGTATCAGCAACAAAATCGATAATTTCATTGATTTCATCAACTAATTGTTCAGGTGTACAGAAAATGTGTGCATCGTCTTGAGTAAAGCCTTGAACACGAGTTAGACCAGCTAAAGCACCCGATTTTTCTTTTCTATAAACTGTTCCTAATTCTGCCATTCTTAATGGTAATGAACGGTAAGAATATCTATTTGCTTGATAAATTGCAATATGGAAAGGACAGTTCATTGGTTTAATAACAAATTGTTCTTCAGAATCTTCATCTTTTTGAACAAAGAACATGTTTTCTTTGTAGTGATCCATGTGACCTGAAATTTCCCATAATTTTGATTTAGCAATTTGTGGAGTATGAACAGTAACATAGCCACGTTTACGGTGTTCACTTCTCCAGTAATTTTCAATTTCTTCTCTTACTACAGCTAAGTTTGGATGCCATAGAACTAAGCCCCCACCAACTTCTTCTCTTACTGAGAATAAATCAAGCTGAGTGCCTAGTTTCCTGTGGTCACGCTTAGCAGCTTCTTCCAAGAAAGTTAAATAATCTTGTAAATCTTCCTTATTCCAATAAGCAGTTGCATAAATACGTTGAAGCATTTTATTATTTTCATTACCTCTCCAATATGCACCCGCAACTTTTAATAATTTAATAGCGTTACCTTTGATATAAGATGTGTTTGGAATGTGTGGACCAGCACAAAGGTCGTTGAATAAAACATTTCCATCTTTGTCTTTTGTCAAGAATAAAGTTGGGTTGTCATTTTTGTGTTCTTCTAAAAGCTCAGCTTTATAGATTTCACCTTCAGCTTTGAATTCAGCAATCTTAGCATCAACATCTTCTACAAAGTATTTTTCAAAAACTAGATTTTGTTTGATGATTTCTTTCATTTCGTTTTCGATTTTTTCTAAATCGTCTTGAGTAAATGCGTAACCATCAGTTAGGTCAAAATCATAGTAAAACCCGTCGTCTGTTGCTGGCCCGATAGCTAACTTTGCTTGTGGAAACAGCTTTTGCACAGCCTGTGCCATGATGTGTGAACAAGAGTGTCTCAATACTCTTAAAGTTTCATTGTTCTTTTCCATTTTTCTTCTTTCTATCCTTTTAGGGGTAAATGTTTTTTGACAAGCTAGTAGTGACATCTACAGGCCTAGTGCATTTACCCACCCGAGGCGGATCCCTCTAACTAATACTCTTACATAATAGCACAAAAGAAGAATTACAAGCTGTTTTTAGAAAAAAATTGGATTACCTAGTTTTTTATCTCAGCTCTTTTAGCTTTCATTGACTGAATAATTATATTTCTTGCATTTAGAGCTTCTTCTTTTGTTAATGGCTCAATTCCTTCAAGTGGGTAATTCATTCCCAATTCTTTATATTTACCCCTTGCCATGTCATGATAAGGTAATACGTCAAGAGCTTTAATATTTTTGAGCTCTGACATAAATTCTCCTAAGCGAGCTAAATATTCTTCTTTATAAGTAATTTCTGGTACAACTACATGTCTAATCCAAGTTGGGATATTGTTTTCTGAAAGATACTTAGCAAAATCTAAAACAGTCCTATTAGAATGTCCTGTTAAAATCTTATGTTCATCATCATCAATATGTTTAATATCAAGCATAACTAACGAAGTATATTTTAATAATTCATCTATTTTTAATGTATTATTTCGATTAAAAAGTAAACCTGATGTATCAAGCGCAGTATGAATTCCTTGTTCATGAGCTTTTTTAAAAAGCTCGGTGACAAAATCAATTTGAACCAAAGGCTCGCCACCAGTTACCGTTATACCACCCTTACAAAACTCTTTAACAGCATCATATTGCGCTAAAATTTCATCAACAGACTTAAAATTATTACTTTCATATCCCCAACTATCAGGATTGTGGCAGTATTTACAACGTAATGGACAGCCTTGAGTAAAAATAACAAACCTAATCCCTGGTCCGTCTACAGTTCCACAAGTCTCTATTGAATGAATTTTCCCTAAAACTTTTTCCATAAAAAAATTATAAATGATATCGTTAAAAAAACAAAATAATTAATAAAGATTTTCTAATATATTTAGATGATGTCTTATTGTTGGAAAAATTTTATTATATTTATGGACTATAGTAGGGAGGGACATAGTATTTAACTTTAGTCTTCGCTAAAGCTTGTACTGTCCTATAGAAATGAGTTAAGTATGATAAATTCTATATTTTTTGATGAATTATACAAACATTTTTCTTGGTACGATTCTATTTTCACGCCAGTCATAAAAAATTGTAGTAATGAATTCTTTTTTGAAGGGCTTGAATATAAACTCGCATCTATTAGTACCAACATGAATGTATTAGCTCAAAATGAGACTTTTTTCGTTACTAAAGTCAAAATAAATGCAAAAAATGATGTTTATATCCGTATTTCGCAAGAAGCAATAAATGTTGTTTTAGATAAAGTTTTAGGCAAAAATAATAAAAGGTTCGATTTAACAGAAGTAAGCGAACTTGAAGCAAAAATCATAACGGCTTTCAACGATTTTCTTTATGAAAGCATTTCCCCACATTTTACTATAGAACCAAATCGCCGTTATCACGAAATACTTCATCTTACATATTTTGTTAAAAGCGAAATATCCGATTCTGCGGCTAAATTCATTATATCTTTACCAAAAGATATTTTAATGCCTGAAGAAAAAGAAGTTAAACCACCTAAATTTACTGACATGGACTTTGCACATAGCCCTGTTGAAGTAAATCTATTACTAGGTACAACTATTTTCCCACTTGCAGAAATTAAAAAACTTGATATCGGAGATATTGTTTTATTTGAAAACAGTAATTCTGCTGAAATGACGTTAATGTGCGAAAATATTATTCAAAAATTCAGAATAAAACCAAATGAAAAAATCATAGAACCATATGATATGTCGGGAGGAAATGAAATGGAAAATACAAATAATAATTTATGGGACAGCATACAAGTCGACATGTCTGCAGAGTTTGATAAAGTAAAATTAACTCTTGGAGAGCTAAAAAGCATTGAAGAAGGATTAATTGTTGACTTATGCTCTGTATACGACAACAAAGTATCACTTAAAGTCGGCGGAAAACTAGTTGCTGCTGGTGAATTAGTAATTATAAATGATAGATTTGGCGTAAGAATAGAACAAGTAAATTCTAACGAAGATCAACAACCTCTACAGCAAGAAAAAAACTCTGATATAGAAGAGGAAAATATAGAAAAAGCTGATGAAGATTTTGATTATAGCGATTTTGAGGTAGAAGAAGATATTTCTAAAGAAGTAAACGAAGAATAATTGACTTTATAAATAAAGTCGTTAAATTTTTATTAAATAAGAGGACATTTATGGGATATTTAACTAATTTTATTGTATATACTTTAGCAATGGTAGGTGTTATCGGAATAGCACTTATGGCGTTCAAAATGTCTTCAAATACAGGTTCAAAAAGTGGCTCAAAATTCCTTAGAGTTCAAGATACATTATCAATTGGACCTAGAAAAACTTTATATATCATATCTGCTGGAAATGAAAAATTTCTAATCGCTGGAGATGTTGATAAAACAACACTAATTTCAAAATTAGAAAGTAATAGTGAAACTAAAATCACAGTAGATCTGAACAAAACAGAAGAAAATTTTTCCACACAATCTTTTGAAGATGTCTTAAGAATACCTAATAAACCTAGTTATATTGATAAAAAAGGTTTAGCTATAAAAACAACAGAAAATAAACCTTATAGCTCTGTTATGAAAAATTTAGCAGAGCGGATTAGAAGCTAAGGTAAACCTGTGCAGAGCTTGTCAAAAGGCACACAACAAGCTTTGCAATTGACTGGTAATAATAACAAATGTGTGCCAAACAAAGGTTAAAAATATGGATTCAGTTTTAGGCAATATAAACCCAGTTTTACAAATGCTAACGGTAATGTCATTGTTCTCATTATTACCGTTTGTATTTTGCTGTATGACAAGTTTTTTGAGATTTACTATTGTTTTCTCACTACTTAAAACAGCAATGGGTGTTCAAGTTCCACCAGCAATAGTTACAATCGGACTTTGTATGATTTTAACTTTTTACACAATGGGAGGAGTTTTCGAAAAAATGTATGAACGAGGCTCTATTCCATATCAAAAAAGTGGTAATCTTATTCTTACAATAGAAGAAGGTTCAAAACCTTTAAAAGAATTTATGCTTAAACAAACCAGGGAATCGGATTTGGCATTCTTTATTGAACTAAAGAGAAAAGCTCCACCAAAATCCCCAGAAGAATTAACAATCTGGGAAATTGCACCTGCATATATTTTAAGCGAGCTTAAAGTTGCTTTCGAGATAGGTTTTGTAGTCTTTGTACCGTTTATCGTACTCGACCTAGTTGTAGCAAACATTTTACTTGCACTAGGTATGTTCATGTTATCACCTACAATCATCTCATTACCTTTCAAGTTGCTTATATTTATTGCAGTTGATGGTTGGGCATTGATTGTTCAAGGATTAGTACAAAGTTATAATTAAGTCTTCGTTCACAGATATATCGTTTGGAGAGAACTATATATCCACAGTAAAAACAAAACATACAACACTCTTAAAAAACTACCAAACTAAAGGAAAATATAAAATCATGGAAATGTTAGTTGAATTCTTAGCAAAAGGTTTTATGACAATGTTAGCAATATCAATGCCTTGCGTATTGACAGCTGCTTCGATTGGTCTTGTCGTCGGTATTTTACAAGCTGTTACACAAGTACAAGAACAAACAATCGCAGCTGCGCCAAAAATATTTGCAGTATTTTTAGTAATTGTAATTGGAGGCCTTGGCTTTATTAAACTTCTAACAAACCTTTTCCAAGAAGGAGCTGCGCTTGCATTTAATGGTGTAAGTAAAGCCGATGCTTTTGTTCTACCAGCAGATTATTATAAATATACAAGACCTTTTGAATCTGAAATGCGAGATTCTTTCAAAAACGTACCTGATGTAAAAGAAATAATGAAAAATCCTGGAAAAGTACCATATATCGATAAACAACAAAAAATAAAATATGATCCAGCTCCAAAAGCTGCAATGCCAAAAGCTAATTTTGTTGAAACAAACAAAATATTAGGTCGCTAAATTTTATGAATAAATGGATAATAATAGCTTTAATACTATTTTCTGGACTTCAAACATATGCGTTTGAAGATTTTATTGTTACAACAGACCAGAAAATTATCGGCATAGAAACAGAAGATAAAGCTATGCTTGATGTTTATCCTATAACAACAATAATGAATAAAAAAAATACTCTGTTTTTCCATCCTATTAAGGAAGGACAAACAAAAGTTCACTTAAAAAACGAAAAAGAAAAAGAATTTATCTTTAACATCATTGTTAGTGGAGATACTGCTTCAATAGAAAATGTCGAAGGATTTGAAATAATTTCCCTAGATAACCCTCCTGAAGCTTTTGAAATTGATTTACCACCAACAAACATTAATCAGGAGGCGAAATAAATGGAAGAAATGTTTCATCAAATAGCTATTTTGTTTCCAGATTTTGAAAAGTTTTTTTCTGCAGGTTTTATCATTTTTGCAAGACTACTTGGTTTTATAAGGTTTGCACCAGTATTAAATCGTAAAGAAATAAACACAATGACAAAACTTGCTTTAGCAATAATTTTAACTCTAATGCTAACACCATTATTAAAAACAGGAGCTCCACCTGCAGGAATATCACCTATGCTTTTATTACTACTAAATTTTGCAGTTGGAGCCATAATTGGCTATATTGCACAAATAATTTTATTAGCAATAGAAGCTGGTGGAGATATGATAAATACCCAAATGGGTCTATCTTCTGCAATGGTAATGGATCCAACTACAAATAGCCAGACCTCTATACTTAGTAGAATGATTACACTGCTTGCAATTTGTTTATTCATTGAAGTAGGAGGACTTTACTGGCTTTTCAATGCTCTATTAAGAAGTTTTGAAATATTTCCAGTCTATGCTGTTCATATTCCATTAGATAAAATTATAAATCTAGATTACCTAGTAAAAACAACCTCAAATGTATTATATGTTGGATTGCAAATAGCATCACCAGTACTTTTAGCAACCCTTGGACAAGATATTATCTTAGGTGTAATATCAAAAACTGCACCACAAGTAAACGTTTTCCAATTAAGCTTCCTATTTAAACCAGTTTTTGGAGCTGCAATTATGATTTGGATTTTACCAATGCTAATTGGAGTTATTTCAGATTACTTTTTATCTTTTTCAAGTATTTATTAAGCTCAAACTTCAAGGTTGTTAACCCTCATATAATATGATAAAATTAAATTATAAACAGAGAGGTCTTACTTTTGAAAAAACTTGGATTAACAGTAGCTGAAATTCTTATAACAACGACTATTGTTGGATTAATATCTGCCATAACAATTCCTACATTAGTAAATAACTCACAGCAAAAAGTTTTAGTTAATTCTTTGCCGGTTATGATCACAAATATTGAAAAAACATTACAAAATATAATGCTTGAAGAAAACGTTACTGATTTATCAGAAACAGAATTATGGAAAAATTATGGCAAGCGTTTATCTAGTAGTCTTACAAATGATACCGTTCCGAAAAGTTTCTCTCACGATATTGGAATCTTTAACAAAGCTGTTGGAGGAAATGTAAAAAGTTATTATAATGGAAAGATGTATACAATCAATAATACTCTAAATAATATAATGACAACATACACTTATACACCTTTTGAGTTCAAAAATGGTAGTGTTGTTTTTATCAATGGGAGACAAGATTTTACTATTAACGAAGATAGAGCTCTTGAAAATGGATTATATTATACAAAAGATATAGCACAAATTATTATTGATGTTAATGGAAAACAAAAACCTAATACTATAGGTCGTGATATTTTTTATTTTTATCTAAATGAAAAAGGGAAATTAGTAGCATACGGCAGTTATGAATTTGCTCTAGCAAAAATATTATCTGCACAAGATGGTGACCCTAACAATTATACAAATTATTATTGGACAACCAAGTGTTCTGATACCGAAAAAGGTGACGGTTCTTATTGTACAGGACGACTAGTTGAAAACGATTTTAAAATGGATTACTAATAAAAGGATAAATATATGAAAAAACTAGGATTTACTTTAGCAGAGACTTTAATCACGTTAGGAATTGTTGGAATTGTTTCAGCTTTAACAATCCCTGGTTTGGTTTCTAATAACCAAGATAAAATAAATGCCTCAAAATTAGCATCTGCAATACCTACGATAGAAAACGCTTTCACAACAATGATGGCGGCAGAAGGTGTACAAGATTTTGCTGAAACAGAATTTGCTCAAAATTATACTACTGGTAGCAACATTTTAAGTAAATATACAAAAGTTATCGGAAGCAGCACTTTAAACAATTATTATGGAACTACAAAACCTTTTAAAAAAATAAATAATAAAACTGCAATATCAGTTTCTTCTAAAATAACATACCAATTAAAAAATGGAACGACCTTGTTATTATCAAACCAAAACAGAGAAATCACCGAAGCCCAAGCTGAAGAAGCTGGTATATCTGTAACATCTTCTATTATTGAACTTTCTATAGATGTAAACGGAAAGCAAGATCCTAACACAATAGGTAGAGATTTATTTTCTTTTTTAGTAGGCAATGATGGGCACTTATATCCAATCGGAAGTTTAACTACAAGTTGGCTAATTTATGGAAACGGGACAAACATACATTCTGATTCCTCAAGTAAAACAGCTTGTAACCCGAAGAATTATTCTGAAGGCTGTACTGCTAGACTTGTTGAAAACAATTTTACTGTAGATTACTAAAATGCAAAAGAAAATTTCTAAATTTATAATACACCTTTTACTGATATCAACGAGTTTGTTATCAATATTTCCTTTTATTTGGCTAACATCAACTTCATTAAAAGGAATAAAAGAGGACATTTTTGCATTTCCCCCAACAATTATTCCACAAGATTTTACTTGGATTAACTACATTGAAGTTTGGCAAAAAGTAGATTTTATGAGCTACTTTTGGAATAGTTTAATTGTTGCAACACTCACTGTATTACTTAATTTAATACTTTCGTCACTTGCAGCATACCCACTTGCTAGAATGAAATTTAAAGGTAAAAAAGTTTTCTTTTTTTCAATTCTAGCAACTATAATGATACCTTTTCAGGCAATTATGCTTCCTGTATACATAATAACCCTAAAATTACATTTAGTAGATAGCATAAACTGTGCTCTAGGATTCTTAGGACTTGTAATGCCTTTTGCAGTAAGTGCTTTTGGCATTTTCCTTATGAGACAAGCTTTTTTAAAAATACCCAAAGAAGTCGAAGAAGCAGCTATAGTTGATGGGTGTAATGTTTTTCAAATGTTTTTAAAGATAATTTTACCTATGGTAAAACCAACACTTGCAGTACTTGCAGTATTTACATTTATAGGTTCTTGGGGAGAATTTTTATGGCCTAGCATTATGCTCACTAAAGAATCAATGTATACTTTACCAGTTGGAATAAATAACTTACAAGGAATGTTTTCTGCTAACTGGAGATATATAGCTGCTGGTTCAATAATATCAACCATTCCAATTATTATATTCTTTCTTATGATGCAAAAATATTTTATTTCAGGAGAAAACGACGGAGCTATTAAAGGTTAATAAAAAAAGGCGGGTTTAAACCCGCCTTTTTTTGTTTTATTCACCGACAGAAATATAGCAATCTTTGCGTCTATTTCTATAAGTTGTATGTAATAATTCGTGCGCTTTATGTGAATTAGGTTTTTCAAGGTGTTTAGCATAAAGCTCTTGAACGTCAGGGTTTTTATGAGATTTTCTTAATTCACCTGATTCATCATCTTGGTATAAACCTTTTGCACGTTTTTCTTTGATTTCAGAATCATTACAGCTCATTGGCTGACCGCCACCGTTAATACATCCACCAGGACAAGCCATTACTTCAAGAATTTGATAATCTGCTTTGCCTTCTTTAATTTCTCTCATGCATTTTTCAGCTTCTCTAATTGTATTAACAATTTTCACTTTTAAGTGAGTACCTTTCAAGTCTAGCTCAACAGTTTTAACTCTATTTGTACCACGCATTTCGTTGATTACAACATCTTTCAATTCTTCACCAGTTACAACTTCGTATGCTGTTCTAGCTGCAGCTTCTGCAACACCACCAGAAACACCAAAGATAGTTGCTGCACCCGTGTATTTACCAAATGGAGAATCAGTTTTTTCTGGTTTTAGATTCTTCATATCAATACCAGCTGCCTTAATCATTCTAGCGATTTCTTGAGTTGTTAGAACGTAATCAATTTCATAGCTTCCGTCTGGACGTCTAAATTCTTCACGTCTAGCTTCAGCTTTTTTACCTGTACAAGGCATAATTGAAACGCTTACA
Source organism: Candidatus Gastranaerophilaceae bacterium (assembly GCA_045651505.1). GTDB lineage: Bacteria > Cyanobacteriota > Vampirovibrionia > Gastranaerophilales > Gastranaerophilaceae > CAG-196. The sequence continues at coordinate 32,507 of JAZRSL010000037.1, read as the reverse complement.
AGATTTTCTGGTTTAATTTCTGGGTAATATTGAGGAATATACTCTCTAATAATTGAACCCATCATAGCTTGTGGTGAGCGACAAGTTGATAAATGATCTAACATGTCAGGGTGTTTTAGTTCTAGGAACTTAACCCAACCTGGACAGCAAGATGTGAACAATGGTAGCTTACCGCCATTATTTAATCTATCCAAAAATTCTGTAGCTTCTTCCATAATAGTTAAGTCAGCAGAGAAGTTTGTATCAAATACTAAGTCAAAACCTAAAGCTCTTAAAGCTGCGTTAAGTTTTTCTGTCATATTTTCACCTGGCTCTAGACCAAACATTTCACCAATAGCTACACGAACAGCTGGAGCGAATTGAACAACAACTTTCTTTTCAGGGTTCATCAATTCTGACCAAACTTGTTCAGTATAAGATTTAATAGTTAAAGCTCCTGTAGGACAAACTGCCGCACATTGACCGCATCCAATACATTCACTTTCAGCTAAGTTTTTGCCAACCATTGGTTGAATTACAGTTTTGCTACCACGGTTTGTGAAACCTAAAACCGCAATTTCTTGGTGTTCTTCACAAGCTCTTACACAAGCTCCACAAAGAATACATTTATTCGGGTCTCTTACCAAAGTAAATGCGCTATCATCGATTGGTAAAAGTTCTTTTCTTTGAACAAATTTTTTAACATCAGAATCTTTAATACCATATTCTTCTGAGTATTTTTGTAATTCGCAAGAACCTGATTTATCACAAGTTGTACATTCTCTATCGTGGTTAGCTAGAAGAAGTTTTAAAATTGATTTACGAATACTTCTAACTTTTTCTGTATTAGTTTTAACAACCATACCTTCTGCAGGAGGAGTTGTACAAGATGCTTGAATCATTCTTCCATCGATTTCAACAACGCACATTCTGCAAGCACCAAAATCTTTTGTTAAGTCAGGTCTATAGCAGAAAGTAGGTACATTGAAACCATTTTTTCTAATTACTTCAAGAATGTTGCGTTCATTAGTGAATTCGCATTCTTTTCCATTTATAATCATTTTTCCCATATCTGTCACCTATTTTCTTTCTATTGCCTTGAATGGACAATTGCTTACACAAGCGCCACATTTAATACATTTTTCTTGATCAATTGTAAATGGTGATTTAATTTCACCTGTAATTGCTCCAACAGGACAATTTCTTGCACATTTTGAGCAACCTTTACATTTTTCGGCATCAATTTCATATGTTGTCATCTTAGAGCAAACGCCTGCAGGACATTTTTTATCTTTAATGTGTGCAATATATTCATCTCTAAAGTATTTTAATGTTGAAAGAACAGGGTTTGGAGCTGTTTTACCAAGACCGCATAAAGAACCTTCCTTAACATCTTTTGCTAGTTCTTCTAACGTATCTAAATCTTCCATTGTACCTTTGCCGTCAACGATTCTTTGAAGAATTGCAAGCATGTTTTTTGTACCTTCTCTACAAGGAACACATTTACCGCAACTTTCGTTTTGAGTGAAGTTCATGAAGAATCTTGCAACTTCTACGATACAAGTTTTATCAGACATAACAACAAGACCGCCTGAACCAACCATTGCACCTGCTTTAATCAAGTTATCGTAATCCATAGGGATATCAAGGTGTTCTTCTGTTAAGCAACCACCTGATGGGCCACCAATTTGAACAGCTTTAAACTTTTTGCCGTCTCTCATTCCACCACCTATGTCGAATACGATTTCTCTAAGAGTTGTACCCATAGGGATTTCTATAAGACCTGTGTTGTTAACATCACCAGTTAGCGCAAATGTTTTTGTACCTTTTGAAGTTTCAGTACCCATTTGGGCAAACCATTCAGCTCCGTGTAACATAATTACAGGAATATTTGCTAAAGTCTCAACGTTGTTAATCAATGTCGGACGTCCGAATAAACCTTTATTAGCTGGGAAAGGTGGTTTCGGTCTTGGCATACCGCGTTCACCTTCGATTGAAGCGATAAGAGCAGTTTCTTCACCACAAACGAAAGCACCAGCTCCTTCTTTAATATGTAAATCAAATGAGAAATCACTTCCCATAATATTTTTGCCTAAGAAGTTTTTAGCTTCTGCATCAGCGATAGCTTTTCTTAGACGTTTAATAGCCAAAGGATATTCTGCACGAACGTAAATATAACCTTCGTCAGCACCAATCGCGTATGCAGCAATTGCCATACCTTCGATAAGTTTATGTGGGTCACCTTCCATGATTGAACGGTCCATGAATGCACCTGGGTCTCCTTCGTCACCGTTACATACTACATAAGATTTTCCACCTTTATTAGCTGCTGTAAATCTCCATTTACGACCAGTAGGGAAGCCTCCGCCACCTCTACCACGTAAGCCTGATTTTTCAATTTCATCAATTACTGCATCAGGATTTCCAGAAGCAATTACGTTAGCTAAAGCTTCATAGCCTCTCATTGCAACCGCCTCTTCAATACATTCAGCGTTGATTTTACCGCAGTTTGCAAGAGCTGTACGAGTTTGTTTAGCATAGAAATTAATATCTTCGTTTTTATGAACATGTTGACCACTAGCAGGGTCTGTATAAAGCAATCTTTCGACAGGCTGGTTATTTCTCACATGACTTTCAAAAATTTCATCAACATCAGTTTCCTTAACTTTTACGTAAGTAACGTGTTTATCAGGAATAATAACCAAAACGCCTTGTTCACAGAAACCGTGACATCCAGTAGGGACAATTGTCATTTTGTCATATTCAGTAAGAGTTGAAACGTCAGCACCAAGCTCTCTAAATCTTTCGATAACTTTTAGCGAACCGTTTGCAACACAACCTGTACCAGCACAAACTAGAACACGTAAGCCTTGTTCTTTAATCGCTTCTTGTGCTTTATTTTGTTCTTCTTTGATATTAATATTTAATGTCATTATTGTTCCTCCTTCATCAAGGTATCCAATACTATAGAAATAGCATCAGGAGTCATTTGAGGGTAAACTTTTTCGTTAATTACAACTACTGGAGCTAAACCACAAGCACCTAAACAGCTAACAATTTCAAGTGTGAATAAGCCGTCTTTTGTTGTAAATTTACCTTCTTCTAATTTAATTTTTTCTTTAATTGCGTTTAATACTGGTAAAGAACCTCTTACGTGACAAGCTGTACCGTCACACACTTTGATTTCATATTTACCTTTTGGCTCCAATGAAAACTGAGCATAGAAAGTAGCTACGCCAAAAACTGTTGCTGGAGATAGGCCATCAACATGTTCTCCAATATAAGTCATAGCTTCTTCTGGTAAGTATTTATAAATACTTTGAACTTTTTGCAACATTGCAATTAAATACGATTTTTTGTAGTCGAAAGACTTCAGAATCTCTTCCATAGTCTGAAAATCGACTTTTGAAGTTACTGCCTCACTCATTAATTTTCTCCTAAATTCTATATTTGTATAATAGACACTATAAGTAAAATATAGCACGAAAATATTTTTACAACAAGAAAATTCGAGATATTTTTCACGATAATCGTGAAAATATTTCAAAATGTTAAAAAATTTGGAAGTAGATCTGTTTTTATGTTAGAATGTTAGGACACGCTTAAAATGGCGAAACTATTACATATACAGACTAGGTGGAGAAAATAATGAATAATAATACACAAACCGACTTCGTAGGCGGTAAATGGGAACATGAAATCAATGTTCGTAGTTTCATTCAAAAAAACTACACGCCTTACTATGGCGATTCAAGGTTCTTAGCAGATCCTACTGAAGCTACGCTTAAACTATGGGATGAGTGCTGTGAATTATTCAAAAAAGAGCGCGAAAACGGTGGGGTTCTTGATTTAGATACAAAAATAGTATCGTCAATAACTTCTCACGGTGCCGGATACATTGATAAAGACTTAGAAACAATCGTAGGTCTTCAAACAGATGCACCTCTAAAACGCTCATTACAGCCTTTTGGTGGCATTAGAATGGCTGAAACTTCTTGCTCATCTTATGGCTATGAAGTAGATTCTGAAGTTTCTGAAATTTTTACAAAATACCGTAAAACACATAATCAAGGCGTTTTTGATGTATACACCCCAGAAATGAAAGCTGCAAGACACTCAGCTATCATTACAGGGCTTCCTGATGCTTACGGCCGTGGTCGTATCATAGGTGACTACAGACGTGTTGCTTTGTATGGTATTGATAGACTTATCGAAGATAAAAAAGCTCAATTCAAATCTCTCGAAGGTGAAATGACACCTGATAGAATTCAGTTGAGAGAAGAAATCACTGAACAAATTAGAGCTCTTAAAGAGATGGTTGAGCTTGGTAAAACTTACGGATTTGATATTTCAAGACCTGCTGAAAATGCTAAAGAAGCTATTCAATGGCTATATTTCGGTTACTTATCAGCAGTAAAAGAACAAAACGGTGCTGCAATGAGTATCGGAAGAACTTCAACTTTCTTAGATATCTACATCCAAAGAGATTTAAATAGAGGTCTAATCACTGAATCTGAAGCTCAAGAAATGATTGACCATTTCATAATGAAATTGAGACTTGTAAGATTTGCTCGTACACCTGAATACAATGCACTATTCTCTGGCGACCCAACTTGGGTTACTGAGTCAATCGGTGGTATGGGTGTTGATGGTAGACCTTTGGTTACTAAAACGTCTTTCAGATACTTGCACACACTAGAAAACTTAGGTACTGCACCTGAACCAAACTTAACAGTGCTTTGGTCTACAAGACTGCCTCAATGTTTCAAAGAATATTGTGCGCATATTTCTATTAAGACTTCATCTGTACAATACGAAAACGATGATTTAATGAGAGCTACACACGGTGATGATTACGCAATCGCTTGTTGCGTATCGTCAATGGTTGTTGGTAAGGAAATGCAATTCTTTGGCGCTCGTGCAAATATGGCAAAATGTTTGCTATATGCAATTAACGGCGGTATGGATGAAAGATTAAAAGAACAAATTGGTCCAAAATACGCTCGAATAACTTCTGAAATCTTAAACTATGATGAGGTTATGGAAAAATTTGAAGCGATGATGGAATGGCTTGCAGGACTTTACGTTAACACATTAAACGTAATTCACTACATGCACGATAAATACTGTTATGAACGCTCTCAAATGGCGCTTCATGACAGAGATGTAAAACGCTACTTCGCAACTGGTATTGCTGGACTTTCAGTTGTAGCTGATTCACTTTCAGCTATCAAATATGCTCAAGTTAAAGCAATTCGTGACGAAGATGGTATAGCTGTTGATTATGAGATAAATGGAGATTTCCCTAAATACGGTAACAACGACGATAGAGTTGACTCAATTGCTGTAGAATTAGTTTCTAAATTCATGAACATGATTAGAAAACATTACACTTATAGAAATTCTATTCCTACAATGTCAATTTTAACAATTACATCAAATGTTGTTTACGGTAAGAAAACAGGAAACACACCAGACGGAAGAAAAATGGGTATTCCTCTGGCTCCTGGTGCAAACCCAATGCATGGAAGAGATACTCATGGTGCAGTTGCTTCATTAGCTTCTGTTGCAAAACTTCCATTTGAAGATTGCCAAGATGGTATTTCAAATACATTCTCAATTATTCCTAACGCATTAGGAAAAGATGATGTGTTTGTTGGTGACTTGGATTTAGATTTTGAACTTGATTGTGGATGCTGTGAAGGAACTATTTCAGATAGAAGTACAACCTACATAACACCGTTAATCAAAAAATCTGAAAAAACTTCAGAAAATAAAAATACTTTTACAAAAATATAGGAAATGAAAATAATGACAACTCAACAAGAAGAAAATTTAATAAATTTATTAGACGGCTACGTTGAAAAAGGTGGACACCACCTAAACGTAAACGTGTTTAACCGTGAAACTTTGCTTGATGCTCAAGCTCATCCTGAAAAATATCCTCAATTAACTGTAAGGGTTTCAGGATACGCAGTAAACTTTATTAAGTTAACAAAAGAGCAACAAGATGACGTAATCTCAAGAACTTTCCACGGTTCAATGTAATAACAAAAAGGTGTTGATAAAATCAACACCTTTTTTAAATAATTTACTATAACAATTTCGCAAATAAAATTATATGCTAAAATAGATTTAAGAAAATGAGGTTATAAATATGACAACAACATTAAAAGGAATTGAGTTTGACCCTGGTTTTGCACCTTATATTTTAGCTTTCCAAGGAACGGTTGAATATCTTTATATGGATATTAATCGTTTTAAAAATCTTTCACAAAAAAAACTTAAATTCATGCAATATCATAAAAAAATCGTGGAAATTTTTAATAATAATTTAGGCTTTTATATTGGATGTCTATTATGGGCAGCTTATATTAAAACCCAGCCGAAACAAGAACTTGTTTCTAATCATTGTTTTGGAAAAGAGTATAATGAAGAAGAAAATACTTCTGAAACTCGTTTTATGATTCAATTTACAGAGCTTTTTCCAAGAGATATGAAATATTTCCTAGGACAAAACTATTCTTTTGATGAAAATCATATTAAACTTTTAAAAATTTATGAAGAATTTTTAACCATAAACAAAGGCTTTGTAGAATCTAAATATAATTCAGACATTCTTTTACCAGAAGCGATTAAAACAGAAAATGCTGAAAGCTATAAGGCAATAATTGATAGTATCTTAGAAACAGGTGATTTAAGCAAATTAATTGAAAATTTATCAACCATAATATAAGGGGAACACCCCTCATCCGCCCTTTGGGCAGTTTCCCCCACAAGGGGCAAAGAAATATTAATAAAAGCTAAAAAAGATTCTTACGTGCGTAGTACCTCCCACAAGGGGCGAAGGAGAAAGGAAAATATGTCACAACAAAAAGTCATAAACGTAGCAAGAGGTTTGGAAAAAGCAGAATTAGTAATAAAAAACGCAAATGTTGTAAACGTATTGTCAGAAGAAATCCATAAAGCTGATATCGCAATTGAAGATGGAATAATCGTCGGAATCGGCGATAATTATTCTGGGCACAAAGAAATTGATATAAATGGAGCATACGTTACACCGTCTTTTATTGATGGTCACGTACATTTAGAAAGCGCAATGGTACTTCCTAAAGAATTTGCAAAAACAGTACTTCCTGCTGGAACAACTACTGCAATTATTGATCCACACGAAATATCAAACGTGTTTGGCTTGCACGGAATAAGCTTTATGCATGAAGCGGTAAAAGATTTACCTATGGATGTATTTACAATGCTTCCGTCTTGCGTTCCCGCAACACCTTTTGAGACTTCTGGTTTTGATTTAAATAGCTACGATTTATCACTTTTAATCGACAAACCTTGGGTTCTTGGTATTGCTGAAATGATGAACTTTCCAGGAGTTTTAAACCTTGATAAAAATGTTATGGCAAAACTTGAACTTGCAAAACAACGAGATAAACGTATTGACGGACACGCACCATATCTTTCTAATAAAGATTTATGTGCTTATATTGCAAGTGGGGTAAAATCAGATCACGAGTGCACAACGCCTAAAGAAGCTATAGAAAAACTTCGCTTGGGTATGTATATTATGATTCGCGAGGGAACTGCTGCTAAAGATTTAGAAGCGCTTATTCCTGTATTAAAAGATTGTAATACTCGTAAGTGTTTATTCGTAACTGATGATAGACATCCGTCTGATTTAAAAGAACATATTAATGGGATGGTAAGAAGAGCTGTTGAAGCTGGCGTAAATCCTATTAAAGCTATTCAATGTGCAAGTTTAAATACCGCAGAATACTTTGGGCTTAAAAATCTAGGCGCAATCGCTCCTGGGTATAAAGCTGACTTATTAATCTTACCAGATTTAAATTCGTTTAAGCCAGATTTTGTGCTAAAAGACGGAAAAATTATAGTTGAAAATGGTAAACTAATAGTTCCTCTAGAGGATACAGAAACACCATCTATGCGTGGTTCAGTTAACGTAAAATGGATTGAAGAAGAAGATTTTAGAATAGAGGCTAAATCTGATGAAGCGTTAACTATTGAAGTAATTCCTCATCAACTTGTTACAAGATCTGTTAAATCAAAAATAAAAATAGTCGACGGAAATGCTATAAGTAACGTAGAAACAGACACTTTAAAAATATGTGTAATTGAACGTCACAGAGCAACTGGTAATATAGGAAAAGGCTTTGTAAAAGGATTTAACCTGAAATCAGGCGCAATTGCATCTACTGTAGCACACGATTCACATAACATGATTGTAGTCGGAACGAATGATTACGACATGTACGTTGCAGCCGTTGAACTAGTTAAATCTCAAGGCGGAAAAGTTGTTGTTAATAATGGTGAAGTTATTTCAAAACTTCCACTTCCAATTGCAGGTCTAATGTCGGATAAAGAATTTAATTACGTTCTTGAAAAATGTGCCGAATTAAATGAATCTGCTCGTTCAATAGGATGTGATTTAGAAGATCCATTTATGACAATGGCATTTATGTCACTTCCTGTTATTCCAGAATTAAAAGTAACTGATAAAGGCCTTTTTGATACAAACAAATTTAATTTTACAGATATTTTTGAAGAAGCTGAAGTAAAGATATAATATGAACTGGCAAAAAGAAGATTTAAAATACATTTGGCATCCTTGTTCTCAGATGAAGGACTACGAAACTTTACCTCCAATTGTTGTTGAAAGAGGTAATGGTATTAATCTATATGATACTAATGGAAAATGTTATAAGGATGTCATAAGCTCTTGGTGGTGTAATCTTTTGGGACATTGTAATCCTAGAATAAATAACGCAGTAAAAAATCAAATTGACTCTCTTGAGCACGTTATTTTTGCGAATTTTACTCACAAACCAGCAATCACATTATGTCAAGAACTAATGAAGGTTTTACCAAAGGGACTATGTAAATTTAATTTTGCTGATAATGGATCTTCTGCTATTGAAATGGCTTTAAAAATGAGCTTTCAATATCATTACCAGACTGGAAATATGCAGAAAAAACACTTTATGGCACTTACAGATGCATACCACGGTGAAACATTAGGAGCACTTGCGGTTGGTGGAGTTGATTTATATTCAGAATTATATAAGCCAATAATGATGGATGTAATAAGAATCCAAGCCCCTGATTGTTATCGCTGTCCATATAATAAATGTAGGGATAATTGTTCTTGCGAGTGTTTTGAAGATGCAGAAAAACAGTTTGAAAAATACGGAGATGAAACCTCTGCAATTATTATTGAGCCACTTCTTCAAGGTTCTGCTGGCATGAGGATTTATCCACCACTATACTTGAAAAAGCTTCGTCAAATTTGTGATAAATACAAAGTTCATTTAATCGCAGATGAAATTGCTACAGGATATGGAAGAACTGGTAGAATGTTTGCATGTAACCATGCCGGAATAAGCCCTGATATAATGTGTCTTTCAAAAGGACTTACAGGCGGATATATGCCTATGGCATTAGCAATTACCACTCAAGAAATTTATGATGCTTTCTATGACGATTACCTGAAAGGAAAAGCATTTATGCATTCGCATACCTATGCTGGTAATCCACTCGCGTGTTCTGCAGCTGTAGAAGTTTTAAAGATTTTAAAAGAAGAAAATATTATAGAAAAAGCTAGCGAAAAGGGGAAATATTTTAATAAAATTATTAGAGAAAAGTTTTTATCACACAAAAACGTTGGCGAAGTTCGCTCAATTGGCTTAATTAATGCAATAGAGCTTGTAAAAGATAAAAATACAAAAGAACCTTTAGATTATAAAAACAGAACTGGCTATCAGATTTATAAAAAAGCACTCGAAAAAGGTGTTATTTTAAGACCACTAGGAGATGTAATCTATTTTAATCCCCCTTTAATAATTGAAAAAGAAGATATGGATTTAGTAACAGACATCGCACTCGAAGCACTAAAAGAAATTCTAGGATAGTTTCGATTTAAGCATTCTTGCAGCGGTATGGAGAATATCAATACTTGTAGAAAATGGTGGAGCATAAGTAAAATCTACATCAAGTAAATCTTCTACTGTTATTCGATTTCTAAGCCCAACAGATATATTATTTACTTTTTTATCAGCATCTCCACAACCAATCGCTTGAGCTCCAAGGATTCTATGCGAACGTCTGTCTGCTACAAGTTTGATTGTTATGTTTTCAACTTCTGGCATATAACCTGCTTTATCTTTTTTAGTTATTATTACTGACACAGTATCATAACCTAATTTTTGAGCTTCTTTTTCGCTCAGACCACTCATTGAAATATTTAAGTCGAAAAATCTTGTAACTGCTGAGCCTAAAACACCTTCAAAATCTTCAGAACCACCACATAAATTCACTGCAGCAACTCGTCCCTCTTTATTAGCAGTAGATCCTAGAGGAATCCATACTGGAGTGTTTGATATCATATTAACTTTTTCTGCACAATCTCCACAGGCATAAATATCTTTAACACTTGTTTCCATCCGACTATTAACTTTAATTGCACCTGTTGTCCCAAGCTTAATTCCTGCATCTTCTGCAATATCTACAACCGGTTTTACACCTGCAGAAATTACAACCATTTCTGTTTCAAACCCTGAACCGTTAGAAGTTAAGACTCCATTAACTACATCATGTCCTAAAAATTCTTTAACAGTATCACCTAAAACAAATTTTACCTGCTCACAATAATTTTCTAAAATATAGTTTTGAATAAGTGAAGCTATATCTTCATCAAAAACTGATAAAATATAGGGATTTCTCTCAATTAAAGTCACATTTTTGCCGTTTTTTACAAAAGCTTCAAGTAATTCAATGCTAATATATCCACCACCAATAAGGGTAATATTATTAACATTATGCATTGTATCTCTTATAGCTATCCCGTCATCAAGAGTTCTTAAAGTAAAAATATTTTTTAATTTAACTTCAGGAAAAGCGCTCATATCAGGCATTGCGCCAGTTGCAATTACAAGTTTGTCATAATCTACAAATTTAGATTCATTATTTAACAAATCTTTTACGACAATTTTTTTATCTGCTGTAAGTATTTTTGTGACTTTATGTTGTGTCCTAATATGAATACCACTTTTCTCAAATTCTTCAACTGAGCGAATAACTAGTTTACGCCAATCTTCAAAATTACCTTCAATATAATAAGGAAGACCACAAGCTGAATAAGACACAAATTTTTCTTGTGTATAAATGTATATTTCCGAATCTGGCAAAACTCTTCGAGATTTTGCTGCAGCTTTTGCCCCAGCTGCAACACCACCAATAATTACAATTTTCATAATTAAATATTTTATTAAATCTAAAAAAAATACAATTAGACAATACGTTACAGTAATAAGTATTAAATTAGAATAACTCGCTAAAAACTATACTTGGTTCTTGCTCAATTTCTTTATTAAAAGCTTTTGTTTTTGTATGTGTGGTAATGTATAATTTTTTCTTAGCTCTAGTAACCGCAACATAAAATAATCTCATTGACTCTTCGGATGAAAATTCTTTCAACTCTAATTCAGATTTGATTTTATAATTTGGATTAAAACCTCTTATTTCTTCCATAAATACAGTAGAAGACTTAAGACTTGATTTATTTACATCCATTGCAAGGGATTTTTCCGCTAATTCAGGCATAAATACATACTCGAACTCATCACCTTTTGATTTATGAAGAGTCATTATTTGCACTTTACCCTTAATTGCAGATTCATCCTCCTCTTCGGAAAAGAATTTAAATCCACTTAAACTTGGACGTTTTGCTAGTGCATCAAGTCTTTCTAATGTTAGATTATAATTAGAATTATTATTCAGTTTTCTTACCAGCGTTCCAATTAGATATACATTAGATTTTTCAATATCTGATGTATAATAAAAAAGTCCTATTTTTATAACTAATTCTTCTAATGGCATTGTTGAACAATTTAGCCAATATTGCATATCCCATAAAAATTGCGCCAAATCTTGCGATTCTATCTCATCACTACTTTTTGTAATGAAAGGTTTTTCGCTCGCTCTAATTTCCAATTGTAAACGAGGTTTATAAAAACCATATTCACTAAGCGTTTCATATACTGAAACCAAAGATTCGTTGTCAAAAGGTGTTTGTAAATATTTTAATATTGAAAATATTGTGTTGAAAACTGCTTTTTGTCCTAATGATTCACTTCTTGTAATACTTTTAAAACCTGCATCATTCACAAATTGAGTCCAATTTGCAACCTGATAGTTACCTCTTAAAAGAATACCTATTGTTGCATCTTTATTACGAGTAAGTATATTTTTTATTTCTTTTAATATGAAATTCTTTTCTTCAAAAGACTTTTCAAAGACTTTTGCATAAATTGCATTTTCACTTATTGGATTTTTACCCTCAACTCCCTGCATCAAACTTTTAAAAAATGCTTTTGGTAATAATTTTTCACCCCAAAGAACAGTCTTGTTAGCTAAATCCATAACCTCTTGAGTACATCTCTGAGAATGATTCATTTCAACAAGTTTATCTGCGTTCTGAATAAAATGTCTAAATCCTTCAACATCAGCATTAGAAAAAGTTGTAGTAATTGCTTGATTAATGTCACCACAACGAATAAGATTTTTATGTTTTCCACTTAATAATCCTATTAATCGCTGTTGTATAGCAGAAGAATCTTGTGCTTCATCTTCTATAATATATTCGCAAATCTCTTGATAATATTCTAAAATATCTTTATTATTTTCTAAGAGCTTTACCGAAAATAAAAGTATATCATCGTAGTCAATTAAATTTGCTTCATTTAACTTTTGCTGATACGCTTGATAAAAATTTTTAAATTTTTCTATTTTTTTATCAATAGTAGGTTTATTTATATCACCTTCTTGAAGTTTCATAACAGAAATCGCACGGTCAAAATCTTCCAAATCTGTTTTTGTAAACTTGCCATCAATACTTTTTAAAATTCTCATACGTTGAGTATCGTCACAAATTTCAAAATCCGAATCCAGTCCTAATCTTTCGTAATTAGAATTATCTTTTATTATTCTAAGGGCAAGACCATGTATTGTACTAATATTTGGAAGCTGATTTGAATCAGGCGCCATATTTTTTATTCTTTCACGGAAATTTCTAGCAGCAGATTCCATATAAGTTAATACAAAAATATTTGCTGGCTTAACACCTTTATTTAGAAGTTTCATAATAAGAGCGAGCAGAATCGTTGTTTTACCTGCTCCTGGTACAGCAGAAATTGCCATATAACCAGATTCATAATCTAAAACTGGTCTTTGGTCTTCTCTTGGCGTTATTTTAAATACTGGTTTTTCATCTTCACCTTTAGCAATATCAGAAACAAGAAATTCCTCTATCCCCCCTAAATTTTCCGCACCAGTTGGGTCAAATAAACTTGAAAGTGCATACGTTTTTTCTTTAGCTAAAAGTAAAAGTTTTCTTAAAATTCTTGCAGTTTTTTGTGCAGATAAGTAAATATCATCTTCTACTGTATATTCTTCTTTTGACCAATCTGCTTGCATTACCCAAGCATTATATAGGGGTCCTATATCGTTTTTAACCCAATCAGAATGAGATACATCTAACCAAAATTGATATTTGGAAGAAATCTTGTTATCTATTATCTTTTGTGGTGTTGCTACAATTAAATCATTGTTAGTTATTTCCAAAGTTGTTATTGGGTTTTCAGCAATAATAGAGTTTTCAAATTGATTAATAATATCTAAAACTTTTTCTTTTACAGTATTTATGCCTAAAACTTTTTCGAAATCACGAAGCTGTTTTATAAAGAAATTAAATTTATTAATTTTTGCCTCATCAACAAATCCAACAGTTCGTTCAAACATTTCATAAACTTTTAACGATAGCTTTATTTCTTTATTTTTTATTTCTTCAAAAGCATTATAAAATCTCTCATATTTTTCAGAATAATTTTCAATTTTTATTAATGGAAGTAACTTGGTTTTTGAATATGCTTCCAAAATTTTTTGACAATATTTTAAAGGAATTCCAATATAATCCGAAAGAATAACCCTTAAATCCATTTCAGAAATTTCAATACCTTGCATTAGTTTTAAAATGTTTAAACTTGCTTTAACTAAATAATTATCAATAAGCTTTTCACTACCTGATAAAAATTGAAGATTACAATTTTTGAGCTTTTCTTTTAATGTAAATCTTAGCATGTCATCTTGAAGTGGAGTTATTATTGAAATGTCTTTAGGATTTATACCTTTTTGCAGTAATTTCTCTATTTCTGAAACACTATAGTCAATTATTTCAGCTCGTTTTGACAAAGAAACTAATGAAAAATTTTTCAATCTTTTTTTTGTTTTTTCAATAACATTAGAAAAAATTATTTCTCCATTTTCTTCTTGAAAAGAAATAAAATCTTCATTAATAGTCTCCACGCTCTCATTAAATAATTGTGACAATTTATATTCAATAGATGTATCTGCACTTAAATAACCACATCGGCTTGAACCTAATGAGTCAAAACATATTAACCAATCCTTTAGTTGTGGTCGCAAATATTTAATAAACTCAAAACAAACTGGTGTCATTTCATCAGCATCATCAACTAAAAGATATTTAATATTTTTAAAATAATCTGTATTTTTATAAACATGATTAAACACTAGAGTTTGTCTTAAATAATCAAGACTTCGTGTTGTTAAAGTGGATGAAAGTAATTTTTTTATTATAAATTCAGCATCTTCTCCAAAAGATTCTTTTAAAATTTTCGAGCGTTCTCTTACTTCTTCATTATTTAAATTATTTTGAACTATCAAAGAATATCTTCTGAAAATCTGATGAAGTAAAGATTTTTTAGAATTATATCCTTTTACTTCATATTTTTTTAAAATATCCTTAAGTAAAAATTGCGATACTTCTAATCCTACTAAATTAGGTAAAATATAAGCTTTTTCTGTAGGAATCAGATTCTCTACAAAACACCAATTATCAATTAGAGTATTATAAACTATTGAAAAAAAAGAATGGATATTTAAATTTTCAAAAGCTGAGATGTTCAAATTCTTTAAAACTTCTTCTGAAAACTTTTTTTTCAATGTAGAGTTTTGTACTAGAACAAGAATTTCAGAAGTTTTAACACCAGAATCTATTAGTTCAAGATACTTCTTAACTAATAATTCTTCTCTAAATTCAACTTTAATAAAATTTAATAACATACTCCTTATAGAGTATTTTAACATAAACAGCTCTTAACATACTTGCCAAACAAAAAATTTTTATATAAAATTGTTGAGTAATCAATTACACAGACACATACATTAAAAGGAGAAATTACAATGGCAAGAACTAAAGAATTCAAAATGGGTATTCACGAGCAAATCATCGAATCTGCTGGTCAAATTTATAACTACCTAAACTCAAAAGGTGAAGTTTCTATTTCTAAAATGAAAAAAGACTTAAGCTTAAACGAAAACTTTGCTGAAATGGGTCTTGGCTGGTTATCAAGAGAAGACAAACTTGAATACACTCAAAAAGCTAAATCAGTAACAGTAAGATTAAGATAGTTTTTGACAGACAAGAAATAAAAAAAGGATTTTGTATAATATACAAAATCCTTTTTATTTATCTATTTTTTATAATCTTAATCCTATTTTCTTATTAATAAAGTAATATCATTAAATACAATAAATATCATTAATATTATTAATAATGAGAAAAATATAGAAGATATTTTTTCAATCATTTTTTCATCTAGAGATCTACCTAGAATTTTTTCCAAGAATAAAAATATTAAATGTCCACCATCTAGTGCTGGAATAGGTAATATATTAAGAATAGCCAAATTCATTGAAATAAGAGCAGCTAACAAAATACCTGCAGATTTACCTCTTTTTTCAATCATATCGCCACCAATTTTTGTAATTGCAATTACCCCATGCATATCTTTCATTGGAACATTACCAGTAAATAATTGTCCTAAAGAATACATCATCATATATGTATTGTCCCAAAGATATTTTGAACTACCTTTAATTATCTTTACTGGATTATTTGTTGCAACCATTTTTTGTTTTGCACTTAAGCCAATACCAATCAAACCTTTTTCATCTGGATAAATAGGTTTTAGCTTAATTATTTCACCATTTCTTTCAACAGTTAAATTAATAGGATGTTTTCCATCAGAAATTACTTTTGCAACATCATATAAAGTATGGTTCCCATCTGAATTATAAACTATTTTCCCATCAACTACTTGTTTTAGTGTTTTCAAATTTTCATCAAGTTTAAAGCCTTCTTTTTTGAAATATTTAGCTCCTTTTGCTGCATATTTATCCATTGTAATTACATCCGCTTTTGGATGTTCCGGCAACCTTATTGATATATCTTTAGGAATTATTTCATCCTTCTCAAATGCAGGATTTAAACCTTTTAAAAGTTCATAATTTTCATCAACAATTTTTTGAGAAACGATACCGTTACCTTTTGCACTATTCTGCACAATTGTAATTACGGAATAAGTATTTTTAATATCACAATCATTGATATTCAAAATTCTATCTCCGATTTCTATTCCAGAATCCCAAATACTAGCATCTTTTGGTGCACTGATTGTTCCAGTATAAACTTCATAATCCCCTGATGGTAATTGTTTAGTCCATATAGCAACAACCATTACTAAGAATAGAGCACATATAACATTTGCCACAACACCAGCTGAAACAACAACAGCTCTTTGCCATATTGGTTTATTTGAAAATCTTTCAGGAGAATCGTCAGGTAATTCGCAGTCTTTTTCATCATCAGGAAAAGATACATACCCTCCTAATAAAAAAGCATGTACTAATATTTCTGTATCACCACATCTTGTTTTAAATAAAGTTGGCCCTACTGGTAAGCCAAAACCAAACTTTTCAACTTTTATACCAAATGCACGTGCAGCAAGGAAATGTCCAGCTTCATGCACTAAAATTAATAAACTTAATAAAAGTATCATTATTAAAATTGACATTATATTCTCTCCTGATAGTTGTATCGCTATTTATTGTAGCATAAAATTAAATTAAACTCTTAAATTTTAAAACGAATTTTTGCCATTTTGACTCTAGTTTTGGCTTCACATAATCCAAACTAAACCTATCATTTTTTATCAAATTTTTACGAAGCCTACCAGTTTTTTCAAAATCAATTGCTTGTCGTTTTGCCACTACAGATAGTATATATTTAACAATTGAATCTTCATTTATATATTCTAAATTTGCATTAAATTCTTTAGGATACTTTAAAGATTTCTTACTTAATTCTTCTTGAAAAGCAATATCAGCCACTGTCGGACTAGTCATTTTTAACATTAAAAAATCTTTATAATCATGACTTCGATAAATTATATCTTGTAAATTTGGCGTATCAAAATATTTTCTTATTTCTGACACATATTGCTTAGCTTTAATTTGAGTAGGTGTATTTGTTCTTATAATTTTCATAATATATTTAAAACATATAAAAAATATTTTTGCCTTTATATGCTATAATAAAAAAGAAAGAAGGTAAACATGACTATTGCAATATATCCTGGTAGCTTTGATCCTATTACAAACGGGCATTTAGATATTTTAAAAAGTGGCTCTGAAATTTTTGATAAAGTTATCATAGCTGTGTCATATAATGTTAATAAAAAAAGTTTTCTTTCTGTTGAAGAACGAGTTAGCTTAATTAAACAAAGCGTTTTTCATCTCAAAAATGTTGAAGTAGATTCTTTTCAAGGATTAACTGTTGATTATGCAAAAGAAAAAGGAGCTGATATCCTTTTAAGAGGTTTAAGAACCTCTTTTGACTTTGAATACGAATTGCAATTATCTCAAACAAATAATGCACTCAATAACAATTTAAAAACGGTCTTTTTAATAACAAAACCTGAATACAACTTTATTTCTTCATCTATGGTACGAGAAATTCTTGCAAATAATGGTGATTTTTCAAACTTTGTACCAAGTGTCGTCTATAATTATTTAAAAAATAAATAATTGTTTTTATTCTTAAAATCATTAATATATATGAGGCTAACTATTGTTTTTAAATATATAATACAATAGGGTTAGTTATATCCAGACAGGGGAAAAATATGGCAATAGAAGGCTTTGATTATAAAGGATTTGCTGAATCCATGGCTGAACAAGCTAAGGAGCTTGTGCCAGCGAATTTAAAAGATTTTGAAAAAGAATATATAGTAAAAACTCTTGGAAACTTTACTTTATTAGCTGGTGAAGCTTTATACAATGATACACAATTAAAAATAAATGCAGAACAAGCCATTTTTATAACCCAAATTATCGCAGAATGGTCATTCCACAAATCTGTAGATTTAATTAACTCTGGCATTTTACCTCAATACTGGGATAGTATAATGCAAAAAATTGCATTTACAATCTTTGAAGTTGCCAAGCAAGCCATTATCAGAAAAATCCCTCAAGACCAACTTTTACAGGCAGTCGAACACCACGTTGTCAAAGTTTACAAACAAAGTATTGAAGAACTTCAAGAAAAAGGAGTGATTGACGAAGAAATTAAAAATAGAGCAGAGAGTCAATCAAATATTGATGCTATGGCACAACAAGCACAAGCACAAGCACAAGCTCAAGCTCAGGCTCAGGCTGAAGCGCAGGTGCAAGCACAAGAAGAGGCTAAAATGCGTAAACAGAAAATGGCTGAAGAATCTATGAGAAAAGCCGATGAAGCCTTACGCAAAGAAGAAGCTGAAAGAAATGCAAAACAATCTCAACAGGTGACAAACACCATTAACGCTGGTATTAGCAATAAACAGATGAAATTAATGTCTTTGGCATTAGTTCTAAAAATATTATCACAAGATAAAGTAACAACTATTTTGAATAAGTTTGATTCTAATGATTCACTATCAATATCACAGTATATGAATATGGCAGATTTAGAATCACAACTTGACGGCGATTTGATTACTGATTGCCTAAAAGAAATGAAGAATTTTCTACCAATAAAAAGAAAACTTACAAAAGAAAATGTTGTTTTAGATTTAATAGATTTGTTTAAAGCTCATCAAAGAGAAAAAATAGAAAAGATTCTAAGAAACGAAAGACCAATAGTAAAAAGGTTTGTAGCACAAGCATTTGACGGAGAATATGGTGACTTGCCTCTTCGTATAGCTGGAATTGTAACTGAACACATCGAAGAAAGTATTTAACAAAAAATGATCATAAAAAAGAAAAAAACAATAAAAGATGAAATTTCAAAAGACTTACAACAGGAAAGCATTTCTGTTGTAGAAGATGTTTCAAAAAATAATAAAGAAAATACAATTCAAGAGCAAGTTATTGAAAAAGAAGTTGAAAAAGAACCTGAAATAGATCTTTTTGATATTGAGAATATCGATTTCACTCAAAGGCAAGAGCGTAGAAGAGGTTCAAGAAGACGTGGCTACAGAAGAATTGATGATAGAAATCTAGTTTCTAGAGCTCAAGAAGAATCAGAAAACATAAAAAAATCAGCTTTTGAAGAAGGATATAGATTGGGATTAGAAAAAGCCGAATCTGATTTAAATGTATTCCGTACACAACTCGCAAATTTTATGAATGCTAAAAAAGATGTTTTTGAATATATTGCACCTGACATCCTTGAAATAAGTGTAAATATAGCCAAAACAATTATAAAAAAAGAGGTTGAAAGCGATCCTCAAGTATTAGTTAATACTATTATTGATGTTCTTCGTTCAATATCAAAGAATGAAGCTAAAATAAGCATAAGAGTACGCCCACAAAATATCCAGTTCATAAAGGATACAATTCCTAATATAACTTATGAATACGGAATAGAATCAAAAATAAATGTAATTTCAGATCCAGCGATTGATGAAGGTGGCTGCGTATTACAAACAAGCAATGGTATAGTTGATGCTTCAATTGACACACAATTAGAAATTATTAAAAAAGCTTTAGAAGGAATTGGAAATATTAATAATTAGGTAATTTAGAAGAAAGGTAATAATGGCAGCGGAAGGACAAAGCAAACCGATATCAGAAATATTTTTGGCGTTATTTGTAATGACGCTAATCTTAATTTTGATTATTGAAATGCCAAACTGGGTTATCAACTTTTCAATAAGTTTAAATATAACCTTGGGTATTGTTTTGCTAATGATATCATTATACGTCCAAAAACCACTTGAATTAGCTGCGTTTCCATCAATTATTCTTATCGGTACGATGTTTCGTCTTGTACTTTCAATCGCTTCTACAAGACTTATTCTTGCAAAAGGTGATGCTGGTGAAGTTGTCCACGCATTCGGTACCTTCGTTACTGGTGGAAACATGATTGTAGGTGGTGTTATCTTCCTTATTATTACAGTTGTTCAATTCATGGTTATTACCAAAGGTGCTGAACGTATCGCCGAAGTTGCTGCTCGTTTCGCCTTAGACGCGATGCCCGGTAAACAAATGACAATTGACGCAGACTTCAATGCTGGTTTAATTTCTCCAGAAGAAGCTGTTAAAAAACGTGAAGACCTTCAAAGAGAATCAAGTTTATTTGGTTCAATGGACGGTTCCATGAAGTTCGTAAAAGGGGATACCATTGCTGGTATTATCATCGTTTTAATTAACATTATAGGCGGTTTGTGTATTGGTTGTTTAATGAATCAAATGCCAATAGCAGATGCAGTTAGTAAATATACAATCTTAACAATTGGTGACGGCCTTGCTTCACAATTGCCATCACTATTAATGTCAATTGCAGCTGGTATCGTGATGACTCGTGCATCTGCTGGAAACACTTCATTAGGTGGCGATTTAACAAACCAAATTATGGCAAAGCCATATTCATTATTCTTTGCAGCTTTATTCTTAGGCTTAATTACAGTAACCTGTCCTATAACAGGTCTACCATTCTTACCGTTCTTAGTATTTACAATAATTCTTGCCGTTGCAGGCTTCTCTGTACTCGTTAATGCTGACGTACAATCTCAATTAGGACAATTAGAAAGTGTTCGTCAAAATATGCAAGACTTAGTTAACCCTAATAAGATGTATGAACGTCTTGGTGTTGACGTATTAAGCTTGCAAGTTGGTGCAGGTTTGCTTGTAATTGCTGACCCAGACCAAGAAGGTCAATTACTTGCTAAAATCGCTGCTTTACGTCAAAGAACTACTGACGAACTTGGCTATATTTTGCCAAACATTCGTATTATGGACTCATCTGCTCTTGAAGCTAACGAATACGTTATTTCAATACGTAATAATGTAGTTGCTTCTGGATACGTATATCCTGGTAAATATATGGTTATAGCAGACCAATGGGATTCTGTTAAGAAGAGCATTCCAGAAGATGCTATTGTTGGTATTGACCCAACTTATCAAACTCAGGCATACTGGATTTCTGCAGAAGATGCAAAAGCTGCTAAAAATGTTACAGCAGTTGATGCAACAGATGTTCTTGTTACACACTTACAAGAATGTGTTCGTAAACACGTAGACGAAGTAATGACTAAAACTGATGTTCTTAAACTTATGGAACTTGTTCGTTCTCAAGACCCAACTCTTGTAAACGATTTGGTCCCAGCAATTATTTCAACATCAGATTTAAGAAAAATCTTTGTTAACTTAATTAGAGAAAAAGTTTCAATAAAAGATATTATATTTGTATTTGAACGTTTATGTGACTACGCAAGATTCTCAAAAGAGCCCGATATTTTATCAGAACGTCTTAGAGCTGCGCTTGGTAGACAAATTTGTTTAGGCAACGTCGATAGAGATAAAGTTTTATATGCACTAACTCTTTCTCCCGAGTGGGAAAAAACACTTGACGATAGCTGCCAAAGAACTGAATTGGGAACAATGTTCTTGCTAAATCCAATGCAAGTACAAGATTTAATCGAGTCAACAGCAATGACCTTAATGCGAGCTCACCAAGCAATTGGTATGCAACCAGTAATCCTATGTTCACCTAGAATCAGACTACCTTTATATCAACTACTAGAACGCCACATTCCAACAATTGTAGTTATTTCATACTCAGAGCTAATAACAGATATCAAGGTAGAAGCCGTTGATACTATAGGCGAAGGTGGTTATTAATATTATGAGCGTAAACCAATTCATTAAACCCATTACAACAAATAGAGATGGTAATCTTCACATCGGAGGATGTGATTTAGTTGAGCTTGCTCATAAATTCGGAACTCCCCTATATGTTATTGACGAAGAATCTATTAGACAAATTTGTCGTGAATATAAAAGAGCTTTCACTAATTATCCAAATATCAGTATGATGTACGCATCAAAAGCTCTTTGTAATCTTGCCATTACACGTATTCTTGACGAAGAAGCTTTTGGCTTTGACTGCGTTTCAGGTGGTGAAATTTACACTGTGAACAAAGCTAATGTTAATATGACAAAAGTACTTTTCAATGGAAATAACAAAACAAGAAAAGAACTTGATTTAGCAATAGATTTAAAAGTCGGACGATTTTCTGTTGATAACTACCACGAAGCAGAGCTTTTAAATAAAGTTGCCTATGAAAAAGGGGTAAATGTTGATATCTTATTAAGAATTACTCCAGGAATTGAATGCCATACTCACGAATATATCCAGACAGGACAAATAGATTCTAAATTTGGGTTTGATATGGTGCAAATTGATTCAGCAATTGAATTAATTGAAACCAAATTAAAAAACTTAAATTTAAAAGGACTGCACGCTCATATCGGTTCACAAATTTTTGAGCTTAAATCTTATGCTGACGAAGTCAAAGTACTTATCCAAGAACTTAACCATATAAATCAAAAGTTCAACCTTACACTAGATGAATTAAATATTGGTGGAGGACTGGGAGTAAAATACACTGAAGATGATACACCTCCTTCTGTTGAAGATTTTGCAAAAGTCATAATTACTGCTCTTGGAGATGACATTAATCGTCTAAAAATATATTTAGAACCTGGAAGGAGTATAATTTCTACAGCAGGTGTCACGCTTTATACAATAGGGAGTTCTAAGGAGACTTCTGAAGGAAAAAAATACGTTGCTATAGATGGTGGAATGTCTGATAATCCACGACCATCAATGTATCAAGCAAAATACACAGCAGAAGTAGCTGGAGTAAATAATAATGAGCTTGAACAGGTTACAATTGCTGGTAGATTTTGTGAAAGTGGTGATATTTTAATAGAAAATATAGAACTTCCAAAACTCAATAGTAGTGATATTTTATGTGTATATAATACTGGTGCCTATAATTATTCAATGGCTTCAAATTATAATCGTGTAGAAAAACCAGCAATGGTACTTGTAAATTCTGCACAATCTGATATGATAGTTAATAGAGAGTCCTTAGAGGATTTGGTTGCAAGAGAAAATATTCCCGATAGGTTGAAAAAATTATGATAGATGGTCTTTTAGCTTTTTTACATAGCATTTTAAGCCCCCTTCAAGGTACTTTTAGATGGGTTAATATTTTTGAAATAGCATTTATTGTGAGTGTTTTGTACGTTTTTTATAGAAAATTTATTCACAATACACAATCTGAAAACCTTGTAAAAGGTTTATTTTTCTTAGTTTTTGCTTGGATATTTAGCGAAATACTTATACTTATCGATTTACAAATAATAGGTTTGTTTTTCAAAACTCTTGTAACATTAATTGCATTAAGTTTAATTGTTATTTTCCAACCTGAATTAAGAAGATTTTTAGGTTACCTTGGACAACCTGGATTTATTAAAAGAACCTTTTTTCAAGGTGGAACATATAAAGAAGCATCCGAGAGCGATACTGATTTAATAAAA
Organism: Candidatus Gastranaerophilaceae bacterium; assembly: GCA_045651505.1. Lineage (GTDB taxonomy): Bacteria > Cyanobacteriota > Vampirovibrionia > Gastranaerophilales > Gastranaerophilaceae > CAG-196. Next base: position 8,777 of record JAZRSL010000037.1, on the reverse strand, counting down.
GAAATAATTGAAGCTGTGAAATACCTGACAAAGACTAAAACAGGAGCTTTAATTGTATTCAAAAAAGCAATGAGTTCAATGGCTTACTCTGAAGTTGGAACAGAAATCAATGCAAAAGTTTCTACCGAATTAATCTTAACTATATTCCACCCAAATACACCATTACATGATGGAGCCATGGTAATTGAAGGTAATAAAATACAATCAGCCGGTGTGCTATTACCACTTACTGAAGATCCAAAACTAAGCTGGAAATATGGAACTCGTCATAGAGCAGCATTGGGAATGTCTGAAGTGTCAGATGCTGCTTGTCTAGTGGTTTCGGAAGAAACAGGAGATGTTTCAATTTGTTTAGATGGAATGTTGAAAAAATATGAAGATTTAACAACACTAAAAGCAGATTTAGAATCTATTTTAGGAATTAAACCGATAGAGATTGAAGATAAACATAAAAATATTTTTGATAAATTAAGAGGAAAGTAGGACTACTTGTTTTTTTCTAAAAAAAAGAGGGTTGAGATAAAAACAAAAACCCCAAAAGAGCTAGCAATAGGATTTATTAAACGCTCTATTTTTTGGTTAATAGGAGCTTTTATTGTTGCAGTCGCGTTAGAAATGTTTTTATTACCAAATAAAATTATTGACGGTGGTGTAATTGGTATCTCGATGATGCTAAATTTTGTTACTGATTGGAACCTAGGTTTATTAATCTTCAGCATCAACATTCCATTTATATTAATGGCATTAAAATCTTTAGGGAAAAAATTTATTATAAATACTCTAGTAGCTACAACTCTATTAGCTATTGCAACAAATGTTATTACGGGCCTTGAACCAATAACTCATGACTTATTATTAGCAACCATTTTTGGCGGTATGTTTTTAGGTTTAGGAGTTGGCTTAATTTTAAGAAATTCAGCTTCGCTAGATGGTACAGAAATGCTTTCTATTGTTTTATCTAAAAAGTTTAAAATCGTTTCTGTTGGCGAATTACTAATGGGAATGAACCTATTTATATACACTGCAGCTGGTTTTTTACTCGGTTGGGAAAGAGCAATGTATTCTATTTTAACTTATTTCGTTGCTTCAAAAGTAATTGATATAGTTTTAGAAGGCTTAGATAAATCAAAATCTGTTCGAATCGTTTCTGATTTTTCTCAAGAAATCGGAGATTCAATAATGAGAGACCTCAATGTTAGTGTAACCTACATGAAAACCAAGGGTGGGTATTCTAAACAGGAAAAAATTCTAACATTCTGCGTTGTTAATAAATTCGATATCCCTAAACTAAAAGAAGTCGTTCACGATATTGACCCAAGAGCATTTATAGTAACAGAAGATGTTCACGAAGTAGAGGGTGTAAGAATTAAAAAGAAAGGTCACTAAAATTTCATTTCGCCAAATATCCACTAAATAGTTGATAACAAATAAAAAAAAATATATAATAATGATATTGGGACAATAGGGGAGATTAGGGTCTCATGTTTAATAATATAAACGACAACGGAACTGAATACTTATATAACTCTCAGCTTGATAGACAGAGTAATGTTGTTAATCTTGCTTTAATGCGTGCTAATGCGCAAAAAGCGATTAAGTCTGCTGATTCTAATCTGTATGTTGATAGAACAGAAATATCCTCAAATGCACTAGAATTATTCCAAAGAGATTGCGATATAAATAAGTTCAATAAAATTGCAATGAGCGATATGGATGATTTCTCTCTTTTAGAAAAAATGAACGAATTATTTGCAGATGGTGTTGTTGACGTTTTTGAAGATAATGTATTGTCTAATTTAGCAAATAATTCAAAATTATGGGAAGATTTAGGGCTCTAAAATAAAACATAGCTATGTTAAATTCTGAATATTATATACAGGATAACTCAGATATCGAAGAAACAAAGCTTGAAGCCGCAAAAGGTTTATACCGAGTAGGAAATTACGCAGGTGCTTTAAAGCTTTATCTTGATATGATTAAAACTAGCTATTCGTATAAATTGTATTATGAAATAGGGCGTTGTTATTACAAATTAAATAATTTAAACGAAGCAGAGATATATTTTTCACGTTCTATAGAACTTGAACAGTATAAAAATCCTTCTTATGTTTTTCTTGGTAATATTTATTTCAAAAAACAGGAAACTCAAAAAGCTATGGAAAACTGGGTTACAGCTTTTTCCTTCAAGCCAGATGACGAATCTGTTTGTCTAAACCTTGCTACTACTTATTTTAGTAAAGAAATGAAATTTCAATCAATATTTTTCTATGAAAAATATTTAAAATACGCTAAAGATAAAACTTCTGCTTATTATTTAGAAATCAAAAAAAGCATTGAAGATTTTAAAAAAGCAAGTAATGATTTTTACCAAAAAGCATTAAAAGCAATCGCTATAGATGACAAACAAACCGCAATACAAGCACTTAGCTATGCTACAAAAAATTATCCACTTAATTTTGATAGCAATCTGCTTTTAGGTAAGCTTTATTATGAAGAAAAAAATTATCTTCACGCTTTGATATATTTTAAACAGGCTTTTTGTCTAGACAACAAATCCTTAGATGTACTCCAGAAGCTTTCAAATGCAATGATTAAAGTTGGTGATTTTACCGGCGCATATTGTTGTTTTAAACGAATGTTACCACTCGTTATGAATAATCAAAAAGAATACTTAGAAATATTAAAAACAATAAAACCTTTAGAAGATAGCTTTGATAAGTTAAGCTATCAGGGACACTTAGAATGGGCAGATAATTATTATAATGATAATAATTATCACTTTGCACTTTTTGAATACGAAAATTGTTTAATTGTAGATGGAAATTTAACAGGAAAGTTAAGCGATAAAGTCTATAAGATTAAATCTTTCATTAACCCAGAAGATAGAATTATTAAAGCTTGCTTTGAAATTGGGGGTTCCCATTTTTCTAACAAAAATTTCAGAGAATCAAATAAATATTTTACAAAGATAATGACCCTATCAAATGAAAATTCATCAGATTATAAATTTGCTAAATCACGGATTATAAATGTTTAAAAAGCTAAAGAAATTTTTTTATTTATACATATTAAGAAGAAAATACTACAGAGTTGGCAAATGCAATGCTTGTGGTAGATGTTGCCAAAAAATTTATGTTAAACATAAAGGAGTTATTCAAACAGAAGAAGAATTTAAAAGACTTCAAAAACTACATCCTTTTTACACATATTTAAAAATTATAGATAAAGATGAGACGGGACTAGTATTTGAATGCATGAATTTAGATAAAGGCACAATGAAATGCAAAATACATAAATCTCGCCCTGGCATTTGTCGCAGATATCCGCAAGAAGAATTATTTCTAATGGGAGGTAGCCTTGCAGATCATTGCGGATATAAACTAGAACCAATTCAAAGTTTTGAAGAAGTTTTTGAAAAAGTCAAAAAGACAAAAAAATGATTAACAACTTTTATCAATAAAAAAACAGGGTGAAAATTTCACCCTGTTTTTTTTGAGTTATCTTATTAACCTTCAACAGAAGCTTCTTCTTTTTGTTGAGCAGGTTTTCTTTCGAAAACTAACTTCTCACTACCTTCACCTTCTGAAGAATCAAGTTTTAACAAGATTGTATCGCCTGGCTCATAAGCATTAGTTAAGATTTCTTCAGCAAGCTGATCTTCTATTTTCTTTTGAATCAATCTGCGAAGAGGTCTTGCACCGTAAGCTTCGTTATAACCATCTTTAGCAAGATAATCTTTTACTTCATCTGTAACTTCAATAGATAAATCTCTTTCGCTTAAGCGTTTGAATAAATCTTTCATCATTAAATCAACGATTTCTCTAATTTCTTCTTTGCTTAAGTGAGAGAATACGATAATATCATCAATACGGTTTAAGAATTCAGGCCTGAAGGCTTTTTTCAACTCTTCGTTAACTGTATCTTTTAATTTTTCGTATTTATCTTTCTTAGCGTCTTCAGCGCTTGCTGAGAAACCAAGCTTACCTTGAGTAGTAATCATACTAGCACCAACGTTTGATGTCATAATAATTACTGTATTTTTGAAGTTAATATGTTTACCTTTAGCATCAGTCAAACGACCATCATCAAGGATTTGTAACATAATATTGAATACGTCTGGGTGAGCTTTTTCAATTTCGTCGAAAAGAACAACTGAGTATGGTTTCTTTCTAACTAATTCTGACATGTGTCCACCATCATCGTAACCAACGTATCCTGGAGGTGAGCCAATAAGTTTCGCGGTTGAATGTTTTTCCATAAATTCTGACATATCAACACGAATAATATTGTCTTCGCTACCAAAGATAGCTTCAGCAAGAGCTTTAGCAAGTTCCGTTTTACCAACCCCTGTTGGACCAGAGAAAATAAAGCTACCAATTGGTCTATTTGGTGATTTCAAACCAACTCTTGCACGTCTTATTGCTTTAGAAATTGCAACAACTGCATCGCTTTGGCCAATAACTCTTTCGTGAAGTGTATTTTCAAGTCTAAGAAGTCTTTCAGATTCACCTTCAGTAAGCTTAGTTACAGGAACACCAGTCATAATTGCAATAACTTGTGCCACATCTTCTTCACCTACAGTTGGTTTATTAGCATCATTTTTGCGTCTCCATTCTTCAGAAACTTCACGAATTCTATCTTTCATATTAGCTTCATCATCACGAAGAGCTGATGCTTTTTCAAATTCTTGATTTCTTATAGCTTCTTCTTTCTCACGAATAATTTCTTTAAGTTCTTTATCTACTTCTTTACCTTCTGGACAAAGTGTACAGAATTTTAAACGAACTTTTGAACTTGCCTCGTCAATTACGTCAATAGCTTTATCAGGCAAAAATCTGTCGTTAACATATTTGCTAGATAGTTTTGTAGCAGCCACAATTGCTTCATCAGAAATATATAAATTGTGGTGTTCTTCATATTTAGGTTTTAAGCCTTTAATAATTTCTATTGTTTCATCAATTGATGGTTCTTCAATTAATACAGGTTGGAATCTTCTTTCAAGTGCAGAATCTTTTTCAATATATTTTCTGTATTCATCAGAAGTTGTAGCACCAATCACCTGAATTTCACCTCTTGATAAAGCTGGTTTTAAAATATTAGCAGCGTCAATTGCACCTTCTGCAGCACCAGCACCAATAAGAGTATGCATTTCATCAATTACAAGGATAACATTACCAGCTTGGCGAATTTCATCCATAATCTTTTTAAGACGTTCTTCAAACTCACCACGATATTTTGTACCAGCAATTAATAAGCCCATATCAAGCTGAATAATCTTTTTATCTTCCAAAATATCAGGAACTTCATTGTTAACAATTCTAATTGCAAGACCTTCTGCAACAGCAGTTTTACCAACACCGGGTTCACCAAGTAAAACAGGGTTGTTTTTTGTTCTTCTTGCAAGAATTTGAATAACACGTTCAATCTCTTTTTCACGACCAACTACAGGGTCAAGTCTTAATTCAGATGCTGCAAGTGTTAAATCTGTACCAAACTCATCTAAGCTTGGAGTTTTAACTTTGCTTGCAGAAGAAGATGAAGATGAGCTACTAGAAGATGAACTTGAACCAGCTCCAGCACTTGCAGTTGGTTTTGAATCTCCTAGCATTTTCACCACATTACTTCTAATCTTGTTTAAATCTACACCAAGATTTTCTAAAACACGTGCAGCAACACCTTCTCCTTCTCTGATTAGTCCAAGAAGTAAGTGTTCCGTACCAATGTAATTATGACCTAGCTGTCTTGCTTCATCCCAAGACAACTCTAAAACTCTTTTTGCTCGCGGAGTAAATGGAATTTCAACAGCAACAAAGCCAGAGCCTCTGCCAATAATTTTTTCCACTTCTACTCTTGCATCCTTTAAATTAACTCCCATTGTTTTAAGAGTCTTTGCAGCTATACCAGTGCCTTCACCGATAAGACCTAAAAGGATTTGCTCTGTTCCGACAAAGTTGTGCCCAAGACGACGAGCTTCTTCTTGTGCAAGCATGATAACTTTAATCGCTTTTTCAGTAAAACGTTCGAACATTAATATAATTCCTCTTCTTACATATGTATAAGTATATTCTACACAAAAATTAACATTCTTTCAAGGGGGAATTTAAAAAAACAGAGGCCTTTCAAAATATTATTTTATATTAGGAAAAGCATAAATTTCTCCATTATCACCACGCCATTTTAAATAGCCAGTTTTTGGAGTCTTATCCAAGTCAAAAGCAGTAACCAAAGCCCAATTGCCACGGATTACAGTAAGTTTTATTTGCTGGACATAATTTAGTTTTGATACAGTTTGTGATAAATCTTCGCTTTTTGCTTTCAAAACTTCAATATCTTCTGGTGCGTCTTTTAGAATCCTTAGGCCGTATTTTCTACCGTATAAGTTATAAAAATTTCTCCAAGGCTGAAACTGCATAGAATCAGCTGTTTGTACCCAACCTTTTGCGCCAGTTCTTTTATCATAAATAACTTCAACCCAACCATCATCACCAATATCTGAAACATACAAAAAACCTAATTTCTTTTCATTTATTAGTAGCGCAAAAACCTTATCAGGCATAGACTCAGGATTGTAAGAAAATGTCATTTTTTTTATAACATTTGACTTTTCATTAGGTTCAGAATAAAGAGATAGCTCACTATCTGTTTGATACAACCCTAATGTCCTTTTAGGAATAGAATCCATATAAAAAGGCATTGTATCAGCAAAAGCTGGCAAAGCTAAAAATAAAGCTAAAATTATTAAAAATTTTCTCATAATCTTCCTCTTTCTAAGTATTTTAGACTATTTTTTTTGTCTTATCAAGCATTTTTGAAAAAATATGATACAATAGTTTTATGGAAATTTTCATTATTGATACTAAAAGTGTGGAAAAGGTTTCAGAAGAAACTTTAAGAGCATACCAAAAGAAAGATATTTCTATTGAAGAAAAACGTAAAATTCATTGTCTTTCATATCTTTTGGTTGATAAATTTTTAAAAGAATATTATGGCATAGAAAACACTCAATTAGTTTTTGAAGACGGTAAACCAATCTTGCTTGATGGAGGAAAACATTTTTCAATAAGCCATTCAGAAGACTTTATAGCATTGGCTTTTTCAGATTCAAACTGTGGTGTTGATATAGAAAAGATAAAACTAAGAGAATTCACAAGTATTGCTGAAAGAATGGGATTTGAAGCTAATACATTGGGAGAGTTTTATGAAGAATGGACTAAGTATGAAGCTACTTATAAACTTGGAAAAGATGTAGAATACGGTTCTGTTGCATTTTTTGACTTAGATGACTATGCTCTTACTGCTGTAAGTGAAGATCCTTGTGAAGAGTTTGATTTGTATCATCAAGAAGAATCTGATGATTCTTGTGAAGAAGAATAGATTTTCTGTATAAGATAAAAAAGAAAATCTGCTAATACTGTTACAATGTTAAGCCAATTTGTTACAGCTTGCAAAAACGGATATAAACTTAAAAGTCGGGTTAAACCCGACTTTTAATTATTTTAAATATTCTGAAAATCCTGCTGTTTTTCTTTGATAATTTGCATTGTTTGTATTTGCAATATTTAAAGGTGGCTCAGCTTTTGCTTGACTAAATTTTCTAACCTCAGCCATTATGTTCTTTGCTTTTTCTACTCTTGCCAATTCTTCAGAATCGGTAATTTTTATAAACTCATCTAGTGGTAGAGCTTGACCTTTGTGTATAAAACGAAGTTTATCTCTTAAAGATTTATCTTGAGAAACTTTTTCGCAAAATGTTTGAAAAGGTTTTTCAATAAAGGCTTTTGCATTAATTGGATTGGTCAAAACCATTTTTGTTTCAATAGCTGACGGATTTTTTAATACCCCATAACGTGTTATTATTTTTGATACTTGCATAATATGTACTCCTTATATTCCCCTTGCTAGTTCAGGGCAATTTTCTGCACAAAACTTATTTGAGGCTTCTTTACCATAAGGTAGTATTACACTAAATTCTTTTTTATTTAATTTACCTTCATTATTTCTTCCATACCAATACACTTCTCTTTCAGCTTCAGCACCTTTATTAGTAAGTGTATAATAGGATAGCCTCGCAGCTTTTATTTTTCCATTTTCAAAAATTGATTTAAAGAAGTCCATACCTTCATAAAAACTTTTAGAAACTTCCTTTGCTACTACTTGACCATTATTAGTATCTCTTGCAGTTACGATTTTTGTTCCGTTGAAATTAAGGGTATCAGTTACTTCAAAATTATCTTTCTTGATATTTCTAACCCAGTTAATAAGTTTTCTGCCTTTATCATCTCTTAGGGCTACTTTCTTCCCTGTTGCTTTATCAATGCCTTTGACAACAACAGGTTTATAGCCGTCAATGATATTCCAAACGGCATCTCCAAGTCTTTGCATACGAGACCATTCTTTAGGTTGTCTAAATACTTGGTCATTAACTGCTCTAACAAATCTTGTTGTTTTGTTTTCAAAACCAATTCGTGTAATCATACTCATAATACACCACTCCTTAATTTAGTGAATAAATTGTACCACAAAAGTAAAATTATTAGTATCTAAGTTGCTTAACATGCCGTTACAGCTTGCAAAAACGGATAAATCCTATATAATTAGTCTTATAGTTCTGATATGCAGAACGTAGAAAGGGAGATTATTATGAATAGAGAAGAATTAATTGCAGAAATTTCTAAATCTGCAAAAGTGACTAAGAAAGAAGCTTCAGAAGTTTTATCAGCTACAATTGATGCAATTCAATCTGCTGTTAAAAAAGGCGAAAAAGTTACTCTAGTTGG
>JAZRSL010000036.1:0-1724 GCA_045651505.1 Candidatus Gastranaerophilaceae bacterium | reverse complement strand
TTTATATTTAGACAAAGAATAAAAAGCCCGTAATACTGTCGTATTGATGTAACCCCAAAAAGTTAGACTTTTATACCGTGGTAGTTTTATGACTGCTACGCTATTTTTATGCAGCCAAGGTGTTGAGCCGATATTGTACCGGACTCATCCATCCAAGTTTCTCTTTAATCCTTTTCTCGTTATAATATTTTATATATTTTTCGATAGCTTCTTTAAGCTCATCGAAACTGTAATATGTAGTTCCGTAATACATTTCCTGCTTTAATATTCCAAAGAAATTTTCCATAACAGAATTATCATAGCAATTACCCTTTCGGGACATGCTTTGAAATATTTTGTTTTCTTTAAGTGCAAATGAATATGAACCCATTTGATATGCCCAACCTCTGTCTGAATGGAATGTTCTTCTATATGGGCAATCAGATGTTATTTCTATTGCTTGCCTTTGAGCAGATAATATACCGATAGCTGATGGTGTTTGTGTTATACTGTAACTTAAAATTTCGCCATTAAACATATCAAGGAATGGATCTAAATACAATTTTTTAATCACTATTCTACCTTTCTTGTCTATTTCGTAATACTTAAATTCAGTAGTGTCGGTAGTTATCTTTTGATGCGGAATGTTTGTATTAAACCGTCTGCTAATTCTGTTAGGGGCTATTTTACCAACATTGCCTTTGTATGAACTATATTTACGACTTTTACGAGTAAATGATGTAACTTGAAAACCTAATTTTCGCATAATTCTTTGAACTTTCTTCTTGTTTACAAAAATCTTTCTATTTCGTAGCTCTCTATATACTCGTCTGTAACCATAATCTTTGTTTTCGATATGTATTTTAGTGATTTCATCCTCTAGATGTTTATCAGGATTTTCTCTGTCAAATCGCTTTTGCCAATACATATATGTTGCCTTTGGAAAACCAACTACTGCGAGAATGTCCTTTAATTTGAACTGTTCTCGGAGACTGTGGACGATTCTCGCTGTTTTTTCAGAAGAGCTTCCTCCTCTAAACGCAGTCTCCTCAATTCTTTTAAATATGCGTTCTCTATTCTTAATTTCAAATTTTCATCTTCAAGTTCTTTAACATGTTCGGCACTTGTATCTACAGACTTTTCTCCAAAAGGTTTAGAAGGTTTTTTAAACTCCTTAATATCCAATGTTTTCTTACGACCTTTCTTTTTAGGTCTCAAAGCATCCGGACCGGCAATTCTAAAATCATTAACCCATTTTGCTATTAGTGGAGAATTGTTAATACCTTGTGAAATTGCCAAGTCCCGATATGAGACTTCACTTGATAAATACAATTCTACCACATGAAGCTTAAATTGAAAAGAGTAATTCTTTTTTTCTCGCGAACGCAACAATCCTTCTTTGCCAAATTCTTTAAATGCCGCAACCCATTCTTTTAAAGGTGTGCAAGAAGGAATGTTATATTTTTTTGCAAGGTAATCATAACTACCTTTGCCATTCAAATACTCTTGTACTAATTTTAGTTTGAATTCACAACTATATTTTGCCACGAAAAACCGACCTCCCAATCGTTAGATTTTTGGTCTAACTTTTGGGGGTCGGTTTATATTACGGGCTTTTTATTCTTTGTCTAAATATAAAAATCTGATATTCAAAACTGCTTTTGCATCCTGAAATCGAAATTTTTGTATGAAGTTCAAGGCAAAAAATGGACATAATCCTGACGGATATGGGCATTTTTTAACGC
>JAZRSL010000035.1:0-17568 GCA_045651505.1 Candidatus Gastranaerophilaceae bacterium | reverse complement strand
AAACTTAACCAATGTGGTCTTCCAAAAGAAATGGCAATTGAATTATTCAAACCATTTGTTGTTAATAAACTTATTGAAAGAGGATATGTTCAAAACATTAAATCTGCTAAGAAAATGATTGAACGTTCTGATGCAAAAGTTTGGGATATATTAGAGGAAATTATTGACGGGCATCCTGTTATGTTGAACCGTGCTCCAACACTTCACAGATTAGGTATTCAAGCATTTGAACCTAAATTGGTTGAAGGTAGAGCTATTCAACTTCACCCATTAGTATGTACAGCATTCAACGCTGACTTCGACGGTGACCAAATGGCTGTTCACGTGCCTCTATCAATTGAAGCTCAAACAGAAGCTAGAATGCTTATGTTAGCTACTAATAACATTTTGGCTCCAGCTAATGGTAAGCCAATCATCACACCATCTCAGGACATGGTATTAGGTATGTACTACTTAACAATCATGAAAAATCCTGAACAAGAAGTTAAAGGTTACTTCTATAGCTTCCAAGATGCAATTTCTGCTCTTGAAGCAAAAGTAATCACACTTCATGACAAAATCGTGGTTCGTGATGAAAAAGGTAAGAGAATAGAAACTACTGTTGGTAGAATTATATTCAACGAAGCAGTTCGTAAAGCTCTTGCATAGGGTAAATGTAATGGGCTTAAGAGCCTACTACAAGCCGAAATGTCATAGGTTCTATAACCTAGAAGTAGAAGTTAAAGAATAGGAAATTATAAATATGGAAAAAACATACACACATAAAAATAATACTCCTGAGTTTATTAACAATCAGATGGACAAAAAGGGTTTAAACAAACTTTTGTCTCAAATGTATTTGGAATATGGTGGTGCTAAAACTGCTGAATTAGCCAATACTCTTAAAAACTTAGGGTATAAATACGCTACAAAATCAGGCGTAACAATTTCTATTGCTGACTTATCAGTTCCTGAGTCAAAAAAAGCATTGCTTCAAGAAGCTGAGGCAGAAATTGAAAAGTCTACAAATAGATACTTAAAAGGTGAGATTACTGAGGTTGAAAGATATACAAAGGTTATTGATACTTGGTCTGAAACAACAGCTAAATTGACAGAACAAGTTGTTGAAAACTTTGATAAATTAAACCCAGTTTATATGATGGCATTCTCAGGTGCGAGAGGTAACTTATCACAGGTTTCTCAGTTAGTAGGTATGCGTGGTTTGATGGCAGACGCACAAGGTCAGATTATCGACTTACCTATTACATCAAACTTTAAAGAAGGTTTATCAGTTACTGAATACATTATTTCTTCATATGGTGCAAGAAAAGGTCTTGTAGATACAGCGTTAAAAACAGCTGACTCTGGTTACTTAACTAGACGTCTTGTTGACGTTGCACAAGATGTTATTATTCGTGATGAAGATTGTGGTGGTGAAAAATATATTAATTTAAAACCTATCACTGATGGTGATGCTATAATAGTTCCTCTAATTGACAGATTACTAGGTAGAACAGTTGCTCAGGATATTTTTGATGAAGATAGCAAAACATTGTTAGTTGCTAAAGATACTACAATGGATAGAAATGATATTAAAAAGATTTCACACTTAAATCTAATGGAATTAAAAGTTCGTTCAGGTTTAACTTGTGGTCTTGAGTATGGCGTTTGTCAAAAATGTTATGGTTGGGCTTTAACAACTCAAAGATTAGTAGATGTAGGTGAAGCAATTGGTATTATCGCAGCTCAGTCAATCGGTGAACCAGGTACACAGTTAACAATGAGAACATTCCACACTGGTGGTGCTGTTGGTGTTAAAGAAGCTACAAGAACTATTAACACAACTGTTGCTGGTACAATTTCATCTAAAGTAAAAACTAGAGAATTAAGAACTCGCCACGGGGATGTTGTTAAAGTTTCTATGTATGAAGCTGATATTGAAGTTGTTGGTTCTAAAAAATCTGTAACTTATCATATTCCTGCCGGTGCTACTATATTCTTTGAAGATGGTCAAAAAGTTGAAAAAGATTATAAACTTGCAGAGTTTAAACCATCATCAAATGACGGTAGCCGTTTAACAGAAAAAGCAACAAAAGATATCAACTCAGATATGCCTGGTATGGTTTTATTTGAAGATTTTGCAGCTGATGAAAAGAAAGATAGACAAGGTAATATTTCAAGAACGGCTAACAAAAATGGTATCGTATGGATTGTTGGTGGTGATGTTTATAACCTACCTGGTGGTTCAAAAGTTCTTGTTGAAGATGAACAAAAAGTTAAAGCTGGTGATAAATTAGCTGAAACATTAATGATTTCAGAACACGGTGGTGAAGTTAGATATGCTGAAGATTTAGAAGTTGAAACTATAAAATCTGGTAAGTCTAAAATTAATAAAATTGTTAAAGGTAAAGAAATTACAATTGTTATTGCTTCACTTTCACCGGCTAATGCTTCTTTTGAACAAACTAAGAAAGAACAATTATGGACAGTTAAAAAATCTGGTGAAAAATATATCGTTAAAGCTCCTGTTGATACAACAGTTGAAAATGGTATGATTATTGCTGAATTAGTTGATGATGAATGCTCAGTATCTTCTTCTGGTGAAATCAGATATGTTGATGTAGAAGTAGATGAAAACCAAATTGTTACTAAATCTGGTAATATAGTATTCATTCCGGAAGAAGTTCATCAAGTTAATAAAGATTCAACATTAAAAATGGTTGAAAATGGTACTTTTGTAACTGCTGGTACAGAAGTTGTAAAAGATATCTACTGCCATATTGACGGTATTGTTGAATTTAAAGAATTTAACGAAGTTATTCATGAAGTGACAATTAGACCAGGTGAAGTTCATACATTAGCAAATGTTTCTGAACTTAAGGTTGAAGAAGGTGCTGTTGTAGAAGCTGGCGCAACAATTGCAAAAGGCGTAAAAGCAAAAGAAACTTCTATTGTTACAATAATGGAAATGGATTTTGATGATTTAGATATTGATGATTTAGATGAAGATATTGATACTTCAGCTTTAGAAGAAGAGTCATTAGAAGACAGACCTATCCAAATTTTGGTAAGACCTGTTCAACCAATGTATATTGAACCTAAAGAAGTATCTATTAAATTTGATACAACTGATGAATTAATCAATATTGTTCCTGTAACTCAATTACAATATAAAGATGGTGCAAGAGTTAGAAACCTTGATGGTGCAACGTTAACAAGAACAAGCTTAGTTCTTCAAATGCAAGGATACTTATCTCACTTAAAAGGTTTAGTTGAACTTGATGCGAAAGGTGATTTAAAAATCGTTGTATTAGAAACTCTTATTGTTCGTCGTGAGCAAGAAGGTAATTCTAAGATGAATAAATCATTACAAACTTCTCTTTTAGTTGAGAATGGTGAAGTTATTGATGCTAAAACTCCAGTAGCTAAAACTGAAGTATTGGCTATCAATGATGGTGAAGCTTCAATTAAAGGTGATGTAAGTGAATCAAGAAGACTTCTTATCAATTGTGCTAATTTTGAAACTGTTGTAGAAACTAAAAACAAACCTTCTGTTAAGAAAGGTGACTTTATAAAACTAGACTCAGAACTAGCTTCTTCTGGTGAATTAGCTCCTGTTTCTGGTAAAATAGTTGATGTTTCAGCTAAGTCTGTAACAATCAGAAACGGTCGTCCTTACTTAATCAGCCCTGGTACTATGTTACAAGTTGACGAAGGTTCATTGGTTCTTCGTGGTGATATGCTTGCTACATTGGTATTTGAAAGAGAAAAAACAGGCGATATCGTTCAAGGTCTTCCGAGGGTTGAAGAACTTCTTGAAGCTAGAAAACCTAAAGATTGTGCTATTTTAGCAGAATATGATGGTGTAGCTGAAATCGAAATTGAAGATGATATGCCAAGATTATTCTTAGTTTCTGATGAAGGTTCAAGAACTGAAATCAAGTTTGCTATAGATGCGAGCATTGTGGTTCAAAACAAACAAAAAATCAAAAAAGGTCAGCCTTTAACAAGTGGTCCTTTGAACCCACACGATGTAATCAGACTATGTGGACCAGAAGAAGCACAACAATACTTAGTTGATGAAGTTCAACGTGTATACCGTTCACAAGGTGTAGAAATTGCTGATAAGCACATCGAAATTATCGTACGTCAAATGACTAAGAAAGTTCGTGTTGTTGATTCTGGTGATACAAACTTATTACCTGGTGAATTAGTTGAAGTTCAAACTTTCGAAAACGAAAATAAAATTGTTCGTGAACACGAAGGTCAAGAAGCAACTTGTGAACATATGTTATTAGGTATTACAAAAGCTTCATTGAATACTGAAAGCTTCATTTCAGCAGCTTCATTCCAAGAAACTACAAGAATCTTAACTGAAGCAGCTGTTGATGGTAAAAAAGACTTACTAAGAGGTTTGAAAGAAAACGTTATTATTGGTCGTTTAATACCAGCAGGTACTGGTTTCCACCACTTATCTTTTGCTAGTGAAGAAAGAGATAAGGAAGCTCAAAGAAGAGCTGCTCAAAGAAACCAAGCAAGAAAACCTTCTGCTATATTAGAAGAAATTGAAGGTATGTTCGGTTCACCTGAGTTATTGATGGAAACTGAATCTTCTGATGAAGAATAAGATAAATAATAAAAACGGGTTGGAACAATGTTGTTTCAACCCGTTTTTTTATGTTATTATAAACTAAAAGAGGGTTGAATTTTGTCTATAAAAATAGCAATTACAGGGAAAAGCGGAAGCGGAAAAACAACAATTACTAAAGCATTCTTAAATGTTTTAAAAGAAAAATATCCAGAAAAATCTATTTTATTATTTGATAATGATTTGGCTGGAGAATTAGGACATACATTTGGGCTTGATATAAGAAATACAATCTATGGTATACGTAGTGGAAAGCATGAATATCGAACAGGTATACCTCAACAAATGACAAAACAAGAGTATGTCGAATGGGCTCTTGAAGACATAGTGATTCCAATTGAGGATAATATAGATATTATTGTATCTTGGTTTACTGGTTCAAAGGACTGCCGTTGCCCTATAACAGGACAACTAAATGTCGCATTACAAAAGCTTATTGAACGCTACGACTTTGTAATTTTTGATTGTGAATTTGATTTAAAATATTTAAGTCAGCTTGTTGATACAAATATTGACTTAGCACTTGTAGTAGCTAATCCGTCTGTAGAATCAATCAATTTAGCAAAACGTATAAATGAATACTCTGCCAAGTATGCTGTTGGTGGGCAAATGGGTGTTGTAATTAATAAAGCTGGTGCTGAAAATATGGATGAAATTTATAATCTTGCTAAAGAAGCTGAAATTGAGATTTTAGGAGCTATTCCTGTAGATACAAATCTCGTAAATGGTGCTATAGCAAAGGATTCTAATATTGTTAAAGAGGCAATAAATAATTTATATTTTAGATTAAATCTACCTCAGGAGAATGTTTAATGATTATATTAGACGGTAAAAAAGTTTCAGAAAAAATATTAAATGAAGTTAAATCTAAAGTCGATTTAATGGATAAGAAGCCACACTTGGTTGTAATTTTAGTAGGTGATGATCCAGCTAGCAAGATTTATGTTAGAAATAAGCAAAAAGCTGCAGAAAAAGTTGGAATACTTTCAACTGTTATTGAATTGTCTACAGAAACATCAGAATCTGAACTATTAAACAAAATAGATGAATTAAATAATAATCAAGATGTTACAGGAATTTTAGTACAACTACCGTTACCAGAGCATATTGATAAAAATAAAGTGGTAACTGCAATCTTGCCTAAAAAGGATGTTGACGGTTTTACTCCGGAAAATGTAGGTAAATTAGCTATTGGGTTAGAGCCATACTTTTATCCTGCAACCCCACAAGGTATTTTAATGTTACTTGATGAATATAATATTCAATTAGAGGGTATTGATGCACTTGTTATTGGACGTTCTAATATCGTAGGTAAACCTATGTCACAAATGTTATTAAAACGTAATGCAACGGTTACAAGTACACATTCTTATACAAAAGATTTGGATGAAAAAATAAAAGCCGCAGATGTTGTAATTTCTGCGGTTGGTAGAAAGATTGTAAGATGTAAGATGGTTAAAAAGAATTCTGTTATAGTTGACGTAGGTATTTTTAAAGATTCTAACGGTCAACTTACTGGTGATGTTGATTTTGATGTTGTGTCTCAATCGGCAGGTTATATCTCTCCAGTGCCAGGAGGCGTAGGACCAATGACGATTGCATCTCTTATGTATAACGCCTCTAAGGTTTATTAATTTTATTAACCTGCATTTAGCATTCCTGTGTCTTGAGCGTTTTCTGAAGTAAGTGTTTTTTGACTTTCTTCTTGAGCTCTCATTGTCTCGATTAATGTATCGTACATATTTTTCATTGTATCGTATTCTATATCTAAGTCGGCTAATTCTAAAGATAATTCTTCGTCATATTCGTCGACTTTATAATCAGCCCATTCTTCAGCTTGTTGCTCAGTTCCAACTACTTCTTTACCAAGAAAGACTTTTCCATTCATTTTTAATTCTGTTGAACGACCATCTTCTAAAGCTTTATCGTATTCGGTCATCCATTTTTCTTCAAGTCTTACTTGTTCAGCAAGTTTAGCTTCATTTGCTGTATATTTAGCGCTCCAGAATTGTTGCTGTTGAATAGAGTAATTAATATCAGCTCTAGTGTTTAAATATGCTAATAATGCTGCTGCTGTTGCTGCCATTTTTCTTACCTCTTGGTTTTCATCTTACATATATATAAAGTATATAAATCTTATTAAATTTCACGACTTATATGTTTTGTTACAAAAGTTTACAATTGGGCTGGAGTTTATATATTCTTGTATTTAATCGTATTATATGTTATTATTATATTTCCATATAAATAGCGGGATTAAGAATAAGTGAAGATATTACCAATAAGCCTTAAGAATAATGCGTTTAAGGCTGATAGCGAAACTAAAGACTCGGTTACGGGTGAATATAAAGATCCTCTCATGCGTTGGCCGTTAAGAGGTGCGGCCTTTACAAATGAAATAGGCGAAGCATTACGTCCGATGATCGGTCAGTATGCAACCTTAAGCTGGGCTCCTGCATTACTATATATTGGAGCCGATATATATGACAAGTATAAAAATGACAAAACAGAGTATAGTCCTAATTCTAGAAGGTGTTTGAAGCAAGCTATATTCCAAGGTATGGCTAGCATTTTTTTACCTCTTGTAGCTGTTAAGTTTGGACAAAATCTATTTTCAATGTTTGGTTATTTATCTAAAGATAAGATTAAATTAAATGACAAAGAACATATTATTAAGTTAGCACAAGAGTTTGTAACTAACGGCAATATGAAAGCCTATGATGGTAAAGATAGAGAGTGTATAGAAAAGTTTAAAGATATTGTAGCTAATAATACAGAATATAATGATAATAAAACAATTAATAGAAAAATTATTAAAAAACCTATAACGTTTTTAGAAAAGGTTTTTATGAAAGATTTATTTGCAAGAAAACAAAAAAATATTGATAATTATTCAAATGAAATAATTATTGAATTAATTACTTTAAGAAAGAATTTATTGTCGCCAACAGAAGCTTTTAAGGAATCAAGTTTTTATAAAACTTTTAATGTGTTACAACAAGAGGGGCAAACAAAAAGTGTAGCAGTGAAAAATGTTTTAATTAATAGTTTAAAACGAAATAATATATCTAGTAAAATTATTAAAACTGCAGGAGGTTTTCTTGCTCTAGGATTAGCAATAAAACCAATCGATAGGTTTGTAGAAAATGTTTTAATTGGGAAGGTTATTGAACCTACATTAGATAAAAAAAAGGCTCGTTAAACAAACGAGCCTTTTTTATTACTTGTATTATTTTTAATTGTTGCTTAGTACCAAACGCAGTGTTGCCAAGTTTTTAATTGACAACATCTTATGTTTATTACCCTGACTTTCAGCAATTGTAAATATTCGGCATATTCTTTGAATTTCTTCGATATCTTTTCTAGTTTCCAATTTGTATACGTTTTTAATTGGATCTGATACTACCGACATGGTCATATTTAATTCTTCTTCCTTCATTAGAAGCTCCTTACAAAAACTGTCTATGTATATATAAAGTTTTTTATTAAAAAAAAATTGCCTTTTTTATTTTAAATTGTTAAGTTTTGTTAATAAAAAGAAATAAAAAGTATATATATTTCTTATGTTTATTGATAATACAAGCTTTTTATTGTATTGTTGTTTTGTGGAGAATGATTTAATTAATTACAATTCAATACTTGAGAGCTGTGGAATTGGAAAATTACCAGCTGGTGTTGTTGTGAAAAATCTCTCTAATTTAGAAGAATTTTATGATTCAACTGCTCTTGTGAGTATATATAACTACTTGTTAACTAATATTGAGGATCCAGAAATTTTAATTCATGTAATTAAATTAGCAGATGCGTATAAAAGTGCTTCAACTTTAGCTATTTTAGTTGATATGTTAAGATTTAATTTAGAAACTAGTGAAGATATTGATAGTTTAGTTAACGTAAGAGCATTGTGTGCAAAAGCCATTTCTAATTATAAAGATTCTTCGACTGTGACATTATTATTAGATTGTATGAATAATAAAAACGAACATTATAAAGTTCGTTTAGCTTGTGCTGACGCATTGGGCCGAATTGGTGACAAGTATGCAGTTATTCCTTTGATTAATCTTGTAGAAGACGATGAAGAAAAATCGATGTATCTTAAAGAATCTGCTACTTTTGCATTAGGACTATTAGGTGACTTTAGGGCTATAGACCCATTAATAAATATTTTAGAATCAAAACAAGGGTTTCTAGATAAATTTTCTTTTTTAAAAGAAAAAATAGTAGAATCATTGGGTAAGCTTAATTTAAACAATAAAAAGGTTATAAAAGCTCTTAAAAATTCGTTAATGGATTCATCACCACTTGTTAGAATTAATGCTATAGAAGCAATTATGAACAGTGAAGATGAGAATTCAGTTGAAATGATTAAACCTTGTCTGCAAGATAATGATGATGAAGTAAAGAGAAATGCTCTTATAGCTTTATATAATCTTTCAGGAAGAGATGTTTTAGATGAAGTTATTGAATTACCAATATATTCAGAGTTTTTAAAAGATGAGGCTAGGCAATTAATAGATGAATATGAGGTTGAAGACTATGAATAAGGCTGTTATTCTAATGTCTGGCGGCTTAGATTCACTAGTATCATTAGGTTGTTCTAAGACGAAATCCAATTATAATGTCAAATTAGCTATTACTTTCGACTACGGTCAAAAATCAGCAATTCAAGAAATAGCTGCTTCAAAAAGAATATGTAACCATTATTCAGTTGAACACAAAGTTATAACATTGGATTGGTTAAAAGATATAACTACAACAGCATTAGTAAGTGATAATGAAATTCCAAGTGATAATTTTGAATCCAATACTAGCGCAGAGGCTGTTTGGGTTCCAAATAGAAATGGACTTTTTCTTAATATTGCGGCAGCTTTTTGTGATTCTTATGGATATAAATATATTTTATATGGTGCAAACAAAGAAGAAGCTATGATCTTTCCTGATAATACAGAAGAATTTAGAGAACAAATATCTAAGACTTTTATGAGGTCAACTCTCTCTCAACCACAGGTTGTGGCCCCCTTGATAAATTGTTCTAAGGATGATATAGTTAAAATTGCAGTTGAAGAAGGGTTACCGTTAGGGTTAGTAAGAAGTTGTTATAACTCAGGGGATAAACACTGTGGAAAATGCGAATCCTGCTATTACTTAAAAAAAGCATTGATTGCTAATAATTGTCAAGAATTAGTGAGTATATTATTTTAATTATGAAAAAATTGTTTATTAATGAAAATATTAAATATATAGGTTCTCAACTAGTACCACATTGGATTTATAAAAATTTTAAATTACAAGGTGATGCTATTGTTGCATTTATTGGTGAATGTGAAGTGAAGTTAACCGAAATGGTTGATATTGAAGATGTTATAAATGATGAACCAATTTATAGCAAGCAAATGTTGAGTTTTATATCAGAACAGTTTAATATTGGTCTTGTAGAAGGTGTTTTACGTCAAAGACTTTTGATTACAATTATAAAAGAACTTTTAGAAGAAAAAGGTGTTTTTGTTGTTAGAAACGGTGATGACTTAATGATTAATGGTCGCAAATTGTCAGTGTCTATTGCGACTAAATCTACAACATCTGTCCTTATTCATACAGGGTTAAATATTTTATCAGAAGGCGCTCCTGTAAAGGCATCAGGATTATTTAGCGAATTAGGTATTGAAAATATAAAAGAGTTTGCAATAGATGTTATGAATAGATACTCTGACGAATTGGAGGATGTTATATTAGCTAGCACGAAAGTAAGAGGTGTGTAATTAATGGCTGGAAAAGGTTATAAAAAATATATGAAGAAAAACTCGCAAAAAGACATGTCTCTTTGGAAACTGTTTGCCATATCTTTCTTTGGAATGTTGTTAGTTTTTACTTTTTTAATTAAATCTTTTACACCCTCTGTTGATGTATCTATAGGTGATTATAAACAAGAAGAAGAATTTGATAATTCTGACGAGATAAAGAAGATTGTAGATGGCAGACTTGCATTAATTCAGAATGAGGACCAAGGTAAAGATTTTACTGAAATAATGCGAAAAGAGGAAGAAAAAACAAAAAACGAAGAAGTAGTGTTGCGAACAAATAATGAAGAAACTGTTTCTGAAGCTATAAAAACAAAAGTTGTTGATCCCGTTTACAAAGTTTTTATTGGTTCTTATACTTCTGCAGAGCAAGCTAAAGTTGCTAAAGATATAATAGCTGAATCAGGTTCTAATTTAAGCCCAATTGTAAAGTGCATTGGCTCTAACAACTATACTTTGCAAGTTGGAATATTTAAGAATAAAAATAGTGCGGAAGCATTACTGTATACTATCCAGCAAAACCATTTGCCTGGTAGGATTGTTCAAGAATATTAATTTTTGAAAAAAAACTTTACATCACGAAATATTTTATTTAATTTAAAAAATTTTGTGTTACATTATATATAATTAATCCATTAGGGGAATTAAGTTAAACTATCACAGGTTATATAGGAGATGTTAAATGCCTAATTATTTGACGAAGGAAGAGATTAGACAGTGGAGAAGTTCTTTAGAAAAAATAACTTTGGAAGAGTTTGCAGCTAGATTAGGTAAAAAAGTTGAGGAAACAAAATCCACAAATGATGTAGTTGATATTGTTATGTCAAAAGGTACATCTTCAAATTCAAATACAAGTGTTAGCGAAAGCTTTTCTGCGATAGCTGAGAGAGCGTTTAAACGTGAACGTCAAATTTCACATACGCCGTTTTCAATAAATAAGAAGGACTATGAACAGAATAATATTAACCAAACATTAAAAACAACTATTAAAGAAACAAAAATAAAAGAAAGTATTAATAAAGTTTTGAATAAACAAACTGTTGAAGATGATAAAAAAGAAGAAACTTTGCTTGAAAAAGTTGAGGAATATTCAAGCAATTCAGATATTAATATTGTTTTGAAAAAATCTTTAACAGATAGAGAACAGCTAGTCTTTGAATATTTCTTGAATAATATTGGTAAAACTGTATTTGCTAAAGATTTAGCAGAATTACTTGAATTACCAAGAGATTATGTATATAAATATATTAAGAATCTAAGAGCTAAAATTGATGGTGATAAACTGAAAAATGTACCATCAGGTGGCTTTGTATTATCAGAGTAACTAATGGAACTTGTAAACTTACTTCAATTTTTAAATAAGGTTAAAGAGCTATACGCACCTGATTATGCAACGTGCGATATTGGTTTGGTTAATTTTCTAAATTTATTATCTGAAGATGAACAATTTACGCAGAAAATTAATTTAGGTGAAATGTTCATAGCTCAGAAAACTTTAGATAGATATAATCTAGTTGATGGAGTAAGTCGATTTTTATCTTTGTCGTTATTATTACATGCTATTTGCGAATGTTATAAAAAAACATCTACAAAAAACGATAAAGCTATAAAAATTATACGTACGAAGTATTTATTAAATGGTTCAAAAACAAAGCTAAGATTGTCAGAATCTTGCCAATTAATATATGAAAAGATTATTATGGGTGAAAGATTATCAGGAAAGGAAAAAAATACCCCAGTCTTTAAGCTATATCATATTTTATGGACTCAAATAAAAGAGGAAGGTCTTTCTGCATCAAAAATTTTTAATATGTTAGGTAAGCTTGTTGTTTACATGATTAATGTAGAAAATGTAAAAGCTAGAGACTTGTATTACACAATTAATAAAGATAAAAAAGAATTAGATCAGCTTATTTTGATAGAAAGTTTCCTGAAAGAACTAGACTTAGAAAAGGATTGGAAATCGTTTCTTAAAGTATTTAGGAACAAAACTCCTGATATTTTATTGTTTTTTAAAGATTTTTTTGTTACCAAATTCAGTTTTAAGCAATTTTGTACGAGTAGATTATATGAAAACTTTTCAAATTATTTCATTACCATGCAAAACTATATGCCTAGAGATGTAATTATGATCAAATTAAAACGTTCTGCTACCTTATATTTAGATTTATTGAATGTAAATCTATCAAATGAAAAATTGCGTAATGCTTTAATACAAATTAAAATGCATAATGGTGACGACACATATGCTTATATATTAAATGTGTATGAAGACTATGTTGATGGCAATCTAAGTGAATCAACATTCTTGGAAATTTTATATACAATTGATGAATATTTAAGAAATAGACAAAAAAACCCAAATAATGTCGCATTTAACGAATTAGTTCAGTATTTAAATGCATTTATTACTTGTAAGTAATGTAAATTTTTGTAAATAGGAAAATATATTAACAACTTTTTTTTACCTCTTGCTATACTAATAATATGTTCGGAATTAAGAAGAAGTAAATAAAGGATTTAATTATGGAAGTATGTCATTTTTATGATGCGTCTTATGACGAGTTATCGAGTTTGGAAACTCTTATAAAATTTACAAAAGATTCGTGTTTAGAAAAAGAAATTAATGCTAAATACTATAATCTTATTAACGCAGAGAAAAAATCTCTTAGCGAAGAACGCAATGATTATATAAATATGCTAAATATAGCATTAGAAAGAATACTAAATTTAAAAAATATTAATTATAAGCTCGAGAATGGTTCTTGTTTTTATAAGAGAACTCCAACAATTGCAGCAGATAAATAGCAACTTAAAGTTCCACAAATTAGAGCTCTAACGCCAAGTCTAGCAAGGTTTTTTCTTTGGTTTGGAGCTAATTCACCAATACCACCTATTTGTATTGCAATTGAACCGAAATTACCAAAAGAACAAAGGGCAAAACTTGCGATCATAAAACTTTTAGGATCGATAGATTGCGCTATTTGCGAAAGTTGGACATAAGCTACCATTTCATTTAAAACAAGCTTTGTACCCATTAATGCACCAACAGTTGATGTATCTTGTAATGGTACGCCAATGATGAATGCAAAAACTGAGAAAATTTTACCAAGAATCAATTTTAATGATAAATCCGGTAAAAAAGCGAGGTGAGAACAGCCTGGAATATAATTGTATAAGAAACCACCAGTTACACCTAGTATCCAGTCTATAAATGCAACTAACGCAACTAAAGCAAGAATCATCGCTGTAACGTTTATTGCAACCTTCATTCCTTCTGATGCACCGCTAGAAATGCCATCAAAAACGTTTGCAAATGTTCTGCGTTTAGAGATTCTAATATTATCTCTTGTTTCAGGTTCACCGGTTTCTGGGTAAACTATTTTAGTTAAAATAAGAGCCCCAGGTGCTGCCATAACAGAAGATGCTAATAAATAATGAGCAGGAATACCCATTGAAATATAGATAGGCATAATTGCGCCAGAAATACAAGCCATTGAACCAGCCATAGAAGCAAGTAATTCAGAACGAGTAAGCTTTTCTAAATAAGGCTTTATCATTATTTGAGCAACAATTTGTCCAACAAAGGCACTTGCTACGTTAGAAAGTGCTTCTGCACCAGACACGTGCATAAATTTATTCATTGCTTTCCCTAAAACTGCAACTATTCTTTGCATAATTCCATAGTAATAAAGTATATTAACTAAAACCATCATAAATATACTTGAACAAATAAGTTGTAGTGCAAAAATACTATAATTATTGCCAAATAGCTCTGCTAAGCGTCCATTATTCATTAAAGGACCAAATACAAAAGAACCTCCTTCGTATGCAAAATCTAATATTTTACGAATAAATTCGCCAATGAGTAAAAACATTTTTTGGCCTATTGGCACCTTAAATATAAATATAGCTAAAGAAAGCTGTAGCAAAAAGCCCATACCAATAGTTTTATAGTTAATGGCTTTCTTGTTGTTTGATAGTGCATAACAAATAAGAAAAATAACTATTATACCAATAATACCAATAAATCTACTCATTAACTCTCCTTACTTTAAAGCGCTAATATATTCGCTAATTTCCTCTTCTGTATTCATTTCAGTGGTACATACAAGAATACTGTTTTCATCTAATCTAATACCACCTAATATTCCAACTTTTCTTAATTTGTTTAAAACTTCGTCTGAAGATTCAACTTTTATTACAAATTCATTATAAAAGTTGTTATTTTTTGTTTTTATACCAATCTTGCTTAGTTCTGAAGATAACTTATGAGCCAGCCTTGTAGATATTAGCCCTGTTTCTCTAAATCCATTTTCTCCTAATAAACTTAAATATAAAGTTGCGCATAATGCTATTAGTGATTGGTTTGAACAAATATTACTTGTTGCCTTTTCTCTTTTAATATGTTGTTCTCTAGTTTGAATTGTAAGTGTGTAAGCTGTATTACCATCAGCGTCTAAAGTTCTACCAACTAATCTGCCAGGCATTTGTCTCATATAAGCTTCCTTGCAGGCCATATATCCAGCGTGGGGACCTCCAAATGACATTGATATCCCTAGAGGCTGTATATCTCCAACTACAATATCGGCTTCGACAGGCGGATTTAAAATTGATAAAGCGCTTAGATTTGCTACTACAACTAGAGTTGTATTAAGTTTTTCAATTTTTTGAATCTCACCATAATAATCAGGATTTTGAATAACAACACAACAGAATTCTTCGTGCATCGCTGGTAAAGTTTCAAACCATTCAATTTCTATGTTTTGAGCCCAACAATAAGTTTTAATAACTTCTTTGTATTCAGGATTTATATTTGCAGAAACTAAGACTTTATTTTTCTTGCCACGAGCAATTCTATGCGCCATTAATATCGCTTCTGCACATGCAGAACCACCATCATACATTGATGCATTCGCTATATCCATACCAGTAAGTCTGGAAATCATTGTTTGGTATTCATAAATAATCTGTAAAGTCCCTTGAGATATTTCAGGCTGGTATGGTGTATAAGCTGTTAGAAATTCAAACCTTTGTGCAATATAATTTACACACGCAGGGATAAATTTATTATACACGCCACCACCAATAAAACTTGAGTATTCTGTTTTATTCTTTTTAGAAATGTTCTTTATTTTTTTCTGAGTTTCAAGTTCGCTTAGAGGATTTTCCATATTAAAGTTATTAAATTTAATAGGTATTTGTTTAAACAAGTCTTCTATTGTTGAACAAGAAACTTCTTTTAATAACTCTTTGCGAATTTCATCTGTATGTGCAATAAAATTTTTCATTATTCAATTTCTTCTTTGTAATCTGAGTAATCCAATAAGTCTGCAAATTCAACTTGATCTGCATTTGATTCAATTTTAATAAGCCATTTATCAGCATGACTTTCATCATTCAATAATTCTGGGCTATCAACTATAGTCTCATTGATTTCTATAACTTTTCCTGAAATTGGCATATAAATTTCAGAAGCTGCTTTTACAGATTCAATAGTTGCAAATACTTCATTTTTTGAAAATTCTGAACCTACTTCTGGAAGTTCAATAAAAACGATATCGCCTAATTGTTCAATTGCGTAATCAGTTATACCTACTTCAAAACAGTTTCCGTGTTCAAGTACGTATTCATGAGTTTTTGTACATAACATACTTTCTTTCATTTCCACTATTCTCCTTTATTTCTTTTACTTATAAATGGTTTTTTAATAATTTCTGCATTATAGAATTTATCTCTTATTAATATTTGAATTGTAGAGCCAACAGTTAAATTGTCAAGATTTTTAACATAAGCTAGACCAATATTATCCCCCCTTGTTGGTGAAACACCGCCGCTGGTTACAATGCCGACCTTTTCATTATTGAAATACACTTCATACTCGTGTCTTGCAATACCTCTATCAAGCATTTTAAAGCCGACTAACTTTTTGTTAATACCATTTTTTATATGTGATTCAATAGTAGCTTTACCATTATAGTCATCAATCTTATCTGTCGGAACAGACCATTTTAGTCCCGCTTCAATTGGAGAAGTATTTTCATCTAGGTCATTTCCATATAATGGCATTGCTGATTCTAGTCTTAAAGTGTCTCTGGCACCTAGTCCAATAGGTTTAACATTATATTTTGAACCAACTTCTAATAGTTTGTCCCAAAGTTCTTCTGCATATATATTTTCTAGAATAATTTCAACCCCATCCTCTCCTGTATAACCAGTTCTTGATACAAAAACTTTATGTCCAAGAAGGGATTCTCTAGCTATTGAGAAAAATGTCGGTAAATTATCTATACCTAAATCTTTTACTAAATCACAGGCTTTAGGACCTTGAATTGCTATCATAGAATAATTATGGGAATCATTAATTATTTCAACATCTAGATTACCTTTATTCATTGCGACCCAATTGACATCGGAATCAACCATTGATGCGTTAGCGATTATTAAATAGTAGTTGTCTTCAAGTTTATAAATAATCCAATCATCTTTGACTCCGCCTTGTTTATTTGTTAATTGACAATAAACAGCTTTTGAATTTGTAAGTTTAGAAATATCTTGGGGCACGAGCTTGTTTAATAATTTAAGTGCGTCAGGTCCTTTTATAAAAATTTCTCCCATGTGTGAAACATCAAAAAGACCGACAGTATTTCTAACCGTGTTATGTTCGTCAATAATAGATGTATATTGAACTGGCATATGCCATCCAGCAAAATCTACCATCTTAGCTCCACGTCTTACGTGATTATCATGTAAAATTGTTTCCTTGACCATAACTCTTCCCCTCACAGATATCCTTTAATAATTTTCTATATAAAAGAGCATTGTGTCAAGTGTTTTAAGATTATAACTTAAATAACTTACAACGTTTATACTTTTTTCTTGCCTCTAGATAATACTTAGATTATCAACAAAAGAGAGTTAACCTCTAACTATCTCTCAAAATAATAATTGCTAATTCATTCAGTTCTTCCTTGTAGAATAAGGTGCTAAATCAATTGCAGGGCAATTGCAGGGCTTTGGTTGGCAGTTGCCATTAACGTTGCTGAAGCCTGTTGTAAAATCTGTTGTTGGATATAGTGGCTTGAGACTTCTGCAATATCAGCGTCACGAATTGTTGAACGAGAAGAAGTCAGATTATTAATA
>JAZRSL010000034.1:0-50488 GCA_045651505.1 Candidatus Gastranaerophilaceae bacterium | reverse complement strand
GTTTTGAGCTGCTACGTTAATTTTGTTTTCACCACATCCACAGTCGCATTTAACAGAGTTAACAACTGATAAAGATGTGAAAACAGGAGCAACTACAACTGTAGGAAGTTGTTGTGCTGTAAAATCTTTAACGAAACCTTGGATACCTTCAAATAAAGCTTTTGCATCAGCTTGAAGTAAATTCATTTTCCAGTTTCCTGCAATAATTGGTTTTCTTGACATATTTTCTCTCCTTTTCTTGAAAGTCAAACTTACTCCTGCATGGTAAGACAAACAGGTGTGAAGGTCAAGAAATAATAGAAAAGCGCTTAATAATCTTTTTATTTATCTGTATATTAAAATTAAAAATTTAAAAATTCTGATAGAGATAAATTAAAAGCTTTTGAAATTTTATTAATCTTTGTGAAAGTTATATCATTTTGTACAGTTTCAATGTTACCCAAAGTAGAACGTTCAATACCTGCTTTAAAAGACAAGTCGTCTTGCGTATAGCCATATTCTTTACGCAATTCTTTTATCCTCTTTGCAAGTTTTTCTAATAATTCCTTGTCCATAACCAAATTGTCCGTTATAATGACAAAGCATACAAACTGCCACACGGACAAAAGAAAGGATTATTATGAAAACTTTTAAAAAAACAATTTTATTAGATTTAGATGGGGTGCTTAATACTTATGATGGCAAATATCAAAAAGATTATATTCCACCAATAAGAGATGGTGCAAAGGACTTTATAAAAAAATTGTATAAAGATTTTGAAATTATTTTATTTACAACTCGTGAAAAGCAAATAGCATTAGATTGGATTATAGAAAATGAACTAATTGATTATTTTTGTGAAATAACTAATGTTAAAAAACCTGCATATTTGATAATTGATGATAGATGTATAAATTTTAATGGTGATTATGAAGATTTACTTATAAAAATAGAAACATTTAAAGTTTGGTATAAATAAGGTGGGTCTAAAACCCACCTTTTAATTATTTATTCAAAGCTGCTTTTAATCTTGCTAATGAACGGGCAAGTGCCGCCTGAGCTCGTTGAGAATCAACCTTTGCATCGGCATCTGCCAAGCGAGCTTCTGCACGAGATTTTGCATCATTAGCACGAGTGACATCGATATCGCAACTGTCTTCACAAACATCAGTAAGAATAGTCGCGACGTTATCTTTAAATTGGAAAACACCGCCCATTGTTGCAAAATAGCGAATTTTTTCCCCTTGTCTTACTTTTGTAACTCCAACTTCTAAAACTGTTGTAAGAGGTATATGGTCTTTTAAAATACCAATTTGTCCTGTTTGAGCTTGGATTACAATTTCATCCGCTTCGCCTTCAAAAATTATTCTTTCATGTGTGATTATTTTTAATTGCATATTTTTAACCTTTGGGCGGAGCACATTCCGCTTTGCTACTAGATTTTTGTATTTTGCCAAGTGCTCCCTTTGAACAAACTACAAAATCTTCAAGTTCTATTGTAAAGTTTTTGCTTTTTCAATAGCTTCTTCGATTGTACCTACCATGTAGAAAGCTTGTTCTGGAAGGTCATCGTGTTTACCTTCGATAATTTCTTTAAAGCCTCTAATAGTATCTTCTAACTTAACATATTTACCAGGAATACCTGAGAATTGTTCAGCAACAAAGAATGGTTGAGACAAGAATCTTTGAATCTTTCTAGCTCTGTTTACAGTTTCTTTATCTTCGTCAGATAATTCATCCATACCTAGAATTGCGATAATATCTTGTAACTCTTTGTATTTTTGAAGAATTTCAAGCACTTTTCTAGTAACTTCGTAATGTTCTTCACCGATAATATTTGGATCAAGTACTCTTGAGTTAGAAGCAAGCGGATCAACTGCTGGATAGATACCAAGCTGAGCAATCTGTCTTGAAAGTACTGTAGAAGCATCCAAGTGTGAGAATGTGGTTGCTGGAGCTGGGTCAGTCAAGTCATCTGCAGGAACGTAGATTGCTTGAACAGATGTAATTGAACCGTCTTTTGTAGATGTAATTCTTTCTTGTAGTTCACCCATTTCAGTAGCAAGTGTTGGCTGGTAACCAACTGCTGAAGGCATACGACCAAGA
Source organism: Candidatus Gastranaerophilaceae bacterium (assembly GCA_045651505.1). Classification (GTDB taxonomy): domain Bacteria; phylum Cyanobacteriota; class Vampirovibrionia; order Gastranaerophilales; family Gastranaerophilaceae; genus CAG-196. The sequence goes on along the minus strand of JAZRSL010000034.1, from coordinate 48,403 downwards.
AGCGCAGATACTTCTGAGCCTGCTTGAGTAAATCTGAAAATGTTATCGATGAATAACAATACGTCTTGTTTTGAAAAATCACGGAAATACTCTGCAGCTGTAAGAGCTGAAAGACCAACTCTCATACGAGCTCCAGGTGGTTCGTTCATTTGACCATAGATAAGAGCAACTTTATCGATAACTCCTGATTCTTTCATTTCGTTCCACAAGTCGTTACCTTCACGAGTTCTTTCTCCTACACCACCGAAAACAGATACACCAGAGTGTTCTGATGCGATATTGTGGATAAGTTCCATAATAAGAACTGTTTTACCAACACCAGCACCACCAAATAAACCTATTTTACCACCTTTTTGGTATGGCTGAATCAAGTCAATTGCTTTAATACCAGTTTCTAAAATTTCAATTTCTGTATTTTGATCAACTAATTTTGGTGATTCTCTGTGAATTGGTAAATAATCGTTAGTCTCGATTGGTCCCATTTCGTCAACAGGTTGACCAATTACGTTAAGGATTCTTCCTAAAATAGGTTTGCCAACAGGAACTTTAATAGGCTCACCAGTATTTACAACCTTCATTCCTCTTTTTAAACCATCTGTAGATGACATTGCTACTGTTCTTACTCTATTTGAACCCAACATTTGTTGAACTTCTGCAACAACAACTGTGCCATCATCCATTGTTATATTCAATGCGTTATAAATTTCAGGCAATTCGCCTTGTTGAAATTCAACGTCAATAACCGGACCAATAATTTGGGTAATCAAACCCTCATTCTTGTTTAAAGTCTGCATATATTTCTCCTCTTATTTATAAGAAGAATTATACTATAATTTTTGACCTGTGACAAGAGAATAGAGTAATACAAACAGACTATTTACCCATCGGCTGGGCATTTTCCTTTTTTAAGCATTTCAATTAGTGGTAAAAGGAAATCTTCTTCTTCTTCACCGTTAGTTTTTAAAGTGTAATAAGCGATTTCTGTGAGCTCTTTGCAAATTGGTAATATTGATTTGTTTGCAATTTTTGCTTCAACGGCGAATTTTGCGACATTATAGCGTAATTCTTTAATTTCATTAGTTGTGAATTTATTTAAAATTTCTTCGACTTCTTCCATCGCTGATGCAGAATAGAAGATGCCTTTATATAAAGCTGGAATTGAATATTTTAAATTTCCATCTACGCAATCGTGATTGCGTATTTCTATGAAGTTTCTAAGTCTAACTTCTGGGAAATACAGATTAGTATGCAGCTTCCAATCTTCAATTGTTGGGTAAAAACCTTCAAAACCATTTTTCATATATTGTCCAAAAGTTAGCTTACCATTAACATCTATATAATTGTTTTCTCGATTAATAAAAATCATGGGTGTATCTAAAAGTCTAGATACATAATCTTTGAAGCACATGTTTTTATTAAAATCTGTAGCAAAGCCACAGCGTTCATTGTCCGTATTCAGCCAAGCAAGAGCTCTGAAAGACTTATATCCAGTATCTACACCGCCACGGATTCTAGAATTAGCGAACATTGCAGTTGAAAAAGGCATTATAATATTGGCTAAGCGGAATTTTCTCATTGCATCAGTTTCCGATTTAAAATCGATTCCGACTTGAATTCCTGCAGTTTCTCTCATCATAACATCAGAAAGAATTCCCCAAAGATATTTAGCCATTAGATGATATCTTTGTTTTGGTATAAGTTTAATATTTTTGTATGTAGTTTTTGGTGAAACGCCAACACTTAAAAGCTTTATATCAAAATCATCTAAAACAGGAGCTAATGCTGTATCTATTTCTTCAATCTTATTTTTTAAATCTTTAATATATTTTTGAGGTTCAAGACTTAGTTCAATCTGGCAACCGGGCTCAAGCGTAATTGTATCGTGAAGTTTTTTGAGTCCAATAATTTGGTTGTTGTCTAAAATATAATCCCAATTATCAATTTTTGCGAATTCTCTTAATAGTTCGCAAATACCGTATTCGCCTTCGTACGGAATGACATTTTTACCATATGTTGAAACAGGAATTCGTTCAAACTCTAAGCCGATTCTTTGTTCGGTTTTACAGCCTAAAATATATTCATCTAATAATTGTCCGTATTCTAAACGTTCTTCAGTCTTTAGCACAGTATACTCCTTATTTAAATTCTAACACAGTTTAAAATACCCCAGAAAAAAACTTTAAACATTTCCCTATTTGTATTATTATGAATACCATGATGGACTATTTACAAAGAGCAAAGTTCTTTAGAACAAAAAAAAGATTAGGACAAAATTTTCTCGTAAATCCAGAAGTTATTGAGGATATACTTGATTATGCTCAAATTACAAAAGATGATATTGTGCTAGAAATTGGCCCTGGTGTTGGCTTTGTGACAGAACAATTAGTTAAATATGCAAAAAAAGTAATTGCTGTTGAGCTTGATGAAGAAGCGATAAAAGAACTTAAAAAGCTTGATTGTGATAATTTAGCGCTTATTCATAATGATATTTTAAAAACAGATATTTCAGAATTATGCGAAGGTGAAAGAATAAAAGTAGTTGCTAATATTCCTTATTATATTACTTCACCAATAATTGCTCATTTACTTGGTGAAATAGATGACTTAGCAAATAAAAACCGTGCAGTAATAAATGATATTATTTTGATGGTGCAAGAAGAAGTTGCAAGACGAGTTGTTGCAACAGAAAAAAGCTCGGCTAAACAATATGGGCTTTTAACAATACTTTCTCAGTTTTGGGCGGATTGTTCAATTATTAGAGTTGTGGGGCGTAAATCTTTTTATCCAGCCCCGAAAGTTAACTCTGCATTAATCTCATTAAAAGTTAGAAAAGAGCCTTTATTGAAGCTTAGTGATTATTCATTTTTTAGAAGAGTTATAAAAGCAGGTTTTGCCCAACGTAGAAAGACTTTAAAAAATTGTCTTCTTGGTGGTGGTTTTGATAAGGAAAAAATTGTTTCTGCGTTGGAAAAAATGGGCTTGGATGAAAATATTAGAGGTGAAAAGCTTTCCATTACCCAATTTGGTGAGTTGTCTGAATTATTGAAGTAAGGATTCTTATGAACACAAATGCATTATTTAAAATAGGCTATGGACTTTATGTGTTAACAGCTAATGAGCAAGGTAAAGATAATGGTTGTATCGTAAATACAGTTATGCAATTGACTTCAGAGCCTTTGCAGATTGCAGTCTGTGTTAATAAAAACAATTACACTTGTGAAATGATTCAACGCACAAAAAAATTTAACGTATCTGTTTTAGCTGAGGGAGTTGGATTTGATGTGTTTAAAAATTTTGGTTATCAATGTGGAAGAAATATTGATAAGTTCGCAAGTTTTTATGATACAAAACGCAGTAATAATGGTGTTTTGTATATTACAAAAAATACAAATGCTTATTTCTCGGCTTATGTTCAACAAGAAATTGATTTAGGTACACATATTATGTTTATTGCTCAATTAGTTGAATCGGAAGTGTTGTCAGAACAGCCAACAGTGACGTATGATTATTATCAAAAGAATATCAAACCAGCTTCTAAGCCTGTTGATAAAAAAGGTTGGCGTTGCAAAATTTGTGGGTATATTTACGAAGCAGAGGTTTTGCCTCCTGATTATATTTGCCCAATATGTAAGCACGGTGCAATTGATTTTGAGAAAATTTAAAATTATTACATATTGTAACGATTTTTATTTTTAGTGCAATTATGAACTCTGAAAAAACTTTTTATACATGTGTGTATGTGTAAAATTGTGCTTGAAAGGTAATTAAAGAATGAACTTAATCAACCCTGTTGGTTTGAGCAATAAACTAGCTATTACAAAAACTAGTACCCAAGTACCTTGTAATGTATATAAAAATTTTCAAGGAGATGTTTTTATAAAATCTTCTCCGAGTTTTCAAGGTGGTAATGTTGCACAAAAAGCCACAGAAGTTGTAGTAAAGAATAAAAAAGGATTTTTTACTGCTATTGCAGCTTTTTTAGGACTTGTTGCCGCGAAAACTGCTGGAGACGCTGCGCAAAAAGTACAGGTCGAAGAAAAACCTATTGTAGAAATTGAAAGACCTGTTGTAGAAATTAAACCTAGAGAATATACAGATGTCGAGCTTGATGCAATTATTTCTTGGGAAAGAGTTAATAATGGTGGAGAACAGTTTGCTGAGTTAAGAGAAATTGTAAAAAATAAAGAAAACCTTAAAGCTGGCGAAGGTTTGAAAAGAGAGGATGTTCTTTTGATTGCTGACTTTTTGAAGGAAAAACCAGATTTACTTAAGAGATATTTAAGAACTCATTCAAAATGTTCACCGCGCGAGATACTTGAATTACGCAAATTAAATGAGTATGCCGGTTATTATATGAAAGTTGCAAGATTCTGTCCATATGCAAATGTTGACGAGTATGAAGACATTGCAAAGAATTTCAGTGATTTGTGGCCTCGTGAACGTCAAGCTGTTTCAAGTTTTAGTCGTCAAAGAGAACTGATAAAATTAATGCAAGAAATGCAAGAAACAAAACCTAATGATTTTCAATTAAAAATATATTTTAGTGAATATTTATTTACCTTCCCTGAGGAAAAAAGGGAGCAGCTTAAAAAGCTTTCTCTTGAAACAACTAGGGCGCAAGACTTGCCAACTACATCTTTGGAAGAACTTGTTGCTAGACTTCAATATCTAAAAACTCCTGAAGGAAAAACAGAGCATTTGCGATATAAAAATTAAATTTTTTATGAAAACTTTTGAAAACACGAAAAGTACTTGAAAAACAAGACATTCGTGGTAATATTATCATGTAAACAACATAAGGAGACAATGTCATAGCTAACGAAGAAAGAGGCGCAAATAAAGGTGCCAATAAGGACAAACCGCTCATAAATGAAAAAATTAGAGCAAAAGAAGTAAGATTAATTGATGAAAATGGTGAAAACCATGGAATAGTACCAACCCATCAAGCATTAAGAATGGCAGAAGAAGCAGATTTAGACTTAGTTGTTATAAGTCCTAATCAAGCACCTCCAGTTGCTAAGATTTTGAATTATGGTAAATACAAATACGAATTAGAAAAGAAAGCTAAAGAAGCTAAAAAGAAACAACATGTTGTTGATATAAAAGAAGTTAAAGTTCGTTATAAAATAGATACTCATGATTACGAAGTTAGATTAAAAAATATTCGTAAATTTATTTCTCAAGGTAATAAGGTTAAAATCGTTGTTATGTTAAGAGGTCGTGAAATGCAACACTCTCATTTAGCGATTGAATTAGCTGAAAGATTCATTAATGACCTAGCTAATGATCCAATTACTGTTGAGAAAAAGCCTATGGTTGAAGGTCGTAATGTTACAGCTTGGCTGGCTCCTTCTTCTAACTAAAAAAGTTGCTTGTCAAAAATTTTTTAGCGAATATAATAGATTTATATTGAAAACTTAAAGAAATTTGCCGCAATAGCTCAGTTGGTAGAGCAAGGGACTGAAAATCCCTGTGTCCTTGGTTCAATTCCGAGTTGCGGCAAATTTTTTATTTCTAACAAAATAACTATATTCAACTCGGAATTGAATTTTTCAGAATGCGTCTTGCCGATTTTCAATCGGGCTTGACTACCTCCATTCAAAATGATACTCAATCATTTTGAACGGAGTCCTTGGTAAATTTTTATTTCTAACAAAATAACTATATTCAACTCGGAATTGAATTTTTCAGAATGCGTCTTGCCGATTTTCAATCGGGCTCGACTACCTTCATTCAAAATGATTAAATATCTTTATAAAGAGTCGTTTATATAATCTTACAAACGTCCACCCATTCTGAGTAATTTGAATATTTTTCGAGCTCTGCGATAGTTAGTTCAATTGCGCTGTTTGAGCTTCCACAAGCTGGAAATACTGTTTCAAAACGCTTTAAGGATTCATCTAAATATACATTTACACCTTCATTGATTGCAAAAGGACATACGCCACCTATATCGTGGCCAATTAAACTTCTAACTTCTTCTGTCGCAAGCATTTTTGCTTTGGTTTTAAAATATGATTTATATTTTGAATTATCGATTTTAGCATCACCAGCACATATAATTAAAATAGCAACATCATCAATTTTAAAAGATAAAGATTTTGCAATTCTTTGTTCAGCACAATTCAAAGCCTTGGCAGCAAGTTCAACTGTTGCACTTGAAAGTTCTAGTTCTTGGATTTTGTTTTCGATACCATATTGTATAAAATATTCTCTTACTTTTTCTAACGACATTTTTCTTCCTTTTAGCTATTTTAATAAAATTTTGTATCTAATTTAAAAAGATACGCTAAAATAGCGTATCTTTTCTTACTTTTTAAAAAATATTAGTGACCACCGCAGTGATGTCCTTCTCCGTGACCGTGGCAAACATGGCCAGCACCGTGGTTACAAGAATTTTCTCCTGTAACAAGAGCATTGTCTAAGAATAATTGTACAATCTCTCTAATTTCTAATTCTGGACATCCTGATATAACTTGAACTCCACATTGTTCCAACATCATCATAGGACGTCCACCCATTCCGCCTGCTAGTACAATTTCTGTTCCTTGTTCTGCTAACCAAGATGCACATTGACAAGAGATTCCTTCAACAGGTGCTCCAGTAGTAATTTCTATAATTTCTGCAGTTTCTGGGTTTACTTCTGCAAATGAAAAAATTTCACAGTGACCAAAATGTCCACATAATTTACCATCCAATGTAGGAATAGCTATTTTCATAATAAATCCTCCTCTATATTTTTATTATAGCATCATAAAGGATAAAAAATAAAATCCCACATTCAGTATAATTTTTGAATGTGGGATGATTTTAGAGATTTGCGATGTTTTTCAATAAAAGATTTTGTTCTGGTTTTGATAATTTTAAATATTTATTTAAAACTGAATGATAATTCTTTGTCGCAGAGTTTTCGTTTAATCCTTCGATTGATTCAAGTATAAAAAATTTGTAAGAAAGCTCTTTAGTTTTTATTTTAAAATCAGCGTAATCATTGTCACTCCAATCTTTTGGGACACGCTGTTTATTAATAAATGTAGCGATGATGACTCCGGGCATGGGTTTTTGTTAATTAATAATTTTGAGGTATGTGCTAGCTGTTTAATTTTGACAATAAAAAACTCCTCGAACCGTCCAAGATTCGAACTGGGGTAAATGATATAGATTGGCTGAAAGATTTGCATAATGTGATAAAAACCACTCCTAGTAGTTATTTTAAGCTTTTACAAGATTTTGTTACAAAATATTAAGCAAAAAGGCAATTTTTATAAAGAAAAAGACTTTATATTAATATACGAGAAAATATAAAAAGAGGGTTTTATTATGGAATATTTAAACATTTCTGCTATCAATAAATTTGAAAGACCCAGTATGGTGTCTAATGTTACAACTACTGAAAGTCAAAATGTCATTTTTCAAAATCAAAATAAATTATCAGAAACTAAACCGCAAAATACTGAAAAACTGGTTTTCAAAACACATAAAAAATGGGATTATGACATTTTTGAATTCTATCCAAATGGTAAAATTAAAAGCTGGACAAATGCTTGCTCAGGCGATGGGGAGCATATCAAAAACAAATATGAATACGATGAAAAAGGTAGACTCTTAAAAAACACTTTTTATGACTCTTCTGATGATGAACAACAAAAGGTTGAATTTACAATAGTCTATAATTATGAAAACGGAAAACTTGTTTCTCTAACTTTTGTAGAAGATAATGAAACATATCCAGAAACAGAAGCTGATATTGAATATTGCAATATAAACTCTGCTAACAAACAATTAGACTACTTGTTAAATAACAAAAGATATTAAACAGAAAACAGAACGAACTTTTACTCAAAACTTACAAGTCAACATCAATTGAGAAGTTTTCCATACCTAGCTCTGTAAGCAATGCTATGTAAGCATTGTAATAAACACCCATTGCATCCAAAAACTCATTCAACAATTCTTGATGAGAATGTTCTACAACAATTAAATTGGTAATCGTTGTTTCTCTCTTTTTATATCTTTACTTAGATAACTCCAATATCTTTTTATTGTTGGATTTTACTAAACCTACAGAGCTTTCGACCAATTTTGGGCATAAAAAAACTCCCCGAACCGTCAAAGATTCGAACTTTTTGTATTGAGTTACATAATGCAATAAACAGTACTAATAGTAATATTTTTAGACAAATTCAAGGATATAAGATTGAAAATACTATAAATTTCTCTTAGGTAATTTAAACACTTAATTTGTGCTAATATTAAAGAGAGGTGAATATGAGTTTTGATGTTGATATTTGGTTAGATGCTACAATAGAAAAATTACAAGAAAAGTTTTCACAAAACTTACTTTTTGTTGGATTACAAGGTAGTTATAATAGTGGTGAAGCAACAGACTCTAGTGATATTGACCTTATTGTAATTTTAGAGAATTTAACTTTTGAAGATTTAAAAAGATATCGTTTGATTATTGATAGCCTGCCTCATAAAGAAAAAGCTTGTGGCTTTATTTCTGGAAAAAATGAGTTGCAGAAGTGGTCAAAAGCAGATATGTTTCAATTTTACTATGATACAAAATCTTTGTATGGAAAGTTAGAAGATATAATTCAGCCACCATCATTAGATGAAATAAAACAATCTATTAAAATAAGTTCGGAAAACTTGTATCACGCAACTGTTCACAGCTTTGTTCACTCAAATAATTATGTTGAAGATTTACAAAATCTATATAAAATGACATTCTTTATTTTGCAAGCCAAATATTTTGTTCAAACAAATAATTATATCCCGACTAAAAAACAACTTGTTGAACAACTTAATGAAACAGAAAAAGAAATTTTAAATATTTGTATTAATAAAGAAAATATCTTAAATTACAGTCAATCTGAGATAGAAACTTTATATTGTAAACTGGTTGAGTGGTGTTCTATTAATATTTAATATGCTGTTCGAACTTTTGAAACAAACATTATAAAAGGGTTTGAGATGTCTCAAACCCTTTAAATGAAAAAACTCCCTTGGCGGGACGAAATCAGAAACAAAACTTGAAGTTTTATATGAAAAAATTGTTGATATAAACAATCTGAAAACCTTTAGGCTATTGGAATTCTTCTACAATGCTGCATAATTTAATACCACATAAATTGTAACAATTCTCCTCCTAATGTAACAATTTTCATAAAATTATTAAAGTTTTTTCAAAAAATGCCGATATATAAAATGTAAGATAATAAGGATTTATATGCAAGGTGTAAATAAAAACTCAGAGATTGTAACTCAAGATGCAATTCGGGCATTCAGAAGAACTCTTAATAAATCTGAAAGTTCATCAATATTTTCTGCATTTTTAAATTCTGATGTTTGTAATGAGAATGGAGAAAAAGGCCGCGATTATAAACTTACAGGTGATGAAATTGATAAATTTTTCAATGTTATTGGTGCAGAAATGAAAGAAAAATTTAATAACTGGTTTAAGCAGAGAGTTGTTGTCGAGAAAATTTATAACAGTATTGCATCATTGAACCTAGAAAATGAATTTACGCAATATAACAAAAAAAATTATGATAATGCAATTAAATCCATAAATTCAGGAAATATTGAAGATTTGTTATTTAATTGCGATTATTCTGGTAAAAGAATTATTGAGCAGTTGCAAACATCTTTTTTTAAAAATAATGAAACAGAAGAATATTCTGAAATGAGAACAGAAAAAGAACGTCAAGCTGACTGCAGGCATATAAGAAAAATTATGCAAAAATGGTGCAAAGAAAAAGGTATTGATACAAGCGAATTAGATAAAAAAGAATTTGAACCCGATATCTTAAAAGATTATTATACATTAATGCATAATTATCGTGAAGTAATAAAAGTTAAAGTAATAATGCAAAACGATGTTTCTGATAAAATGCAGCAAGCAATAACTGCAAAATATGAACAAGCAATAAAAGAGGGTATTGAATTAACAACAAATAACCCTATGTTAAGTAATGAACAAAAACAAATGCAAGAAATTAATAATGAAACTAAAAATTTACTTGATATTGCAAAAAAATTATATGGTGAAAATTCTGATAAAGTTAAAAAACTTGAAGAACAGATAAAACAAAATGAAACAATGCTAAATGATAGTGGGAATGGAAAATTTGATAAACCCGCAATGCAATTAACAGGAAATTGTTGGCTTCTTGCTGGCATAAATGCTCTCGTGCACACTGATTTCGGTAAACAATTTTTAGAGAAAAATATAATAAAAGACGAGGGTAAACATCTTTTTGCCGTACATTTACAAGAAGCAGAAAATAAATATCTGCCGAAACCAAAAGGTGATGGTATATATGTATTTTCTGAAAAAGAAGTATTAGAAGCACAAAATGATGATGGTGGATTAGCTAGTGGGGAGGGAGAAGTTACTGCTTTTGCCTTAGCAATTGAGTTATACCTTAAAGAAACAGGTAAAAGTTTAAAAGAAGACCAAGAAAATTATCAAGATGGAAATATAAGTTATAGGTTATTTGAATTAGTAACAGGATTAGATGCACCTAAAACATATTTAGGAATACATAATGAAATTGGTATTCAATATGAAAATGCAGACACAATTAAAGAACCCGAATTGATTGGAGAAGAAATAAGATTTAATACCAAGAAAAGATTAAATTACTATGATAAAATATATGAAATGGCAGAAAAGAAAAATGCGGCAATTGTTTTATCAAACGGCAATCACGCATTTAGTGTTGTAGGAACAGAAGAAAATTATTTGTTAATACAAGAGTCAAATTTATCTGAAAATTATAAGGACAAATTTGAACTTATAAAAAATTCTTTTCCACCAACATACAAAGTTAATAAAGATATATTTGAAAAAACATTTATAAGTTATAGTGCTCTAAAATGGGAATAAGTAAGGCCCTTAAAGTATAGCAAAATTAACAAAGTAAAAAGAATGGAAATTGGCTTCCACTCTTTATTTCAACCTGTTTTTACATAAAAAACTTCCCAGGTTGTCTTGAGTCGCTCGTGTTAAACGAGTCTACGGATTTTGCTTCAAAGAATTTTATTCTTTTCGCAAAAGTTCTTCGCTCTCTGCTCGCTCCTCGCTGGACTCTTCACCAAGGTTCGAGTCCTAACACTAGAAATTTGAAGCAAAGAAAAAGTCGGGACAAGCCCGACTCTTTTCTTTGCAATAAAAAACTCCCCAGGTTGGACTCGAACCAACAACCTACCGGTTAACAGCCGGTTGCTCCGCCATTGAGCTACTGAGGATTATTTTCAGTTTATTCAACTAGCATAAGGACTTGCGCCCTCACATCTATTATAGTATCAGATAAAAAAAATTTGTAAAGAGGGTAAAATAATTATTTTAGAATCAACTTTTGTTTAATAAGCATTACATAAAAATAAAAAACTTGTCATATTTGACAAGTTCTATTAATTATCCCAATAATCTCCTACCCAAAAATCTAATATAAATCTTTTTCTAAAACTAAATTTTAATAAAATAATTGATTTGTGTCTTTTAATCTTTTTCTGATTTGTGATTCTTAAATTCCTTTTTATCTCTCCCGAGTAAAATTTAACCTCTTCCCTTTAATCTAGTCGCCATCACTCCTTTCGCTGTGTATGTTATTATAATAAACTTTCAAATTTTATTCGCAAGTAAACAATTTCGTAAAAAAATTTACAATTGACCATGCCCCCCATGATTACTAGGAAAAATTAAAATTTACAAAAATTTACCTCAACCATGCCCTTTTCAGCCTTGACAAAAAAGATTCAAAAGCATGTTCAATAATAAAAAGTATTTCCCCTATTTGAGAATTTAATAACTATATTTCTGCCATATGCTAAACATCCATTCTGGCATACCGAATTTAATCAGTTGTTGTTTGAATTCCGGAGAACATTTACTTAAATCACCTTCTGCTGCTACGGCGATAAATTCCATTGGGTTATTATATGCGTAATCAATATGTTTTTTAGAAATTCCAATATTTCTAAATTCCTGCCTCCAAGCTGTTTTGTCAGCATAAGTTCCATTTGCTGCCGGTGATTCTATAGGAAAACTAGCTAAGAGTTTTAAAGCATTTAAGTGCATTATTTCATGTCTTAAAGCATATCTAATCATATCAAAATCGTTTCCGTCAATTGAAATAGCACCTGATTGCCATGACTCACAGAAGCCTGCAGATGTACTTTGTCCATAAGCACTTGTATTGTCAATGTATTCTGTTTTACTCTTTAAAAGGTCTAATGTTGGAGGAAATTTGCATTTACCACCACTTGCACTTGACCACGCTTGAAATTCTAAATCAATATAACGCAAAGTTTCATCGATGTTTGAAGGAATATCTGTTGATAAAATAATTTTGCATCCATATTTTGTGTTTATATTATCAAGTTGAACTCTAATATCTTCCGGCAAGTTTTTGATGTAGTATTCATTATATAAATAATTTGCTATTTCAGAATCGCAATCAGGTCTTTTGCAGTATTCTACAAAATCATTCATTCTGTTACTTTCTTGAAAATCATTATATAATACATCAATTTTATGTCTTCTCGGATGGTTAGGATTATCCAGAGCATCTGCTATATTTGGTCTATTTGTTCTAACATAATCATAAAATTCTGCACTATAATTTTTTTGTTGAGGGTAATCTCTATTAAAACCTGTAACTCTTGTATAATGATTGTTCATTGTATGATAAACATCCATAACAGTTTCAATATATCTTATTACTTTAAAATCTTTAGCTTTCAAACTATTGAAATCTATACCTTTAAGCTTTTGATTAATTTTATTTAAAAAGTCAACATCAGTTATTTGTGATTTGAGATATGATAGATTTTGTATAAAATCTATTAAATCTATATAATTTTCACTCAAAAGAGCATTAATATCTTTTAATGTTGAATCTGAAAGTCTACTAACAAAATTATCAACAGTACTTGGAGATAACTTTTCATTAAATTCTAATAGTTTTCTTTTAGAAAGCTCAATTAATATATCTCTAAAAGTACTATTTGGATTCTCGTTAAATATTTCATAAAAAATTGTTGGATCTTTAATAATATTTTTTGCTTGTTTAAGACTTTCCGCAAAATCTGCGTCAGTAATAATTCTATTGACTAATGTATCATTTGACAGTAAAAACTTTAAGCCGCCGTTAGAGGACAGAATCTTTAAAATTTCATTATCTAATAAAAAATTTCCATTAGCATCTTCTGCATAAAATATTTTAATAAAATTATCTTTATATTTATCATAAAGCGTTCTGTCTTCAAATATATATTGTTCGCATTTTCTATATTTTCCTGATGAGGATGTTCTTGTTGTTAACAGATTATATAAATCTGGATTATTTTTATAATTTTGAGAGAGAATCGCTATTTCTTTAGCACTATATCTGAAACGACCATCAGGATTTTTAACTTCTGTTAAACTTTTGGCAATATTAATATCACCAAATTTTTCTATCATTTTAATATCAAACAAATCAAAATCAAAATTATCGGATGTATATCTTAAACAAGACAGTTCAAAAGATTCTTTTTTTGCATATATTATAAAATCAATAGCATTATCAGATTGACGCGTTGTTGGATTGAATTTTAACGATTAATCAATATCTCCTAAGAATTGATTAATATTAACATCTGGCGGCATTTTTTCTTTTATAGTTGCAAGTAATTCCTCAGGTGAAAGATTACAACTTGAACTATCTATAAGTCTCTTTACAATATCTAATTGTTCAGCTTCTGTTAGAGATAGAGAAAGTTTTTCTTCGACTTTAACTATTTTTGGAATATTAATATCACGTGGCTGTCCACCATCACCTATATTAACATTAGGTGAATCCTCTAGCCCTTCAACTGGTTGAGCCGTATCTCTCATTCTCGCATCTAAATCTAGATTACTTCGCTTTATATTAATACCTTCAGAAAATTGATGCTGAGTAGATGCATCCATCTTAATGTTTTTCAATAAATTTTCTAAAGAAACTAAATCATCTAGTGAAGATATGTTCTTTATGTAATTTTCAATTAAAACAACATCAGTTCCTGTTAGACTTTCTTTTTTTACATAAAGAATAGTAAGCAGTCTTTCGATATCAACTTTGCTAAACTCTGGAATTTGCAATTTACTACCATTGGATGCTGTCATTTCAAGTACTGCTCTTGCAGGGGTTTCGCCGGTTGCAGTCGGTCTTGAAATGCTAACTTCTTCATTAATATCAATACTGCCTCTACAAGTTTTAAAATAACTGCCTAAATCAATATCACCATTAGCTCTTTGTCTAACGGTTTGAGTTTTAGGTTTTAAAGAAACTCTAGATATCGTATTACCGACTATTGAGAATGCTAAGTTATAAACAACACCTTGAATTGTAACTTCTCCATGTACAACATAGTCTGTAACAATACCAACAGCAAGGTCAGCTTCAATTTCTATTAATACTTGTGCAAAAGCTTGCAAAAGTTTTGATGATAATTGCATACCTTGAACAAACGTAGTCGCGAATCGAGAAGCTGCCATACCAGCTCCCATAGAGACTATACTAACTAACATATTAGTTAAAACTGCTTTACCATCATATTGATTCCAAGTTTCACTTGAATAAGCATGTGCCCACCTTCCAAATTCCTTAGCAACATCTTTCAAAGATTCTGTATCAGAAAAATCAAGACTTCTTAGTTCTTTTAAAGCTGCACCGGTTGTAGCTGAATCAATAGCTTCGAGAGTAGGAGTTCCCAACATAACAATAGCAGCAGCTAGCCAAGATTGTTGACAAATTGTAGCTATCATTGCACCACCTGCAACAATTAAACCTTTTACCATTTCTCCGCCAACTTTTTGTGAGTTGTTATATTCCATAACTCTCGTCATAATATTATCTTTTGTTCCAAATAGACCAGTTATTGAATTTGATGCATCAAGTTGAGCTTCTGAAAGGCTTGTTCCACCTAAAACTCTATTGCGTCTATATTCTGCGCTATTGTATTTAGCCTCTAATTGTTGTTGAACATATTCAACAACTTCAAATAAATTATTTTCAATTGTCCAATCTTGAACCTGAGCTGGAGGGAAGTTACGGTCGTTTATATAATAAGATTTAACAGCTTTTAGTACCGCATCTCTACCTCCTAAATATTCAATAGCTTCATTTAGGTCTTCTTCAAATTTTTCTGGTCTAACATAGCTATAGATTTCTCTATCGTATCTATTTTCTTTAGAGTATCCTTTTTCCGGAGCATTTCCTTGTTTATAAGCTATATAATCGTCGTAACGCATACTTAGAGTTGGGTAATAAGCGGTATGTGCTCCACCGTAGTAGTCGTGAGATTCTTTTCCTGTCACTTGTTTGCCAACAAATTTTTCTAGAAATGATATTTCGGAATCTAATTGTTCGACAATAGGTTTAGCTTGCTCAATAGCTTCTTGTTTTCTTATTGCAGCCACGAAAGCAAGGAAATCAAATTCTACTCCAAAAATTTCTTTATATAAAGATTTAAACTCTTCTACTGTTTGACAAGCTTTTAATTTCTTTAAATTGTTTTTTGCTTGTTTAAAATCTTCACGAACGACATTTGCTCTGTTTTCAGAACCCCATAAAATACTTACCTTATCTGCTATATCAGCACCAAAAAATCCATCAGCACTTAATTGATTATTAAAAGCTTCTTCTGCTTGTGTTATCCATTGTTCAAAAATACTAACGACTTGAGCTTGAGCATTTCTTAAAACTTCTTCACTAGGATTATTAAAATGTTCGACTTCATTAGTACCAATATAATATCTATAACTATTAATAAGTGCGATAAATTTCCGAAGCAAATCATTTACTGCCGCTGTAGAAGTTGTAAGACCGTCTCTTACATCGCGCAGGCCAACTTCATAGCTTCTAATTAAATCTTCTGGTACGCCTACTTGTTTAGCAATATTTTTCATCATCTGGAAATGTTTGTCGATATAATTGCTATCTGTACCTAAATAATTTACAACTGTATTTGGCGGAGTAAACGCTTCATAAAATTCAATTATATTATTTTCATTAAGGCTATTTAAAACTTTACGACCAGTGTCATTTAGTCTAAACGTATCAACTATTCCTGAAGAAACACCAAATTCACAAAACTCTTGCATTAATTCTTGAGCCTCTGCTACAGCTCTTGCTCTTGTATCAATTCTTTGTTGTTGTATTCTTTGAGCTTCTGCTATTTCCGCATTTAATCTTTCTTGTTCTTTTAAAAATGTTGCTAATTCAGCTTCTGCTTTTGCTTCTTCTGCAGAACTTCTATTAACTATATTTTCGGAATTCACATTAATGCATTTAGGGATTGTAATCGATTCGCCAACTTCAAAATAAATATTGCTTCCGCTACCTTTTATTTTGTCTCGATTCAAACTTAAAAGCTCGTCTTTATTTACTCCAAAAGTTCGAGCAATCATATCTATAGTTTCACCATATTGTACAATTACACCGGAAGTATTTCCATTTTGATCGTAAGATAGTGTAATTTCCTTGCCATCTACTGATATATATTTTTGTTCAAGTAAAGTTGAACTATTTCTAACTAGTCTTTTTGTAGTTACAATTTGATTGCCATATAAATCGTAATCAGTACTTATAAAATTTTTACTTTCATCTTCGTTTTCAGTGTAAGTAATTTCACAAATTAAATCATTGTTATTATCAAAGTATAAGTATGAGGAAACATTTTCAGAGCTTGTTTCTAAAGTTCTTGTTCCGTCTTCATTATGTACTATCTTGCTACCATTAGCTAATAATTCTTCTGCAACTCTTCCATTAACTTCAATAATTCTAAGTCCATCTTCATATCTGGTTGTTAGACTACCTTGAGTAACAGTATAGTTTCCATTTGATGTTAATTCACTTGTTATTGAATTTCCGTTAGCATCATATACTTCTACAATAGTTGAACCATTTTCACTAATTGATGAGCGATAGCTTAGTTTTCCATTTTCGTTATATATTTCTATTTGTTCATTGTCACCATTTCTAGTTATCAACTCTATTCGACCATCTCGATAGTGTTTTTCTACTCGACCATCATTATATGTAATAATTTCGCTTGCTTCTTCGGATTCAGTAACGCTAACAACACCTTCTGATTCAGATTTTTGTACTAATGTTGATATTAATGATAAAAAGTTTTCTAAATTTTTTTTACCTAACGTATGACCATTTCCAAGTTGAATTTTTCTAGCTTCTTTTTCACTGATCTCATTATTTGTATCTTTATCAGCTTCTATTAACATTTGTTGAAGACTAAGAATCTCTTCTCTGTTTAATGTTCCATCGGAATTTTTATCCAATATATCAAATAAAGATTTTACAAGTTCATTTGAACCTGCAATATCTTCCTTTTTTAAGCCACTTTTAATCTTGGTAAAATCTATTCTGCCAAGATTCTGTTGTGCTTTATTATTGAATAAAAATTCTGAACTCATATAATAAATCCTAAAACCTTTATCTTACCCCATGTTTTACGGCATTTTAGGCTCAAAACTTTAGGGTTTTGGAATGTTTGTTACAAATATTTACAAATTAATTAATATTGATAGATATTTACCCCCATGCTAAAATTTTTTTATGAAAAAAATTGCTCTTATTAGTCACGGTTGTGCGAAAAATTTGGTTGATTCAGAACTTATTTTAGGTATCCTTGCCCAAAATGGATACAAAATTACTCTTAATGATTCTGAAGCTGAAACAGTTATTATAAATACCTGTTCGTTTATTTCTGATGCAGAACGAGAATCTATTCAATCGATTCTTCAAATGGCTGATGCGGGAAAGAAAATTATTGTAACCGGATGTCTTTCTCAAAAACATGCTGAAGAGTTAAAAGAAGCGATTCCTGAAATTTCTGCAGTAATTGGAACCACAGATTTTATTAAAATAATTGATGTTTTAAAAAGGCTAGAAAACGAAAATTTTGTAAATGAAGTATCTTTAGAGCCTAACTATATTTACCCAGAAAATGTTGAGCGTCAACAAATTACTATGGGTGCTAGTTCTTATATTAAAATTGCTGATGGTTGCAACTATCGTTGTGGATACTGCATAATTCCATATTTAAGAGGAAATTATAATTCTCGTAAAATGGAAAATATTATTGACGAGGCTAAAGCTCTAGTTAAAAAAGGCGTGACAGAAATTATTCTTGTTGCTCAAGATACAACAGGATACGGAATTGATATTTATAAAAAGCCAATGCTTGCAGAGCTTTTGCGTGAGCTTAACAAAATTGATGGCCTTGGTTGGATTCGTGTGATGTACGCTTATCCTACACAGATGACAGATGATTTATTAAAAGCGTTTGCAGATTGTGAAAAAGTTGTAAATTATGTTGATATTCCATTACAACATTCTCATCCTGAAGTCTTAAAGTTAATGAGTAGACCAAGCTTTGACTATCGTCCAATGATAGAAAATATTAGAAAAATTGTTCCTAATGTTTCAATTAGAACAGCTTTTGTTGTTGGATATCCAGGAGAAACTGAAGAGCATTTTGAGCATTTATGTGATTTCGTTCGTGACATGAAATTTGATAGAATGGGCGTATTTACTTATTCAAGAGAAAAAGGAACCCCGTCTTATTCAATGAAGCCCCATGTTCCTAAACGTGTAGCAAAAGCTCGTTGGAAAAAGCTTATGGAAATTCAACAAGAGATTTCAAAAGAAAGAAATCAAAAATTTGTTGGAAAACTCGTACCTTGCATTATTGAATGTTACTCAGACGATGGCGAAGTAATTGCAAGAACTCAATACGATGCTCCTGAAATCGATGGCGTTGTTAATATTAAAACCGACAAACATGTTGTGCCTGGTGATATTGAGTTGGTAAGAATTACTGGTGCTTCAGAGTATGATTTAATAGGTGAGATTTAAAATAATAAACAATTAAAAAAGCCTACCTTTTGGTAGGCTTTCAATTTTCTTATTGTGCAAATTCTCCGGAATAAAAACCCATAAGATTTGCCAATCTATGCTGCTTTTCCGCAGCTTTTTCAATGTTTTGCTTGATTTCATCAAGCTCTTTTAATAATGTATTTAGATCTTTACGTCTTCTAGTCTCTAGGCGTACCTCCCTATTCTCTTGTGTGCTGACGTTTTTGTAGCTTTCGCTACTTGTTTGTGTGACCTCCTTTGACTGTCTGTCTACCGTCTCTAAATCCACTTCTATCCAATTGGGAGAGAAGCATTTGTTTAAATAATCTTGTTTATTTGACATGATACGTTATCCTCTAATTAACAGCTATAGAGTTTCTGCTTTTTAACTCTACTTTATAGATTAATGTTTTACTCCTGTTATAGTGCTTCTGCATTTCTAAAACGACTTACAAAATTTTTGAAACACCATTCAAAGCCTTGGGCTTTTTCTTTACATTCTATAAAATCTTTTTTTACTTCTTGATACTCCTTTGAATTAAAGTTGAATGCTGTCATTTCTGAAAATTCAACCATCATCTCGTGTTCATCGTGTAACATAACATACCTCTTAACAACAACTTTTACGCTATCCGTTTTTTTATTTTTCTTATTTTGCTTACAAATAAGATAACGGCATTTTTTTCAAAAACTTTAAGGTTTTTGATTTTTTTGTTACATATTGTTACAAGAAGAGCTTAAAAGCCTGTATTTTATGGGTTAATTCTTGCTAATGAAGTCTTGTTTATACTCAACTTTTCCTGTAAATCCTGTTGTTACAATATTTCTTCCAAACTTTGATTCAAGTTTATCTAAGCTTCTTGCAAGTTTTTCATTTCTTTCTCTCCTAGAAGTATCTTCAAATAGAGATTTTTGTTCATTATCACAAGAATTGAAGTTTTCTAAAAGGATTCCTATACTTCTGTATATAACATTTTGGCTGAAAAGTTTTTCTAAAATAGGCATAGCATATTCTGAAATTTCAAATTCAAAATTTGTCGAATGTTCTAAATTAACTTTTTCAAAAATTGTTTGAAAATCTTTAGTTTTGATAATAACACCAATAGTTTTACACTTACAATCTGCTTTACGAAGTTTTCTGCAAGCGGAATGTATATGAATCATTAATTCATTTTTAAGATAATTTAAATCGGTTGAAAACTCTGGAAAAGATTTTGTGTCCATGATAGATTTTGGTTTTTGCTTTTCTATTGTAATTTTATTAATTTGGTTTCCTAAAAGTTCATACTTTAATTCTAGGCCAAGTTTGCCAAATCTACTTTTAAGCCAAGTATCGTTTTTTTGAACATAATCATATGCTGTATAAATCCCGTGTCCACGGAGTTTAGGCTCTAATCTTCTTCCAATACCCCATATTTCTCCAATTTCGGATTCTTTTAAAAGTTTTAACAAGCCACGTTTTCCAGCGATGCAAACATGATCTTCTGTTGTTTTGGATTTATCAGAAGCTAGTTTTGCTAGAGCTTTTGTCCTACTAACACCAACAGAAACAGGAATTCCTACCTCTTGTGCTACTAAGTCTCTAATATATTTTGCTAAATCATAGTAATTTTTTTTATAGAGCTTAGAAAGACCTGTTAAATCAACAAAAGCTTCATCAATTGAATAGACTTCTACAAGTGGACTAAATTGTTTTAATAGATCCATGACTTGTTCTGATATTTGAGAATATTCATAATGTTTAGCGTTAATATAAATAGCTTTTGGGAATTCTTTCTCTGCCATAAAGAGTGGGTGTCCCATTGGGATTCCCATTTCTTTGGCTTCTATAGAACGAGCAATTACACAACCACGAGAGCCTGATACAACGCATACAGGCTTTGCGTTTAGTTTTGGATTTAGCTTTCTTTCGCAGGAAACAAAAAAGCTATCACAATCGATTAAAGCTATATATTTTTGCTCGGTCATAAAACCTCTATGATTCCAGTGTTTACTTAAGTTTATCATCAAAAAGTACTCTCCTGCAACAGGATAGCTTATAATATTAAAAACATCTAATAATGAGTTCTTATTTTGAATTCATGATAACTTTAAGAAGCTCTAGCATATCATCATTAAATTTGAATTCTTCTTTAGGTTTTGGTTTAACGTCTACGAAACCAATAACATCACCTTCTATTTCGAAAATTTCTTTATTATTCAAAGGATTCGTAACTTTTTTTAGATTTTTTATAATTATTTCTGAATTTTTTATAACATTTATTTCTTCTTCATTACCATAATGATTAGCGTCATTAGGTGTTAAATTTTCCATATATACTGCAGGATGATTCTTTGGTAAGTTTAATTTGATAATAAATCTATATGGATTCTTTTCAGCAAATCTAAAAGCAATGTTTTTATTAAAAGATGTTGACATATAAATAGGAACTACAACTTTTTTTCCTTCTGAAAAATATTCTTCAAAAAATTTCTCAGGAGCGATTCTTCCAATATTGAAGTCTGCAGCCTCCATAGCTCTATAAACTGTTATATTTTGAGGCAAGCGGATATTTTTCATTATTTCTGATAAATCACAAAAATCTTCTGTTGAAACAGCTTGTAAATCTCTTGTTTGGTTGAAAACAGATTTAATTATGTAATGGTTATCATAATTACTTTTAATGTGGTCTAACGTAATAAAAGCGTTTTTATTGTTCTCGATATATTTATTTCTTATCTCTAAGAGATTTCTTTTTAATTCGTTTACATTTTTCTCAAAAACATCTCTCTCTAGCGTTTTGCTAATATTTATTGCTGGTTTATTAGCCTTAAAACTAGGGGGTAAAGTTTTATTTAGAGATATGTTTATTGGGGATAAATAAATCATAGTATTATTTATAAACCAGCTAAAATTCTTTTTTGCTAATAAAAAGCTCTCGGGGAAAAGAGAGCTTTAGGAATTTAGTGTGGAATTTATGAAGAATTATTTTTAAAATCTTATAGAGAAACTTGCTCCATTAAGTGGAGGGTAATAACTGCAATAGGGGTCTCCCCAACCTAATCTATAATCGCACCAAGGGCCGCCCCAATAACGAGGCCCGTAACTGCGCCAATAGCCATGCCTGGGATATCCGGTGTGAATCATTATTCCACCATGATGATGTCTTGGAGCCACATGTGGTCTATGATGAGCCCCTGCATGTATTCTGTGTCCACCACCACCGTGAGGACCATGTCCTACAGGGCCACCTGGACCACCAGGACCGTGTGGAGCCGCAAAGGCTGGTGAAGTTAATCCTAAGACTGCAACTAAACTTAAAACTGAAAGAATCTTTTTCATATTGAACCTCCGTTTCTTACAATAGAAACGATTTAGTTTCAAAAAAGTTCAGTTTTAGAAACATTTATTTACATAGTATTTATTTTCAGTATTAATATTAAAAATTTTGTATTTATGAAAAGGTTTTATTCTTCGTCTAAGCTTAATACTGCCATGAAAGCTTCTTGTGGAACTTCTACACGTCCTACAGCTTTCATACGTTTTTTACCTTTTTTCTGCTTTTCAAGAAGCTTGCGTTTACGAGAAATATCACCGCCATAACACTTATCCAAAACGCTCTTTCTTAGTGCTTTAATATTAGTTCTAGCAATTACTCTACCACCAATTGCAGCCTGAATAGGAACTTCAAACATTTGCCTTGGAATAATGGTTTTAAGTTTTTCTGTAAGTTTTTGTCCAATATAATAAGCATTATCTTCGTGACAAATTACTGAAAGTGCGTCAACGACTTCTCCCGCAAGCATAACATCAAGCTTAATTAGCTTAGAGCGTTTATAATCTTCAAATTCGTAATCTAAGCTTGCATAACCTTTAGTTCTAGATTTTAATTGATCGTAAAAATCCGTAATAACTTCACTTAATGGAATATGATAAATTAAATCAACGCGAACCTTGTCAAGATAATTCATATTAATAAAAATACCACGTTTTGACTGACATAAATCCATCAATGTTCCAACATATTCATTTGGAGTAATTAGAGATACTCTTACATAGGGTTCTTCAATATATTCCCTATATTGTGCCCCAGGAAGGTTTGCTGGGTTATCGATTTCTACAACTTCACCGTTTGTTTTATGTACTTTATAAACAACTGAAGGAGCTGTTGTAACGATTGATAAATCATATTCACGCTCTAATCTTTCTTGAGCAATTTCCATGTGTAACATACCTAAGAATCCACAACGGAAACCAAATCCAAGAGCAGAAGATGTTTCTGGCTCAAACGTGATTGAACTGTCAGAAAGCTTAAGTTTTTCCAAAGCTTCTTTAAGCTCGTGATAATCTTCGTTATCTACTGGATAAAGCCCTGAAAATACCATTGGTAAAGCTTCTTTATAACCAGGTAATGGCTCATCAGAAGGGTTTTCTACATTAGTAACAGTATCACCAACAAACCTAGTAATTTCTTTAATAGAACCTGCAAAATATCCAACGTCACCACATACAAGTTCATTTACCTGAACTCTATTTGGTGTTAAATATCCAAGTTCAACAATTTCATATTCCTTACCAGAGGCCATAAATCGAACTTTATCACCAAGTTTCATCTTGCCGTCCATTATTTTAAAGAAACAAAGAGTTCCCAAGTATGGATCATATGCGCTATCGAAAACCAAAGCTCTTAGTGGTTTTTCAGTAGTATCAACTGGTGGTGGTACAAAATCAACAATAGCTTCAAGTACATCACCGATACCTACACCAGTTTTAGCTGAAACAGGAATAGCCATTGAAGTATCGATACCTAAAATTTCTTCAATCTCAGCTTTTACTCTTTCAACATCAGCTGATGGTAAGTCAATTTTATTTATTACAGGAATAATTTCTAAGTTTTGTTCAATTGCCATATAAACATTTGCTAATGTTTGAGCCTCAACACCTTGAGTTGCGTCAACGATTAAAAGAGCTCCCTCACAAGCAGCAAGCGAACGAGAAACCTCGTAAGAAAAATCTACGTGACCCGGTGTATCGATTAAATTAAAGATATAATCTTCACCGTTTTTCGCCTTGTAATTCATTCTTGCTGCGTTTAATTTAATCGTAATACCACGTTCACGCTCAATATCCATAGTATCTAAAAGCTGAGCTTGCATATCACGTTCTGCAATTGTACCTGTTGCCTCGAGTAATCTATCTGCAAGAGTAGATTTACCGTGGTCGATGTGAGCGATTATACAAAAGTTTCTAACATTATTCCTGTGCATTATTTTCTATTTCCATTTCTGTACTTGTATCAATTATTTCGGCTTCCGGCTTTAATTCCGGCATCTGAGTTTCTATTTTATCATTTAGTTCATCTTTTTCAAACATTTTTTTGAATTTGTATTTCAAAGATTTTTTATATTTTGCATCTTCTGCAAGCAATTCTTCGACTGTAGTTGCGGTACTGTCTTCTAATTGTTCTGGAAGAGAGTTTACATAATCAATGGCATTTTGATATTCTGTTTGACCAGCTAGCCATTTGAAAGATTTTACCAATGTTAAAGGTTTTGCAACATCACCTCTAACTACAATTTGGAATTTAGTTGCTGCATTATCAATATAAGAATTTGCAAAGCTTGGTAGTGTTTCAAGTTCTTCTTGTGGAACCATTTCACAAAATATTGAGAAAGCTTTTGCTGTTACAATATTTAAACTTGCAGCGTTACTTATTAAGTTTGCAGGGTTTATTGCCCCAATTGGTCCAAGTAGATTTGAAATAAGCGAAGCCATTCTTGCCCTAACTTTCATATCAGCATAATTTCTAAGTAAATCGAAATCACCAAAAATATGTAAGCTTAAAATATCACCTAAAGAAGTTATTGGCTCAATATGACAAATACCATTTTCAAAACTTAAATTACCTTTTAGTTCAGAGAAGTGGGTTGTATCAATTGTTAAAAGTCCGCTAATAATACCACCCAAAGCTGTTTGGAAGAATTGTGATTCTCTAATATTTTCCGCAATAATTAGGTTTTCTAAGCGTCCAAAAGGTCCGAATTGACCGTCTTTAACATCAAATTCTACATTACCTTTTAAGCTTTCCATCTGTTTTTCCATGGTTAAACCTTGAAGCGAAATATCAGCTTTAAAATCAGCAGTCCCGCTCAAAGTATCTTTCATAGCGCAAGCATCCAAAAGAGCTTTTTCAACATCAATATTTTTACCTTTAACATCAACACCTATTAGCATTGAAATTAGATTAACACTAATATCGCCATTTACATGACCATTAAATGCGTTTGTTCTTAAATTATGTAATTTGAAAACATTGTTTTTCATAGAAATTCTTGAAACAGTATTTCTCAAATCAATGTTTCCTGTAATTATTCTCGTAAAATCAATTTTGCCGTTATGAATTGTAGCTGGAATATCAGCAGGTGCTGAAGTTTGTGTAGTTACTTGTGTTGGAGTAGCAGGTACATACTTCATAGCTCGTTCTGATACAGCCATAACTCTATCAAGATTAAAGTATCTTGAAGCAACATCAAGGTTTAAAATGTTAAACACTGAAGCCGGAATTAAACTAAAATTACATTTTGTCTGAATATCAGAACCATTAAGAAGTAAGTCTTCAACAGTCAAATCGGCGTTATGTCCTTTGAAGTTTAAATCAAGTTTTCTTAAGTCAATAAGAAGTTCTGGTATAGAAAGGTTTTTAACTCCAAAACCACCACGCATTCTTGGTGATGCAGTTTCGCCAAAAACATAAGCTTTTCCATCTAGTTCAAAATTAGAATCAGGAAATACGAAGATTTTTCCGTGTAATAGTTTTGGTAAAACTATTTTTATTAAATTAATTCTATTTCCTTCAATCGTTCCGTCTATGTCAGAAATAATATCATAAGTAATTACTTCTTTGCCTTTTTCATCTACTGTTATATTTCGAATTTTTAGGCCGGTATTTTTAATTTTTATTCTGTTACCTTTGAAGTCAATTGTTGATTGCAAAGAAACATCTTTGTCTTGTAGTTCAACAAAATCAATTGGGGTTATAAAGTTAAATTTGTCAGCTAGAGCTTGTGCAAAAAGAGTTTGTTTTTTCCCGTTACCTTCAAAGTTAACTTTGACGGGTATTGAACCTGAAGAATGAATAAATGGTTTAAATTCGTTTCCTATAACTTTGATTAAATCATTAGTATTAATGTCACCATTAAGTCTGAAATTAATTAAGTCAAGTTTTTCATAATTTATAATTTCGCCGTAATATGTTAATACGGTATTATCATTAAAATTAATTTTATTTTCTTTAATTACAATGTTTTTCTTATCAATTTCTGTTTCAAAATTAGGAACGCAAATGAAAGATTTTGTTTTTGGAAGTTCAATTGCGAAGAAATCATTATTAATATTGCCTCGAATTTCTTTTGAATTTGCAAAAATTTCTGCATTCATTTTTTTGTCTTGTATAACAAAATTATTTGTTTTGTCACTGAAATATAAGTTTTCCAAACCAGCTCTAATTGTTGCAATTGCATTCTTGAGCTTTCCATTTATATTCATTTCTAGACTAGCATCACCAGATTTGAAGTTATATGCTTTTCTTACTTCTTTTGGTGCAAACGCATTAAACAAAATAGGTAATGGTACTTTATCTGCCTTAATTGAAATATCAGCCACTGATTTTTTATCAATTCTACCATCGATTAAAACTTTTGAATCATTGATAAATAAGCTTGAATTTTGGATATCAAGTATGTTGTTATCTAAAATTAAATTAATATTAGCATCTGCTAAGATTTTACCAATGCCTTTAACGTTTAAGCCGCCATCCTTAACTATGATTGAACCTTTTGATTTAAGTTTTTTGAAATTGGTTTTTAAATAGCAGTCTGCTTTAATATTTCCTGTAGCAGAAATTCTATCGAGCTCGTTATAGATTGAAAGTGAATCTAGAAAAGCCTTTCCTAAAATAATCAGGTCATTAAATTGTAGATGAGCTGTTTTAATATTCATATCCATTTTAGGATGTTTGCTATAATCCAATTTTCCTAAAAGCTCAATATTTTGATCTTTTGCTGGGTAAATGTTGGTGTCAAGAGTTACGGTTTGGCCAAACATTTTTGTTCTTAAATAGCTTTCAGGAAGTTTTAGTTGAGAAATTTTTAAAGTTATATTTTCAACATTAAAATAGCCGTAAGAGTTTATGCCTCTATGAGAATTTCTTATTTTTAATTTTGTATCTAAATTAGCTTTTAAATCATAATTTCTGTACATTGTAACTGGGTTGATAAAAGGAATGTCAATCCTCTCAGCTGGATCATCTTCTTTATCTAAAGCAGGAGCAGGTGGAGGTAAGAATGTATCAATGTTCACGTTTGCAGTTATATTTTTAGTTAAGTCACTAAATAATTCCGCATATGTACTCAGTTTTATTCTTTTTCCATTGAAATATCCTGCTGTAAGTTTTTCGCCAGCAAGTTTTAAATAATGATTTGAAACTAAATCTGTAATAAGAATATTGTAATTATTAATTACAACGCTTGGGACTTTAATTTTTATCCAGGCTGGATTAAACCAAGACGGTTGCTCTTTAACTCCACCTGTAGCTTCAAGTTTTTGCTCTTTACCAGCATTTAAAATTTCTTCAACAAGGCTTATAACTTTAAATTGCTCGTTATTTACTATATCAAGGTTTATAAATGGTGAATTAACTTCTAAACAAGAAACCTTTACTGTTAAAAGAAACAAATGTGGTAAAGAAATTCTTGTTTTAAAATTCTCTGCTGAGAATAAAAGTGTTTCATCCGGGAGTTTAACAGAAATATTATCAGCCCTGATGCCAGCTCCTAAAAGAGGTGTTGTAATTATTTTAGCGTTATTAAAATCTACATTTAATTTAGCTTGTTCAATCGCTATTTTCTGTACTTCTGGCTTAAATCTATTTATATCAATATTTGGTAAAATTAATAAAAAGCTTAAATATGAAATTAAAGCTAAGCTTAGCATTGTAATACCAAAAAATTTCCAATTTTTATTCATAAAAAACCTCTTTATCCCTGTTTTTTTTAATAGCTAATAATATGTTTAAATATTATTTATCTTCTTTAATTTTTTCTGCGGAACTCCACAAATCTGAAAGTTTTTCTTTTACACCGTAACGTCCAAACCATTTGAGAATGAATCTTTCTTCATAACCTAGACCGCCATTAATTTTTTGAAAATCTCCAAGTGAATAACAAGCTTCTGAAATAGAAATTCTTATAAATAAATGTGGCATTACATTTTTTACAGGATCCATCCAAAGTTTAATATTATTATACTTGCCGTGGTTAGTGTTTCTTGCATTGTGAGCATCTGATTGCTCTTGAATTATAAAGTTTTTTAAACTATCTTCCATTTCTTTAAAAGAAGCCATTGTTTTCCCTCTAAGCCCTATTTTTATTCTTTTAGTATACCACATTTATAATTTTGTGTATAATTATAACTATTATTGGAGGTTTATTATGCTTGTAGTAATGAATAGCAACGCAACCGAAAAAGATATACAAAGAGTTGCTTTGTTTTTGGAATCAAAAGGGTTTGAAGCTCGTATTTCACATGGTGAAGCGAGAACAATTGTTCACGCAATTGGATTAATTGAGGTTGACCAGCGTGATTTTGAGCTTTTATCTGGCGTTTCTGAGGTAATAAAAGTTACGACAAGTTACAAACTTGCTGCACGTGTTGCTCAAGGACAAGATACTGTTGTAGAAATCAATGGTGTTAAATTTGGTGATAAGCACACAGGTCTTATAGCAGGGCCTTGTACAATCGAATCTTATGATCAAATGGATGCAACAGCGCAAGAATTGACAGAATCAAATGTAAAAATTATTCGTGGTGGAGCGTTTAAACCTCGAACAAGCCCTTATACATTTCAAGGTTTAGGAGAAGAAGGTTTAAAAATTATTAGAAGTGTTGCTGATAACCATCACATGGCTGTGGTTTCAGAGATTATGGATATATCTCAGCTTGATTTATTTATGCGTTATGTTGATGTGCTTCAGATCGGCGCAAGAAATATGCAGAATTTTAATTTATTAAAAGAAGTTGGAAAAATTCACAAGCCAATAATTCTTAAACGAGGACTTTCTGCAACTTATGAAGAATGGCTAATGTCAGCTGAATATATTATGGCTGGAGGGAATAATCAAGTTATTCTTTGCGAACGTGGTATAAGAACATTTGAAAAGTTTACAAGAAATACTCTAGATTTGGCAGCAATCCCTGTAATTAAGAAAATGAGCCATTTACCAATTATAGTTGATCCATCGCACGCAACTGGTTTGCGTGATAAGGTTGAGCCAATGTCACTTGCTGCAATAGCAGCTGGTTGTGACGGCTTAATCATAGAAGTTCACCATAATCCTGAAGTTGCGGTTTGTGACGGAGCACAATCTTTATATCCATGGCAATACGATTTGCTTTATAAACAAATTAAACAAATTGCCCCAATTGTTGGCAAAGAAATCATATAATATTTATAAAAGGAAGCATTTTTATGAAAAAATTTCTATTAATATTAGTGGCTTTTTTAATTATTCAACCGGTTATGGCTAAAAGTATAAAAGTGCAAGCCATGTCAAATTTTTCTACAGTTAGACCACCAAAGGTTTGGAAGGTAAAAATTTTAGAATCTTTTGTTGCTGATAATGGTATTGTTGTACATCAGGATACTGTAATAGAAGGTGATATTGTTAATGTCAAATCACCTCAAAGATTAAAAAGAAATGCTACTTTTAAATTTGTGCCAAAAACATATTTTGATCCACAAGTAGGAGAAGCTAAAATAGTAAAACGTGATTTTGAAGGCAAATACAGCTCAAGGGGTGAATTAGACGCAAAAACTTTAGCTAAAAAAGGAGCGGTTTCTGCTGGTAATATATTTATCGGTTCTTTTGTAGCTCCTACTGTTGGGCTTGTAGAAGGTGCGATCAAAAATGAACGTGGAAATAGGGTAAAATCCGCAGCAATTTCAGCTTACGAAAGCACACCTTTATCTTATGCAAATAAAGGTAAAGAAATTGAGATTAAAAGTGGGCAAATATTCTTTATGAATTTTAAACTCAAAAATGAAGTAGAAGAAGAAAGCAATTTACCTAATTATAGCTATGAAATGGCAGAATAATTTAGACTAACCCTTCTTTAAGTGCTTTTACTGCAGCTTGGGTTCGATCGTCTACAACAAGTTTTTGGATGATATTGCAAACGTGGGCTTTTGCGGTATGCTCGCTTATTGTTAAAGTACGAGCAATATCACTATTGGATTGACCATCTACAATTAGCTTTAGAACTTCATATTCTCTTTGGGTAAGATTGGAGTGGCGTTCTTTGAAAACACTTCTAGAGAGCTGACGTGTTGGAATAATTCCACAATTTTTGTCCCTAAAAAATGGTACAATTTTAGGGTCTAGCCACATTGCACCAGCTTTTATCATTTTTATAATATTCATTAAAAATTCGGTAGGAATATCTTTTATTACATATGCGCTTGCTCCGGCTTGAAGTGAAGCAGTGACTTCGTCTTCTGAGGTATGCGAAGTTAAAATAATTACTCTAATATTATTGTTATGTTCTAATATTTGCTTTGTTGCTTCAATGCCATTAATATCAGGTAAGCCTAAATCCATTAAAATAATATCTGGTTTTATGAGCTTAGCTTTTTCTACTGCTTCTTTTCCTGTTGAAGCTTCACCAATTACTTCCATTTCAGGATAGTCACAAAATAAAGATTTTATGCCAATTCGCATAAGCTTTTGGTCTTCAACTAATAATATTTTAATTTGCATAATTTTCTCCTTATTTAAATTTATAATAATTTATGGAGAAAAAGAGTTAAATTGTATAAAAATAAAATACAAAGGTATTTTAAAGAAAATTAAATTTTTAAATCTTTTTTTGCTAATTTTTAGAAAATTTTTTGTTTAATTAATCTATCTTGTAAATCTAATATTTCTAAGTGCTTTTCAAGCATAGCTTGGTTTCTGCCTTCATATGCCGAGTCATAATTGTCGTTCTCATCAATAGCCAGATTGAAATACTTAATTGCTTCTTCTAAATTTTCTTCTATATAATAAATCGTACCGATAAAAGTATATTCAATCTCTTTGTTTTTTGAAAATTCAAGAGCTTTATTGTAATAGTTTAAGGCTTCTGTGTATTTTTTCTGATTTTGATAAATACAACCTAACCCTCGTAATGCAATAAATTGATTAGGATCATCTTTTAAGACTTCTTTGCAAGAAGATTCTGATTCTTTATAATTACTTTGTTTAAATTCTTCATGGGCTTTTTCAAGTAATGCTACTAATTTAATTTTAGCATTAATACTTTTTAAACGTTTTGCTATATTTTGAATGCTTTCTAATTCTCTATTAGACATAGCTGTTTTTCCATATGTTTTCTTAAAAAAGAAGGGCGATGATATTTAGTTATGCCATATTTATCGATAGCATCTAAATGTTCTTTTGTTAAATATCCTGCATTTTTCTTCCAATTATACATTGGAAATTCTTCGTGAAGGCTTTCCATATATCTATCCCTAGAAACTTTAGCAAGAATGCTTGCTCCTGCAATAGAAGCAGATTTGGAATCTCCTTTTATTACAAATTCTTGAGGGTATGAAAAATCTTTTATGAGTTTATTGCCGTCAACAAGCGTCAGAGTATTACTGTCATTTATTTGACTTATAACACTTGTACAGGCAAGGTTCATTGCCTTCAAAGAAGCATTTAAAATATTAATTTTTTCGATTTCATCAACTTCAATACATATAATTTCATTAATGGTATTGTTTTTTATAGTTTCAAAAATTGAATCACGTTTTTTAGGGGTAAGTTTTTTTGAGTCATTTAGTATAGTCAAATCTGCAATCAACGAATCTGTAACTTTTTCAAAGTGAACTGCTGCAGCAAAAACGCCACCAGCTCCAGGCCCTCTACCAGCTTCATCTGTGCCAACAATAGGCCTATTATAGCTCTTATCGAAATCAAATAATGTCTTTGATGAATCTAACACTTTTATCTTAACTACATTGAAACTCTATCTGCTATTTCTTGCATTTTATGTTCTGCAAGACGTGTATCACCTTTAACTCTTGAATAAGATAGATATCCGTTCATTCTATCAATTTTTGTTAAATTGCGGCTTCCGCATTTAGGACAAACATCCATGCTTAATTCTTGGTGACCGCAGTCATCACAATATGCTAGAGAAAGGTTAACACCTTCATAGAAGCCTAAATCCATAGCTCTTAAAATAAGAGTTTCAACAGCCTCTGTATTATAATCAATAGGATATTTTACATATTGAATCTTTCCACCGTTTAATAAATCCCAAAAACGTTTTTCACAATCTTGTTTTTGTATCGGTCCAATATTTTCACTGACGTGACAGTGGAAACTATTAGAAACATATGGTTTATCAGATACGTTTTCTACAACACCATATTTTTTACGGAATTGTTTAACTTGTAATCCGCAAAGATTTTCTGCTGGTGTTCCGTATAATGCATATAAATTGCCATCAGCTTCTTTAAATTCATTAACTTTTTTGTTAATGTATTCCATTACTTCAATTGCAAATGAACCATCTTCAACTAAAGATTTACCATTGTGTAATTGTTGTAATTCATTTAGAGCTGTAATACCAAATGATGCTGTAGCTGATTTTAATAAAGGTTTAATTTTGTCATGAATACCCAAATTACCACCTAAGAAACCGCCTTCGCAATAAGCTAGAGGGTTTACAGAAGCTTTCATTTCGCCTAGATATTCATACGTTCTTATATGAAGCTTTCTAATAAGTTCCATATAATAATCAAGAACAGCATAAAAATCTTTGCTTTCTTTTTTAGCTTTTGCATAAATCATTGGTAAGTGTAAGCTAATTGCACCAATATTGAAGCGGCCAACAAATACAGGTTTATCGTTTTCATCAGCTGGATACATTCCACCTTTTTCAAACCAAGGTGATAAGAAAGCTCTACAACCCATTGGAGAGATTACTCTGCCATATTTTTTGTACATTTCTGCAACGTAGCCTTCACCTGATAATGATAACCAGTCAGGATACATTGTTTTCTTAGAACATTCAACGCCAAGTTTGAATAAGTCTTCAGAAATTTTGCCTTCACCGTGAATATTTTCATCAAATAAGAATACTATTTTAGGGAACAATACAGGTTTTTTACATTCTTTTTTACCTTGTCCACCCATTCTGATTCTTAACATAGCTGATGTAGCCATTTTTTCATAAGGTTCTGTTCCCAAACCTGTTGTAACAGTAATAAATGGATAATCACCTCTAGAAGATGCAACTGTATTGAATTTGTATTCCCAACCTTGGAAACCTTGTTCAAAATCTTTTTCAACATCTGCCAAAGCAGCTTCTCTTGCTTTTTCAAACGACAGTCCTAAGCATAAATACTTATTATTTTGTCTTTCAAATGTTTTTTCTGCGTATGGAGCAAGAATTTTGTCAACTTCAGGAACTGTAAATCCACCATATTGTTGGCTAGCTGCTGCCATTACGATATCACCAATTACATCAAAAGCTACATCAAGAGATTTCGGTTCGTTATACCAAAGGTTACCCATTTCAAAACCGCCTTTAAGAACGTTTGCAACGTCAAATAAACAGCAGTTCATTGTGTCACGTCTTGCTGACATGTCATGAATATAAATATAACCATCTCTAATTGCTTGTAATTCATCTACTGTTAAGAAAAACTTTTTATAAAGTTCTTTATTTAATTCATTAAAGATTAAAGAACGTTTTGTGGACACAAGAGTAGAATCAGCATTGGAGTTTTCTTTATCACCAATGTACATAATTCTTTGTGATTCTTGGAACACTTTGTCTAACATATGTACGAAATCCTGTTTGTAGTTTCTATAATTTCTATAACTTTGCGCTACAGATGGGTATAAATGTTCTAGCGCACCTTCAACAAGATTATGCATTTCTGCAATATTAACTTCTTCTTTGTTGGATCTTATAATATTATTATTTACGAAGTCGCATATACTTTTCAAGTCCTCTTCTGAAAATTCAACAAGAGCTCTTGTTGCAGATTTTTTTACTGCATTAATGATTTTTGTTTCATCAAAAGGTTCTGATGTTCCATCTTTTTTTACAACAAAAACTTGTTTTGATTTTAGTGGAGTAATTTGAGCAGGTTTTTGCACCTCTTGTTGCAAATTAAATTTAGAAACTTGTGAAGAAAGCTCATTTGGAACTGTTGCTCCCTTGAACTCTGCAGTATTTTTTGAGGTAAATTCTACTACATTCCTTTCCTTATTTAAACTGTTTTGCATCGACGTGTAACCTCCTAATCTACGTTGAAAGGTAGCTATTCTATTTCGTTTTATAATTTATAACTATCCTTTAATAAGAGAATAACATTCTCTTCCCCAAAATTTATCCACTAAAATAATGATAAAACAAACACCTTTTCTTATCAAGGATTTAACAAAACTCAACAATCGGCAAAATGCAGTAGAATCAAGATTTTAACATTTCGCAACATTGTTAAAATTGTTAAAATTTTTACATGCAAAAAGTTGTTTTTCCCATTGGCAAACTCTGTAACTTTGAGTGCTCAATAAACACATACTAACATGTTAAAAAACAATCAGATTATATACAAGCATGCTTAAAATTTTTAATAAAAGTTTACAAACAAGCAATTTTATTGAAAGAAAAAACTTTATAACTATAAGAAGATTAAATTAAGGTTTTTTAATGCAAATTAACAATCAAAATAAAGTTTCTCAAAACAATATTCCAAGTTTTGGTTCAAGAATGATTAAGCCTACACAATTTAATAAAGTACCTTATGCAAGTATACCACTTTCCCTCGGAGCTTTAGCAACATTAGGTATGGCAAAATTATTTTTAGATAAAAAAGAGGAGAATAGCCAAACAATTCTATCAGCAGATGAATTTGAGCAGGCACTAATAGGAATGAAAAAAAGCGACGGTTCAAGTAGATTTGAAGAATACGATATTAATCGCCTAAAATTAAGATATGACGAATTTCCTGTAATATTAAGCAAAATGACAAACCTAAAATCCAAAGACAGTAATTTTGTTTTTAATAACGTTTATGACATATTAAACGCTACAGAAAATTACGAAAAACATCCTGAATTCTCAGAATATGTCATAAGAGAAATCCAAAGCACAAATAATAGTTATGCTGGACAAATGTCCCACTATTTAAAAATTGATTCTGAAAATAGTGATTTTTTACTAAAGCTATATAACAGAAGAAATGAAGGCTACCCTTATCCTGCACTTTCAGGCTGTTATGTTTCAGAAATAATAAAGGCATACGAGAAAAATCCTGAATTCTGCCAGTTTTTATTAGATGCAAAAAGCAATGATATATATCACTACAGCGGTTATAATATACCGAGAATTTGCAAAGAATATGAAAAGAATCCAGCGTTAGTTTCTGAATTAACTAATTTAACAAATGCGAATGGCACCCGCTTGGACGGCTATCAGATAGAAGAAATTTTGTCTTATGACAAAGACGCCCTTGACTTCTACTTAAGCATTGTAAGACCAATGCCACAGAATAACATTTTTGTATCTCCAAACAGTTTTAAAAAAGTTTACGAAATAAAACAAACTAAGCCTGAGTTTATTGAATACATTTTTTCAAAAAGAGATGCAAAAGGTAATTTACCATTTGAAACCAACGATATTATTGAAATTTCTAAACTAGACGAGAAGAAACAAAAATATGTAATAGAAATGGTTACTCGAGGCATTCCTTATAATAAAATCAAAACAATATTTGGAGATGAAATTGAAAAAGCTTATCAGCTCTTAAACAAAGGCATGTTACCTAATACTATATGTACACTGTCTAAATACAAAGATATCAATACACTGTTAGAAGAAACCCATAAACCTTCTTCTCCGCTAAACGATTTCTTGTCAAATCCGGACAGTATGGCAAAAATAAAAGAATTTTCTGCAGGGAAGTATCAAAAGGAACTAATGCGTCTTTTTGAACCAGATAAAATACCTTACGTCTTAGCCTCAAAATTAATGCATTCTGATTTGTCAGTTGAAGATTTTCTTAGTTCATTAAGAAAAATTTCTAAATCTTCATTCAAGCTTGCTTATGATACCCCAAATCAATATTTATCAGGTCTAAGGACCTCTCTTTCTACCCCAATAAATGGCCATTATCCAGAACTTGATAATGAAGAATTGAGCACAGAAAGAAATCTTGTTTTAGATTTCTTCATTAATAATTTTGTTAATTTAGCTCGCCTTTTAAAGTATGTAGACAATGATACTGTTAACCACATGATGGATAAAAGGTTTGAAATTTTTGCAAAAGAACTAGAATTAATGAGCAAAGTATCGAACGAAAGAATGGAACTATTAAATAAATTATTACAATGTAAATCAAAAAAAACTGATAAAGCACTTTCTGTAAAAGAAAAACTACAACTCTGTGAAATAGTTAAAATTTTCCATATTGGCAACATTAGTAACAGGTTCTTGGAAGAAGCTGTTGAAAAAGGAACCGTAAATGTAGAAAGCTTTAAAGAAATTATAAATCAAGAAATATTAAAGAAAGCTGGCGTTGAAAATCTAAATACAATCAATAAAAATATTGAATTCAATAAAGATTACTTATATTTAATGTTAAATTCTTCTTCTCGGGACTTAATAACAGAAGAAGAAAGAGAGATTTTCTTAGCTAATGTTTGTAATCGCATATTATCTATCAGAGGGAATGAAGAACTTATACAAAAAAGAAAAAATGAAATTGTAGAATTATTAGAAGATCTTGGACTTGAAAATAAAAACACGTCCAGTCTAGTTGTTTTAGCAGAAGAATTGAATAAAATCTTTAATAATATGGATAAATATTCTGATGACGAAATTATAACAAAATTCTCAGAATTCAATTACGCACTTCAAGATTATTGTTCAGGGAATGAAGAAATGTACACCTTGATTAGAGGCACTTTAACATCCGGTTTTAAAGAACTCATTTCTGATACTAGCAATAAATATGGTAAAGCAAACCTAAAAACAAAAGAAATTTTCAGAGAAAAAGAATTAAACCACGAAGAATGGATTAATCCAAGCATTAAAACCGCAGAATTTGAAGTTGCAGGTAAAATTTTATCTATGAAACTTTGGGGTAGAAACCCTCTAGAAGACCTGTTTATGGGTAATAAAACAACTTGTTGTACTGCTATAGGAAGAACAAACGGAGGAGCTACTCCTGTTTATATAATGGGAGAATGCTGGAACGTGGTTCAACTTCTTGACGAAAAAGGAAATTTAGTGGGCATGTCTAGAATTTTTATCGGAGAAAATAATGGTGAATGCGCAATAATGATGGATAATATTGAATTAAATAATAACTTTATCAAAAATATGACTACTGAAGAAAAAGTTGAAATTAGAAACCACTTCTTTAAATACATACAACAATACGCAGAAAAAGTTATCGGCAAAACTGATGCAAAAGTTTATTTTTACAGAAGAGACACTCACGTAGACACCAGTGATTTGGAAGAGATCGATTTGGATATTGATTTTATTGGTAAAAACCCTACAAAAAGCATTTATATAAACTCAGCCGGTATGAGATGGATAAATCCAGAAAAACTTAAGGAAAAACCTACAGAATGGTTTATCACACCTAAACAATAAAATAAAAAAACGGAGTTAAAACCCCGTTTTTTTATTTTTAACCTTCTAAGAAACCTTTTATTAGTTCATTGACTGTTTTAGGATTAGCTCTTCCTTTTGTCTCTTTCATGACTTGACCAACAAAGAAGCCTAATAAGTTTGTTTTACCATTTCTATAAGCTTGAACCTCGTTTGGATGAGCGTTAATAATGCCTTCTACAATACCTTTGATAGCACCTTCGTCAGAAATTTGGCTTAAACCTTTTCTTTCTACAACAGCAGAAGCTTTCTCACCATTTGTAATCATATCTTCAATAAGAATTTGTTTGCCGATGTTATTTGAAATAGTTCCTTTTTCAATTAAACAAATTAATTCAGCTAAGTTTTCAGCTGTTAATTTTGTTTCAGCAATCTCAACTTTAGTTTCTTTTAAGTAAGCTGCAATTTCACCCATAATAAAGTTTACAGCAGTTTTAGGGTTTGCACCTAATTCAAGAACTTTATCGAAGAATAATGCTAAGCCCATTTGTTCAACAATAACGCTTGCGTCATATTCGCTAAGTCCTAAAGACATATATCTTTGTCTTTTTGCTTCAGGAAGCTCAGGCATCTTCGCTCTAATTTCTTCTACCCATTCTCTAGATATTTCTAAAGGCATTAAGTCAGGTTCTGGGAAATATCTATAATCGTGAGCATCTTCTTTTCCTCTCATAGAACGAGTTTCTTTTAAATTATCGTCCCAAAGACGAGTTTCTTGAACAACTTTTCCGCCTTCCTCTACGATTTCGATTTGTCTATCTATTTCGTATTCAATAGCTCTTTGAAGTGCAGAGAAAGAATTTACGTTCTTGATTTCTGCACGAGTACCGAACTCTTTAGAACCTTTTGGCATGATAGAAATGTTTGCGTCACATCTCATTGAACCTTCTTCTAAGTTGCCGTCACAAACACCTAAGTATCTAACGATATTTCTCAATTCTTCCATGTAGTTTCTAGCTTCTTCAGCTGAACGAATATCAGGTTCTGATACGATTTCAAGAAGCGGTGTGCCAGCTCTATTTAAGTCAACTAAAGAATAAGCTGAACCATTAAGACCAGCTGCACCAGCGTGAACTAACTTACCAGCATCTTCTTCTAAGTGAGCACGAGTGATACCGATTCTCTTACCTTTGATATCAAGATAACCATTCAAACAAATTGGTTCGTCATATTGAGAAATTTGATATCCTTTTGGAAGATCAGGATAGAAATACTGTTTTCTATCAAATTTACATCTAGCAGGAATTTCACAGTTTAAAGCTAAGCCTAAAAGAATACCCATATTAACGCATTCCTTGTTTAATACTGGTAAAACACCAGGCATGCCTAAAGTAATTGCGCTAGTTTGTGAATTTTGTTCATTACCAAATTCTGTTGAATCTGGTGCAAATATTTTTGATTTAGTCTTTAATTGAGCATGAACCTCAAGACCAATAACAACTTCATATTTTTCTCTTAAATCTTCCATTTTAAAACCTCGTGTAAAAATTATTTATTATATTTTAGCATAAAAAATTTATAATAAAAAAGTTAGTATATTATGATTTTTATTTAAAATTACTTTTCTAATTCTTTTCTAATATCTTCCACAGAGACGTATACAATTTCTGAATTATCGTCTTTTTTAAGGTATACGTCAACAATTCCAGATTGAACAATGAAACGTTTGCAGAGTATGCAAATAAAATCGTGTCCATAAATATACATAGAAGCACCAGTGCATCTATCTTGTCCAGCTTGGATAATTGCATTTTGTTCAGCGTGAATTGAGCGACAAGTTTCATAACAAGTGCCAGAAGGTATATTATTTTCTATTCGATAGCAAGCGCCACGCTCATAACAAGATTCTACACCGGAAGGCGTTCCATTATATCCGGTTGCTTTTATTTTTTTATCTTGTCCTACAATAACTGCACCAACTTGTGCTCTAAGACAGTTAGAACGAGATGAACATGTTTTAGCTAAATCTAAAAAATAATCTGTCCAGCTTTTTATTGTCATAAAATGTACTCCTTTTTTTTAAGTATACATCAAATATGACTTATTTTTTTACAAGCTTCGTCTTCGGAATCAATAAAGCCATCGTAATTAT
The DNA here is from genome assembly GCA_045651505.1 of Candidatus Gastranaerophilaceae bacterium. Classification (GTDB taxonomy): domain Bacteria; phylum Cyanobacteriota; class Vampirovibrionia; order Gastranaerophilales; family Gastranaerophilaceae; genus CAG-196. The sequence continues at coordinate 8,682 of JAZRSL010000034.1, read as the reverse complement.
TATCTATTCCATCAAAACAAGAACCTATAGATTCTGGGCCTTCTGCTCTTATGTCAAAATTTAAATATCTATTATCAATCCTATTCCATTGGTAGAGGAAGAAGTTTTTATAGAATTTTGCAATGCCTTTATTTTCGATAATAATTAAATTTTCATCATTCTTATTTTCACCACTATTTGAAAAGTTCATCGAGCCTATGATGGTAAATATATCATCAACAATCATCGACTTTGAATGCATTTTGCCAGCGTAGTTTTCTATTTTAACTGGAATATTATAATTGCGTAGTTCTTTATGTTTTGAGTGTTTTGAAGAGGCGCTTACTGCATCAACAATTATTTTTACATCTACAGATCGGCTCTTAGCATTAATAAGCTCTGCTGCTATTCTTTTATCGGTTAAGAAAAATATAGGGATGTAAATATAATTTTTAGCGTTTTTTATTATAGGTAAAATACCGTTTTCTATACTTTTATCTTGTGGAGAAAAATAGATATCCAATTTGCTATTGTTTAAAATTATTTTTTCTTTTCGTATTGATTCTTTTGCTGAGTGAAACTTGCCATTAAACATTTGTTCAAATTCTTGTTTGTATAGTTTAGCAACTTCTTTAGATTTTATTGATAAGGCACTATTTGAATTGAATTCAGACATATCAGTAGAAGAAAGATTAGCAGAGCCAGTAACAACTATCTCATCGTCAAAAATATAAAATTTATTATGCATTATGCTGCCAGATTCAGAAGATTTTCCATCACTAGTAGAATTTTTTATTATAGAAATCAGTTTATCGGTATCGGGATAAATATTTTCACCCTTAGAATCTAAGTCATAGACTAATCTTATATTAACACCTCTTGTCTTAGCTTGGATTAGAGCACTTTCAATTTTTGGAATTCTAGAATACCCATAAATAGCTATATCAATAGAATGATTTGCTTTATTTATGTTATAAAGAAGCTCTTTGCAAATATCGGATGAGCAATTTTTATCAGGAAAATATTTTGAATTGGAATCGCTTAAGAAAATTTTGATATTATCAAACAGGCCTATCTTTTGAACCTTTGTATTTTTGTTAGTGTTAAAATTTTTAGGAATGTGACTTTTTCGTATCACTATAAAATTTTTGAGATTACGTACTTCGCTACTATTAGCGTTGTATATTTTTGAAGAATCAATATCAATTATTTTATATTCAGTTTTTCTTAAAGCGTTTAACTTTTGATTAAAGTTTTTTTCTGTACAAAGCTTTGAATCTTTAATACAATATCCAGAATAATAAAATCTTATTCTATAGCTTTTTCTATTACTGATTAAATCTGATTGTTTATTTATATAAACATTTCTTCCAATCATATAATTTTTAACGTCATTTCTTGCTATATTACCTAATAAAAAAGCCTCATTTTCACTTATATTAAAAATCTGTGCAAATTTTTTGTTCTTTTCAGAATAAAAGGAATCAAAAGTATCATAATCTTTCAGCGTGAAAGACTTTCTACCACTGAGTATGAATTCTGTAGGTGAAATTACGTCAATAACTTTGTAGTGTTTATTATGTGGAACAAGAAATAGTACTGACAATATGAATAATATAATTAAGAAAATAATGCTACAAGTCTTTTTATTCAGCATAATTCGTTATTTCGTACCCTAATTTTTCTATTTTATCTTTTAATTTTTTATTTTTCGTAAGTAAATACTCATTAAAGTATTTATCTATTGTTCCTTCTTCATATCTTCGAGGGTGGATAATTGCTTCTACTACAACATTTTTGTATTTAACAGCCATTGAACCATATGATATTACAAGTGAATCCATTAATGAGTCATATATAATACCAACCAAATAATCGTTTGTTTTAAGACCAAATCTTGAGACAGTAGCTTCGTTGAATAAAGTGAAGAATCCTAATAACCCTGTTTTTAAGATATTCATAAAATATCTTGCACTTATATGTTTATATACATCTGGTACAAGATAAAATTTTTCAAAGTGGGTACGAATTTGTTTAATTTTATATTCATCTGCTAATTTTGCAACAATATTGAAAATTGCAGGAATTGCGTGTACGTGTTGATGTGAATCTATGTGTGTAACTTTTGTCTTATATTTTACTTTTTCGATTTGATAACGAAATTCTTTTTCAACTTGTTCTAAGAAAACTTTTCTTTTAGGACCATAAGATTTAATTAATAGAGACCAAAAAGAGTTGTTGTATTTAAAATTTGAATCAATTAATAAATCAATATCATCGCGAATAGAGTTGCCGTCAGTTATGTTCAGATGGATTCCTACACCTAAATCTGGACATTGAGGTAAAATTTCTTGAACGGCTTCATCAAAACCTTTACCATTAGGTATTAAACTTGCACTTTTTAGAATCCCCGCCTGATATCCTTCAAAAACAGCTTTATTAGAAGCTTTTGATAGTCCAAAATCGTCAGCATTTAGAATAAATTTCTTTTTCAAACTAAAACTCCGCAATAATTACAGTCATATTATATAATATTTTAAAATTATTTAAATATTTCTTAACATTTGTTACAAAAAAGGCAATTTTAGGGTTGAAGAAAACTTTATATAGATAAGGGAAATATTTTAATAGGGGATTTGATTTATGGCAATTGGGGCAAGAGATTACATTGATAGATTATTGGTTAAAAAATATGCAAATGAACAAGTTGATAATCACGATTCAATAGAAAAAGTAGTTGATGCAGAAAAAATGTTAGAAGTAATGAACGATGTTGCTGCACTTCAAAGAAATATGTTTGTAATGTCAGAAAAACTATATAATACTTGTTACGCTTTTAATGCAAGAGCTGCAAGATATAAAAGAGCGTAACGCTACTAAATAGTTTTTTCAACAACAATTTTATGCAAACCCTTTGGGTTATCAACATTGCGCTTGAGGCTTAATGCAGTTTCAAGCGCTATTTGTTGCAAAATTACAACATTAGCAAATAATTGCTGTATTACATTTTTAGATTCAACTTCAATGTGATAATCTGATTTAATTCTATTGTCGCTATTACCTATGACTATAATTTTAGGGCGATAGCTTTTTTTTATTTTTTCCAAATTATTTATAGAGCGTTCAGAAACTTTGTCAACTGATATAAAAATTAAAGTAGATTTTTTATTATTCAAAACAGCAACGTGTCCGTGCATAAATTCTCCAAAGATGGCAGCGCTAATATTTTTATAAGAAGTTTCTTTGATTTTTAAAGCTCCTTCTTTTGCCAAGGAATATGAAATCCCGTCAGCAGTAAGCACAACGACATTTTCTTTTGCGAGGCATTTTGCTATTTTCTTTATTTCAGTTCTTTTAGATAATGCTTTTTCAATTATCATAGGTAAATTGAACAAAGAATCTTTTAAGGATTTTGTCATAGATTCTGTTTCAACATTTTCAATTAGCTTAAGTGAAATTAGGATTAAACATAACATTTGCGAAGTGAACGATTTTGTTGCTGCAATCCCGTTTTCTACGCCAGCATAACATGCAACTTGATAATCGCAAGCTTTCCAGATTGTTGAATTTTCTACGTTTGTTATGCATAGAGTCGGTAAAGATGTTTCTTTTTTTACTCTTTCAACAGACTTTAAAGTATCACTTGTCTCGCCTGATTGAGTTATGAAAACATATAGGGTATTTTCATCTCGTGGAATCATATTTTTAAGCAAGAATTCGCTTGAATATATTGCGCGAGTTTCAATTTTAGAAATTTTTTCAACTAAATCAACTGCAAATCTAGCACAATGATATGATGAACCACTAGCTACAATTACTATTTTTTGAATATTTTGAGGTAAATTAAGCTTTATTTCGCCTGATTCAGAGTTAATATACTGTTTTAAAATATATGGAATAATTTTGACTTGTTCGTTTATTTCTAATTCCATATTTGTTTTTTTTGTATTAAAAAGCATTTTAGACCTCACAAAACCTGATTTTAGTCTATTATATGTTATAATTCAAATATGAGCAATATTGAAACTGGTAAAAGGGGCGAAGAAATCGCTTGTGAATATTTAATAAAACAAGGATATAAAATTCTTGAAATGAATAAACGATTTTCTCGTTTTTCGGAGATTGATATTATTGCTTTAGATAAAAATACATTAGTTTTTTGCGAAGTAAAAACTCGTAAAACTAATGTTTGTGGACAGCCTGTTGAAGCTATTACTAAATCAAAATATGATAATATTAAAAAAGGAGTTTATTTGTACTTGCAAGAAAATTCTAAATATAAAAAATTTAGAATTGATGCGATTTCTATATTGTTAACTCCAAAGCTTGAAATTAAACATTTAAAAAATATTTAAAATGTAAAAAAATATTAATTTTATATATAACTCATGGCAATTTTAACCGTATTTTTTACTTTACATGATTATAGTGTATTTTTAGAAAGGTTAAATTGTGTTTATTTCAAATAATTTCAATACGGTTTTATCAAATAAAATTCAAAAAATTTCACAAAATAATACTTTAAAAACTCAGAGTTATTATAGGAAAAATGAGAATCAAACGGATACTTTTGAATCAACAGCTAATAATCAGGTTTCTTTTAAGGGTGGGAATAAAATATCTGTTGAGATTTTGAATAAAGCAACTAAATCTAAATCTTTTTGGGCGGTATTAGGTGGTGCAGTTTTAGCTACTGCAACTGCTTTGTGGAAAGAGTTAACAAAAGATGGTGAAAGAGAGGTTGATTTAACTGTAGAAGAAATTGAAAAGTTAATTAGAGAAAATATGCCAATTCAGGATTCAAATCAAGTAGAATCTAATACTCAAGTAGAAAATGTAATTGATGTAGAAGCAAAAGAAGTAAAAACTGAAGAGGTTGTTTCTGAACAAACAACTGTTGTTGAAGCTCCTAAAAGGCGTAGAGGAAGACCTCCTAAAAAAATTAAACTTGAGGGTGGAAAACAGCTTGATGAAGGTAAAATTGTATTAAGCAAAAAAGAAGAAATCTCTGATAATGCAGAAAAAATTAGAGTTTTAACAGAAAAAGGTCTTAATGTCATTGAGATTGTAGATCAAACAGGATTAAGTGATTCTATAATTAAAAAAATAGCTCGTAAAGCTGGTATTAAGCTTATTGCTCCTCCTAAAAAAATGAAAGCTGAATATGAATTAGATGTTCAAAAAATTAAGCAATATGCAGGACAAGGTCTATCTCAAGCAGATATTGCTAAAAAAATTGGAATATCAGAATTGCAAGTTAGTAGAATTGTTGCAAGGGAAAATATTCAAACTGCAAAAAAACAGAAAAAAGAAAAAATTGAAGAATTCTCTAACGAAGATATCTTGCGTATTTTTGAGATAAATAAGTTTAATAGTAAAGCTGAAGTTGCGGCAATTTTGGGTTTAAAATCAAAACAATTAGATGATTTGTGTGTAAAAAGAGGGATTGGCAAATTTGTTCAACAATCTAAAGCTGAGGCAATAGATGAAGTGAAACTAATGGAAGAAATTTTGGCTGGTAAAACTACTATAGATTTATCTGAAAAGTATGGAGTTAGTCTTGGAGATCTAAGAAAAATTTATAAAAAAATGGGGATAAAAAATAATAATAGAGCCGAAAAGACACAACTTACTGCAGAAATCATACGTACGATTCTGATGCTAAAAGAACAAAAAGCTTCTATCAATGAGATAATTGACGCTACAGGTGTTTCTACGCCAACTATTGTTAGAATAACAATGGCTAATACTGAAAAAGAGGTAAAACAAATTCAAGAACTTGCTGAAAAAGGCTTATCTTTAGAAGAAATAGCAAGGACTTTAAGTAAAAAGCCACTAAGCGTAAAGGCTTATGCTGATTATGCTGGAATAGTATTAAAATCTGATAAGGCTAAGGAATTTTATGTTGTTCACGAAATGACTAATGAACAAGGTGAAATTGTTTCTGTAAGAACTAAAGTTAACCCTGAGACAATGGCTCTTTTGGATGAATTAAAACAAAATTTTGAAGAAGAATTGGCTATTGTTAAAAATTTGAGAGTTGCAGAAAAAAAAGTTGCAAAAAAAGAGGTATATGGTAGAAAACATGATTTTTCTTCTCAAAAAGTAGATTCAGGAGTTATTAGATATTCTACAAAAGATTTGTTTGATCGTTATATAGCTAAAAGTTTTAACATGATGTATAAACTAGGGGATGGTAAAGGTAGTGTTGTAAGAAGTTTTATTGATAAAACAAAAGAACCTAGATTGCTGTTAAATATAGAACAAAATAATTTTATTCAAGATGTGTATAGACATATTGACGAGCCTGTACCTCAAAAAGACCCTTTGTTTATTGAATACAGAAGTTGTTTTGATAAAAGGCAATTTATGGCAAGGCTTGAAATATTGAAACAAAGATATATACATGATGTCGCTAATGAAGTTTTTGAATCAGAAATTAGCACTAAAATTCAAGAATTAAATCCTGAAATTACCATGACACCAGCTTTGTTATTGAAAATGTTGGTTAATGAAGGCGAAGTTGCAAAGGTTGTTGCTACTAAATCTGTTAAAATAGTAGAAGAAGGAATTACTGAAACTTCTGAAGTTTTAGTTGAAAAACAACCTGAAAAAACAACCGTTGATTATTTAAAAGATTCTTTAGAAAACTATATTAATATAGTTGAAAGTAATGATGAACTTTATATGAGATTAATTGATTTTACTAATAATGCAGAAGAATGTGATGAAATTAATCTTAAAAAATTTATCTTGTTATTAGAAAAAGTTTCTCAAAAAGAAGTAACTCTAGCTGAAGTTAATCAAATTTGTTCAAAAGAAAAAATTTATCCTTTAAAAAATGAAATTACTTCAATTTTGGCCGCTGAAAATAAAACTTTGGAAACAACGATAGAAGTTGGAGAAGAAACGTTAACAGAATTTTCTGAAGATGAAAACAAGGAATATAAAGAGTTATTATCTGGTGTAACTAAAACTGACGATTCTTTAAAAAATTTAGTTATTGAAAGATATAGAAATTATTTAGGTAATGAAGAAAATGGCATAAGCGAAGAAGAAGCGATTGAATTTCTAAAAAAAGTAGAAGCTTATTCCTATATATCCGCGGAAGATGCAAAAGATCCTAAAGCTCCTGTTAATAGTCTATCTACAATTACAGAGATTTTTAATCCAAAAGGTTCTACATTTGAAAAAAGAATATTAGATCAAATTATAAAACAAGATTATTTAACAAAGGATACAATAGTTTGGAATCAGGATTTAAATAGACAGATTACTTTAACTCAGAAATTGAAGAAAAAAATATTTTCTGATGAGACAATGTGTATTGAGATTCTCAATGCTATTGAGAAAGCTGCAGGTAAAGTATCTGGTAGTAGTAGCGAATTTGGTATAGATGATTGGGTGGAAAACAAAAAATATAGCAAAGAACTAAGGCTCGTTGGAAAATTTGGCAGAATAAGATTATATTCAAAACGTATTTCTAAAACTGAAGAAAATTATGTTTTTAGTGTATTCGTTCCAGATCATGACAGAAATAAAAGAAAAAAGTAATTATTATTTTAAAACAGTAGAAACGAATTTGATTGCGTCATCTTTTAATTCTTTAACGAAATCTTTAGCAATTTTAGAAAGAGGTCTTTGCTCTAATTTATCAAAGATAGCGTAGATAGGATCACCACCATTGTTGAATCTCATTTGTCTATCTTTTTTATTTAAATAATAGAAATCAAAGTTTTCAGGAATTTCTAAAGCACCTGCTGGTTTTTTATTTCTTTCGATTGCTGAATAAACTGCTGCCATTTTAAAATCTCTCATTGCTTATATAACTCTTACATATATATAAAGTATATATTTTTCAAAAAATTGCCTTTTCCCTTTGAATTTATTAAGAATTGTAAAGACAAATCTTATTCTGAATAATTAAAAAAATCTTAATATTTGAACAAAAGTTTTAAAAATAGGGTATAACTATAATTGTACTAGTATTAGGAGGATTATATTATGGCATTGAAACCATTACAAGACAGAATCGTTATTAAAGTTATTGAAGATACAGAACAAACTTCAGGTGGTATTTTTATTCCAGATAGCGCAAAAGAAAAACCTCAAAAAGGTGAAGTTGTAGCTGTTGGAGAAGGAAAAACTAACGACAAAGGCGAAAAAGAGCCTATGGAAGTTAAAGTTGGTGATGTTGTTCTTTATGCTAAATACGCTGGCACAGATGTAAAAATGGATGGTGTTGAATACAAAATCCTTTCAATCAAAGATGCACTAGCAATAGTAGAATAGTGCTACGCTTGTAGATATGTTGTCGGTTGACAGAAGTCTTTTTATTAATTGAAAAAATACAACTAGTCAGCCTCAAGGAAAAACTACTAATTATAGGAGAAAATAAAATGGCAAAACGTATAGTTTTTGAAGAAGAAGCAAGAAAATCGCTTCTTAAAGGTATAGACGCTGTTGCTGATGCGGTTAAAGTTACACTTGGACCAAAAGGCAGAAACGTTATTTTACAAAAGAAATTTGGTGCACCACAAATCGTTAACGACGGTGTAACTATTGCAAAAGAAATCGAGTTACAAGACGGATTAGAAAACGCTGGGGCTCAACTTCTTAAAGAAGTTTCATCAAAAACAAATGATGTTGCTGGTGATGGTACAACTACTGCTTCTGTTTTAGCTCAAGCTATTGTCAGAGAAG